>NZ_JBSKJP010000014.1:0-99410 GCF_053709615.1 Enterobacter sp. UPMP2061
ACTCTGAACGCCAATCAGCTGCCAGCCGTTATCGGTTTTTAACATCAGGGGCGATCCGCTATCACCCGGTAGCGTATCGCACTGATGCGACAGTACGCTGTTTTGCGCCCAGCCCGTCACCACGCAGTCCGTATGGGTGTACAGCGAATCGAGGTGATCAACAGGGTAGCCTGACTGCGTCACTTTTCGATCGGCGGCTTTCAGGGCGGCGGTGAGCGCGGCTTTATCGCCATCAAAGAGCGGCAGCGGGGTGATCCCGGACGGCGGATAACGTAAAACGATCAGCCCGAAATCCCAGGAGGCCGCCCCGGGCGGCACAATCCAGCCATCGCCATCCGGTTTCAGGCGTTTGCCAAGCGACGGATCCACCCGCCCCTCAATACCGTGAATTTCGTAGCGCCATATTCCTTTTTGCGACACAAAGCGCAGGGCGATCGCTTTATCCGGTTTGCCTTCAGGCGGCATTAACAGGCAATGACCCGCCGTCAGCGCAAGGCGTGGCGTAATGAGGGTCGCGGTACATAAATTGCCGCTGGCGGTTTCCAGTTGCCCGATGGCATCCCAGGGCGATTCGGTAGGATCGGTGACACGCGTACGATCGTCATGACCAAAAAACAGCGTCTTTACCTCTTTGGCGCTAATGGCGTCATCGTCGCCATCATCCGCATGTGAAAAGCCAGCAAAAAGGCTAAACGTTCCCAGTAACAACACAACAGATTTACGCATATCACACTCTGGTGGGGGTAATTATGATTATTAAAAGTGAACCCTATGAAAATACTATAGACGCGACGGCGAGAAAGTGGGAGTAAAATCAGCGTGCTACATTCAGGAAAGATAAAAGTGGCTGGCGATGAGCGCGCATAAAATTAGCAGGATAAGAATGAACTCAAACCGATAGCGCCGCAGCATACGCCCTCCGGATAAAAAAACGGCGCTGACCGCAAACCCGTTCAGCGCCGGTTTACCAACGTGCCCCGAAGGGCACGGTTAAGCTTGTACTCTTACGCTGCTGGCTGTGCAGCAGGTTTAGCCGCTTCGTGTTTTGCCGCTTTTTTGTGATGTTTTTTAGCCGCCTGGGCTTTCTGCTCTACCGCAGGTTTTGCCGCTTTTTTATGGTGCTTTTTCGCGGCTTGCGCTTTCTGTTCTGCCGCTGGTTTAGCCGCTTTGTGATGTTTTTTATGGTGAACCGTTTTGGCCGGAGCAGCGGTGGATGCCGCAGGCGCTGCGGTGGCGGTAGTTTCAGCCGCGAATGCAGCGGAAGACAGACCCATAGCAGCGGCAACAACCAGAGCTAATACTTTTTTCATTTTCATACCCTCGAATTTGGTTTCTCATTTAACCCCACTGCGGGGCCGTTGAAATAACTATATCCCTGTAAATTCGGGGTTTCCGTGAGTGATTGGTATCGGCGTGTAACCATATGTACAACGCCGGGGTGGGCCCCCCGGCGCGTTCGGTTACAGATAGCGGGACGTCAGGTGTTCGCGGAAGTAGCGGATATTCAGATCTTCACCTGTAGCCTGGGTGATGAGCTGCGACGTGTTGAAACGGCTGCCGTGCTGCCAGATATTCTGACGCAGCCAGTCAAACAGCGCCGAGAAATCGCCCCCGGCAATGGATGCCTGCAACCCGGGCAGCGCAGTTTTGGCGGCATGGAACAGCTGTGCCGCATACATTGCCCCCAGCGTGTAAGACGGGAAGTAGCCAAAACCGCCGTCGGTCCAGTGGATATCCTGCATACAGCCGTTGCGGTAGTTATCTTTGGTGGATAACCCAAGCCAGGCTTGCATTTTCTCATCCCATAACGCGGGAATATCATCGACTTCAATTTCGCCATTGATTAGCGCGCGCTCGATCTCATAGCGCAGCACCACATGCGCCGGATAGCTCACTTCATCCGCATCAACGCGGATGTAGCCCGGCTTCACGCGCTGGTTCCAGGCAATAAAATTCTCTTCGCTGAATGCCGCCTGGCTACCGAAACGGGCATGAACCGCCGGAAGCAGATGCTTCAGGAAAGCGTCGCTGCGGCCCAGCTGCATTTCAAAGAACAAGCTCTGGGATTCATGGATCGCCGTAGAGCGCGCCAGCGCAACGGGCTGGCCGGCCCACGCTCGCGGAAGGTTTTGCTCGTAGCGGGCATGTCCGGTTTCGTGGATCACGCCGAAAAGCGCGCTGAGCAGTTCATCTTCATCGTAACGCGTGGTGATACGCACATCTTCCGGCACGCCGCCGCAGAACGGGTGGGCGCTAACGTCCAGACGACCGCCGTTAAAATCGAAGCCAAGCATTTTCATCGCTTCCAGGCCCAGCTCGCGCTGCGTGGCGGTCGGGAAGGGACCCTGTGGCGGAACGAACGATCGTTGAGCCTGTTTTTCCACAACCTTTGCCAGCAGCTCCGGCAGCCAGGACTTCAGATCGCCGAACAGCACATCCAGGCGAGCGCTGGTCATGTCGGGTTCAAAGATATCCAGCAGCGCGTCGTAAGGCGTGCAGCCTTTAGCCTCAGCGCGCAGGCGGGCCTCTTCACGACTGAGTTTCACCACCTCTTTCAGGTTGGCTGAAAAGCCCTGCCAGTCGTTGGCCAGACGCTGAGTGCGCCACGCGTGTTCACACCTGCTGCCCGCCAGCGATTTGGCCTCCACCAGCGATTCCGGCAGTAAAGTGGCCTGCTGGTAGTGGCGTGTCATTTCACGCAGGTTGGCTTGCTCAACGTCATTCAGATCTTCGTCTGCCGCCGCCGCCAGCCATTCACCCACTTTTTTATCGGTCAGGATCTGATGTTGCAGGACGCTCATCTCCGCCAGCGCTTCACCGCGCGCGGCGCTGCCGCCTGGCGGCATCATGGTGAACATGTCCCAGCTGGCGATGGAGGAGAGGTGCGAGAAGCGGGAGAGGCGCTGGAAGGTGCGGGTGAGTTGTTGATAGTTATTGTTTTTCATGAAGTCCTCGTGTCTGAATCAGCCGATGACAAAAATTAGCATCGGCTCGATTTAAACACGAAGAGGGCTGAATGTTAATGCAGTCGTTTATGCAGGCTCGCGCCCACCAGCAGTGCCGCGCACAACATCAGCGCGATAAATCCGCCCACGCCGTTCCAGCCGTAGTTATGCCAGAACACCCCGCCGAGCGTACCGGCTATGCTGGAACCGAGATAGTAACTGAACAGATACAGTGACGAAGCCTGACCTTTGGCGCGGCGCGCGCGTGGGCCAATCCAGCTGCTGGCAACGGAATGCGCGGCAAAGAAGCCCGCAGAGAAGAGCAGCATTCCGGCAAAAATCAGCCACAGGGAAGAGAAAAGCGTCATCAGCAGTCCGAACAGCATCACGGCGGTGGAAACCAGCATCACCGGACCACGACCGAAGCGCGCGGTCATGGCGCCCGCTTTTGGCGAACTCCATGTCCCGGTGAGATATGCCACAGAGAGCAAACCCACCAATGCCTGGCTAAGATGCCACGGTGAAAGCATCAGACGATAGCCAATGTAGTTGAACAGCGTCACGAACGAGCCCATCAGCAGGAAACCGGTCAGGAACAAACGGGGCAGCCCTTGATCGCGCCAGTGCAGACGAAAGTTGATAAATAACGTTTTCGGACGCAGGGAGGTCGGGCGGAAATGGCGCGATTCCGGCAGGATTTTCCAGAACATCAGCGCCGAAGCGAGGGCGAAGCAGCCGATAACCGCCAGCGCAATGCGCCAGTTAAAGAAATCAGTAAATACACCGCTGAGCAGGCGTCCGCTCATCCCGCCGATAGAGTTCCCGCTAATGTACAGCCCCATGGAGAAGGCCACGAAGCTCGGGTGGATCTCCTCGCTGAGATAGGTCATCCCGACCGCCGCCACGCCGCTGAGGGATAACCCAATCAGCGCGCGCATGACCAGAATGCCGTGCCAGCTGGTCATCATGGTGGACAGCAAGGTACACACGGAGGCCAGCATTAACGCCGTTACCATGACCTGCTTACGTCCGATGGCATCCGAAAGTGGCCCGGTGAACAGCAGACCGATCGCCAGCATCCCGGTTGAAATGGAGAGCGAAATACTGCTGCTGGCTGGCGACACGCCAAATTCATGCGACAGGACCGGCAGGATCGGCTGAACGCAGTAGAGCAGGGCAAAAGTGGCGAGACCCGCTGAGAAGAGCGCCAGCGTGACGCGCATAAACTGGGGGGTACCACGTTTAATAAACTGAACCGGCTGCGGTGCTGCGGGTAAATCATCAATGTCGCTGGCCGGCGCGATATCAACGGTCGTTGTACGGCTCACACATAATCCTTGCTTAAACATCCCCGTGGTTTCTGGTGACGGGTATGACCACAAGATTAGGGTAGGAAAATGTAAATATTCTGTCTAATATATTAATAATCTCAAATGATACTTTAAAAATATGAATATCGAGCTGCGCCATCTGCGCTATTTTGTCGCCGTCGCCGAAGAGCTGCATTTTGGTCGTGCGGCGGCAAGGCTGAATATCTCTCAGCCACCGCTAAGCCAGCAGATCCAGATCCTGGAGCAGCAGGTCGGGGCGCGTCTGCTGGCGCGAACCAACCGCAGCGTGAGCCTGACGGCGGCGGGAAAACAGTTTCTCGCCGATAGCCGGCAGATCCTGAGTATGGTGGAGGACGCCGCCGCCAGAGCGGAACGGCTTTATCTTGGGGAGACGGGGGAGCTGCGCATCGGGTTTACCTCATCGGCCCCCTTTATCAGCGCTGTTTCACAAACGCTATCCTCGTTTCGCCGTAACTTTCCGGATGTGCATATTCAGACGCGCGAAATAAATACCCGGGAGCAGATATCGCCGCTTAACGAAGGATCGCTCGACCTGGGGCTGATGCGTAACACGCAGTTGCCTGATACCCTGGCGTGGCAGGTGATCCTCCGCGAACCGCTGATGGCGATGATCCCCCGGGATCATCCGCTCGCCGCGCAGCACAGCGTCTCGCTGGCTGAACTGGCGAAAGAGCCGTTTGTCTTTTTTGACCCACAGGTGGGTACCGGGTTGTATGACGATATTCTTGGTCTGATGCGGCGATATGGCCTTGTCCCGACTATCGCGCAGGAGGTGGGGGAAGCCATGACGATCATTGGTCTCGTTGCCGCAGGGCTTGGCGTGTCGATTCTCCCGGCCTCATTTAAACGGGTACAACTGGCGGAAATGCGCTGGGTGAAGATAGCCGAGCAGGATGCAGTATCAGAGATGTGGCTGGTGTGGTCTAAACATCATGAACAGAGCCATGCGGCACAGCGTTTCAAAGAACAATTAATTACCGCTTCTCGCGGGCATTATTTATAGGGAAAAGTGGGCGAAAATGTGCAGTAAATCACATGGCTAAGTAAAAATTTGACGTCAGCCATTGAAGTGCTTCACCATAGCCCTCAGTTTATTTCGAAGCTCGAAAATAAGGGAGTACGAGGTGGTTGCTGATAGTCAGCCAGGGCATATCGATCAGATCAAGCAGACCAACGCGGGTGCCGTTTATCGCCTGATTGATCAGCTTGGTCCGGTTTCGCGTATCGATCTTTCGCGCCTGGCACAACTGGCACCCGCCAGTATTACCAAGATTGTCCGCGAAATGCTGGAAGCCCATCTGGTTCAGGAGACAGAAATTCAGGAGCCGGGCAGCCGTGGCCGTCCGGCGGTAGGGCTGGTGGTGGAAACGGAAGCCTGGCACTACCTGTCGCTGCGGATTAGCCGCGGGGAAATCTTCCTCGCGCTGCGCGACCTCAGCAGCAAGCTGGTGGTGGAAGACCGGCTGGAACTCCCGCTTAATGCAGAGCAACCACTTCTCGATGCCATTCTGACCCACATCGACCAGTTCTTTATTCGTCACCAGCAGCGTCTTGAACGTTTAACGGCGATTGCGATCACCCTGCCGGGAATTATTGATACCGAAAATGGCATTGTGCACCGCATGCCGTTTTATGAAAACGTCAAAGAGATGCCGCTGGGCGACGTGCTGGAAAACCACACCGGTGTGCCGGTCTACATTCAGCATGATATCAGCGCCTGGACGATGGCGGAGGCATTGTTTGGTGCCTCCCGGGGCGCGCGCGACGTAATTCAGGTGGTGATTGATCATAACGTTGGCGCAGGTGTGATCACCGACGGGCGTCTGTTGCATGCTGGCAGCAGTAGCCTGGTGGAGATCGGCCATACGCAGGTCGATCCGTACGGAAAACGCTGCTACTGCGGTAACCATGGCTGTCTGGAGACGATTGCCAGCGTCGAAAGCGTGCTGGAGCTGGCGCAGGTGCGGCTCAGCCAGTCGATGAGCTCCACGCTGCACGGTCAACCCTTAAGCGTCGAGGCACTGTGCGCTGCGGCAAGGCAGGGCGATCTGCTGGCGAAGGACATTATTACCGGCGTGGGCAATAATGTCGGGCGCATTCTGGCCATTATGGTGAACCTGTTTAACCCGCAAAAAATACTGATCGGCTCCCCGCTCAGCCAGGCGGCGGATATCCTCTTTCCGGCGATTTCCGCCTGCATCAATCAGCAGGCGCTTCCCGCGTACAGTAAAAACATCGTGGTCGAAAGTACGCAATTTTCCAACCAGGGTACGATGGCCGGCGCCGCGCTGGTAAAAGATGCGATGTACAACGGCTCGTTACTGATTCGTTTGCTACAGGGCTAACTCTTTTCCAGAGATGTACGAAAAATTGCGCTATCTCAAGCCCGGTAGCGCACGCATCCCGTAGACTTTCCCCACTGAATTATTTACCTGGTTTATATTTTGAAGCATACCCAAGAGGTGGAATGAGTCATGCTTAAGCGTTTCTTTATTACTGGTACGGATACGTCTGTCGGGAAGACAGTCGTATCCCGCGCGTTACTTCAGGCCCTGGCGGCAAGCGGTAAACGCGTTGCAGGATACAAGCCGGTTGCAAAAGGCAGTAAAGAGACGCCAGAAGGGCTGCGCAATAAGGATGCCCTGGTTCTGCAAAGCGTCTCGTCTCTGGAACTGCCTTATGATGCCGTTAATCCTATCGCCTTAAGCGAAGAGGAAAGCAGCGTCGCTCACAGTGGGCTTATCAACTACAGCCTGCTTTCTGATGGCCTGGCAAATCTGAGTGAAAAGGTTGACCACGTTGTCGTTGAAGGGACCGGCGGCTGGCGCAGCCTGATGAACGATTTACGTCCCCTTTCCGAATGGGTGGTGCAGGAGCAGTTGCCGGTGATTATGGTCGTGGGCATTCAGGAAGGGTGCATCAACCATGCCTTGCTGACGGCGCAGGCTATCGCTAATGACGGCCTGCCGCTGATTGGTTGGGTGGCGAACCGTATTAACCCGGGCCTTGCGCACTACGCTGAAATCATCGATGTGCTGAGCAAAAAGCTGCCTGGCCCGCTGGTGGGCGAACTGCCTTATCTACCCCGCGCCGAGCAGCGCGAATTAGCGCACTACATCGATCTCTCGGCTTTCGGCGGTATGCTGGCCGTAGATCGAGTCGTGGCGTAGCGTTCTCGACAATACCGACGCCACAACACAGGCAACCAGCAAACCGGGAAGTAAAAAATACTGCCCGGTCATCTCACATACCATCAAGGCCGACATGATTGGCGCATGCGTTGTGGCGGCGAGCAGCGTCGCCATACCCGCCAGCCCGAGCAGGATCGCCGTCTCAGAGCCAGGAAACCACAGCGCAAAGATCTGCGCAAACAGCATTCCCGTTGCCATACCGACAAACAAGGTTGGCGTGAACACGCCTCCCGGCGCGCCGGACCCGCTGCTTGCCAGCACCGCCAGCAGTTTGCAAATAAAGACGCCAGCAATCACCGACAGCAGCGGCGGCGACTGCAAAAACGCCTGAACCACGCTATAGCCATTCCCCCATACCTTCGGCGTCAGCAGCGACAGCAGCCCTACGATCAGACCACCCAGCGCCAGCTGCCACGGCGGTGAAAGTTTGAGACGCAGAAACAGCCTGTGGCTGGCCGCCATCAGCCACATCAGCAGCGGGCCGCAAACGCCAGCCAGCAGACCCACGCCAACGATCAGGAAATAATCCACCGCCGTAAGCATCTCGCTGAGATGGACATCATATAGCGTATTCGCGCCGGGACTTAACAGGCGCGTGGTCAGCAGGGCCACTACAGCAGCAATCACCACTGGGCCGAGGGAGGCCAGCATCAGCGTGCCAAACAGGATCTCTGCGATAAACAGGCTGCCCGCCAGCGGCGCATGATAGGCGCTGGCCATCCCGGCGGCGGCACCGCAGGCGATCCACAGTTTCCATTCGGATTTCGGCGTACAACGTTGTGCAAAAAAGGAGGCGGCGAGGGCAGCAAGCAGGATCATGGCGCCTTCACGGCCGATGGCGCTGCCGCTGGCGACCACCAGCAACGACGCGAGGGATTTCACCAGGCTGGCGCCGTAATCAAACTGGCCGTCACCCGTCTCAAGCGCTTCCATATAATCGGTGGGGGCGTGGGGACGTTGTGCCGTCATGCGCTGCCATCCCCACAGTAGCATTCCCGCGGCCAGACCACCCAGCGCAGGCGTCAGCGCCCGCCGCCAGGGTGATAACGCGGCTGCGGCGTTCACCAGACTTCCGCTTTCGTTGCTGAGAAATAGCCACTCCAGCAGATACATGCTGTGGCGGAACACCGCAACGGCCAGCGCCGCCAGCACGCCGGTGACGGTAGCAATCAGGAGACGACGAAACATCGCGCGGATGTCGGGGTAAGCGTGAAGACGTTGCATGAAGTCGTGATTTAACGGGGACGATACAATATTGTGGCGGTAAATCGGGAGGTTAGCAAAAGGTATGCGTGCGGAAAAAGGCCGGGCAGTACCCGGCCTGAATGCTTAACTCTCGCTATGAATATTCAACGCCCGGCGCGTACGCCCTGAGCTCAAATACTCCGCAATATAATCCTGGGATATTTCGCCGTTATAGCGTCCGTCCTCGTCCACAATCGGCATCCAGCTGGTGTTGCTCTCATACAGGCGAGAAAGCACCACGCGCAGGTTATCCTCGGCCTTACCGGTCATGCGGAACGGATGCAGAATATCCCCGCAGCTGCCGCTGGCGTTACGCGCTTCGCGGCGCTTCACAAAGCCGAGCGGTTTGCCGTGCTCATCAACCACGGTAATGGCGCGAATATCGTTGTCATCCATGGTGGCGAAGGCCTCCGGCAGCGGCGTCGATTCGCGTACCGTAATGGTAGGCTGCTGGTCGGTGACGTCGCCCGCCGATACCAGCAGCAGGCGTTTCAACGTCCGGTCCTGACCAACAAACGAGCCAACAAACTCATTCGCGGGTTTCGCCAGCAGCTCGTCCGGGCTGGCGCACTGCACGATACGTCCCTGACGGAAGACGGCAATACGGTCGCCCAGCTTCAGCGCTTCGTCAATATCGTGGCTCACCAGCATCACGGTCTTTTTCAGCTTGCGCTGCATCTCCAGGAACTGGTTCTGGATCACCTCACGGTTAATCGGGTCGACCGCGCCGAACGGTTCATCCATCAGCAGGACCGGAGGATCCGCTGCCAGCGCGCGGATGACGCCGATACGCTGCTGCTGACCGCCGGACATTTCGCGCGGATAGCGGTGAAGGAATTTATGCGGATCCATTGCCACCATATCCATCAGCTCCTCGGCACGGGATTTACAGCGCGCTTTATCCCAGCCCAGCATGCGCGGCACGACGGTAATGTTCTCTTCGATGGTCATGTTGGGGAACAGGCCAATTTGCTGGATCACGTAGCCAATGTTGCGACGCAGGGTCACGGTGTCCATTCCGCTGGTGTCTTCGCCGTTAATCAGGATCGTCCCGCTGCTTGGCGTAATGAGACGGTTGATCATCTTCAGGGTAGTGGTTTTCCCGCAGCCGGACGGGCCGAGCAGCACGCACATTTCCCCTTCAGGCACGTTCAGGTTGACGTTGTCGACGGCCTTAAACGTCTGGCCGTGTTTCTGTGAAAATTGTTTGGTGAGGTTTTCCAGTTTTATCATTATCGAATCCCCTTCGGAGTCAGTACCACCTGCAAACGGTGCAGCAACCAGTCGAGCACAATCGCTAAAAGACAAATCATCAGCGCGCCCGCAATCAACATACGAATATCACTCCCGCCAATACCGTTAAGCAGCAGCAGGCCCAGCCCGCCCGCACCGATCACGGCGGCAATCGCCATGACGCCGATGTTCATCACCACGGCGGTGCGGATGCCGCCAAAAATCACCGGCAACGCCATCGGGATTTCCACCCAGCGCAGACGCTGCCAGAAGGTCATGCCGATGCCGCGTCCCGCTTCACGCAGGCCCGGCGGCAGGCTGTCGAGTGCCGTGTGGGTGTTACGCACAATCGGCAGCAGCGAATAGAGGAACACCGCCGTAATCGCGGGCAGGGCGCCAATGCCCTGACCGATCAGCGAAAAGAGCGGGATCATCAGGCCGAAAAGCGCAATTGACGGGATGGTGAGCACAATGGTGGCAATCCCCAGCACCGGCGTTGCCAGCCATTTATGGCGGACAATTAAAATGCCCAGCGGCACGCCAATAATAATCGCCAGGCCCACGGCGAGCGCCACCAGCCACAGGTGTTGCAGCGTCAGGGTTAAGAGATAGTCCCAGTTGTCGAGAATATAGTGAATCGTCTCCATAGCGCCTCCTACAGCAACTGTTTGCTACGCAGGAAATCACGGGCGACCTGCTGCGGTGACTGATGGTCGATATCCACCTTCTTATTCAGTTCGGTGATAACGTCGTTATTGAGCTGGGCTGAGAGGGTGTTCAGCGCCTCCTCAAGCCCCGGATTAGCCTCCAGCGTGTCTTTCCGAACAACTGGCGTCACGGCGTAACTCGGGAAGAAGCCTTTATCGTCTTCCAGCACTTTAAGATCGAAGCCCTTTACGCGCCCGTCGGTGGTGTAAATCAGCCCCGCATCGACAAACCCGTCGCGCACCGCGTTATAGACCAGGCCCGGATCCATCTGGCGGATCTGCGGGCGGTCCAGCTCCATGTTGTAGGCCGCCTGCAACGGTTTCATCCCGTCGCTGCGCCCGGCAAATTCCAGGTCAAGGCCCAGCAGCCAGTTGTTATCCGGATCGGTTTTACGGATCTGCTCAATCTTTGCCACCATCTCAGACATGGTATTGATATGTTCAGCCTCGGCGCGCTTGCGCTGCATGGCAAAGGCATAGGTATTGTTCATATCGGCAGGTTTAAGCCACACCAGACCGTGCTTCGCATCGAGGCGTTTCACCGTCTCGTACGATTCCTGCGGCGACATGCGTTTGTTGATGTGGTTGAAGATGATCAACGAGGTGCCGGTATACTCCCAGGTCATATCAATCTGCTTGTTGATCATCGCGTTACGGGAAATCACCGTTGCAATATTGGTCTGCGGCTGCACCTGAAACCCTTTCTTTTGCAGATACTGCACGGTCATGGCCGAGAGAATGTGCTGCTCGGTAAAGCTCTTGGTGGCCAGGATCAGCGGCGCGGCGAGCGCCTGGCTGGTGAAGAGCGCGGCGGCGCATAGCGCCGTCAGCCCGGAAAACAGTCTCATAGAAGCTCCTTGTTATAATTATCGCGCGAGATGCGGGCTCAGTAATCGGCCCAGTGCCGCCAGCAGCGTATCCAGAATCAGGGCGAACAGGGCGGTGGCCGCCGCGCCCAGGATCAGCGTCGGGAAATCATTCAGATAGATCCCCGGGAAAATCAGCTCGCCGTAGCTGCTGGCGCCAATCAGGAATGCCAGCGGTGCGGTACCGACGTTAATCGCAGTGGCAATGCGAATACCGGAAAGCATCACCGGCCACGCGTTTGGGATCTCAACCTGACGCAGGCGCTGCCATTTGGTCATGCCGATGCCGTTTGCCGCTTCCAGCAACGACGCGGGAACAGAGCACAGCCCGGCATAGGTGTTACGCACAATCGGCAGCAGAGAGGCCAGAAAGAGGGCGATAATGGCCGGTTTATCACCGATGCCAATCACCACCATCGCCAGTGCCAGAACGGCCAGCGGCGGCAGGGTGTTGCCCACGTTAAAGATTTGCATCACATATTCGGCGATACCACGTGCGGCCGGACGGCTCAGCAGAATACCGCTTGGAATGCCCACCAGCAGGGCAAAGAACATGGATGAAAAGACCAGAATCAGGTGCTGTTGCCCGAGATAAATCAGGTCAACCTGGCGCGCCTTAATCGTCTCCAGTCCAATTCCCCAAGTGAGGAGAGCGAGAACCACGATAATCGCGCCGACAAAAAGCAGCGAACGTTTAAGTAATGGGTGCATTGCGGTGTGTCTCCCTGTGCGCATGCGTTATAGCAACCACCGGTTGCCTGTTGTTATGCCATGTTTCGGCAGGGGTACTTCACCTATAGCAAGCGAAACGGAAGGGTTCCAGCGAAGGGGGTAAATCAGTAACCCTATGAAATTAGTGACAACCTGAGTGAAGCCTTATGGCATAAGGGCTGTCAGTGGGCAGGCAGAATAGTCTTAAAGAAGTACGCCTTACGTGACAACGTCACATAAAGCGTGCTGATTATACCTGTCGACTGAGCGCGGCGCGCACCTTGCGTACGCGCCACGAGATGCGGACGATAGAGAAGGCGGCGACGATTACCAGCAACAGGCCCAGCGCCAGCATCGCGTGGAATCCAAACTCTCTGAACAGGATCAGCCCCGCGATCCCGCCGCTGATAAAGGAGAAAAGGGTAGTTAAATGGGTTTTGAGCTGACTCTTTTGCGCGGCCGTATCTTTGGAGTAATCCCGGCGCAGCATGGCGACCATAACGGAGGCCAGCGAAATGCCCGCATCGGTCAGCGTGCCGGTGATGTGCGTGGATCTCACCCGACCGCCGGATAGTTGAGTGGAGGTGGAATTATGAATTCCCATCAACCCGCACAGGAAAATAATAATCTCCTGATTCGTGGCGAAGGAGTGAAAATACATTTCGTACAGGGATACCCCGGCCAGTAATAGCCCTTCAACAAACAGAACCTGGCTGAATACCAGCCTGACGTTATGGATAATCCCCCAGATAACAATAATCCGCGCAGCGATGGCACCTGATACAAACGAAAGAATAATGGCACCAAAGAAAAGAATATCGCTGAGATCGGTGGAGGAAACTTCGCTGGATAGCTGCGAGGTATTGCCCGTCATATGAGAGGGAAAAAAACCGAACGCGCCCAGCGCAATGGCATTCAGCAGTCCCGCGGAGGTCGCCAGCCAGAGGGCAAGACGACGATCCTCCTGATGCGTTCGTTCTTTCTTTAATTTAATCAGCAAAGAATACCTCCGGTTTGAGCTTTGCCTGAACGCTCAAGCTAACAAAGCGATGTCGCTGGCTGACCAGGATATTGCTTAATTATTATTTCAACGGGAGGTGAGCGAGGTTTTGTAATTAAATAAAACAACCCTGTTAATATAATGCCTTATTTCCGATGGCGCGACGTCGTAAAAGTCAGCACCCCTGCACTCAGGAGTAATATGCTGCTTAAAGCGAAGGTGCTCTGCCAGCCAAAGGTATCAAACACCACGCCACCCGCCGTTGAGCCAAGCGCAATAGAGAGTTGAATCACCGCGACCATTAGCCCGCCGCCAGCCTCGGCATCTTCCGGTAACGTACGGGCTATCCACGTCCACCAGCCCGTGGGGGCCGCAGTTGCCAGCATTCCCCAGAAACCTAACAGCAGGGCCACGATCCACAGGCTGTCCCCGGTGAGCATTAATACCCCTGCAATCAGCGCCATAAGCAGCGGTATGGCCATTAAGGTGAGGTAAAACGCGGCATTCAGGACCAGCGCGACGATCAGCGTGCCGATGAAACCTGCGATACCGATAGTGAGCAGGATCAGCGATAAGCCGGAAGGACTGACGTGGGTGACGGTTTCGAGGAAGGGGCGCACATAGGTAAATAACGCAAACTGTCCCATGAAGAACAGGCCGCACGCCATCAGACCCACCGAAACCGCAGGCTGGTGGAGCAGGCGAAATACGCTTTTACGTGGCGACGGCCGCTGGTTCCCGCCCATGTTGGGCAGGCTAAAATATTGCCAGATGAACGCCACAATCGCCACGGGAACCAGGCAAAGAAACGCGCCGCGCCAGCCAATGGTCGAGCCGAGATAACTGCCCAGCGGGGCGGCGACCACCGTCGCCAGCGCGTTGCCGCCGTTAAAAATCGCCAGCGCACGAGAGACCTGATGCTGAGGCACCAGCCGAATGGCGGTGGCAGCAGACATCGACCAGAAACCGCCGATGGCGATGCCGATCAGCGCCCGGCCTGCCATATACATCAAAGCGTTTGGGGCGAAGGCGATAATGATCCCTGACAGCGCCATCAGGACGGTCATGCCTGAAAGAAGATGTTTGCGATTCATATTCCCGGCAAGCCGGGAAAGAAAAAGGCTGGTCAGGACAGCCAGCGCACCAGAGAGGGCGATCCCCTGGCCAGCCGTCCCCTCTGTCACCCCTAAATCTCTGGCGAGGGGCGTGAGCAGACTGACGGGCATAAATTCCGAGGCAATGAGGACAAAAACGCACAGGGTCATGGCAAAAATACCGCCCCAGTGTGCACGCTCAGCATCACGGGATGAGGTTTGATTCAGTGTGGACATAGGTGTAATTCACGGCGAAGAGAAGATAAGCCCCCTGATTGCCGGGGGCTAAGAGAATTAATCCAGACTGGTTTTGAAAAACTGCCCGAACTGCGCGAACGGGATTTTCCCTGCGACGTTATCGTAGAGATCAACGTGATTCGCACCGGGAACAATCACCAGTTCCTTCTGTTTGCTGCCGACAGCTTTAAACGCATCTTCCGCAAAATAACGTGAGTGCGCGTTTTCACCGGTCACAATCAGCGTTGGGATGGTGATCTCCCCGGCATAGCTCAGCAGCGGCATATTCATAAAGGACAACGGCATGGTCGCGGTCCATGCGCCGGTGGAGTTTACGGAACGGGCATGGAAGCCGCGCGGCATACGGTAGTAATCATAGAACTCTTTCAGTACCGGATGCGGATCGGCGGGCAATGCTTCCGGCAGAATACGCCCGGCCGCCGTTACCTTACCGTTTTCATCGACATAAATATCGTGGCCGCCATGGGCGAAGGTGCCGCTTTCAGCATCTTTCCAGCGTTGCGCGTTCAGATACTGCAACACGGCCCGGCGATCGGCCGCTGAATAACGATCTTTCCCGTCGCCCACGCCGTGACCCATCGCGCGGCTCATATCGTACATTACGCTGGTGGCGACCGCCTTCACGCGGGTATCCATGGATGCCGCGTTCAGCGCCATACCACCCCAGCCGCAGATCCCGAGAATGCCGATACGGTTACGGTCGACTTCTTTCTGTAATCCGAGGAAATCCACTGCGGCGCTAAAGTCTTCGGTGTTGATGTCAGGGGAGGCAACGTTACGCGGCTGGCCGCCGCTTTCACCCGTGTAGGATGGGTCGAAGGCCAGGGTCACGAACCCCTGTTCAGCCAGAGTCTGGGCGTAAAGACCACTGGATTGTTCTTTTACCGCACCGAACGGTCCACTGACGGCAATCGCCGCCAGCTTCTGGTCGCCGCTGTTCCTGGGAATGTACAGATCGCCGACCAGGGTGATCCCGTATCGGTTCTCGAACGTCACCTTGCGGTGGTCGACTTTATTGCTCTCGGCGAAGGTCTTATCCCAGGTTGTCACCATCGAAACGGGGGCGGCAGGATTTCGTGTTTCTGCATAACTCATTGTTGTCACTCCACTTAATGATGCGCATAGCAGCAGCGCAACGGACAGTTTTTGGGTGAATGTTTGCATAAGAGGTACCGTGTGTTGTTGTAATGCGGTCATTATAGTTAGCAGAAATAGTGCTGATTAGAGGCCAAAGGCTGCTAGGATTAATATCATATTGTTATGAATTGATGAGGCATGATGGCGAAGCGGGAAAACTACAATGAGCTGTATCTGTTTATCCAGGTGGTGCGGGAGGGAAGCTTCACGGCAGCCGCGCAACGGCTCGGGCTGGCACAATCCGGGATCAGTCGATCGGTTCGCGAGCTGGAAGAGCGGCTGGGCGTTCGGCTTCTGGTGCGTACAACGCGCAAACTGTCGCTGACCCACGCCGGGGAGCAACTTTACCAGACCGCTGGTTCAGCCTTTGATGCGCTCGATACCGGGCTGACCAGACTGGCGCATTACCGCCAGACGCCATCCGGCACGGTGCGTATTAATGCCAGCCAGCACGCCATCGAAAAATGCCTGCTGCCAAAGCTCGCTATCTTCAAACAGCGTTACCCGGATATCCGTCTGGAATTGATGAATGAGAGCCGGTTCGTGGATATCATTGCCGAGCGATTCGACGCGGGCGTCCGGCTTGGGCCGGAGGTGGGACAAGGAATGATTGCCGTGCGCATCACGCCCGATATGGAGATGGCTGTGGTTGCCGCTCCGGCGCATTTTCGGCGCTATGGTTTCCCGCAGACGCCCGCCGATCTGGATGCTCATCCCTGCATTGCCTACCAGTTTGCCGACGGTAACCACTATCAATGGGAGCTTGTTCAGGACGGGAAGCATGTTACTCACCGCCCGGAGGGGCAATGGGCCTTTTCCGACAGCTACATGGAGGCCGAAGCGGCCCGGCTGGGACTCGGGCTGGCCTATGTCCCGGTTGAGCTGGTGGCTGACGATCTGGAGCGTGGCACGCTTATACGCGTCTTACAGCGCTACAGCCTGCGGATGGACGGACTGTACCTCTATTATCCACACCGCAACGTATCCCCGGCGCTGAGAGCGGTGATTGATACGCTGAAAATTTAGGGTGCCTCTTCGCTACGGTCTATACAGCCCCTACGTTTGTGATACGCTACTATTTTATATAGCGCAGCTCAACTAAGGCTCTGAAATGACAAAAATAATGCCAGAATATACGTTAGTTGACTTATCACGTTGGGCAAGAAAGGAACACTTTGAAGTATTTCAGGGCTTTGCTCAATCTACATTTAACCAAACGGTTCAGCTGGACATTACCGTGCTGCTAAAGCATATCAAAGAGGTTGGCTGGAAATTTTATCCTGCGATTATTTCCCTTATTTCTGACGTCGTAAACCGGCATCCGGAATTCCGTATGGCCATGAAGGATGATGAGCTTGTAATATGGAATGAGGTTCATCCAAGCTATACCCTTTTCCATAAAGAAACGGAGACATTTTCATCGTTATGGAGTCATTACGATGGAAATATTCACCATTTTCAGCGCGTTTATGCAGAAGATGTTGCCCGCTATGGCAATATCCTTGCTTACTGGCCTAAAGAAGAGTCCCGGGAGAATATATTCTTCATATCGGATATTCCGTGGGTCAGCTTTAGCAGTTTCAACGTCAACGTCGCTAACATGCGGAATTTTTTTGCGCCCATGTTCACGTTTGGAAAATACTATAACCAGGATGGAAAGGTCTTGTTGCCTTTCGCCGTTCAGGTCCATCATTCTGTCTGTGACGGTTTCCATGTGGCCAGGCTGATCAACGAGTTACAAGAGTTGTGTGATAATTTACCGCACCATTCAGAGGCGCTCAACGTGTGATTCACGTGTTTTTAACATACGCCTGACGAGGGGAAATAATGGAACCGAATTTTACGCCAGAACAGATTGAAATGATTAACCGCATTGTTTTCGAGCAGATCGAGATCATGCATGAGAAAGTAGCTGAAATAATCGCAGATACAGAGACGGTGGCGCATCAGCGCCTGAAGGATAACGGGATCACTACGACAGATTTCTATCCTGCAAATAAAAACTTCCTGATGATGACCCTTGTACAGGATCTGATAGATAAAGTGCACGGGGGCGATAAGGACCTGGCCAAAACAATGATAACCATGGAAGCAAAAAGGCTGAATATCAGCGTAAACGTTGAGGCGGACAAATCAAGATAACAGGACGTATTTTCAGGGTTACGGTTGATGAATATAAGGTTCAGCCGACCTTAATAAAGCCGCGAGCCGTTTCCGGCCCGCGGCGGCAGAACAGGTGATGAGACGTTCTGACGATCAGGCGGCTTTGACGGCCCGGATTTTTTTGCTGCTGTCCGCATCTGATGCTGTTTTATCCGTTTCAGCATTGAGCTCGGGAAGCTTGCTGGTACGCAGGATATGCTGCACGGACTCTTTCTGCTCGGCGAGATAAAGACCAAGGTTCTCCGCCTGCGTTTCATCCATCTGCATTCCGCTTTGCAACAGCCAGTCGGTAAACGCTTCTGCCATATCGAGCAGCTTGTCGTGAGCGTCAGCCTCTTTCTTACTGGCAAATGTCATTTTTTCTTCACCTTTTCTTACGACAACAAATTTTGTTTCAACAGCCATTGTGCACCCCCCGTATACTGTAATTATATACAGTATAGCAGTTGTGACGTTGTGTTGCAGCAAAAATGTGCGAGCCTGGCCTGCACAACGGGTGGACAAGCCAGGTGCTGTTATCGGTACAGCGTTTTTTCGGCAATCGGGATCAGCAAAGTGGACTGCCATTCCGCCAGCGTCAGCTGGGCAAGTTTACCCAGCGCGGTGTAGAACGGATGGGCCGCGTTTTCAACGAATACGCTAAGGAAACGCGTGCTCCATGGCAGCAGATGCCAGGCAAGAAGCTGGTCGCGTTCTGTTTCGCGACCGTTCTCGGCAAGCCATGCCGCCAGCATCAGCAACGTTCCGAAATGATCTTCGGGCTCATTCTGCTGCATCTCAAAGGCGATATGGTTTTCACGCATCCACTGACGCAACGCGAGGGTCGAATCGCCAAACAGCACGGACTCGCGATCAAGCCAGACCGAGCCCCACGGGGGGGCGGGCAGGGCATACGGGCCAATAAACAGACGCTGCCAGGCGTCTTTCAACGCTTCATCCGATGGGGTCTTAAACATACTGGCGACAGGCAGCAGATTTTCCTCCGCCAGCGGCCAGTCCTGAACCCAGTCACCTGCGGTCAGGGCACTCACCAGCGGCGCGGTCTGCTCGCTGTCTGGAGCGAAATAAAACAGCGCGCCCAGTACCCGGGCGCTGAACGCGAACGATTCGCGGTGTGAGACGTCATTCATTACAACTTTCCTTACTTGCGCGCGGGTAGCCCCGCGCACCTGTGTTAACCTGCAATTGCTAACCCTGCGGTCATATGCAGACCATAAAATAGCCCACGACCAATCAGTTCACCCAGCGCCACCAGCACGACACCTGCAACCAGGCCGAGCGTTTTTGGCTCCTGACGACGAATCAGCGGGCAGATCCAGCAGCCTAAACCCGCTGCCAGCAACGCGATGCGCCATACCTGAAGCGAACCATAATCCGGAAGCAGGGCGTTAGCCTGCTGGATGGAACTCTGTATCGTCCCCAGCGTATTGCTTTGCAACACGACGACCGCCACGCAGACGATAAGTGCCAGTGCGCTGACTGACGCGGCAAGAGTACTTTTGAATGTCACGTTTGCAACGCGCAGCAGCAGCGCGGCCAGCAGAGGACCAGCCAGAACCATCGTCAGGAAGAAGCTCAGCGTGGTGTAACCCGTATACCAGGTCGGGACAGTCTCAATCTGATAGACCCGGGTCATCGCCCAGACAAAAACGATGCCCAGGATCTGGCTGACAACCAGCCAGATTTTGCCCAAAGCTGGGGGCATTTTACCGATAACCGACACCAGCCACCAGAAACCGCCCACGGCAAAGAAGATCGAACCCGCCGCGATCTCATTACTCAGCGCTGACGCGCCCACGCGGTTAAGCGAGTTGAAGGCACGCAGCGGGGAGCCAAGATGCAGTACCGAGGCCATAAACCCAATACCCATTACCAGCCAGAGAAAAAACAGGCTGCGCACGATGCGCATTCTGGCCTTGTCATCATTTTCCTTAAGCCAGACGAAGCCCATCACGATTAACGCGCCGGCCACGCACTGCCCGAAAACGGTGAAGATCACCAGCGGCCATTCATGCCATCCACTTCCCATCTCACACCTCCTTCGGGTTTGCCAGGTAGCCGGTGGTGTCACCCGTCGGACGGCTGTTGGCGTTAGGTTTAATCACAATACTCGGCTTCGTGAAGTGCGCAGACGGCAGCGGCGCGACGGCAGCAAGCTGACCGTGTTTTTTGCGCAGCTCTTCAATCGGGCCAAAGTCCAGCGCGCGCAGCGGGCAGGATTCGACGCAGATGGGCTTTTTGCCGTCCGCCACGCGGCTGTGGCAGCCGTCGCACTTGGTCATGTGGCCTTTGGCGGCATTGTACTGCGGCGCGCCGTACGGGCAGGCCATGTGGCAGTAGCGACAGCCGATGCAGACATCCTCGTCCACCACCACAAAACCGTCGTCGCGCTTGTGCATTGCCCCGCTCGGGCAGACCTTGGTGCAGGCCGGATCTTCGCAGTGGTTGCAGGCAATCGACAGGTAATAGGCGAAGACATTCTGATGCCAGACGCCGTTGTCCTCCTGCCAGTCGCCGCCCGCATATTCATAAATACGCCGGAAGCTGACGTCCGGGGTCAGGTCTTTGTAATCCTTGCAGGCCAGCTCGCAGGTTTTACACCCGGTGCAGCGGCTGGAATCAATAAAAAATCCATACTGGGTAGTCATCGGTTAATCCTTATGCCTTCTCGATCTGCACCAGGTTCGTGTGCTGCGGGTTGCCCTTCGCCAGCGGTGACGGGCGGTGCGTGGTCAGGGTATTGATGCAGGAGCCGTGATCGACACGATCGCCATTCATGTTGGCGTCATGCCAGGCGCCCTGGCCCATCGCGCTTACGCCGGGCATGATGCGCGGGGTGACTTTCGCGGCAATACGCACTTCGCCGCGGTCGTTGAAGACGCGCACCATATCCCCGTTTTTGATTCCACGTTGCTCCGCATCCACAGGGTTAAGCCACACCTCCTGGCGACAGGCGGCCTGGAGCACATCCACGTTGCCGTAGCTGGAGTGGGTACGGGCTTTAAAGTGGAAACCGAACAGTTGCAGCGGGAACTTGCTGCGCTCGGGCGCGTCCCAGCCTTCAAAGGTTGAGGTATAGACCGGCAGCGGGGTGATGGTCTCGTCTTTTTGCAGTTCCCAGGTTGCCGCAATATCCGCCAGCTTGCTGGAGTAGATCTCGATTTTGCCCGACGGGGTTTTCAGCGGATTGGCATCCGGATCGTCACGGAATTTTTTATAGGCCACGAAATGTCCGTTAGGATCTTTGCGCTTATAAATACCCATTTTTTTCAGCGCGTCGTAGGACGGCAGCAGCGGATCTTTGGCGACCATTTTGGCGTACAGGTAGCGCAGCCACTGCTCCTGCGTACGGCCTTCAGTGAATTTCTGATGGATATCCGGTCCGAGGCGTTTCGCCACTTCACTCATGATCCAGTAGATGGGCTTGCGCTCGAACTTCGGGGCGGTAACCGGCTGGAGAAAAATCAGGTATCCCATGTTGCCGGCGTAATCGTTGGGGATGATATCTTCCTGCTCGACGGTCATCAGGTCCGGCAGAACAATATCGGCATACTTCGCGGACGAGGTCATAAAGTTGTCGATGACGACGATCGTTTCGCACTTGCTCTCATCCTGCAAAATGTCGTGAGTTTTGTTGATATCGGAGTGCTGGTTGATGATGGTATTACCCGCGTAGTTCCAGATGAACTTGATCGGCACATCGAGCTTATCTTTGCCGCGTACGCCGTCGCGCAGGGCGGTCATCTCCGGTCCACGGGCAATGGCATCCGTCCAGCTGAAGCAGGAGATTTGCGTTTTCACCGGATTTTCCGGCAGCGGCATGCGTTCGATGGTGATGGTGTAGGTCGATTCGCGCGCGCCGCTGTTGCCGCCGTTAATGCCGACGTTGCCGGTCAGGATCGGCAGCATGGCGATGGCGCGGGACGTTTGCTCCCCGTTAGCCTGACGCTGTGGGCCCCAGCCCTGGCAAATGTAGGCCGGTTTCGCCGAACCGATTTCACGGGCCAGCTTAATGATGCGATCGGCAGGGATGCCCGTTATGCGAGACGCCCACTCAGGGGTTTTCGCGGTTTTGTCATCACCCTGGCCGAGAATATAGGCTTTGTAATGACCATTAGCCGGTGCGCCTTCCGGCAGGGTTTTTTCGTCATAACCCACGCAGTATTTATCGAGGAAAGGTTGATCGACCAGATTTTCATTAATCAGCACCCACGCAATACCTGCCACCAGCGCGGCATCGGTGCCCGGACGAATCGGGACCCACTCGTCTTCACGCCCTGCGGCAGTGTCGGTATAACGCGGAACGATAACGATCATCCGCGCGTTTGACCGTTCGCGCGCCTGCTCAAGGTAGTAAGTGATCCCGCCGCCGCTCATGCGCGTTTCCGCCGGATTATTGCCGAACATCACGACCAGTTTGGTGTTTTCGATATCCGATGTGCTGTTGCCGTCGTTGCTGCCGTAGGTGTAGGGCATTGCGCAGGCGATCTGCGCGGTGCTGTAGGTGCCGTAGTGGCTGAGGAAGCCGCCGTAGCAGTTCATCAGGCGCGCGACCAGCGAGGCATAAGGGGAGGAGCGGGTGATGTTGCCGCCTACAATTCCGGAGGAGTAGTTAATGTAGACCGCTTCGTTGCCGTATTTTTCGACCACGCTTTTCAGGCTCGCGGCGATGGTGTCCAGCGCTTCTTCCCAGGTGATACGCTCAAACTTGCCTTCTCCGCGTTTGCCCACGCGTTTCATCGGATAGTTCAGACGGTCTGGGTGATTAATGCGACGGCGAATTGAACGGCCTCGCAGGCAGGCGCGAACCTGATGGTTGCCGTAAATATCCTCGCCGGTATTATCCGTTTCAACCCAGTAGACTTCGTCATCGCGAACGTGCAGACGCAGCGCGCAGCGGCTACCGCAGTTTACCGAGCAGGCGCCCCAGACGACTTTATCTTCTGCGGGCTGAATAGCGGACTGCACAGCGGCGGCGGCGCTTTTCAGACCAAAAGGTAATGCGATCCCACCGGCGGCAAGCGCCAGGGATCCTATGGCAGTAGATTTAACCAGAGTTCGACGGCTTAAACCGCCGTGATGTTCAACTTCGGACATAACTCACCCCATCATTGTTAATAATTATTTTCACCCGTGACTACAACCGGGCTAATGATGGGGGGAGTGTTACTTATTTAGAGGTATTAAATATTAATCCTCGTCAAATCAGGGGAATTGAGTGGGAAAATCATTGCGGCTCAGCGGGCGCATTCTCTTGCGTACCTGCGCCGCTCACCGGGTAGTTGCCGCTACTGGTGCGGGTGTACAAAATTTTGAAAGTATCGTTGGCACAATGCCCAACGACCTGCGCATCCGGCTGATCGGCCTGATCGTTCGGGACGATGTTCAGGGTAAAGCCAGACTCCGGTACGCCGTTGTTGATAATCTTCTGCTGAATGTCGCTTTTCACGCGCTCGCAGGAGTCCGGGGCCGCAAGAAGAGCGGGTGAAGCACTCATTAACAGCAGGGCGGTAATCCAGGGTAACCGTTTCATCTGTAGCTCCTTTTCACTGTGTGGACTGTAAGCATAGCAGGGTTAGGGTAAGCTTTTGTTTTTGGACCTGTCTTTCTGAATTGTCCTGGAGCCCTGCCTGCGTCATAAAATAAATTGCGAGTAATGGTGCTGATTGTCTACCAGATAAGAAGGCAGGGTGCGTTTTGATACCTCTTGCCTGACCAGTTTTCGGTCTCGTCCCCAGATATCTTCGGCGTTGGTAATAACCTTCATAATATGTTCCGGGTTATTAAATTCCGGCAGATCGTATTCGGTATGAGAAATGGTAGACATTTTTTCGGAAATTCTTTCTGGAGTCATTACCCATGAGAAATGCCAGCCGCCATCTTTCACAATTTTATTATTGATTTTTAGCCAGTTCCATTTAAACCATGACCAGTTTTTATCTTTGCGCGCACGCTTCCAGTTTCTGAAAGATTCAGGCTCACCGTGGAAGAAATGCTTAAGGTTGTAATAGGACGTCGCGCGGGGCAAGGTACATTTTCTCGGCGTACCATCCGTGTTGTGAACCTGGAGATTAAACTGATAGTTGAACACGTTTTGATGAATAGTCGTGCAGAGCGCGCGCGGATTAATGGCCCTGACCGTGTCGGGAGAGAAGATTTCGTCAACGTCTGACACCAGAATCAGATCGTCGTCTGCCGCGTCTTTTAACCCGTTCATAATGGAGTTGCGAAGCGCTGCTTCATTTGCCCAGGCATCAACCTGGTTATTATCCGCACGGTTTAAAATAGGCTGCGCGTCAAAAGGCACGTAAATGATTTTGTCTTTGAATTTGGCAAACTTTGTAATATCGAAATGCAATTCTCTCGGTATGCCCGTAAAAGAGTGTGTTGCTTCTACAATGACAAAACGGTCAACGACATCAGCGAGAGTATGTAATCTGATGTCGAGCAACATATCTTCGTCATAGTATAAAAAACAGTCGTAAATCATGATGTTAACCCGAAAATTTAAGAATCTAATTTTATAATAGTGTGGAATCTTCCGCGCCCAAAGTAGCCACTTTGGCAGGTCTCGTCAATGCAAACGACGGATTTATACAGCGCAAAGAGTCAAATGAAGTGCTGTTATGTAAGTTGCTGTATTTGCTAATATGATTGTATCTCTCTTTGAACGGTAAATGATGTGAATAAATACGCAGCGATAACGCTACTGGCAACGGTACTGGTGGGATGCGACAACAACACCGCGCCGCTGTCATTTACGCCGGAGATGGCGAGTTTTTCGAACGAGTTTGACTTTGATCCTCTACGCGGGCCGGTGAAGGATTTTACCCAGACGCTGTTCAACGATAAGGGTGAAGTCTCTAAACGTGTGACCGGCACGATGTCAACGGAAGGGTGTTTCGATACGCTTGAACTGCACGATCTCGACGCTAATACGGGCGTTGCGCTGGTGCTGGATGCTAACTACTACGTCGATGCGGAAACCCAGCAGCAGAAGGTAAAGTTGCAGGGAAAATGTCAGCTGGCGGAACTGCCGTCTGCCGGCCTGACGTGGGACACCGACGATAACGGGTTTGTGGTTGCCGCGCACAGCAAAGAGATGGAAGTGAAGTACCAGTATGACGCCGACGGCTACCCGCTGGGTAAAACTACGGTTTCCGGCGACAAGCGTTTATCGGTCAAGTCGGTGCCGTCGAAAGATCTGCGCAAGCGCATGGATTATACGGCGGTAAGCCTGTTGAACGATAAACCGATGGGCAATGTAAAGCAGAGCTGTGATTACGATCGCCATAATAACCCGGTGAGCTGTGAGCTGGTGATCACCGATGACAGCGTCAAACCTGCCGTTGAGCACAAGTACACCATCAAAAACAGCATTGAATATTATTGAGAATAAAACCGCGCAGGTTACTGCGCGGTGGGTTTAAGCAGGCTGGCGGAGGAGGACTTATGCCCGGCCAGATGCTGATGCTGGAAAATGCACATGCGGATGGTGTTACGGTATTCGCCGTTAATAAAGAACTCATGGATCAGTTCACCTTCCACCATAAAGCCCAGCTTACGGTAGATATGAATCGCTTTTTCGTTCTCTTTGTCGACGATAAGGTAAAGCTTGTAGAGATTCAGGACGTTAAACCCGTAATCCATCGCCAGCTTTGCCGCCCGCGACGCAAGACCTTTCCCCTGGTGCTCCGGTGAAATAATGATCTGAAATTCCGCCCGACGGTGAACGTGGTTGATCTCAACCAGTTCAACCAGCCCGGCTTTCTCACCTTCGCACTCCACCACAAACCGGCGTTCACTCTGATCGTGGATATGCTTGTCGTAGAGATCGGACAGCTCGACAAACGCCTCATAAGGCTCTTCAAACCAGTAGCGCATCACGCTGGCATTGTTGTCGAGCTGGTGAACAAAGCGTAAATCTTCGCGCTCCAGCGGACGGAGCTTAACGTCACACGGCGTCGACATTACGGTGCTACCGTGCGGCCAGTGCGACGATCCAGACAGCGCAGGGTGTTAGGCTCCCAATAGGCGTTGACGTTGGCACTTTGCTGGCATTTGTCGCGGGCATCAAACGCGACGTCTTCTTTATCCCACTCTTTTTCCACACGCTTATTCACTTTCTGACGCAGGCTGCGGGTGTCATTCCATTGTTCTTTGTCCATGGCGGCGTTCTGACGGCTTTGCGCGCTGTCACCAGACTCAATGATGAGTTTGCTGGTTTCGGCTGATGCCGTTGCGGCGAAGGCGAACGATGACAGCGCCAGTACGGCTGTCAGACAAAGGCGTTTGCTTAATGTAGTCATAGCGTTTCCTTTAAACGGGTGCAGACAATCGGATTACCCCGTTGGATTCTACACCAATCCGAAAGGGTGTCATACCCGCGCGGCAGGTATGGGAACGATGTGAACATTATCGCGTATGATGTCTAAATCAATCCTCACGAAACGAGAAAAATGTTCAAAACGACGCTGCTTTTTTTCGCGACCGCGCTGTGCGAAATCATCGGATGCTTTTTGCCGTGGCTCTGGCTAAAGCGGGGCGCTTCCGCGCTGCTGCTGATCCCGGCGGGTGTGTCCCTGGCCCTTTTTGTCTGGCTGCTCACCCTGCATCCGGCCGCCAGCGGGAGGGTATATGCGGCCTACGGCGGAGTGTACGTCTGTACCGCGCTGCTGTGGCTGCGCGTTGTCGATGGCGTCAGGCTAAGCCTGTATGACTGGGCAGGCGCGCTGATTGCCCTGTGCGGCATGTTGATCATCGTGGCCGGTTGGGGACGCGCATAAGCGTCCTTATAGTGTGATCGCCCGCTGATTTTACGATCATTATACTTGTATGGTAGTAGTGTAGTTGCGTAAATTTCCTGCATCACAACGAGCGATGTAAGGAAATGGATTATGAAGATTGTCGGGGCTGAAGTATTTGTCACCTGCCCGGGGCGTAACTTTGTCACCCTTAAAATCACCACCGATGAGGGCATTGTCGGCCTGGGTGATGCCACGCTGAACGGACGTGAACTTTCCGTTGCCTCCTACCTGAAAGATCACCTGTGCCCTCAGTTGATTGGCCGCGATGCGCACCGCATCGAAGATATCTGGCAGTTCTTCTATAAAGGCGCTTACTGGCGTCGTGGTCCGGTCACCATGTCAGCGATTTCTGCCGTGGATATGGCGCTGTGGGACATTAAGGCGAAAGCCGCGAACATGCCGCTCTATCAGCTTCTGGGTGGAGCCTCCCGGGAAGGGGTGATGGTTTATTGTCACACCACCGGGCACACCATTGACGACGTGCTGGAAGATTATGCCCGTCATAAAGAGATGGGCTTCAAGGCAATTCGCGTGCAGTGCGGCGTGCCGGGAATGAAAACCACCTACGGCATGGCAAAAGGAAAAGGGCTGGCGTATGAGCCAGCGACCAAGGGCGCCTGGCCGGAAGAGCAGCTGTGGTCCACTGAAAAATACCTCGACTTCACGCCGAAACTGTTCGACGCAGTGCGCAGTCAGTTCGGCTTCAATGAACATCTCCTTCACGACATGCACCACCGTCTGACGCCCATCGAAGCGGCGCGATTCGGCAAGAGCATTGAAGAGTACCGTCTGTTCTGGATGGAAGATCCGACTCCCGCTGAAAACCAGGAGTGTTTCCGCCTGATCCGCCAGCACACCGTCACGCCCATTGCGGTGGGGGAAGTGTTCAACAGCATCTGGGACTGCAAGCAGCTGATTGAAGAGCAGCTCATTGACTATATCCGCGCCACCATAACCCATGCGGGCGGCATCACCGGGATGCGTCGCATTGCGGACTTTGCCTCACTTTATCAGGTGCGTACCGGCTCACACGGCCCGTCGGATCTGTCGCCGATTTGCCACGCCGCGGCGCTGCATTTTGACCTGTGGGTACCGAACTTTGGCGTGCAAGAGTATATGGGGTATTCGGAGCAGATGCTGGAAGTGTTCCCGCACAGCTGGCGCTTCGATAACGGCTATATGCACCCGGGCGACAAGCCAGGGCTGGGCGTTGAGTTTGATGAGAAGCTGGCGGCGAAATACCCGTACGATCCGGCTTATCTGCCGGTGGCTCGTCTGGAAGACGGCACCCTCTGGAACTGGTAAACGAGGAGCGAATGATGAAAAGCGTAGTGATCCAACAGCCGGATGTGCTGGTGATTGAAGAGCGTCCTCTCCCGTTGCCGGGCGCAGGCGACGTCCGCGTCAAAATTAAGCTCGCCGGTATTTGCGGTTCAGACAGCCATATCTATCGCGGGCATAACCCGTTTGCGAAATACCCGCGGGTAATCGGTCACGAGTTCTTTGGCGAAATAGACGCGGTTGGCGAAGGCGTGGAGGGCACCCGACTGGGCCAGCGCGTTTCGGTTGATCCGGTGATCAGCTGCGGGCACTGCTACCCGTGTTCCGTTGGAAAACCGAACGTTTGTACTTCGCTGGTGGTGCTGGGCGTCCACCGTGACGGCGGCTTCAGCGAATACGCCGTGGTGCCGGCGAAAAATGCCTGGCGCATTCCGGATGCGATCCCTGACCACCACGCGGTGATGGTTGAGCCATTCACCATTGCCGCCAACGTGACGGGGCAGGCGAAACCCACCGAACAGGATGTGGCGCTGATTTACGGCGCAGGCCCGATGGGGCTGGTCACCGTGCAGGCGCTGAAGGGCGTTTACAAGGTGAAGCAGGTCATCGTGGTGGATCGCATTGATGAGCGGCTGGAGATGGCGCAACGCAGCGGCGCAGACTGGGTCTTCAACAACGGCGAGCATTCTTTACAGGCCGCGCTGGATGAAAAAGGCATCAAGCCGACGTTAATCATCGATGCTGCCTGTCATCCGTCCATTTTACAGGAAGCGATTACGCTGGCGTCTCCGGCGGCGCGCATCGTGCTGATGGGCTTCTCCAGCGACCCGAGCCAGATTGTGCAGCAGGGGATCACCGGCAAAGAGCTGTCGATCTTCTCTTCGCGCCTGAATGCCAACAAATTCCCGGTGGTCATTGACTGGCTGGAAAAAGGGCTGATCGACCCTGAAAAACTGGTCACCCATACATTTGACTATCACCACGTTACAGACGCCATCGAACTGTTTGAAAAAGACCAGCGGCAGTGCTGCAAAGTCTTGCTCACGTTCGACCAATAATAATTCACGCGGTTAAGAGCCTGCGAAGACAGGCTCTCAGTGGTACGCATCTTACCTTGCAGAGATAGCCATTATGACTCAAGCACAACCTCAAAGAAGTACGTCAGATCTGGTGAAAGCCGCCGTATCTGGCTGGCTGGGCACCGCCCTGGAGTTTATGGATTTCCAGCTCTACTCCCTTGGCGCCGCGCTGGTGTTTCATGAAATTTTCTTCCCTGAGCAGTCCGCGGCCATGGCGCTGATCCTGGCGATGGGCACTTACGGCGCAGGCTACATCGCGCGTATTGTCGGGGCATTTATCTTCGGCAGAATGGGCGACAGAATTGGCCGTAAAAAAGTGCTGTTTATCACCATCACCATGATGGGGATCTGCACCACCTTAATCGGCGTGTTGCCGACCTATGCGCAGATCGGGATTTTCGCACCGGTGCTGCTGGTGACGCTGCGTATTATTCAGGGGCTGGGCGCGGGGGCTGAAATCTCCGGCGCAGGCACCATGCTGGCCGAATACGCCCCGAAGGGTAAACGCGGCATCATCTCCTCGCTGGTGGCCATGGGCACCAACTGCGGGACGCTGAGTGCCACGGCGATCTGGGCCGTGATGTTCTTTGCCCTCGATCGTGAAGAACTTATTGCCTGGGGCTGGCGCGTGCCGTTCCTCGCCAGCGTGGTGGTGATGATCTTCGCCATCTGGCTGCGTATGAACCTTAAAGAGAGCCCGGTGTTTGAGAAGGTAAACGATGCCGAAGCCGTTGCGCCGGTTGCTGTGCAGGATACCTCGGTCGGCGCGATATTTAAGAGCAAATCGTTCTGGCTGGCGACGGGGCTGCGCTTTGGTCAGGCCGGTAACTCTGGGCTTATCCAGACCTTCCTTGCCGGGTACTTGGTCCAGACGCTGTTATTTGATAAGGCGATCCCAACCGATGCGCTGATGATCAGCTCGATTCTTGGCTTCGTCTCCATCCCGCTGCTGGGCTGGCTGTCCGATAAAGTGGGGCGCCGTCTGCCATATATCATCCTTAACATTTCAGCCATTATTCTGGCTTACCCGATGCTGTCGATTATCGTCGATAAGAGTTACGCGCCGGGCGTGATTATGCTCTCTATCATCGTTATTCATAACTTTGCGGTGCTCGGGCTGTTTGCGCTGGAAAACATCACCATGGCGGAGATGTTTGGTTCGCGAAACCGCTTTACCCGCATGGCGATCTCCAAAGAGGCGGGCGGTCTCGTGGCGGTAGGCTTTGGTCCGGTGCTGGCGGGGATCTTCTGCAATATGACCGGGTCCTGGTGGCCGATTGTGGCGATGCTGGTGGCGTACTCGCTGATTGGGCTGGTCTCCGCTTTGCTGATGCCAGAAGTGCGTGACCGCGATTTGAGCCTGGTGGAAGATGCAGCTGAACCCCTGCGCCAGAGCGATACCGCAGCGAAGCAGCGGAAATATGGAGCCCTGTCATGAGTTTTATTAACGATAACTTTATGATTGGCAATGCGAGAGGTGTTGAACTTTATCGTAACGTCGCGAAAGCGCTGCCAATTATTGATTATCACTGTCACCTGGACGCGAAAGATATCTTCGAGAATAAAAATCTCGATAATATTACCGAACTCTGGCTGGCTGGCGATCATTATAAATGGCGCGCCATGCGCGCCAACGGTATTGACGAAAAATACATTACGGGCGATGCCCCGGCGGAGGATAAATTTGCGGCATGGGCTGAAACGGTCGAAGCGAGCTATGGAAATCCGCTCTATCACTGGACTCATTTAGAACTTCACCACTATTTTAACTGTGACGAACCGCTGGGCAGGCATAACTGGCGTGAAATAATGGAGCGCTGTAATCTGCTATTGCAGCAGCCTGATTTTACGCCGAGGGAACTCATTAAACGCTCCAGGGTAGAAGTTATTTGCACGACAGATGCTCCGCTTGATGATTTACGCTACCATCAATTATTGCGTGATGACGCGACGTTCAACGTTAAGGTATTACCGACCTTCCGTCCGGACGATGTTTTTGCGCAAAACGCGGAACAGTTTACCGACTTTATCGATCGATTAGGTGAGACGACAGGATCTAAAATCCAGACATTCAGCGATTTTGTTAAGGGAATGAGGCAGCGTATTGCCTGGTTCCACAAAATGGGGTGCCGAATTTCCGATCACGGACCCGTGGAGATCCATTTTCAGTCAGCAGATGAAAGTCAGGTTGAATCCGTGTTTGCCCGAAAGCGCCGGGGTGAAAATCTGGACGCCCGTAATAATGCGATTCTTGACAGTGCCATTTTTATTATGCTGGCGCATAATTACAGGCAGCATAACTGGGCAATGCAGATACACTTCGGTGCGATTCGCAATAATAATTCCCGCATGTACCGTTCTTGGGGTAGTAATACTGGTTTTGACTCGCTGACCGATCAGTCGAATCTTGCGGCCAATCTCAACCAACTCCTGGATGCAATGGCGCAGGCTGAAGCTTTGCCCAAAACCATTCTATATAACCTCAACGCCAGCTATAACGATATTGTCGCGACGACTATCGCTAATTTTCAGACTGCGGAATTGGGCGTTAAATCGCCGATACAGTTTGGCTCCGGGTGGTGGTTTAACGACACTCAACGTGGAATGGAAAACCAGCTACATAGCCTTGCGGATCAGGGGCTGTTAATGAATTTTGTCGGTATGTTAACCGATTCCCGTAGTCTGGTTTCGTATACTCGCCACGATTATTTCCGTCGTATTTTGTGCAATATCATTGGTGGCTGGGTGGAGCGTGGTGAAGTTCCGGATAATAACGCCATCCTAACGAAGATGGTTAAAAATATTTGCCATGATAATGCTGAAAACTATTTCAGATTCTAAATTCTACTCACTGAGTGGGGATGGAACATGTCTCGTACTGCAAAAAAAATTACTATTCCGGTTAGTATCGGCTACGGACTAACGGATATTATGGGCGGCGGTGCCTTTACCGTTATCGGCGCCTGGTTATTATTCTTCTATACGACATTTGTTGGGTTGTCACCGGTTGAAGCGGCGTCTATTGTTGCTATAGCGCGCATTGTCGATGCTATCGTTAGTTTGTTTATGGGAAGTTTCACTGACCATTTTTACAAAAACTATTTTGGTAAAAAATTTGGTCGCCGACGTTTCTTTTTGCTGATCGGTGCACCGTTGATGCTGGTCTATGCATTGCTGTGGCTTGATGGCATGACATACGGTTTTTATCTCGCCGTCTATCTAGCATTTGAAATTATTGCTGCAATGGTACTGATCCCGTGGGAAACGTTACCGTCAGAAATGACAAAAGACTTTAACCAGCGGACCAAACTCTCTACCTGTCGCATGTTTCTTTCAGCGTCCGGGACGTTTCTGGCGACATTTATTCCCGGATTACTGATCGGCTATTTCGGGGAAAACAGCGCCCATGCCTACCTCATAAACGGCGTTATTTTTGCTGTACTGTTTATGGTATGTGTATTCATCTCGTGGAAAGTGACCTGGGAACGCGAGTTGACGCCGGAAATGCTCTCCGGGCTGGAAAAAAACACACGCCCACAAACAGCAGGGGAGAAGCTGGCTGCCTTTGGACGACTTTTTAAGGAGTATGGTTCCACCCTGAAAATCCGGGCCTTCAGGAAACATCTCGCCATCTATCTGCTGTCGTTTACCGGCAAAGATGTCTACAACACGGTATTTGTATTTTTCTGCGTCTACTGTCTGAATGTCTCTTCCTCACTGGCAGGCACGCTGCTGTCGATGAGTATTGTGGGGCTGCCCGTCACGTTAATTGCGGGTATAGGGATCATCAGATATGGGCCATCAAAGCTATATGTATTTGCCTATTCACTGATGTTGCTCTGTTTGGGGGGCTTCTTTGCCGTGTACCAGATCCCTGCGTTGAATACCGTCGCGACGCTGGTCATTCTGGCCGGGGTGTATCAGGTGGGGCGCTGCGTCCTTGAGTTTACACCGTGGAACGTGTTCCCGTTCATTCCAGATATCGATGAAATGGTCAGCCGTCAGCGTCGTGAGGGACTGTTTGCCGCGGTAATGACATTCTCCCGAAAAACCACGGTCGCTATTGCCACCTTTATTGTGGGTCTCCTGTTACAAAGCGGCGGATTTGTAAAAGGGAGCCAGACGCAGCCAACCGAAGCCATCCACACCATCGCAATGCTGATGTTCATCGGCACTGCTGCCTTGCTTATCCTGGCCCTGTGGCAGGCTCTGACATTTAACCTGAACAAGCGTACGCACAAAATCTTTGTGGATGAGCTGGATCGCCTGAAAGCCAACGGCTCTCCCCAACGCGTATCCGCCGAAGCTCGCCGGGTCGTGGAAGATTTAACAGGCTATTCCTACGACAGGTTGTGGCGTGAGCCGACGGTCCGGTCCGGCGAGCAGACGGTGCGCACCCCTGTATGAGCTGGTTTATATCTTTTGCCAGATGTCACACAACTTGATTTTTATATCACACCACTTGGCCGAAAGTTAATGTAAATCAATGTTCATGGCAGCATAACCAGTATTGTGATCGGCAGGATAAAGTAATGACACTGCCATTCTAGTTGGTTTAGTCAACCGGCGCAGCCGCACTGTCACCAGAGCGGCTGCGGATCTCAGCGTTCATAATTAACGAGTCTCAATCATGGAAAACCGTTTATTACAGGCGAAGGCAACGCGTCCTCAGTACGATCGCGACAGCCTCAAGGCACGCATTGTTCATTTAGGGTTTGGCGCGTTTCACCGTGCGCACCAGGCGGTGTACACCGATATACTCGCCGCAGAACAGGGCAGCGACTGGGGTTACTGCGAAGTTAACCTGATTGGCGGCGAACAGCAGATCGCCGATCTGAAGGCACAGAATAATCTTTATACCGTAGCAGAGATGTCTGCCGATGCGTGGACGGCGCGCGTGGTCGGCGTCGTCAAAAATGCGCTGCATGCGCAGGTCGACGGCCTTGAAACCGTGCTGGCGGCGCTGTGCGATCCGCAGGTCGCCATTGTTTCCCTGACCATCACCGAGAAAGGGTATTGCCACTCCCCGGCAACCGGACAACTGATGTTCGATCATCCGTTAATCGTTGCCGACCTGCAAAACCCCCATCAGCCGAAATCTGCGCCAGGCGTAGTGGTTGAAGCGCTGGCGCGGCGTAAGGCGGCGGGGCTGCCAGCATTCAGCGTGATGTCATGCGATAACATGCCGGAAAACGGCCACGTGATGCGCAATGTCACCTGCGCCTACGCGCGCGCTGTTGACGGCGAACTGGCCGACTGGATTGAAGCGAACGTCACCTTCCCGTCAACCATGGTGGACCGTATTGTGCCCGCCGTCACGGCTGAAACGCTGGATAAAATTGAACAGCTAACCGGCGTACGCGATCCGGCAGGTGTCGCCTGCGAGCCGTTCCGCCAGTGGGTGGTAGAAGATAATTTCGTCGCCGGACGTCCACAGTGGGAAAAGGCAGGTGCGGAACTGGTTTCTGATGTCATTCCGTTTGAAGAGATGAAGCTGCGTATGCTTAACGGCAGCCACTCGTTCCTGGCCTATCTCGGCTACCTGGCCGGTTATCAGCACATTAACGACTGCATGGAAGATGAACATTATCGCGCAGCCGCGCATGCGCTGATGCTGAAAGAGCAGGCGCCGACGCTGAAAGTGAAGGGGGTGGATTTAGCTCACTATGCCGACCAGCTGATCGCACGTTACAGCAATCCGGCCCTGCGTCACCGCACCTGGCAAATCGCCATGGACGGTAGCCAGAAATTGCCGCAGCGGATGCTCGATTCCGTTCGCTGGCACCTTGTCCACCAGAAACCCTTCCCGCTGCTGGCCCTCGGTGTTGCGGGCTGGATGCGTTATGTCGGCGGTGTGGATGAGCAGGGTAACGCGATTGAGGTGAGCGATCCGCAGCTGGCGGTGATTCAGGCGGCGGTAAACGGTAGCGCTGAAGGCAAAAGCCGCGTTAGCGCGCTGTTGGGCATTGAGGCTATTTTCGGTAACGAGCTGCCGAAGGACGCGGTGTTTGTGGCTGCGGTCATGCAGGCCTATCAAACGTTGCTGCAAAAAGGCGCGAAGGCCACGGTTGCTGAGTACGCCTCCCGGCTTTAACGCGATGACATGCCGCCGTCCGCGGCGGCATGTCGGGGCGCAGCTTAGTGCATCCCCAGGCGAATCAGCTCAATCGGTTCGAACTTACCTTCGCATCCTTCGACTTCAACCGTTTTACCACGGCGCACCTGCTCGGCATTAAGGCCGTCGCTGTGGATCGCTTTAATCACGCCGAACTGGCCTGTGCCGCTAATCATGACGCGGCTACCAGTGGTGATTGCATTTCGGTTACGGTCGTATGTCATCATGGTATTTTCTCCTCTCGTACTTATCCGTTACGGCGCTAATTCAACGGCTGCCGTTCACGGGGCACTATTAATACGCCTCTCTTTAACGAAATTATTTGCTTTTGATCAAGCTCACACTTTTTTCTTATTTCATGCAGGCGTTGACGGTTCAGGACACCACTTTACAAAGCGGACAGTTATTTTCCTTAATTGATAGTTTCCGGGTGCAAGTGTTTAGGCTTTGTTTATATCCACAATGTCATTCTGGAGGCAGAAAATAACCCTTCATCGGAAAAGGAGTCAGGCTTATGTATAAGAAAATTTTGATGCCTGTTGATGTGTTTGAAATGGATTTGAGTGATAAAGCGGTACGCCACGCGGTCAACCTCGCGAAGGCGGAAGGCGCGACGATCACCCTGGTCAACATTCTCCCTAACAGCAGCCGTTCGTTACTGCGGGGGTTCAATGCCGATATTAAGAAGTTCGAAGAGTATATGACCGCCGAGTCTGATAAGAAGATGAAGGCGCTGAAACGGCTCTTTGATATGTCCCCGGACAATATTGACTGTGAAGTTCGCTTCGGCAACGTACGCGATGAAATCATCAAGCTCAGCAAAGAGGGGAAATATGATGTCATTGTTATCGGATCAAAAAATCCGAGCATTACAACCCATCTGCTGGGTTCGAATGCTGAAACTATCCTGCGCTACGCCACTATTCCGGTATTAGTGGTCCGCTAATTACTTCGCCGCAACCGAAAGGGGGCGGCGAGGTTTTATTCTTCGCTGAACCACTCGCGGTTTTCCTGACGAATTAACTGAACTGACTCACTAATTTCCTGAAGGTGAAGCGTCATCGCTTTATCTACGGCTTCCACGTCGCGTTTTTTCAGCGCGCTGAAAATATCATGATGCTGGCGCAGCAACATCTCTGGCGGAGAAACATGGTCGAGGCTCATGTAGCGCACGCGGTCGATGGTAGCTTTGATGTTTTCGACGGTATCCCACGCGAGCTGGCACTCGGCGATCTGCGCCAGTTTCTGGTGGAACTCGTCGTCCAGCTGGAAAAAGTCGTTTAACTGTTTGCGGTCGATGGCGATTCGTTGCTGATGCAGGTTTTGCTCCAGCAGGTAGCACTGGTTATCGTTGATGAGCGACGCGGCGCGACGCACCACGGCGCACTCGATGGCCTGGCGAACAAAACAGCCATTCCGTACCTGCGAAAGCGAAATTTTATTTACATAGCTGCCGCGCTGAGGGCGGATCTGAATAAGGCCGTTTTCTGCAAGCTTAATAAACGCCTCACGTACGGGCTGACGGGAAACGTCAAAACGTACCGAAACCTCTTTTTCTGAGAGTGGCGTTCCCGGTGGGATCAGGCAGCGAACAATATCACGGCGTAAGATGCGATATATTTGCTGATTAACGGGCTGGGTAGGATTAAGTTGCGATTCAGCGGCCATGGGTTGTGATTTCTCAGAGAGTTAACCTGAACATACTACCATTCTTTTCCCTGCCATCACATACCCGGCCCGCAGGCCGGGCAGGGTAAATTAACCGCGATGCACGCTGAGTCCGGCATAGGTCTGGCTGACGGGCATCATCTCAACCGTATTGATGTTGACATGCTTCGGCAGGGTCGCGACCCACCAGACGGTTTCGGTGATATCTTCCGGCGTCAGCGCATTCGCGTTTTCATAGGTATTATCCGCTTTCGCGTCGTCGCCTTTGAAACGCACGTTGGAGAATTCAGTTCCGCCTACCAGACCCGGTTCAACATCGGTCACGCGGATCGCGGTTCCGTGCAGGTCGGTGCGCAGGTTCAGGCTGAACTGGCGGACAAAGGCTTTGGTCGCGCCATAGACGTTGCCGCCCGCGTAAGGCCAGCTTCCGGCGGTGGAACCGATGTTAATGATATGGCCACGGTTACGTTCAACCATGCCCGGCAGCACGGCGCGGGTCATGTACACCAGCCCTTTGTTGTTGGTGTCGATCATGTTTTCCCAGTCTTCCACGCTGGCTTTGTGGGCAGGCTCCATGCCCAGCGCCAGGCCGGCGTTATTGACCAGCACGTCAATTTCACGCCATTCGGCAGGCAGGTTGGCAATCATCTCTTCAATGGCGGCGCGGTTGCGCACGTCCAGCTGTGCGGTCAGAATGCTGTCACCCAGCTCGTCTTTTAGCTCCTGCAAACGCTCCTGACGGCGCCCTGTTGCAATCACTTTGTGTCCGTTGGCGACGAAGCGACGCGTGATGCTTTCACCAAAACCCGCTGTCGCCCCGGTAACTAAAATAATCATCTCACTGTTCCTCAACGCTTTTTGTGTTGTACTAACATAGCACGCTCTCCGGCACGTCGTTAAGGCAACATTTGTATGACGCCATTGCAGGCCGGCGCAGGCTGGCCTACTCTGGGGAGAAATACCGTGCTCAGGAGTAAACGATGTCGGTCAACAATCCTTTTTTTGAAATTAGCCTGTTGCCTTATCAGGCGCCTCGTTTTGATGCGATTAACGACAGCCATTATCGTCCGGCATTTGATGAAGCAATGCGCCTGAAGCGTGCAGACATTGACGCGATTATCGCGCAGCGCGCCGCGCCGGACTTCGACAATACCGTGCTGGCGCTGGAAAAGAGCGGGGCCATGCTGTCGCGCGTGAGCAGCGTGTTCTTTGCCATGACGTCCGCACACACCAACGATGATCTTCAGGGGCTGGACGAGCAGTTCTCCACCGAACTGGCCGGGCTGGCGAACGATATCTGGCTAAACGATACGCTTTTCGCCCGCGTGGAAGCCGTCTGGCAGGATCGCGAGGCGCTGGATGCCGAATCCCGACGACTGACGGAGGAGATGTATCAGCACTTTGTTCTTGCGGGCGCGCGTCTGAACGCCGATGAAAAAGCCGAGCTGAAAGCCCTGAATACCGAAGCCGCCACCCTGACCAGCCAGTTCAACCAGCGCCTGCTGGCGGCGAACAAGGCGGGAGGGCTGGTGGTGGACAATGTTCACCAGCTTGACGGGCTCAGTGCGGAGGAGGTGGCTGCCGCGGCTCACGCTGCCGCAGAAAAAGGGCTGACGGATCGCTGGCTGATCCCGCTTTTGAATACCACGCAACAGCCCGCGCTGGCGGCGCTGTCGTTGCGCGAGACCCGTAAAAAGTTGTTCAGCGCGGGCTGGGAACGCACTCAGAAAGGCGACGAAAACGATACGCGCGAGCTGATCCGTCGGCTTACCGCGTTGCGGGCAAGACAGGCGCAGCTGCTCGGCTTTGACAACTATGCGAGCTGGAGCATTGCCGATCAGATGGCGAAAACGCCGGAAGCCGCGCTCGAATTCATGCGCGGGATAGTTCCTGCGGCACGCGGCAGGGCCGCGCTGGAGCAGGCGGATATTCAGAAGGTCATCGACGACGAGCAGGGTGGTTTTACGGTACAGGCCTGGGACTGGGCGTTTTATGCCGAACGCGTGCGCTCAGCGAAATACGCGCTGGATGAGTCGCAGATCAAACCCTATTTCGCACTCAATACCGTGCTGGAAGATGGCGTATTCTGGACCGCCACGCAGCTGTTCGGTATCCGCTTTGTCGAGCGTTTTGATATTCCGGTTTACCACCCGGATGTTCGCGTGTGGGAGATTTTCGACCACACGGGTGAAGGCATGGCGCTGTTCTACGGCGACTTTTTCGCGCGTGATTCCAAAGCGGGCGGCGCGTGGATGGGGAATTTTGTTGAGCAGTCTTATGAGTTTGCCGCGCGTCCGGTGATTTATAACGTCTGCAACTATCAAAAACCGGCGAACGGGCAGACCGCGCTGATCTCCTGGGATGATGTGATTACCCTGTTCCACGAGTTTGGCCATACCCTGCATGGCCTGTTTGCCAGCCAGCGCTATGCCACGCTTTCAGGCACCAACACGCCACGTGATTTCGTTGAATTTCCTTCGCAAATCAATGAACACTGGGCCAGCCATCCGCAGGTGTTTGCGCACTTTGCTCGTCACTATCAAACCGGCGAACCGATGCCGGATGCGCTGCGGGAAAAAATGCTCAATGCGACCCAGTTTAATAAGGGTTATGACATGACGGAGCTATTGAGCGCCGCGCTGCTGGATATGAACTGGCACGGCATTCAGGAGCCCGTTGAAGACGTGGAAGCCTTTGAAGCCGCCGCGTTGAAAAAAGAGGGGTTGGATCTTCCAGCCGTACCGCCGCGCTATCGCAGCAGCTATTTCGCCCATATCTTCGGCGGCGGCTACGCGGCAGGGTATTACGCCTATCTCTGGACGCAGATGCTGGCGGACGATGGATATCAGTGGTTTGTCGAGCAGGGCGATTTGACGCGCGAAAACGGACAGAAATTCCGCGAGGCGATTTTGTCCCGCGGCAACAGCACTGATTTAGCTGAACTTTACCGGAACTGGCGCGGGCACGATCCGAAGATTGAACCGATGCTGGAGAATCGCGGATTGAGTGCGTAAGGCTTTTTTAGTGTGGGAACAGAACCGGGCGCGAGGCCCGGTTTTTTCTTTCCCAAAATGAATCCTTAATTCTGCGAAATTTGCAGGAGGATAGGGGCCAGCTTCACGTAGCTACACCTTTACTTTTACCCAGTAAGGATCCCCGCGACTTTAGAACATCTGGCGCTTTAACCCGGCTTTATCCGTTGGCCGGACTAAATATACTGCTTCAGCGTCCACGTTTATAAGTCAGCCATCCCTCACAGGATGGCTGTATATTGTTTAATTTAATGAAATACGAACCACACTATCCGGGCCTTTCGTCGTGTTGTCGTCATTGAAGTCCTGCTTCACGGTTACGTATAACGTTTTACCGTCCGGTGTTACCAGAAGACTGTTGGGATGGCTGGTGAACGTCCAGCTGTTTTTCACAGCATAGCTCCCGGCGTCAAGCTGCAACACCTTCCTGGATTCGCGCTGAGTGATGAAAATTTCGTTGCGCTCAGCGTTAAACTTTATTCCCAGCGCATCGCCTTTAAGACGCTTGATAACTTTCCCGCTGCGCTCATCAAATACCAGTGTGGTTTTGGCTTTTGAATCATCAGTCACGAACAGGCGCCCGGTGGCCGGATCTTCTGCCATATTCAGGAACAAATACGCTTTTTTATCTCCCGGCGTCCAGCGCTGTTCGATTTTATACGTCTCCGGGTTAATCACCAGAATTTCACCGCCGCCATTGGCGGCATAAAGGCGGTCTGTCAGAGGCGAATAAATAATCCCCGTCACCCATTTCCCGGCATTTTCGATTCGGGCTTTTAGCGTCATAGTGTTGGCATCAACCACGGAGATAAACCCAGGGTCGGCAACGCCGCCGATAAACAGTTGTCCCTTGTGGAAAAGGATTTCACGCGCACCAACCGGGTCGCCATCCTTGTCTTTGCCTTCAAACATCAGGCGCTGTAGCACCTTGCCGCTTTGCACGTCCACTTTCGATACCCCGCCATCAAGGGTGTTGGTGGTGTAGTAGACCTTGCCATTATCGTCCGCTGCCATGCCGAAGTTTTTCAGGTCGGTGTGGGTTTCACCTTGCGTGGCAAGCGTTGTGGGATCCAGTTTATAGAGCACCCCGCCGTTGACGTTTTTGAAACTCTGCGCGCTCGCAACGTACAACGCGTTTGCCGTTGGGGAGTAAACCATCTCATACAGACCGTCCGCGAGTTCGCGCTGCTTGAGTTCAGCCGAATCCGGGAGGGCTGCTGACGCCGTTGCGCTCAGGGTTAACGCCGCGGTAAGAATGCTTAAGCCCCATGTCTTTCCTTTTAGCCAATGGAATGTGTTCATTTTTTGTTCCTGTCATGCGCGTGCCGCGCTGATTTTGATAAATATACATTTATTTACATTTAACTTACAAAATTACCTGTGCATAATAAAGCAAATAATTATCATTTCCATTCTTATTTGTATGAATGATTTGCACATAACGACAACAACAGACAGGTAACATGATGATTTTTAAAGGCAGGGCTAATCGCGCGAAAGCGCCCGCAGGATTAATTCCTGCTTCCTTCTCACTTTCACTGCTTGCGCTGGCAATGTCCGCCGTCATGCACCCGGCACAGGCGGATGAAAATACGCAAGAACAAGAGATGGTTGTCTACGGTGACGGGAACGGGAGCGCCGACTCGCAGCAGGATTATGCGGTAAAAACCACGCGTTCAGGCACCAAAATGCTGCTGACCCCGCGCGATATCCCCAGTCAGTCAGCGTCGTCACGCGCCAGCGTATGCAGGATCAAGACCTGCAAACCATTGACCAGGTACTTACCAATGCCACCGGCGTTTCGTCGCAGCAGGTTGATAGCGAGCGTTCCAGCTACTTTTCCCGCGGCTTTGAAATCACCAATTTTGCCTACGATGAGATCCCCACATCAATGGGCGACGCGTGGAACTTTGGCGATGCGCAGGAAGATACTGCCATTTATGATCGTATAGAGATTGTGCGTGGCGCAAACGGCCTGATGACCGGCGCTGGCGATCCGGGAGCAACGGTGAACATGGTGCGTAAACGTGCCGACAGTAAAACCTTCAGGGGCAACGTCAGCGCAAGTTACGGAAGCTGGAACAAACAGCGTTATGTGGGCGACATCTCCGCGCCCCTCAATTCCGACGGCAGCCTGCGTGGGCGCGTCGTGGCAGGTTATCAGGATCAGGACAGCTGGCTTGACAGATATGGCAAGCGCAAGAAATTTCTCTATGGCGTCATTGAAGGCGATGTAACGGAACACACGACGGCCTCGCTGGGCTGGGACTATCAGCAAACAAACACAGCCAACCCGACCTGGGGCGGATTACCCAGCCTGTACAGTAACGGCAGCCGTACCCATTACGATCGCAACGTCAATACCTCGGCAGACTGGACGGGATACTCCGTTGAGTCGCGTAAAGTTTTTGCTAACCTCACCCACAACTGGGATAACGGCTGGTCGGTGCGTTTCAATGGAACCCACGGCGAGCAAACGTTCAATGATACCCTGCTTTATGTGATGGGCAATCCGGACGCCACCACCGGAGAAGGCGCATCAGGCTGGGGTAGTAAGGATCGCGGCAAGCGCACTCTGGACGCCTTTGATGCCTACGCCAGCGGGCCTTTTGAACTTCTCGGGCGTCAACATCAGCTGATGGCCGGAGCCAACTATAGCCGACAGCACAATGCTACCTTCAGCAAAGACGGGCCAATGGACAGTGCTCAGATTGGCATCTTCAACAACAGCTGGGACGGCAGCGTGGCCGAGCCGGAGTGGGGCGACTGGTATCAAAATGCGGATGATATCGTGCGGCAAAAATCGGCGTATACGGCGGCACGCCTGTCGCTGGCGGATCCGTTGTCGCTAATCGTTGGCGCACGTTATACCCAGTACAGCTCAGATGGCAGCAGCGGCGATATGCGTAAATACAACACCACCCCTTACGGCGGGCTGGTGTATGACATCAACGACAGCCTTTCCGCTTACGCCAGCTATACCTCAATTTTTGCCCCGCAAACCAAACGCACGAAAGAGGGGGCATGGCTCTCTCCCGTCACCGGTAAAAATTATGAAACCGGCCTGAAGGCAGACTGGATGGACGGTCGACTGACCACCAACGTTGCCGTATTCCGCATAGAACAGGAGAACGCGGGGGAGGAAATCAGCGGGGTATTCGTTAATGGATCCAGCGAACAAGCTTATCGGGCAACCAAAGGCGCAGTGAGCAAAGGGGCGGAATTTGAGGTGAACGGTGCCGTTACCGACAATCTACAGCTTACCTTCAGCGCGACCCGCTATGTTGCCCGTGATTCAGATGGCCGCTTCAACAGCTTTGCGCCGCAGACGCAGCTTAAGCTGTTCAGCCGTTACCGCGTCCCGACGCTTCCGGATCTGACCGTAGGCGGCGGCGTGAACTGGCAGAATCAGGTGTACAAAGATGTCACCGGTCCGGACGGCGAGACGCAGCGCCTCTATCAGGGCAGCTATCCGCTCGTCGACTTGTTCGCGCAGTATCAGCTGACGAAACAGCTGGCGGTGCAGGCAAACGTTCGTAACCTGTTCGACCGCGAATACTACTCCTACCTCGATGACTCTGCCGTCTATGGCGAACCGCGTAGCGTCTCGGTAAGCATGAGTTACACATTCTGATCTAATCAGCTTATCGCTATCCTGGCCATCACCTGTTCCGAAATGCGCTTCGGCCCCACCAGCGGCAACGACACGGCGATGGCCGCCATGCCATTGCCATCCTGGTAACGAATAATGTGCCGGTTTGAACGGGTGACGAGCCTGGTGCCGGAAACATTGGGCCAGTTAAAGAAGACGTATGTTGGATATACAATAAAACAGCCAGACGCAAAAGCGTAAATATTCAATGAACAGGACGCCCTCAGACTCGAGGGGCATCCTGAGCAATACTAAAAGGGGACCTGTTTCATCCTGAAGCAATGCGTCTCTTTTTGCAGTTTCATGCGCCTATCGGTAAATATCCCTGCCACTCTGGAAGATCGCGATGCCCTGTATCGCAGGGTGTCAGATGAATAAACAACCCTCCAACCTTTTCAAGCAACAGGCAATCATCAACCTCTTTTAAATTATCCTTATGTTGTTGATCGACACCGCAAAGTAGCGTTAGTAATGCTTTCTCCTTAGCCTGCCGGGCATTTTCGGCGACGAACAGATCATATTCGTGCAGTTCTGCAAGCGTATCCGGCCTGTAACCACCCGCATTGACGAAAAATAATCTCTTCGTAGACTGGGGCGGCTCCGGGGAAAGCGTGACAGAGTATCCGTCGGCCCACGTGATACGGCTATAGCCGTCTATATGAATTTTATCACTATCACCAAACCATGCTTCACGCAGTGCAGGCCAGGCATCATTGGGCTTACGTGCCGCCACAAACTGGATGTCGTGGACTTCAATATTGGATTTACCGGCATTTCCGCCGACATAAAACATATACAAATTCATACAACCCTCAGAAGTTATTTAATCGCTATATATTTAACTATATAGCGAGTTGGGCTACAACTGTGCAAAAGACATTGATGACAATGAGTTCAAGATTCTTCTACGCAAAGCCACGAGGAGTTTACGCAGCATGTTTCATGAACAATTGCCCACATTTGGATGACAACATCTGACTAAGTCGACCATGCACCACCCAGACCGATTTCCTTTTATTCAACCTTGCATCAACGGCGCGCTTGAGGAGGTTGTCATTGCGGTGATTTTTCTGGAAAATTCGATATATAAAAAAATATATAACGAGAGGGTGTTTATGGCCAGGAAACGAATGCAGGTTGCGCTGGTGGCGGTTGCGCTGCTGCAAATGCCATCCATGGCGCTGGCAAAGGATATCAGGGTGACTTATGCCGGTTCCATGGGCAAAGTAATGGACCAGGGGTTAGGTCCGGCTTTTTCCAGAGCAAATAACGACGGCTATCAGGGGCAGGGCCAGGGTGCATACGGGATGGCACGCCTGCTTGCAAGCCACAAAATTGAGGCCGATGTGTTTGTCTCCATCACCCCGGGGCCGATGCAAATTCTCAAAGACGCCGGGCTGATAGATGAGGCGGTCCCTGTCGCCAGTACCAGCATGGTGGTCGCTTACAGTCCTGAGGGTAAACATGCAGCGCAGTTTGAACAGGCCAACAGAAAGAAAGACGGCTCGTGGCTGACTCTGCTGACGCAGAAAGATGTCTCATTTGGCCGCACCGATCCTTATGTCGACCCAAAAGGCCAGAATATTGTGTTTAGCCTGATGCTGGCGGAAAAGTATTACAACATGCCGGGCATCACAGATAAAATTTTAGGCTCGCTGCAAAACCCACAGCAGACTCATCAGGAAGGAGGGCTGCTGGCGCGTCTGGAAAGCGGTCAGGTGGATGCAGCAGCGGGATACGAGAGTGAAGTTCGCTCAGCGCATTTGCCGTATGTCGCGCTGCCGGATGAAATAAACCTCAGCAACCCGGCGATGACGAAACAGTGGTATGACACCGTCAGTTTTACCATTAAAGACAGTAAAGGCCAGGATCAAATTCTGCACACTCAACCAATGGTGTTCTATGCGGCGGTGCTGAAAAACGCGCCGAATGGTGTAGAACAGGGACAAAAGTTCGTATCGTTCATGCAAAGCGCCGAGGGGCAGAAATTGTTCAAAGCGTTTGGCTACGCCGAACCTAAAGGAGACAGCTTATACGCCCGCTAAGAAAACCGGGCTGGGTGGCGGGGTGGTTATCTCTGCCCGCTATCCTGCTGTTAAGTATCCCCTTTATCACGCTGATTAGCGTCACGCCCTGGCATCATCTGAAGCTGGCCTGGCGAGACGACAGCGCCATTGCCGTCTCTATGGGACTGGGTGTGCTGGCACTCGGAATTATCATTCTTATCGGCATGCCGGTGGCATGGTGGCTGTCACAAGCCACGGGTCGAAAACGATTGATCGGTGAACTGCTGGTGATGATCCCTCTGCTGACGCCACCGCTGGCAATGGGGATTTTGCTGGTTTCGGCTTTCGGGCCTTATGGCGTGTTTGGCCGCTGGCTTTCACTGTTGGGAGCTACGCTGGTAAATAATCCGGCGGCGTTTGTGCTGGCTCAGGTTTACGGCGCTTTGCCTTATTTTATCGTGGTGTCGCGTTCGGCGTTTGCCACTGTTCCCCAAAATATTCTTGAAGCGGGACAAACGTTGGGAGCTTCTCCCTGGAACCGCTTTCGTTTTCTTACATTACCCCTGGCATTGCCTGGGCTGGCTTCTGCCGTAACACTCGCCTGGGTTCGCGCGGTAGGCGAGTTCGGGATCGTGATGATCTTTGCTTATTTCCCGCAGGGTATACCGGTAAAGCTGTATACCAATCTGCAAAATGACGGGGTGGACACAGTATATACTTTGCTATGGATGCTGCTGGTAGTGACGCTTCCCCTGCCAATGGTCTGCTTTGCTCTTGGCAAACGAATGGCCAGGAAATGAACACCCCTTAGATCGTCCGTTCCTCGTTCATAGCGGATGAGCTTGCTCACGTTTCCATTTCAGCGGGCTACCTCGAATAACCCCAAACCGGATTCTTCATAAAAGGCCACACACAGAAACCTCCAGTCAGTCAGACTGAAAGTACAAGGCAGGAAGAAAATGTGGCGCGCGCTGGATATGTCTTACAATTGGATCGGTGGGATTATGCTGGGGGAACCATGGAGGCGTAAATCGGTACGTCGCGATAGCGGAAGAAATTACGCAAAGTTAACGTTGTATGCTCTTTGTCTCCCGAAGCCAGAACCGGGCTTTGCGCCCGGTTACTCTTGTATTAACCACATGTCCGACTCTTCGAACATCTCCTCAAGCATGCGGTTGAGCTTTTCACGGTCGCTTTTGCTGGCGTCGCTGTTCAGGCCGTTCGCTTGCATTGGCTTAACCGTCACGCTGGCATCAGGAAAAATCCGGTGCACGCGTTTTGTCAGTTCGGCCAGAATGATTTCCCTGGCTCCCTCCAGCCCGTGTACGTTTCGCTTGTCATAAACCAGTTCCACAAACATGATTGTTTACCTTATGGATATTACGCATGTGATTCAGCCTGAACGTAAAATACTACTGTATATGGGTACAGTCAAACGGCGTTCAGACTAAAGCATTGTCCAGAGCAATGCAGACAGCGTTGCCAGCCCGCCCAGAACAACCAAAAACACCGTCACGCCGCGAAGCTCTGCCAGCGAGGGGCGGGTGTATATGAGGTACGCCGGGATAAGGAACAGAATCACCGCGATCAGTGGTCCGCAGAACATTTCAATCAGGCTGAGCACATCCGGATTGGCATAAACAATGCCATAGGTCAGCAGGAACAGCGCCAGAGAGGCCAGCCGCTTGCTGGCGTTGGCCTTTTTGCCGGATACGCTGGCAGCCAGCTGACCAAACGTTTGTGCGACCGACAGACCTACGCCGAGGAAGGATTTCGTCATACCGATGATAGCGATGAGCGGGGCAATGTGGTAAATCAGGCTGAAATCACCGTTTCCCTTCATCACCGACAGCACATTCAGGTTTTCCGCCTTCGCTCGCACAAAGTTGTCATGGGGGATCCCCAGCACGCAGCTCAGCACGAAAAAGAGGATACTGGCGAAGATAGCTAAGTAGGCGATACGGATCACGAACAGTGCCTTTTTCTCACCCTCCGCTTTCCTCTCCCGGTAGTAAGAGCTCAGCGGGGAGACCATAGGCGCACAGCAAAACGAGAAGGTAATAAGCGGCAGCGTCAGCCAGATATTTTTCAGCGTTACCGGCAGCGGCGTGGCGTTCATTTCAGCGGCCGTATCGGTCAGGTTAGACAGATGCCATCCCGGGATAAGTGATACGGCGATCAGCAGTACAGATGCCGCGAACGGCAGCGCCAGTGCGCTCATAATGGCCACGACTCTGTCCCGGCCCTTGCTAAGCACCACATACAGCGCAGCAACCACGATAAACGACAATGGCCCACGGCTGATGGCGGTAATATGCAGATGCTCCACCAGTAAATTACTCAGCGCATTAATCAGCGCCACCCCGTAAACCAGGGTTACCGGGAAGAAGGTCACACAATAGAACAGGGTGATCAGCTTTTCACCCCTTCCGCTGAAGAAGGAGCCGAAGATCGGCAACGTGCCGTTTTCAGTCTTCTCTTCACGCATATATACACGACAAAGGAGTAAATGGGGGATCAGGGATAACGGCAGCCCCAGCAGGAGCATAACCAGAAAAATAACCGGACCACGGGTGCCGATTTCCACGGGAAGGAACAGTGTTCCCGCTCCGACGGCTGTACCATAAAGGCCCAGCGTCCAGATATTATCCTGCCAGTGCCAGTTAGAGCGTGTTGTAATATTAGCTGAGAGAGTTGTGGCTTTATTCATCATATTTTACCGCGTTGTTAGAGGGGCGACGACTTATTTAGTTTTTATCTGTCTGTAGTCGTCGCTGCGCCATTACGTCACGGGTGGGAGGGGGTTGATGTTGCATACCGAAAACCTTATGTGTATGCCTGCAATAACTATCGTTATTCTTTGACGATGCTTTAACAGGCGGTTAATTAAGAAAGGGATTTGTTAAATTAACGGACAAATAACGACTGACTTTCCCTGCCTGCACGTCTGTTAATTAAAGAATAAACACCCTGTTTTATTAAGTACCATAAGGCGCCATCATATTGAAGGGGGGCTTATTTAATTATTTTATTGGGCGTGAAATTATCCCGTTATGCCTGAAATTAAAAAACAGAATGTAGACAATCGCGTAACCCGCTCGTAGCTTTCGAACCGTCTTGTAACATAACGCTCTCTTTATGGTGGCGAAGGGGTTCAGGACGTCGTATGCCTGCTATTAAACGCCCCATAAGAAAATCCTCTTCTATACTCAGTTACGTTTAGTGAAATATGCCGCCGCTCCACACGTCGCGTTCCCTTAATAGCGGCGGGCAGCAGGGGTATATATTCACGAAAACGCCTTAATAATGGTCAATTTTGCATTTTAGAGGGGGTTTCCTGGTATGTTGCATTCTCAATCCTCGCGGGTCGGTAGCATTTTGCTGCTGCTGACCGCGATAATAGCCTTCGCGGTGGCGCTATACGCCTGGTGGACGCCGCTTACCGGCGTCACTGGCACCATTGGCGCACTGGGCGTGGTCATTGCCAGCGTAGTGCTGGCGATCCTGACCTTTATGTTACGTGCGGCATCGCGTCGCGGGGCGCGCGTTTTTCTGATTATTGTCACCCTGGTGGTGTTGGCGGGTATTGCTTTCGCCGCCGCGCTGCTGCACCAGTTCATCATAACGGCAGCCATGGTGGTCGGCCTGATTGGTCTGATTATGCTGAGCAGCCATTCCGCTCGTTACAACCATCCCGTCAGAAGCTGAGGAGCCGCCCGTGCACAACGATAAGCATTATCCCTTCATAAAAGTCAGCATGACGGCGCTGGCGCTGCTGGTCGCTCCGCTCGCGCTACAGGCGCAGGATAAGGCCGCTGAAGCCTCGCAGGGGACACAGGAATCACTGAACATTGATGCGGCCGATCAGCAGGCGCCCGGAACCACAAAAACCACCGACGATGCCTCAACCGGCAGCGGTGATGGAAAGAGAGTCGCCTCGGCCAGCCAGCCAGCGACGCCGCTGGTGCCCGGCACCGCCACCTGGGACAGCTTCCACGGCCAGCTTAACGCGCAGAAATACAGTCCCCTGACCCAAATTACGGCGGATAACGTCGGGAAATTAACGAAAGTCTGGGAGTTCCATACCGGCGACGTCTCGGATGGTAAAGGCGATACGCCAGCTACCGTCTGGTCCGCAACGCCCATTTTCGCCAACGATACGCTCTATATCGGCACGCCATTCGATCGCCTGATTGCGCTGGATCCGGGGACGGGTAAAGAGAAGTGGCACTATGACACCAAATCGTCGCGCAAGGCGCTGACCCAGCCGGTGCTGAAAAACCGCGGCGTTTCCTACTGGCAGGCCAAAAATCCGGTGACGGGTGAGGCATGCCAGAAGATGGTCTATATGGGCACCGTTGACGGCAAGCTTTTTGCGCTGGACGCTGATTCAGGCAAACCGTGCAGCGGCTTTGCGGACAACGGCGTGCTGGATCTGAACCAGTGGAACACCGTTAACGCGAAGTATCCGCTCTCTGTCCTGCAACCGCCAACCGTTGTCGGCAACCATCTGCTGGTGGGCTGGGCCGGGAAAGACTGGGCCTATGCCGAAGCCCCTCCGGGCACCGTCTTTTCAGTCAACGCCCAGACCGGTAAGCTTGAGTGGACCTTTGAGGCGATCCCGGCAGAGATCCGCAAGCGTACCGGTACCGCCAACGTCTGGACGCACATGTCCGCCGATGAGGCCAACGGGCTGGTCTATCTCCCGGTCTCATCGCCGTCTCCCAACTATTGGGGCGGCAACCGCGTAGACGCTATTCCGCTTGGCACCTCGACCACCGCCCTGGACATCAACACCGGTAAAGTGGTCTGGTCCCGTCAGTGGGTACACCACGATGTCTGGGATTACGATATCAACTCCGCCCCGACGCTGATGGACATCACCGTAGACGGCAAGCAGATCCCGGCGCTGGTGCAGGCCACCAAGCAGGGTTTCCTGTTTGTGGTTAACCGCCTGACGGGGGAGGACGTATGGCCAATCGAAGAACGTCCGGTTCCGCAGGGTGATGGATCGGTCCAGGGCGAAGTTCTCTCGCCCACGCAGCCATTCCCGACCAAACCCGCGCCGCTGCTCGACCAGTCGAAAAAACCGGAAATCTGGAAGCTGGCGGATATCGTCGGTGGCGGCCAGTGCTCCCGCCTGTGGGATAACCTGACCTATGAAGGAATGTATACCCCGCCGACCACCAAAGGCGAAGGCACGCTCACCTATCCCGATAGCGCCGGCGGCGTCCAGTGGGGCGGGGTGGCGTTCGATCCGCAAAAACAGATCGCCATCGTCAACACCTCGCATATCGTCCAGTACGTGAAGCTGTACAGCCGTGAGGATTACGATAACGCAGACAAAGACTCCGGCAACGAAAGCGGCTTTGCCCCACAGGAAGGCGCCCCGTACGGTATGCGTCTGCTGGTGGCGAGCAACTGGCTGGGCATGCCGTGCTGGCAACCGCCGTTTGGTGAAATCGTGGCGCTGGACATGCACACGGGCGATGTGAAATGGCGTCGTCCGGTTGGCGCCTCCCAGCAGTATGGCTTCTTCATGCCGGAAAGCTGGGGTTCGCCTACCATTGGTGCTCCGGCAGTGACGGCGGGCGGCGTGATCTTCATCGGTGCTTCAATGGATGCCAAAGTGCGTGCCTACTCGGTAGAGAGCGGTGAAGAGCTGTGGTCCGATCAGGCCGAAGCTCCGGCGGTAGCGAACCCGTCCGTCTATGAATATAAAGGTCGCCAGTATGTGGCCTTCGTGGCTGGCGGGAATACGATCCTGAAGGATCAGGTGGGCGATCAGGTGGTGGTCTACGCCTTGCCGGAATAATTCAGCAGGAAGGGGAAATAAGCGTGGGGCCTGCGGGCCCCACTTTATTTTGCAGTAGTTGTTTTACCGACGCGTTATTTATCGGCTGATGCGCCAGCACGCGCTGACATCTGCTCGGCGGACTTCAGATGCTGCTCAACGACCGGAGTGTGCTCGTTGGCCAGAGCCTTCACATCTGGATCGTCGATTTTACTGGCGTCGCTTTTAAGCTTCGACAGCACCTTCTCGTGGTCCTTCACGCCAGCATATTCCATATACATTTTATCAAAAGCGTCACCGCGCTGGTTTTCCAGCCTTGAGTTCAGGGCTTTATGCGCGGCGTCTGGTTCGGTCGGCAGCTCCACGCCCTTTTTCTGGGCAACGGTCTTGACTTTGGTCAGCGCGGCGCCGTGATCGTCGACCATTTTCTGGGCGAATGTTTTCACTTCACTGGTTTGGGCCTTGTCGAGGGCGAGCCTGGCGGCGGCAACTTCGTTGATATTGGCCTGCGCCATGTCCTTCAATGCTTTCTCGTCGCCGGAGCTGAGTCTGGCGTCCGGTTGAGCCTGGCCCGCAGTTTGAGTTTGCGCGGCGCTGGTTGTCTGGGCTTGTACGCCAACGGTGCTGAACATTGCTGCAACTGCTGATACGGCTAGCAGCCTTTTCAGGGTTTTACTCGTGTGCATATTGTTCTCCTGATGGTCATGGTACAGGTAAGTTTCAATTGCTTCAGGCGCAACCGGCAGATAAATGGCGACTGCACAGGTCAGTATAGTAGATGAACCTGCTGTACCCGCTGTTCAGGTCAGTGATGGCTGGTCGTGATGCTCAATCCTTCTACAATATTGATACGGATCATTTACATATTTGCTGCTAATGTTAAATATATAGATTCATCAACAGGAGGAATGATATGAAAAAAGCACTATTAGGGAGTGTATTGGCTTTAACAGTAGCAAGCTTCGGCGCATCTGCGGCAGATATGATTTCCAAGGATGAAGCGCACCACTTCAAGCTTGAATACCTTGGTAATGTATCTGTAGGGGCTTCAGGTGGACAAATTTCTTCACCTTCAGATCTTCATCAAAAACTCTCAAAACTGGCAGACGAGAAGGGCGGGAAATACTACGTCATCATCGCTGCCCGCGAGCATGGCCCTAACTTCCAGGCCGTCGCAGAAGTCTTTAAATAATTTTCTCAAATAACACAAAAACCCGCTTCTGGCGGGTTTTTTGCTTACAGACAGCCAAAAAAATGCCCCTGATGCGGGGCGAGTGTGAGTCAAAGCTTTTCTTATATTTATCTATTTTGTGCTCTAAGGCTTTGGGACAATAACACCTTGTTTAAATAATGCAATCTAAATGCATATTTAAATGCGACGGCAGCATACGTTACACAGATAGTCTACTCTTTACATACAGTTATGGTGAAAGGCAGTTAATCGTTAGCTGTCGCCTGCTGGAGAATGGAAACAGTAAACGGTTGCAAGAGGTAAACATGAACGTTGACGCACTGACGCAAAAGGCAGAAGAAGAAATTTCAGCGCTTATAACCAAAAAAATTTCAGAGTTACGTAAAAAAACAGGGCAGGAAGTGTCTGAAATTGAGTTTATCGCTCGTGAAGCCATGACAGGCCTCGAGGGGTATGAGGTAAAAATCAAACTTATTTAAGCGAAATTATTACCTGTTTCGGGACACTGGATAAATCAGAACGGCAAACGTCAGCTAAGACTATCCTGCGCGTGGCAGGATTGAAGCCAAAAAGCCCGGTGACGCTGCGCTTACCGGGCCTACAATTAACGCAATCCACAGGCCGGGCAGGGCGTAGCCGCCACCCGGGTTACCAGGCTTACACTATCGCGTTCGGGCACGCTTCTCCCTTTTCGAGTTGACGCAAATTCCCCAGCGTGGTTTCCGAAATGCTGATCAGCGCTTCGGCGGTCAGGAACGCCTGGTGTCCGGTGAACAACACGTTGTGACAGGCAGACAGGCGACGGAACACGTCGTCCTGGATCACGTCATTAGATTTATCCTCAAAGAACAGATCGCGTTCGTTCTCATACACATCCATACCCAACGCGCCGATTTTTTGCGTTTTCAACGCTTCGATAGCCGCCTGAGAGTCGATCAGCCCGCCGCGGCTGGTATTGATGATCATCACGCCGTCTTTCATCTGGTCGAACGCCGACTGGTTAAGCAGATGATAGTTCTCCGGGGTCAGCGGACAGTGCAGGGAGATAACGTCAGACTGCGAGAAGAGCGTTTTCAAATCGACATACTCCACGCCCAGCTCCAGCGCAGCGGCGCTTGGGTACGGATCAAACGCCAGCAGGCGCATGCCAAATCCTTTCAGGATGCGAAGGGCGGCCACGCCAATTTTGCCGGTACCGATGACGCCTGCGGTTTTACCGTACATGGTAAAGCCGGTCAGCCCTTCCAGAGAGAAGTTAGCATCACGGGTTCGCTGATAGGCACGGTGAATACGACGGTTGAGCGACATCATCATCCCGACCGCATGTTCTGCCACGGCTTCCGGAGAATAGGCCGGGACGCGAACGACCTTCAGACCCAGCTCTTTGGCGGCATCGAGATCGACATTGTTAAAGCCCGCGCAGCGCAGGGCAATGTATTTCACGCCCTGTTTTTTCAACTCTTCCAGCACCGGTCGGCTACCGTCGTCGTTAACGAAGATACACACGCCTTCGCAGCCGTGGGCGGTTTTAGCCGTCTTTTCAGTTAGCAGAAAGTCGAAAAATTCAAGATCGAAACCGTACGTCTCGTTAACATGTTGCAGATACTTTTTGTCGTACTGCTTTGTGCTATATACCGCGAGTTTCATAAGACTTTCTCCAGTGATTTTGGAACCACGTTAGCATGTTTAAAATTATCTTACAATTTTTCAAAATTCATTGAAATCAATAAGTTCTATGAATTATTGTAGAGCATCTACTCTTAAAAATGGCATTACCTTCAACTGACTGGCTAAACATGCGACAATGAGCGGCAAGAACGGCTTATTTTTTTCGCAAAATCAGGATATTAACTGCCCATGAAGGGTAAATACAAAGCCGCAATCGCGCTATTACTGCTGCTATTTCTTGTGCCGCTGACGCTGCTGATGACGCTCGCCCAGTGGGTACCCACGCTCGCCGGGATCTGGCTCCCCGTTGGAACGCGCATCGCGTTTGAAAAAAGCCCACGGCTCACGCGCCACGCCCTGATCATCCCCGATCTCCGCTATCTGGTAGAAGAGTGTGAAATTGCCCGCGTGGAAAACGTGACTCTGTCACACCCCAGCCGCTGGGATCTGGATATTGGCGCACTTGAACTTAACTCTGTCTGCCTGAGCAAATTACCGCAATCGGCGCCATCTACGGTGGCGCCGAAAACGCTGGCGCAGTGGCAGGCCATCCTGCCCAACACCTGGCTGACCATCCATCGCTTTACCCTTTCTCCCTGGCAGCAGTGGGAGGGTGAGCTGCATGCCTCACTGACGCCAGCCCGCCAGGACATCATCTATAACGGCAAGCAGGTGAGCATTAAGGGGCAGTTGCGCGGCCAGACCCTCTCCATCAGCCAGTTCGATGTGCAACTGCCGGATCAGCCGCAGCCCGTGAAGCTGGTCGGTGAATTTACCCTGCCGCTGGTGCCGGACGGCGTGCCGGTGAAAGGGCATACGGTCGCGACCTTTAACGTGCCACAGTTATCCTCGCTGGTCGATGCCGATCTGGACTGGGAGGACAATCAGGGCCAGCTGGTGGTCATGGCGCGGGACAACCCCGATCCGCTGCTCGATTTACCGTGGCAGATCACCGCTCAGCAGTTGACCATCAGCGACGGACGCTGGAACTGGTTAGCCTCCGGCGTGCCAATGAGCGGACGCGTCGGGCTGAAAGTGGATAACTGGCAGCGGGGGCTGGAGAAAGCCACCTTCACGGGGCGGCTCAACGTGCTGACCCAGGGGGATGCGGGTAAGGGCAACGCGGTGCTGAATATCGGTCCCGGCTCGCTCAGTATGGATAACAGCGCTATGCCGCTGCACCTGAGCGGGGAAGCCAAGCAAAACGATCTGATCCTGTATGCCAGGCTCCCGGCGATGCTGACCGGCAGCCTTTACGATCCGCAGCTTACGTTTGAACCCGGCGCTTTATTGCGCTCGCGCGGGCGCATCATCGACTCGCTGGATATCGATGAGATCCGCTGGCCGCTGGCGGGCGTGAAGCTCACGCAGAAGGGCGTGGACGGCCGCCTGCAAGCCATTCTGCGGGCGCATGAAAACGAAATGGGCGATTTTGAGCTGCATCTGGACGGCCAGGCTAACGACTTTTTACCGGACAACGGTTTGTGGCAGTGGCGCTACTGGGGTAAAGGGAACTTCACGCCGATGAACGCGCGCTGGGATGTCCGGGGAACCGGGGAGTGGCGCGACAACGTTATCGAACTGACCGATCTTTCCACGGGGTTCGACAAATTGCAGTACGGTACGATGCTGGTCAGCAAGCCGCGCCTGGTGCTGGATCACCCGGTGCGCTGGTCGCGGGACCCGGATAACCCCACCTTTAGCGGCGCGCTCGCGCTTAACGCCGGGCAAACAAGCTTTTCAGGCGGAAGCGTGCTGCCGCCGTCCGTTTTGACCTTCAGCGTTGACGGGACAGACCCGACGGTGTTCCAGTTTAAAGGGAACCTGCACGCGGACGACATCGGCCCGGTCCAGGTGAATGGACGCTGGGACGGCGAACGCCTTCGCGGTCAGGCCTGGTGGCCAAAACAGTCTCTTACGGTGTTTCAGCCGCTGATCCCGCCAGACTGGAAAATGACCCTGCGCGGCGGCGAAATGTACGCGCAGGTGGCTTTCTCCGCGGCCCCCGATCAGGGGTTTGAGGCCGGGGGGCACGGGGTGCTGAAAGCGGGCAGCGCGTGGATGCCGGATAACGAGATCAACGGCGTGGATTTTGTTCTTCCGTTCCGCTTAAGCCAGGGTACCTGGTCGCTGGGCACGCGCGGGCCGGTAACGTTACGAATCGACGAGGTGAAAAACCTGGTCACAGCCCGAAATATCACCGCGGATCTCCAGGGCGATTATCCCTGGACCGAAGCGAACCCGCTCCTGCTCACCAACGTGAAGGTGGAAGCGCTCGGCGGGAAAATCACCATGCAGCAGTTGAGAATGCCGCAGCACGATCCGGCTTTACTGCGCGTGGATAATATTTCCTCCAGCGAACTGATAAGCGCGGTGAATCCGAAGCAGTTTGCCATGTCCGGCCCGGTGAGCGGCGCGCTGCCGTTCTGGCTGGACAATGAAAAATGGATCATTAAAGATGGCTGGCTGACCAACCCGGGGCCGATGACGCTGCGCATCGACCAGGACACGGCGGATGCCATTGTGAAAGACAATATGGTTGCCGGGGCGGCGATCAACTGGCTCCGCTATATGGAAATTTCGCAGTCGTGGACAAAACTCAATGTGGATAATCTGGGTGTGTTAACCATGCAGGCGGCCATTAAAGGCACCAGCCGCGTCGAAGGCAAAAGCAGTTTCGTAAACCTAAATTACACCCATGAAGAGAACATTTTTACCCTCTGGCGCAGCCTGCGCTTTGGGGACAATCTGCAAACATGGTTTGAGCAACATGCGGCGATACCCCTTCTCCGCGGTTCGACAGGCAAGGAAAGTGAGGAACAACAATGAAAAAGAGGGCTGGTGTACTCACCGTGGCCGTCGTCGCGCTGCTGTCAGGCTGCACGCCGCGCATTGAAGTGGCGGCGCCCAAAGAGCCGATCACCATCAACATGAACGTGAAAATCGAGCATGAAATCCATATCAAGGTGGATAAAGACGTTGAAGCCCTGCTGAAATCCCGCAGCGATCTGTTCTGAGGATGTCATGAAACGATTAGCTCTGATGTTACTGGCGCTGGGGATGAACGTTCACGCCGCCACGCTTACGCTCAACGATGCGCGTGCCCAGGGGCGCGTAGGGGAAACCCTGAGCGGCTATCTTGCGCCCGTTCAGCACGACGCTGAAACCCTGGCGCTGGTGAACCGTATCAACGCCGCACGCACGGAAAGTTACCAGCAGCTGGCTGACAGTAATAATTTACCCGTCGACGAGGTGGCGAAAATGGCGGGACAAAAGCTGGTGGCCCGCGCGCAGCCGGGTGAGTACGTGAAGGGAATTAACGGCAAGTGGCTGAAAAAATAGCTAGCGATAACGCCTGCGGTATTCGCCCGGCGAAACCCCGAAACGCTGCTTAAAGGCGGTGGAAAAATGGCTATGGTCGGTGAAACCCCAGCTGTAGCCAATCCCCGCCAGCTTTTCGTCATCGCTGATGGAACGCAGCGCCTGAGCGCATAAATCGAGGCGACGGTTCTTAATATACTGCGCTACCACCAGCCCTTTCCCGGCAAACATGCGGTACAAGCTACGCACGGACATGCCGCTCTCTGAAGCTATCCACTCCGGTCTTAACGCCTCCGACTGAATATGATCATCAATCAGGGACAGAACGTGGCGGAACTGACGCTCCTTGCGCGGCAGCACCTCGTCACGCTGCTGGAAGGCCGGACGCAGCAGACACACCATCGCCTCAAGCGCCGCTTCGCTTTCACTGGCGCTGAGATCGGCATTGCCCATGCTCTCCTGCAACAGACGGTAGCTCAGCTGTACGGTAGGCAGACTGCGGGAGAGGGGCAGCGCGCACCTCACTTCCTGAAAACGCGCGTGTTGCTCAATGATTTGTCGCGGGAGCAGCAGCGAAATCTGGCGGGAACGCTCCTGCCAGTAAATGGAGCACGGGCGGGAGGCGTCAATCAGCGTGATATCCCCGGCTTTCAGCATCGCGCGCTGGTCGTCCTGTTCGATTCCGGCGCTGCCTTCCAGCTGAAACACGGTGTAGAACCAGGCATCGTTGCCGTTTTTGATCTCCTGACGGGTGCGAAACAGGTTAACGCCTGCGGCGGTCACCGTGCTCAGCTTCAGACTTTGGGTGTAGCTGGTTTCCAGCTCGCCGAGAAACGCCCCCTCTAACGGACGTGCCGCAAAGCGCCCACAAACCTGGTTAATTTGCGCCAGCCACTGCTGAAAATTGTCCTGTTCGCTTGCACACGCCATTGATGTTCTCGCTGCACCGTCACTGTTTTCGCATTGTTGCATTTATGTTGCATTTTGTCAGGGCTACGAGGCTGACTATAGGAAAGAACATTCAACGGTTACAGCGATATAAGCGGGAATTATCACGATTTGCGTACCCTGTCACAGCTGGCAAAGCGAATGTCACACAGACAAAAGCAGGAATGCGAATCCCCTCTTAGACTGCATACACACCCTGCGAAGCATAACGAAGGAGTATTCTATGTCCGAATCACACGTCGCCATCCTGCCGGGCGTGCAGCAGTTTTTAGATCGCCAGCACGGCCTGTGGATCGAAGGGCGTCAGGCGGCATCCGATAGCGAAAAGCGTCTGAACGTCTACAACCCGGCGACCGGAGAGGTTATTGCCTCTACCGCCGATGCCAGCGTCGATGATGTCGATCGTGCGGTGATGTCTGGCTGGCGCGCCTTTGTCGCCCGAAGCTGGGCCGGGCGGCTGCCGGCAGAGCGGGAACGCATCCTGCTGCGGTTTGCGGATCTGGTGGAACAGCATGGCGAAGAGCTGGCACAGCTCGAAACCCTGGAGCAGGGGAAATCGATTAACATTTCCCGCGCCTTCGAGGTGGGCTGCACCCTGAACTGGATGCGCTACACGGCAGGGCTGACCACCAAAATTGCCGGTAAAACCCTCGATCTCTCGATTCCACTGCCGCAGGGCGCGCGTTATCAGGCGTGGACGCGTAAAGAGCCGGTGGGAGTCGTGGCGGGGATTGTGCCGTGGAACTTCCCGCTGATGATTGGCATGTGGAAAGTGATGCCCGCGCTGGCGGCAGGTTGCTCCATCGTGATCAAACCGTCGGAAACCACGCCGCTCACCCTGTTACGGGTGGCGGAACTGGCGAGCGAGGCGGGGATTCCGGAGGGTGTGTTCAACGTGGTGACCGGCAGTGGCGCCGTCTGTGGCGCGGCGCTGACCTCGCACCCGCGCATTGCCAAAGTGAGCTTTACCGGTTCGACGGCGACGGGCAAGCAGATTGCCCGCGCGGCGGCGGACACGCTAACGGGCGTGACGCTGGAGCTGGGCGGCAAAAACCCGGCCATCGTGCTGAAAGATGCCGATCCGGCGTGGGTGATTGAAGGGCTGATGACCGGCAGCTTCCTGAATCAGGGGCAGGTCTGCGCGGCCAGTTCGCGTATTTATATTGAGGCTCCGCTGTTTGACACGCTGGTCAGCGGGTTTGAACAGGCCGTGAAGTCCCTGAGCGTCGGGCCGGGCATGTCGCCGGAGGCGTTTATCAACCCGCTGGTGTCGCGCGCCCACTGCGATAAGGTCCAGGCGTTCCTGGATGAGGCGAAGGCGCACCATGCGGAGCTGATCGCCGGGAACCGGGGGCCAGACGGCAAAGGCTATTACGTTTCGCCAACGCTGGTGGTCAACCCGGATAATCATCTGCGACTGACGCGTGAAGAGGTCTTCGGGCCGGTGGTGAATCTGGTTCGTGTGGCCGATGGGGAAGAGGCGCTTCAGCTGGCGAACGACACTGAATATGGCTTAACGGCCAGCGTCTGGACGCAGAACATCAGTAAAGCGCTGGCGTATACCGACAGGTTACAGGCCGGTACCGTGTGGGTGAACAGCCACACGCTGATAGACGCCAACCTGCCGTTCGGCGGCATGAAGCAGTCTGGCACCGGGCGCGATTTCGGCCCCGACTGGCTGGACGGCTGGTGTGAAACCAAGTCGGTGTGTGTGCGGTATTAAAAAAACGCCGGGTGGCGGCTACGCCTTACCCGGCCTACGGGATCGAGGAAAAGGTTGGTTTTGTAGGCCGGGTAAGCGCAGCGCCACCCGGCGTAACTTACAGCGACCACCGATCCCGCCCGGCCTCTTTCGCCCTGTACAGCGCCGCATCGGCGCGGGCGATGATTTCCGGGCCGGCCAGCCCTGCGGTATAGCCTGCAATGCCCATACTCGCCGTCACACATTCACTCACCTTCGACGCGCTGTGCGGAATGGCTGCGTTGCGCAGGCCAGCCTGGATCCGCGCGGCGACTTTCTCAGCAACGCTTTCTTCGCAGTCAAAGAGGATCACCACAAACTCCTCGCCACCGTAGCGCGAAACCACATCCTCTGGCGTGCGCACCGAGGTGTTCAGCACCTCTGCCACCCGCGCGAGGCACGCATCTCCGGCCTGGTGACCGTAGGTATCGTTATACAGTTTGAAGTAATCGACATCCAGCATCAGCACCGCGAAGCGTTTGCCTTGCTCTACGGCATTTTCCAGCACCAGCTCCATCGCCCGGCGGTTGGCCGTTTTCGTCAGCGGATCCTGATGGGCCAGCGCATCCAGCCGCGAAATTAAACGCTGATTCTGCTGGTTGCGACGCCACGCCTCTTCAAACCAGCTCAACAGGATATAGCGCCCGCACACGAGAATGAACGTGAACACCACCCACAGCCCGGCAAAGCGATAATTAATTTCCTGATTCAGCAGCATGCTGGCAACGGGCAGGCTTACCCATAGCGGAACGGTGAAGCAGAGCAGTGCCACCGGGTGAAAATAGAGCGCGGTCATACCGGCCATCAGCAGGGTAACGAATATAGGCCAGGGATGAGGAAGCTGTAACACGTTGATAAACCAGTAACAACTTATCGACCACAGCAGGCTGCACATAAACAAAACGGCGCTGACGCCGCGGATGTGGCGCCAGGCCATGATCACCAGCGCCACGGAAAGGATCACCACGCCCAGCATGGAGGCGTCAATCATCTGCCGCAGAGGGGGGCTGATGTGCAGCAGGGCATCAATATGGCCGAACAACGAATTGCGCAGCAGGACCATAAGGGCAAAGCTGGCATTCACAAAGGCGAGCCACGGCAGGTTCACGGCCAGCCCGTGAACAACCATTGATTTACGGGTAGGCCATATCGCGGGTTCGGGTGTGGCTGGATGTCTTTTTTCCATTGAAGAGAATTTTCCTTGAGCGGGCGGAACGTCCGCCCGCGAGTGCTGCCTTTACGGGGTCACAATGTTAAACCAGAATTCAAATTTATCCATGTAACCGAGCATGGCATCAAGTTTTGCGGCATCGCCGGTCACTTTGATATCGCCGTTATCCTGCGCCTGTTTAAGCGTCACTTCTTTCAGGATGATTTTATTCAGCGTATCGCGGTTGAGGGTCACTGTCGCGTCAGCGTCTTTCGCTTCGGCGTTCGCCGTGTGGTTCAGCACGCCATTTTCCAGCTCCAGCTTGTATTTACCGCCGTCGCTGCCGAGGTCGATGTTAAACACCGATTTTGCATCCGCCGCTTTTTCACCGTTAATGTGCACCGCCAGATAGTCAAAGAACATTTCTGGCGTCATCGCGCGCACGGTATCCGGGCTGGCGGTGTTCGGGGTCGGTCCTTTCACCACGCCGTTACGCAGCTCCTGGGCGCCGGTCAGGTAGAAGTTACGCCACGGGCCTGATTCAGCCTGATAACCCAGCTGCTCCAGCGCATCCGCTTCCAGGTTTCGCGCGGCCTGATTATTTGGATCGGCAAAGACCACCTTGCTGACCACCTGAGCCACCCAGCGGTAGTTCCCCTGGTCAAAGTCAGTTTTCGCTTTGCTCAGGATGGCATCCGCGCCGCCCATATAGTCCACAAATTTCTTCGCGGCTTCTTCAGGCGGCAGTTCGTCCAGGGTCGCCGGGTTGCCGTCAAACCAGCCTAAATAGAGCACGTAGGTTGCTTTAACGTCATGGCTGACAGAACCGTAATAGCCACGGTTTGCCCAGGTATTGGCCAGGGAGTTTGGCAGTTTGAAGTTGGCGGCAATCTCGTCACGGGTCAGCCCTTCGTTCGCCATGCGCAGGGTCTGGTCGTTGATGTAGCGATACAGGTCGCGCTGGCTTTTCAGCAGGTTAACCACGTTGTCATTGCCCCATGTCGGCCAGTGGTGCTGCGCCATAATGATTTCGGCTTTATCACCCCAGCGTACAATCGCCTGGTTGATGTATTTCGACCATGGCAACGGCTCACGAATTTTCGCCCCGCGCAGGGAGTAGGTGTTGTGCAGGGTATGGGTGACATCTTCCGCAGACTCGATCAGCTTTTTCTCTTCGATATACCAGAGCATCTCGGAAGGCGCTTCCGATCCCGGCGCGAGCATAAAATCATAGGTCAGGCCGTCGATCACCTCTTTCTGACCATCTTTCTCGATGATATTGGTCGGGGCGATCAGGGTCACCGTCCCGGCGGAGGTGGTGGTACCGAGACCCGCGCCGACCTGGCCCTTCGCATCCGGCTTCAGCAGGTTGCCGTACATATAGCTGGCGCGGCGGCTCATGACGTTACCCGCCATGATATTCTCCGCGACGGCGGCCTCCATAAATCCGGCGGGCGCGTAGACTTTCACCTTGCCGGACTTCACATCAGCTTCGTCCACCACGCCGCGCACGCCGCCATAGTGGTCAACGTGGCTGTGGGTGTAAATAACGGCGACCACAGGCTTATTACCGCGATTTTTATAGTAAAGATCCATCCCGACTTTGGCCGTTTCCGCCGACACCAGCGGGTCGACCACGGTAATGCCTTCTTTACCTTCAATAATGGTCATGTTTGACAGGTCGAGGTTACGGATCTGGTAAACGCCTTCGGTCACTTCAAACAGACCGCTGATGTTAATCAGCTGGGACTGACGCCATAAGCTCGGGTTAACCGAGTCGGGCGCCTTATCGCCTTCTTTGATAAAAGCGTACTGCTGCGGATCCCAGACGGTGTTGCCTTGCTCCCCTTTGATAATGTCCTGAGGCAGCGGGGCAATAAACCCTTTGTGGGCGTTGGTAAAATCGGTGTTATCGGAGAAAGGAAGCTGGTTGAAGAGTGCGTTGTTGGCCTGTTGCGTTGCTGCGGTGGCATCCTTAGGTGCTTCTGCGGCCCAGGCGGAACTGGCAGAAATAAAACATCCCGCCAGCGCGAGACTCCTGACGATCTCATTGATTCTCATCCTAAAACCTCTCAGTAAACTGTGACGTTGTTTGTGGAGACTCCGAATCCTGGTGAAAGTGTGTCAAGAAATGCAAAAGGATTAAGCGAGGTAACAATAACTATAATCGGGGAGAGTAATTCAGCAAGTAAGCGGATGAAAAACCGGGCATTACGCCCGGTCGGTGGATTATTTCTGCTCTTTTTTCTTGCCGAGCGTTGGCGTCTCGTCAAAGAAATTCCACGGCTTGAGTAAGGTGTGCACCCATTCCGTCGGCATTATCGGCCACTCCTCGGCACGGGCGACATGGGTGGTGCCGGTGGTCATCCAGATGACGTTATCCTGGTCGTTCAGCGACTCGTTATCTTTGCTGTACTGGCCGAGGCCGGTATCGTGCGTGGAACGGTTCGGGTATTTTCCCTCCGGGTACATCTCGTCGGGATGGTAACGCGTCACCCACAGCTGTTTATCCATAAAGCTCAGGCGGTGATAAATCCACTCGTCCGGGGCAAACTTCGCGCCGGACGCTACCGGGTGTGTACCGCCCGCGTAAGGGATGATCTGATACGAGACCGGGTTGCCCATGCGGTTCTCTTTGCTGGTATTGCTCAGCAGGCGGATGGTGCCCGGGTCAAACTTCTGCGCCGCCTGCTGTTCGGTATCAATATCATACTGATTAACCTGCATGGTGCTGGTGCGCGGTCCGCCAGCGGTGTTCGGTTTGACGTCCGGATCCATGGCCACCAGCTTATTGTTGATGCCGTCCACGTCCATATCCAGACGGAAGTTGTAGATGTGCTGGTGGGTGGTACCGACAATATTATGGTCGATCAGCGTTCCGTATCGGGTGTCATCCTTCGCGGTGGCATCATGCATGGTTTTCGTTTGCACGCCTTTCACCGCTTCAATGCCCGTAGCCCCTGCATCAATGCCGATGGTGCCGTTTTCGTGGAATACCCAGTCGAAGATGTAATCGTAGTTACCCACGGTGCTGACCCAGCGCACCACCAGCTCGCGGCGTTCGGTGCTGACGTTGGGTTTACCTAACTCCTGATGCTTATATTCCGGCCCGGCGTAACGCTCGAAAATGGCGATCGCCCTGGGGATCTCCATTGGCGCGCCGGTGTAATCCGGGATGGTTTCGTTGAGCATCACGGCGTTAGACGGAACATCCTTGCCGCGCACCAGCGGGGAGGTCAGGGTACCCATGCCGTAATCGCCGGAGTCCAGGTAGGCTTTAAAGTACCAGCCGATATCCGGGTCGCCGTACGGCACAATCATGCCGCCGAGCGATCCCTGATACATCACCTGTCGCTTTTTGCCGTTGTCGTTATAGGTCACGGTGGAGATTATCGGGCCGACGCGTGAGTCCAGGCTCAGATGAAAATCCCAGTTCTGCCAGTGCACCCTGTCCCCGGTGATGGTGTAGTTCTTGCCTTCCGGCTCGATAATTTCCAGCGGTTTTTTCACCGTTTCAACGCGGTCGCGGCCATCATAAGGGCGCGGCGTGAGCGGAACCGGCACGACCGGGCCTTCCTCAATCTTCTGGATTTTCTTCTGCTCGAGATCCACCACCGCAACCAGGTTTTCGATCGGGTGCGCCCAGTAGTTACCGTCGCCCACGTCGAGATAGCTGATCACTTTCAGCAGGCGGTCTTCCTGTTTCAGCCCATCCTTGCCGTCAAAAAAGCCGACGGTAAGCGGAGTGGTGATCACTTTCTTCGGGTCGGTAATGCCGCGCTTTTTCAGCACGGCGGCAAACTCCGGGCTTTCATTGATGATCTGCTGCACGGTATTGAAGTCATCCAGCAGCACCATGCCGTGCGCGTCTTTGATCGGCTCCCAGCGGAGGATCTTTTTGTCCTTCAGATCCACCCGGCTTTCGATGATGTGTTTACCATCAAGCATGATGATATTGGCCTGGCGGGGCGCATCCACCGCCGTGCCGTTAAGCACAAAGTCCCAGACTTTGGCCTTTTCTGGCTCCGCCAGCGCAATCTGGGTAAAGCGGGTATTGGGTTTAAAATCCGCAGAGGCTTTCACAATGGCTACGGCCTGGTTGATTTCATCAGCCGTCAGCGCGTTTAACGGGTGGGGGCTTTTTTCAACCTGGAATGTCTGATCAAGACCGGACTGAAAAACATCGTTGATAAAGGTCTCCGGGATAAACGCCTTATTGTTCTTCATCACCACGGGCACCTGGAGCGTCAGCGGTTTGCCGTTAACGATGGCGGTATTTGCGCCGGGTTTGACCTTCACAAAGGCACCGTCTTTGACGATGGTGAACATCTGGGCGTAATCATCCCACTGCACGTCCGCGCCAAACGCCTGAAGCGTTTTGTCCATCGGGACCATATGCGCCTCGCTGCCGTGAGCGTAAACAGGGGATTGCCAGGCGCAACAGAGCGCAACGGCCATGGCCAGTGCCGTTCTACGGGCAGAAAAAGAAGAATTGCTTCCCATCGCAGACCTCATCTTGTTGTGTTTATTGTGTTGTGTCAGCCTTATCCTGACAGGCGCGCACGAAAAGCGTTTGCCTGCATCTGCCAGGTTGTTTGTCAGTCTTGCCAGGTTAAAAAAAGAGCGGGGGTGCATCACACCCCGGTCAGGTAGTTGTAGGCCGGGTAAGCGGAGCGACACCCGGCAAGAAAGAGGTGCGTCAGAAGTCACCCTGCTGGCGCGCCACCAGCGTCAGGATGGAGTAGAGCGCCACGGCCTGCTGGTGCTGGTTGAAGATCTCCACCGCCCATTCCACCACGCCGGTGGGTTTTTCCTCGGCAGTGCGCTGTTTCTTCAGCGTTTTACGTTTACAGGTCAGGCGCACCTGAATGGTATCGCCCGGCTTGACCGGCTCGATAAAGCGCAGGTTTTCCATGCCGTAGTTGGCAATAACCGGCCCAACCCCGGCATCGACAAACAGCCCCGCCGCGGCGGAAATCAGGAAATAACCGTGTACCACGCGCTCACCAAAAATCGACTCCGCCGCGCCAATTTTGTCCATATGGGCGTAGAAATGATCCCCGCTCAGGCAGGCAAAATTCACGATATCCGCTTCCGTCAGGGTACGACGCGGGGTCAGCAGGCTGTCGCCCGGCTGTAACTCCTCGAAGTATTTACGGAAGGGATGAACGCGATCTTCCTGCACCTCCGCGCCACGGACCCACTGTTTACCGATCGCGGCGAGCATGGACGGGCTGCCCTGAATGGCCGTGCGCTGAAGATAGTGCTTCACCGCGCGCAGGCCGCCCAGCTCTTCGCCGCCGCCCGCACGTCCCGGACCACCGTGCACCAGCTGCGGCAGCGGTGAACCGTGGCCGGTGGATTCTTTCGAGGATTCCTGGTTGAGGATCTGAATGCGTCCGTGGGCGCGCGCGGCACCGGCAATAAACTGCCGCGCCACGCGGGTATCTGCCGTAACCAGCGTTCCCGCCAGGCTGCCGCCGCCCGCCCGCGCCAGCTGCATGGCGTGTTCGGTGTTACGGCAGGGCATTAGGGTTGCAACGGGGCCAAAGGCTTCGGTGGCGTGGACGGCCGGGGTTTCGTCCGGCTGCGGGCAGAACAGCAGGGTGGGCGGGAAGAATGCGCCAGCCGCCTGCAAATCAGCTTTACCACCCAGACGGATCTGACAGCCCGCGGCAAGGAGATGATCGACTTTTTCCTGCACGTCAGCACGTTGCTCACCGTTGACGAGGGCCCCCATCTTCACCCCTTCCTGGGCCGGATCGCCGACGACCACTTTCTCCAGCCGCGCAATCAGCGCCTGGCTGACGGCGTCAACCTGCGCTTCCGGCACGATGATGCGGCGGATGGCGGTACATTTTTGCCCGGCTTTGGCGGTCATCTCGCGCACCACTTCGCGAATAAACAGCGCAAACTCCGGGTGTTCCGGCGTCACGTCCTCACCCAGCACGCAGCAGTTAAGGGAATCCGCTTCCATGGTAAACGGAATGGAATGCGCGACGATATTTGGGTGGACGCGCAGGCTCTGCCCGGTGCTGGCCGACCCGGTAAACGTCACCACGTCCTGGCTGTCGAGCTGGTTCAGCAGATCGCCCGCGCCACCGCAGATCAGGTTGATGGCGCCGTCCGGCACCAGTCCGCTCTCGACGATCGCTTTCACCATCGCCTGAGTCACCTGCGCGGTGGCGGTGGCGGGCTTGATGATGGCGGGCATCCCGGCAAGCCAGGTGGGCGCGAGCTTTTCCAGCATCCCCCAGCACGGGAAGTTGAACGCGTTGATATGCACCGCCACGCCGGATTTCGACGTTAACACGTGACGTGCCGCAAAGCCGCCTTCCTTCGACAGCGGGATCAGCTCATCCTCCGGCCACAGGGTATCGTCCGGCAGCTCACGGCTGCCGAGGCTTGCGTAGGTGAAGAGGGTGCCGATACCGCCTTCAATATCCACCCAACTGTCGGCCTTCGTCGCGCCGGTCTGGGCTGACAGGGCATAAAAGCGATCCTTCTGGCTCAGCAGATGTTTGGCCACCGCCTTCAGCATGGCGGCGCGCTCGATAAAGCTCATTGCCCGGAGCGCTTCTCCGCCGTGTTCAATGGCGTAACGGCGCGCGGCCGCCATATCCAGCCCTTCGCTGGTGACTTCAAATAGCGTTTCCCCGCTGATGGCGTGGGTGATGGTGCGCTCGCGGCCCCGGCCTGATTGCCAGGTGCCGGACAAGAAGCTGGCTAACTGCTGCATTTCTTCTCTCCAGATGTTTCATAATTTCACTATAAATAGTTTGACCGCGAATCATAAAAATCAAGCTGAGTTTTAATGAATTGTTAACGCTGTGATCTGTATTGCTTAATCTGACCACCCAAAAGCCTTGCGTCATCGGCCTTTCATTAAAAGGCTTGCGAGCGTCGTCACAAAATAAACAAACGCTTCTTGGGGTTATATTTAACCTTTGTGTAACTTTTAAGAAACCAAATGATTCACCATTTTGCTATTTGTGGTGATTTAACGAATCACAAAGGTGGTTATGTGACGCAAGAACAACGCTTTGAGCAACGCATCGCACAGGAGACGGCCATCGAGCCGCAGGACTGGATGCCGGATGCCTACCGCAAGACGCTGATCCGCCAGATTGGACAGCACGCCCACTCTGAGATTGTCGGCATGCTGCCGGAAGGAAACTGGATCACCCGCGCGCCGACGCTGCGCCGGAAAGCCATTCTGCTGGCGAAGGTGCAGGATGAAGCCGGACACGGTCTGTACCTCTACAGCGCGGCGGAAACGCTGGGCTGCGCCCGGGAGGACATTTATCAAAAGATGCTCGACGGCAAGATGAAATACTCCTCCATCTTCAACTATCCGACCCTGAGCTGGGCCGATATCGGGGTCATTGGCTGGCTGGTGGACGGGGCGGCCATTGTGAACCAGGTGGCGCTGTGCCGTACCTCTTACGGCCCGTATGCCCGGGCGATGGTGAAAATCTGTAAAGAAGAGAGCTTCCATCAGCGTCAGGGTTTTGAGGCCTGCATGGCGCTGGCGCAGGGCAGCGAAGCCCAGCGGCAGATGTTGCAGGACGCCATCAACCGTTTCTGGTGGCCCGCGCTGATGATGTTCGGACCCAACGACGACAACTCCCCAAACAGCGCCCGCAGCCTGGCCTGGAAGATCAAACGCTTTGGCAACGATGAGCTTCGCCAGCGCTTCGTGGACAACACGGTGCCTCAGGTGGAGATGCTCGGTATGACCGTGCCGGACCCCGACCTGCGTTTCGATGAAGAGAGCGGCCACTACCGCTTCGGCGAAATCGACTGGCAGGAATTTGACGAGGTGATCAACGGGCGCGGGATCTGCAACCACGAACGTCTGGCCGCAAAACGTAAAGCCTGGGACGACGGCGCATGGGTGCGTGAAGCCGCTCTGGCCCACGCGGCAAAACAACGCGCCCGCCAGGCCGCATAAGAGGAATCAACCATGAGCAATGTTTACTGGCCGTTATACGAAGTTTTTGTCCGTTCGAAGCAGGGGCTGTCGCACCGGCATGTGGGCAGCCTTCACGCTGCCGACGACCGCATGGCGCTGGAAAACGCGCGCGATGCCTATACCCGCCGCAGCGAAGGCTGTTCCATCTGGGTGGTGAAGGCGAGTGAAATCGTCGCTTCCCAGCCGGAAGAGAGCGGGGAGTTTTTCGATCCGGCGGAAAGTAAGGTCTACCGTCATCCGACGTTTTACACCATCCCTGATGGCATCGAGCATATGTGAGGTTGGGGATGAACAACGTATCTGCTTATGCCCTGCGTCTGGGCGACAACGGTCTGGTGCTCTCACAGCGTCTGGGCGCCTGGTGCGGCCACGCGCCAGAGCTGGAAATTGACCTGGCGCTCGCCAATATCGGCCTTGATCTGCTCGGGCAGGCGCGCAATTTCCTGACCTACGCCGCTGAACGGGAGGGTAAGGGCGATGAAGACACCCTGGCCTATGGCCGCGATGAGCGTCAGTTCCGCAATCTGCTGCTGGTGGAACAACCAAACGGCAGCTTCGCTGACACCATTGCCCGTCAGTATCTGATGGATGCGTGGAACGTGGCGCTCTACGAGCGGCTGATCCATAGCAGCGACAGTCAGCTTGCCGCCATCGCGGCAAAAGCCATTAAGGAGGCGCGCTATCACCTGCGCTTTAGCCGCGGCTGGCTGGTGCGGCTGGGGGACGGAACAGAAACCTCCGCACAAAAAATGCAGCAGGCGGTGGATAGCCTGTGGCGCTTTACGGCTGAACTGTTCGACGCCGACGACGTCGAGCTGGCGCTGATTGATGACGGCGTGGCGGTTGACCCGCGCGACCTGCGGGACCCGTGGGAGCGCGAAGTGTTTGCTGGCCTGGCGGAAGCCACCCTCCGCGTGCCCGAAGAGGTGGCGTATCGCACGGGCGGCAAGAAGGGGCTACATACCGAACACCTCGGGCCGATGCTGGCAGAGATGCAGTATCTCCAGCGTGTTTACCCCGGCCAGCAGTGGTAAAGGAGGACGCCATGCAACGCCTCGTCGACATCGCGCCTGCACAAATCCCGCAGATTTGGGCGCTGTTAAGCCAGATCCCCGACCCGGAAGTGCCGGTGCTGACCATCACCGACTTAGGCATGGTGCGCAGCGTGAAGGCGCAGGGGGAAGGCTGGGTCATCGGCTTCACGCCAACCTATTCGGGCTGTCCGGCAACGGAGCATCTGCTGGGGGCGATCCGCGAAACCCTGACCGGAAACGGCTTTAGCCCGGTACATATTGTGCTGCAACTGGAGCCCGCCTGGACCACCGACTGGATGACCGACGATGCCCGCAGGCGCCTGCGTGAATATGGCATCAGCCCGCCTGTCGGCCATAGCTGCCATGCCCACGTTCCCGCGGAGGTGAGCTGCCCGCGCTGTGCGAGCACCGATACCTCGCTTATCAGTGAATTTGGTTCTACGGCCTGCAAAGCGCTCTATCGCTGCAATACCTGCCGTGAGCCCTTCGACTATTTCAAATGTATTTGAGGCTGCCATGACAACGTTTCATTCATTAACAGTGGCAAAAGTAGAACCCGAAACCCGCGACGCGGTGACCATTACCTTCGCGGTGCCGCAGGCGTTACAGGAGGCGTACCGCTTCCGTCCCGGTCAGCATCTGACCCTGAAAGCCAGTCCTGGCGGGGATGAATTGCGCCGCTGCTACTCCATCTGCCGGAGCACCGCGTGCGGTGAGATCAGCGTGGCGGTCAAAGCCATCGAGGGCGGACGTTTTTCCCGCTATGCCCGGGACGAGATCAAACCGGGCATGGCGCTGGAGGTGATGGTGCCCCAGGGACAGTTTGGCTATCAGCCGCAGGCCGAACGCGAAGGCCACTATCTGGCGATTGCCGCCGGGTCCGGGATCACCCCAATGCTGGCGATTATGTCCGCTACGCTGGCCACTGAAGCCCACAGCCACTTCACCCTGATTTACGGCAACCGCAGCAGCCAGAGCATGATGTTCCGCCGGGCGCTGGCGGACCTGAAAGATAAATACCCGCAGCGTTTGCAGCTGATCGCCATCTTCAGCCAGGAGACGCTCGACAGCGATCTGCTCCATGGCCGCATTGACGGGGAAAAGCTCCAGGCGCTGGCAAAAACGCTGGTGAATTTCCGTCAGTACGATGAAGCCTTCATCTGCGGCCCGTCGGCGATGATGGATGAGGCCGAAGCGGCGCTGCAAGCGCTGGGTATGCCGGAAAAAGCGATCCATCTTGAGCGCTTTAACACGCCGGGTACCGCCGTTAAACGGACAGCCAGCGTGCAGGCCGACGGGCAGAAGGTCACCGTCCGTCAGGACGGGCGCGACAGGGAGATCACCCTGACTGCGGACGACGAGAGCATTCTTGACGCGGCCCTGCGTCAGGGGGCGGATCTGCCTTACGCCTGCAAGGGCGGCGTATGCGCCACCTGCAAATGCAAAGTGCTGCGCGGAAAAGTCGATATGGCGACCAACTACAGCCTGGAGCCGGACGAGCTGGCCGCAGGCTATGTGCTGAGCTGTCAGGCGCTGCCGTTAACCGCCGATGTTATCGTCGATTTTGATGCGAAGGGGATGGCATGAGTGAACTGATTGTCACCCGTCACGGTCGCGTGTTGCAGCTGACGCTTAACCGTCCGGCGGCGCGCAACGCGCTCAACAATGCGCTGCTCCTGCAAATCGCGGAGCAGCTTGAGGCCGCCGCCGCGGATGCTGAGATCGCCGTCTGCGTGGTGTACGGCAACGAACGCTGCTTTGCCGCCGGGGCCGATCTCAACGAAATGGCGGAGAAAGACCTGCCCGCCACCCTGAACGATATCCGTCCGCAGCTGTGGGCGCGGATCAACGCCTTCACCAAACCGCTGATTGCCGCCGTGAACGGCTTCGCGCTGGGGGCAGGCTGTGAGCTGGCGCTGCTCTGCGATGTCGTGATTGCCGGCGATAACGCCCGTTTTGGCCTGCCGGAAATCACCCTCGGGATCATGCCGGGCGCAGGCGGCACCCAGCGGCTGATCCGCAGCGTGGGCAAATCGTTGGCCAGCAAAATGGTGCTGACTGGCGAAAGCATCACGGCGGTTCAGGCGCACAGCGCCGGGCTGGTCAGCGACGTCTACCCGGCCTCGCTGACGCTGGAGTACGCCCTGAAACAGGCGGCGCTGATGGCGCGCCACTCGCCGCTGGCGCTACAGGCGGCGAAGCAGGCGCTTCGCCAGTCGCAGGAAGTCCCGCTTCAGGCCGGGCTGGCGCAGGAGCGTCAGCTGTTTGCGCTGCTCGCGGCCACCGACGATCGCCGGGAAGGTATCAACGCCTTTTTACAAAAACGCACCCCAGACTTTAAAGGACGCTAATTGTGGAATCTATTCTGAGCCATGTTGAGCAGGGCGTAATGACCATTACGCTGAACCGCCCGAAGCGCCTGAACAGCTTTAACGACGTCATGCACCAGCAGCTTTCCGAATGCCTGAAGCAGGCCGAGCGCGATGACGCCATCCGCTGCCTGCTGATCACCGGGGCAGGACGCGGTTTCTGCGCCGGGCAGGATCTTAACGACCGTAACGTCGACCCGAACGGCCCCGCGCCCGATCTGGGCATGTCCGTTGAGACTTTTTACAACCCGCTGGTGCGCCGTCTGGCAAAACTGCCGAAGCCGGTGATTTGCGCGGTTAACGGCGTGGCGGCGGGCGCGGGGGCCACGCTGGCCCTCGGCTGTGACATGGTGATTGCGGCCCGTTCAGCCAGCTTTGTGATGGCCTTCAGCAAGCTCGGGCTGGTACCGGACTGCGGCGGAACCTGGCTGCTGCCGCGCGTGACCGGACGCGCCCGCGCCATGGGGCTGGCATTGCTGGGCGATAAGCTCAGCGCCGAGCAGGCACAGGCCTGGGGAATGATCTGGCAGGTGGTGGACGACGACCAGCTCTCCGCCACCGCACAGCAGATGGCGCTGCATTTTGCCTCGCAGCCGACCTTTGGCCTGGGCTTGATCAAGCAGGCGATTAACGCCGCCGAAACCAATACCCTCGACGCCCAGCTTGATCTGGAGCGCGACTATCAACGTCTGGCCGGACGCAGCGACGACTACCGGGAAGGCGTCAGCGCGTTCCTGGCAAAACGCGCGCCGAACTTTACGGGGAAATAAGATGGTGAATATCCATACGGTCGCCGTCATTGGCAGCGGCACCATGGGCGCCGGGATTGCCGAAGTGGCAGCCAGCCACGGTCATCCGGTTCTGGTGTACGACATTGATGCAGCGGCGATTTCCCGCGCCATCGACGGCATTCGTCAGCGGCTCTCCTCTCGCGTTGCGCGCGGAAAACTCTCTGCCGACGCCGGGGAACAGATCCTCGCCCGCCTGACGCCGGTGACGACTATCAGTGCTCTGGCGAAAGCCGATCTGGTGATCGAGGCGGCCTCCGAGCGGCTTGAGGTAAAAAAAGCGCTGTTTACCCAGCTGGCAGAGATCTGCCCGCCGCAGACGCTGCTTGCCAGCAATACCTCGTCCATTTCCGTTACCGCGATTGCGGCGGAGATAAACCACCCTGAACGCGTCGCCGGGCTGCACTTCTTCAATCCTGCCCCGGTGATGAAGCTGGTGGAAGTGGTCAGCGGGCTGGCGACCTCTCCCGAAGTGGCCGATGCACTGTGCGAGCTGGCGTTGAGCTGGGGAAAGCAGCCGGTACGCTGCCAGTCCACGCCGGGGTTTATCGTCAACCGCGTGGCGCGCCCGTTCTACTCGGAAGCCTGGCGCGCGCTGGAAGAGCAGGTGGCAACGCCCGAGGCGATCGACGCCGCCCTGCGAGACGGCGGAGGCTTCCCGATGGGGCCGCTTGAGCTGACGGACATGATTGGTCAGGACGTCAACTTTGCCGTGACCTGCTCCGTGTTTAACGCCTTCTGGCAGGAGCGTCGTTTTCTGCCGTCGCTGGTGCAGCAGGAGCTAGTGCTGGCGGGGCGTCTGGGTAAGAAAAGCGGGCAGGGCGTTTACCGCTGGCTGGAGGAGAAACCCGCCGTCAGCTGGCTCGCCCCGGTCAGCGACAGCTTCAGCCCGATGCGCGTACAGCGAAGAAGTGACGGTGTCACGGAAATTGACGATCTGTTGCTGATCGAAACGCAGGGTGAAACCGCGCAGTCGCTGGCGCTGCGCCACGGCTGCCCGGTGGTGGTGGTCGACCGCATCGAGCGGGATGTGGCCGTGATAGCCGCCGCACCCGGCAACCCGCACGCCGCCACGCAGAAAGCCATTTACTGGTTGCAGCACCAGGAGAAACGGGTGGTACAGATTGCCGATTACCCCGGCCTGCTGGTCTGGCGCACGGTAGCGATGATTGCCAACGAAGCGCTGGACGCCCTGCAAAAAGGGGTCGCCAGCGAGCAAGACATCGATACCGCCATGCGCTTAGGGGTCAACTATCCCTGCGGGCCCATCGCCTGGGGCGAGCGCCTTGGCTGGCAGCGTCTGTTAACGCTGCTGGAAAACCTGCAACGTCACTACGGCGAGGAACGCTATCGCCCCTGTTCACTGCTGCGCCAGCGTGCGCTTCTGGAGAGTAGCTATGAGTCATAACGCCTGGCATAACGCCCGCGCGATGTACGAACGGGACGCCTGCGCGCAGGCGATGGGGATGGACATTATCGACATGGGCGAGGGCTACGCGGTGGTGACCATGACCATCACCCCGCAGATGCTCAACGGGCATAAAACCTGCCACGGCGGACAGCTGTTCTCGCTGGCCGATACCGCCTTTGCCTACGCCTGCAACAGTCAGGGGCTGGCGGCGGTGGCCTCAGGCTGCGCCATCGATTTTCTGCGTCCGGGCTTTGCCGGAGATAAGCTCACCGCCACCGCGCGGGTGAAGCATCAGGGCAAACTGACCGGCGTCTACGACATTGAAATTCAGAACCAACACCAGAAAACCGTCGCTCTTTTTCGCGGGAAATCGCACCGCACCGGCGGCAGTGTGACAGGAGAAGCCTGATGCGTGACGCATTTATTTGTGAGGGGGTGCGTACCCCGGTTGGTCGCTACGGCGGAGGATTATCCAGCGTGCGCGCCGATGACTTAGGGGCCGTGCCGCTGCGTGCGCTGCTGGCGCGTTACCCGCAGCTCGATCTGGAGCGCATAGATGACGTGATCTTCGGCTGCGCGAATCAGGCCGGGGAGGATAACCGCAACGTGGCGCGCATGTCGGCGCTGCTGGCCGGGCTGCCGCAGACGGTATCCGGCACCACCATTAACCGCCTGTGCGGCTCCGGTCTGGATGCCATTGGCTTTGCGGCGCGCGCCATCAGGGCCGGGGATGGCGATCTGCTGATCGCAGGTGGCGTCGAATCCATGTCCCGTGCGCCGTTCGTGATGGGCAAAGCCACGGCGGCGTTTCAGCGTCAGGCGGAGATCTTCGACACCACCATCGGCTGGCGATTTGTGAATCCGCTCATGCATCAGCAATACGGAACTGACAGCATGCCGGAAACGGCAGAGAATGTAGCGGAATTGTTAAATATAAGCCGTGCCGATCAGGACGCATTTGCCCTGCGCAGCCAGCAGCGCACCGCGCGGGCGCAGCAGAATGGCGTTCTGGCGCAGGAGATTATCCCGGTACAGGTGGCGGGGAAAAAAGGTGCGGTAACGGAAGTGAGCGTGGACGAGCATCCGCGCGCCGAAACCACCCTGGAACAGCTTGCCGCGCTGAAAGCCCCGTTCCGTAAGAACGGTGTGGTGACGGCGGGGAACGCCTCTGGCGTCAACGACGGGGCGGCGGCGCTGATTATCGCCAGCGAGCCGATGGCGCTTGCCCAGGGGTTAACCCCGCGCACCCGCATTGTGGCCATGGCGACAGCGGGCGTCGAGCCGCGCCTGATGGGATTAGGCCCGGTGCCCGCCACCCGCAAGGTGCTGGAGCGTGCCGGACTCAGTATCACCGATATGGACGTCATTGAGCTTAATGAAGCCTTCGCCGCACAGGCGCTGGGCGTGCTGCGTCAGCTGGGCTTGCCGGATGACGCGGAGCATGTCAACCCGAACGGCGGGGCGATCGCGCTAGGTCATCCGCTGGGAATGAGCGGTGCCAGACTGGCGCTGGCCGCAAGCAATGAATTGCACCGACGCGGCGGGCGCTACGCGCTGTGTACGATGTGCATCGGTGTGGGTCAGGGCATTGCCATGATCCTTGAGCGTGTTTGAGCGAACAATAATGTGAGTACCCTGCGATGATAAATACAACAAAGCTTGATCCGATCGAAACCGCGTCCATTGATGAATTACAGGCGTTGCAGACCGCGCGCCTGAAGTGGACGCTGCACCACGCCTACAACAACGTTCCGATGTACAAACGCAAGTTTGATGCCGCGGGCGTTCACCCTGACGACTTCACCGAGCTGGCGGACCTGCAAAAATTCCCGTGCACCACCAAGCAGGATCTGCGCGACAACTACCCGTTTGATACCTTTGCGGTGCCAATGGAACAGGTGGTACGCATCCATGCCTCGTCGGGCACCACCGGAAAGCCGACCGTGGTGGGGTATACCCAGAATGATATCGACAACTGGGCCAATATCGTCGCCCGTTCCCTGCGCGCCGCCGGGGGCAGCGCGAAGGATAAAATTCACGTCGCCTACGGTTACGGGCTCTTCACCGGCGGGCTGGGGGCGCACTACGGTGCCGAGCGTCTGGGAGCGACGGTGATCCCGATGTCCGGCGGCCAGACGGAGAAGCAGGCGCAGCTGATCCGCGATTTCCAGCCGGATATGATCATGGTGACGCCGTCTTACTGCCTGAACCTGATTGAAGAGCTGGAGCGTCAGATGGGCGGCGATGCCAGCGCCTGTTCCCTGCGCGTCGGCGTGTTTGGCGCCGAGCCGTGGACGCAGGCGATGCGCCGCGAAATTGAAAAACGGCTGGGCATTACCGCGCTGGATATCTATGGTCTCTCCGAAGTGATGGGGCCGGGCGTGGCGATGGAGTGTCTTGAAACCGCTGACGGCCCGACTATCTGGGAAGATCACTTCTACCCGGAGATCGTCAACCCGAATGACGGCACGCCGCTGGCCGACGGCGAGCAGGGTGAGCTGCTGTTCACCACGCTGACCAAAGAGGCGCTGCCGGTGATCCGCTACCGCACCCGCGATCTGACGCGCCTGCTGCCGGGCACCGCACGCACCATGCGCCGGATGGATCGCATCAGCGGGCGCAGCGACGACATGCTCATCATTCGCGGGGTTAACGTCTTCCCGTCACAGCTGGAAGAGGAGATCGTTAAGTTCGAACACCTTTCGCCGCACTATCAGCTGGAGGTGAACCGCCGCGGGCATCTTGATTCACTTTCGGTGAAGGTCGAGCTGAAACAGAGCAGCTTAACGCTGACCCATGAACAGCGCTGTCAGGTGTGCCATCAGCTGCGTCATCGGATTAAATCGATGGTGGGGATCTCAACCGACGTGATGATCGTTAACTGCGGCAGCATTCCGCGCTCCGAGGGTAAAGCCTGCCGGGTGTTTGATTTGCGTAAAGTGGCAGCCAACGGTTGAATTTCCCTCACCCCAGCCCTCTCCCAAAGGGAGAGGGTGTATTAAGTTCCCTCTCCCTTTGGGGGAGGGTTAGGGTGAGGGTACACCCCAGATTCGTATGCTATGATTCATCCACGAAAAAAATAACAACAGAATGAATCACATGAATAAACTTGATGCCTTTATCCAGCACGCAGTCAGCTCTGTTCCCGTCAGCGGAACGTCGCTTATCTCCTCGCTGTATGGCGACGCGCTTTCCCATCGCGGCGGAGAGATCTGGCTCGGCAGCCTGGCGGCCCTGCTGGAAGGGATGGGTTTCGGGGAGCGCTTTGTGCGCACTGCGCTGTTTCGCCTCAACAAAGAGGGCTGGCTGGACGTGTCCCGCATTGGCCGCCGCAGCTTTTACCGTCTCAGCGACAAAGGGCTGCGCCTGACCCGCCGTGCGGAAAGCAAAATCTACCGCGCGGAGCTGCCCGCCTGGGACGGCAAGTGGCTGCTTCTGCTGTCAGAAGGGCTGGATAAAACCACGCTGGCCGATGTGAAAAAACAGCTGATATGGCAAGGGTTTGGCACATTGGCACCGAGCCTGATGGCCTCGCCGTCGCAGCATCTGGCGGACGTACAGTCGCTGCTCCACGACGCGGGCGTGGCGGAAAACGTCATCTTCTTTGAGGCCCATTCGCCGCTGGCGCTGTCCCGCGCGGCGCTGCGTTCGCGGGTGGAAGAGTGCTGGCAGCTGACCGAACAAAACGCGATGTACGAAACGTTTATCAACTCGTTCCGTCCGCTGCTGCCGCTGCTGAAAGAAGCACCGCCTGAGGATTTGACCCCGGAACGCTGCTTCCAGATCCAGCTGTTACTCATTCATTTTTATCGTCGCGTGGTGCTGAAAGATCCGCTGTTGCCGGAGGAGTTACTTCCTGCGCACTGGGCGGGACAGAGCGCGCGACAGCTGTGTATTAACATCTATCAGCGCGTGGCGGCGGGAGCCCTGGCGTTTGTCAGTGAGAAGGGGGAAACCTCCGTGGGCGAGCTGCCCGCTCCCGGCACGCTTTATCACCAGCGTTTTGGTGGTCTGAATATCACATAAGGAGAGGGTATGCCTGTTTATCAAATTGATGGTCTGACGCCGGTCGTGCCTGACGAGAGTTATGTACACCCGACCGCGGTGCTGATTGGCGACGTGATTCTGGGCAAGGGCGTTTACGTTGGCCCTAACGCCAGCCTGCGCGGTGATTTTGGCCGGATCGTGGTTAAAGACGGCGCGAACATCCAGGATAACTGCGTGATGCACGGTTTTCCGGAGCAGGACACGGTGGTGGAAGAGGACGGGCATATCGGCCACAGCGCGATCCTGCACGGCTGCATTATCCGCCGTAATGCGCTGGTGGGGATGAATGCGGTCGTGATGGACGGGGCGACGATCGGCGAAAACAGCATCGTCGGGGCGGCGGCGTTTGTGAAGGCCAAAGCGGAGATGCCTGCGAATCACTTGATTCTTGGCAGTCCGGCGAAAGCGATTCGTGAGTTAAGCGCGCAGGAGATAGCGTGGAAGAAGCAGGGCACAAAAGAGTATCAGGTGCTGGTGGAACGCTGTAAGCTCACGATGCATCAGGTTGAGCCGCTGCGGGAAGAAGAGCCCGGCCGCAAACGGCTGGTCTTCGATGAGAATTTACGGCCCAAGTCGGCTGGCCGGGATAAATAAGGCCGTTCGTTCCCGCGTGTTGCTCAAGGCGTGAAGATGAGCTTAATACGCTTCCGGCAGGGGCCGGTCAATCGACACCAGCTTCCCGCGCTTCATGGTGATATAGCCCCCGGCTTTGAGATCTGCCAGCACGCGAAAGACATGCGTGCGTGACAGGTTAGTGCGCTTAATGATAAACAGCGCCAGGCCCTCATTCTCTCCCGTGTGGGTCTCCTGCCGATAGAGATAGCGGTACAGCATCGGTTTGATGGTCTGGTAGCTGGTGACCTGCCTGCGTTCATTGTGCAGGTCGATGGTGAAAATGGACATGTAGGTCAGTATGGTGGCCAGCGCCTGCATGCGCTCACACCCGCCCCCGAAAAATAGCTGGTCGAAGTCGGCCCAGGCTATTCTCACCAGCTTCACCTTTGCACTGCTGCGATATTCATACTTCGCCAGTGGACAATACCTTTCCATTAACCCTATCGGCATATACTCGATAGTATTGCCAATATTTAGGCCATCATCAGGCATTAATATTGTCAGCGATCCTTCAGTGCAAAAATAGATATAGCCAGGCTCGACGGTGAATTTTTTATTTGCGGCAACGGATAAGGCCTCGCCTTTACAAAGCATGTGCGGAAAGAATTGCCCAATATTGAGTTGCTGATAATAGGTATGGATATCCTGAAAATTCACGCTAAGCCTCTCCCCGCAACGTCTGCCGTGGTAACGAGTATAGCAGCAATAGCCCCCGGATTACGAACCGATAAATAACCAGTCCCATATGGGACTATGATGAGAAAGTATTCTGATTAGAATGGTCGTCAATGAGTTCGCATTAAAATTATCCGCCAACAGTAAATATCCAGGCGGCGCAATTAATCTATGAGGCCATTCAATGAAATTAACCCTAATTGCTAAACATCTGGCGCTTGCCGGTGTGTTGACGTCGCTGTCGCTTTCCGCGTTTGCGGAAGTGCAGCCGCAGGATGCCACTGCCACAACCCGGCAGGCAAATAACGCCCTGTATAACAAATTACCGTTTGCCGATAAAACCGACTTTGAGAACGCCCATAAAGGTTTTATCGCCCCGCTGCCACAAAACATGATTAAAGGCGAGCAGGGGAACGTTATCTGGAACCCGGCGAAATATGATTTCGTGAAAGAGGGTGAAAAAGCCCCGGATACGGTAAACCCGAGCCTGTGGCGTCAGTCACAGCTGATCAACATTGGCGGGCTGTTTAAGGTCACCGACGGCGTGTATCAGATCCGCAATCTCGATCTCTCCAACATGACCATCATTGAAGGCGAGAAGGGCATCACCGTTATCGACCCGCTGTTAAGCGCTGAACCGGCGAAAGAAGCGCTGGATCTCTACTATGCAAACCGCGGCAAGAAACCGGTCGTCGCTGTGGTGATCACCCACAGTCACGTCGACCACTACGGCGGCCTGCGCGGTGTGGTTGACGAAGCCGACGTGAAGTCCGGCAAAGTGAAGATCTACGCCCCGGAAGGCTTTATGAAAGAAGCGGTTTCCGAAAACATTATGGCCGGGAATGCGATGAGCCGCCGTGCGAGCTATATGTACGGCAACCTGCTGAAGCCGGATGCAAAAGGCCAGGTGGGGGCGGGTCTTGGCACCACCACCTCTGCGGGTACGGTGACCCTGATCCCGCCGACCAACTACATTACCCATACCGGCCAGCAAGAGGTGATTGACGGGCTGACCTACGACTTTATGATGGCGCCGGGCTCAGAAGCCCCGTCCGAAATGCTGTGGTATGTCAAAGAGAAGAAAATGATCGAAGCCGCAGAGGACGTGACCCATACCCTGCACAACACCTACTCCCTGCGCGGCGCGAAAATCCGCGATCCGCTGGCCTGGTCCAAGTACATCAACGCCGCCATTGAGCGCTGGGGCGCGGACGCGGAAGTGATTATTGCGCAGCACCACTGGCCGACCTGGGGCAACGAGAATATCGTCAAGCTGATGAAAGGCCAGCGCGATATGTATCGCTACATCAACGACCAGACCCTGCGTATGGCAAACAAGGGGCTGACCCGCGACGAGATCGCCGCCGAATTTACACTGCCGGAATCGCTGGAAAAACAGTGGGCGAGCCGCGGCTATTACGGTTCCGTCAGCCACGACGTCAAAGCCACCTACGTGTTTTATCTCGGATGGTTTGACGGCAACCCGGCTACCCTCGACGAACTGCCGCCTGAACAGGCTGCGAAGAAGTTTGTGGAATACATGGGAGGGGCCGATGCCATCATGCAGAAAGCCAAAGCTGACTATCAGAAGGGCAACTACCGCTGGGTGGCGCAGGTGACCAGCAAAATTGTCTTCGCCGATCCGCAGAACGCTGCGGCACGTAATCTGGAAGCCGACGCGCTGGAGCAGTTAGGTTACCAGGCGGAAGCGGGCACCTGGCGTAACTTCTACCTGACCGGCGCGCAGGAACTGCGTAATGGCGTGAAGAAGCTGCCGACGCCGAACACCGCCAGCCCGGATACCGTGCGGGCGATGACCCCGGAAATGTTCTTCGACTACCTGGGCGTGCACATCAACGGGGTACGGGCCGGTAACGCGAAAGCGGTCTTTAACATCGATCTCGGTAAGGATGGCGGCAAATACAAGCTGGAGCTGGAAAACGGCGTGCTGAACCATACCGCCAACGCGCAGGCGAAGGATGCCGACGCAACCATCACGCTGGACCGCACCACGCTGAACAACATCATCCTTAAGAAAGAGACGCTGAAGCAGGCGATGGATAAGGGTGACGTGAAGGTGAGCGGAGACGGAGCGAAGCTGGAAGAGATGCTGAGTTACATGGATAAGTTTGACTTCTGGTTCAATATTGTGACGCCATAAGTTTAGCGTTCATCCTGGTTAATCCTGGCGCCTTATTGCGATAAGGCGCCATTTTTTTATTCACGCATCGCCAGCGCGCTGGCGCTTGCCGGATCGAACAGCGAAATACTCTCGATCTGATCCAGCATGATCACTTTGCGAAAATCCATGGCGCTTTTGGGCTCTGAATCGAGCGTAATGTCATGCTCGGCATACCATTTGCTGTAGTTATGCTCGATACAGAGCTGCATGTTCTTCCCGTCACGGTAGCCGCTCAGCATCGGAATAAGCACGATATTGGCCGTTTTTTCATACTCCAGCGTGGCGGTATGGATCATGCCAATATAGATCCGCCGCGATTTCAGCGTGACGTGCGCCAGTTCACCTTCCTCCATGCACTGATAGAGCAACTGTTCAATCCCGCTCGACTGCGCCAGCCGCTTGTACAATTTTTTCCGGCCATCGCCGTCCAGCCGCGCGCTTCCGGCCCAGTTCGAGCGGTAGAGACAAAACAGGATCGCAAAAGTCAGCATCACCACCACCGGGGCCTGAATCCCCAGGAAGCTCCAGTTCATAAAATCAATTTGCCAGTCGGCATATTTTGCTGACGTGAAATGGAACGTGTTATCGGCGGCGGAGAGGGCGAACAACAGCAGCCACAGCAGGCCGGTGGCGATCACCCCCTGAAGAACAAAAATACAGCCATACAGTGCAACAAGAAAATAGACGTCCCAGCCAAAGGATCGCTTGATTTTAAACCGTGTTGAGAGGTCGCGGCTGGTGTACCAGTACCCGCATACCATCAATACCATGAATATTGCCGTTCCCATTTCAGGCCCTCTTCAGCGCGTTGACATGGCGCAGAAAGTCCTGCCGCACCTCGTGGCTTTTGTAGTTAACCGAGGCGTTTCCATCCTGATCGATGATGATGCGGTCGCCATCCTCTACGGCTTCGATAATTTCCTGGTGACTCATGACCTGCAACAAGGATTCCGGGCTGGAAAAGAGCGTCATCAGTAAATGTTTCATCGCGTGACATCCTTATGAATTAAAAGGATAAGTCTGGAAGATAAATGGCACCTTTGCCTTAAGGTTATCCCTAAAAAAACGGCAGCCTGGCGGCGAAATTCATATTTTTCACAAAATGGTTGTGCGTGGTGATATTCCATGTAACTGAAAAATAATAAGAATAAAAAATATATCTGCGCAAACTTGGACAAATAACGTTAACTGTGTAAGTTTAAATTATGCGATTCCGCTACGTTGTTTACACCCAGGATGTGACCCATGAGCACGTTGCCGTCCGTCATCAGTCGGTTCGTTGATTACTACGCCACGCTGGATACCCAGCCACCTTCGGCGCTGGCGGGGATTTATCGCGCCGATGCCACGCTTATCGATCCCTTTGGCGAACACAGCGGGGTGTTCGCGATTCAGCGCTATTTCACCCATCTGCTGGCTAACGTCCAGCACTGTCGCTTTACCGTCGATGCACCGTTGCAGCAGGGCGATCGCTTTGTGGTCACCTGGATGATGCACTGGTCGCACCCGCGTATCGCCGGGGGGGCAATGCGCCAGCTGCCGGGCTGCTCCGTGGTAGACATGCGCGACGATCGCATTGTTCGCCAGCGGGATTACTACGATGCCGGAGAGATGATTTACGAACATCTCCCGATACTCGGCTGGGCCGTGCGCGGCGTGAAGCGAAGAGTGAAATCATGAAAACGGTTCTGATCACCGGCGCAAGCTCGGGCATCGGGGCGGGGCTGGCGAAATCGTTTGCCGACGATGGTTACCGGGTGATTGCCTGCGGGCGCGATGCGCAACGTCTGGCAGCCGTCCATCAGTACAGCCCCAACATTACGGTGCGCCTGTTCGATATGACAGACAGGGACGCCTGTCGCCAGGCGCTGGCGGACTGTACTGCCGACACGGTGATTCTCTGCGCCGGAACCTGCGAGTATCTCGACCGCGGCGAGGTGGATGCCGGGCTGGTGGCGCGGGTCATGACCACCAATTTCATCGGGCCGGTAAACTGCCTTGCGGCGTTGCAGCCGCAGCTGGTATCCGGCAACCGCGTGGTGCTGGTCAGTTCGATGGCGCACTGGCTTCACTTCCCGCGAGCCGAAGCGTATGGCGCCTCCAAGGCGGCGTTAACCTGGTTCGCCGATACGCTGCGCCTCGACTGGGAACCGAAAGGGATTGCCGTCACGGTCGTTTCACCCGGTTTTGTCGACACGCCGCTGACCCGCAAAAACGATTTCCCGATGCCGGGCCGGGTCAGCGTGGGGGACGCCGTCCACGCCATTCGTCGCGGTCTGGCAAAAGGGAAGGATCACATCGCGTTTCCCGCCGGGTTCAGCCTGGCGCTGCGCCTGCTTTCCGGCCTGCCCGATGTACTTCAGCGCGCACTGCTGCGCAGGATGGTGCGACCATGAAAATCGCAATTATCGGCAGCGGCATCGCCGGGTTAACCTGTGCCTGGCGGCTCGCCGGACATCATCAGGTCACGCTGTTTGAGGCGCAGGCCACGCCGGGCGGCCATACCGCAACGGTGGATGTCGATACGCCGCAGGGCAGCTTTGCCATCGATACCGGTTTTATCGTCTACAACGACCGCACCTATCCACGCTTCATGGGGCTGCTCAGCGAACTGGGCATCTGCGGGCAAAAAACGCAGATGAGCTTTTCGGTGCACAACCCGCAGAGCGGGCTGGAGTACAACGGGCACACGCTGACGTCGCTGTTCGCCCAGCGACGTAATCTGCTCAACCCGGCTTTCTGGACGCTGCTGAAGGAGATCGTGCGCTTTAACCGGCTGGCGAAACAGACGCTCCGGGGCGAAGTCGATGGTTCCGCCACGCTGGAAACGTTCCTGCGCCAGCACCGTTTTACGCCCTTTTTTGCGCGCCACTACATCCTGCCCATGGGGGCGGCTATCTGGTCGTCGTCGCTACAGGAGATGAAACGCTTTCCGCTGCCGCTCTTTTTACGCTTTTTTGAAAACCACGGTCTGCTGGACATTACCCATCGTCCGCAGTGGTACGTGGTGCCAGGCGGCTCCAGGGAGTATATCCGCGCGATGCTGGATACGCTCGGCGATCGCCTGACGCTGCACCTTAACGCGCCGGTGCAGCAGGTTATTCGCCACGATCGTGGGGTTGATATTGCGCGTGAGGGCGTAACAGACACTTTTGATCAGGTGATCTTCGCCTGCCACTCCGCTCAGGCGCTGGCGATGCTCGCCAGCCCAACGCAGGCTGAACGCGAGGTGCTGGGGGATATCGGCTGGCAGCGTAACGAGGTGGTGCTTCACCGCGATCCGCGCTGGCTGCCGGTGCGCGAACGCGCGTGGGCGAGCTGGAACTACCGCCTCAGCGAGCAGGATCAGGCCAGCGCCTGCGTCACCTACAACATGAATATCTTGCAGGGACTGCCGCCGGGTAGCCCGCTGTTTTGCGTCACCCTCAACCCGGAAACGCCGGTGGAGGAACGGTTTGTGCTGCGCCGCTTTGTCTATGAGCATCCGCTTTTTAACCCGCAAAGCTGGCAAGCTCAGGCCCGGCGCGGCGAAATAAACGGTCGCCAGCGGAGCTGGTTCTGCGGCGCGTACTGGTACAACGGCTTCCACGAAGATGGCGTGCGCAGTGCGCTGGACGTGGTCAACGCTATCGCGACCGGGGAGGGCAACTAAGATGAACAGCTGCCTTTACCACGGCACATTGCGCCATCGTCGGCTTGCGCCGAAAGCGCACCACTTTACCTACAGCGTGTTTATGGCCTGGCTCGATCTGGATGAGCTGGACGCGCTGCCCTCTGTCGGCGTGCGTCGTAACCGCGTTGCGCCCGCGGCATTTTATGATGCGGATTACCCGCTGGGCACGCCGCTCAAAGCGCGTGTCCTTGAGTGTCTGGAAAATCTGACCGGCGAACGTCCGGCGGGGCGGGTCATGCTTCTGACTCAGCTGCGCTATTTCGGTTTTCATTTCAACCCGGTCAATTTCTACTACTGCTATGACGGGGAAGACACCCTGCGCTGGGTTCTCGCCGAAGTCCGTAACACGCCGTGGAATGAACGACATTACTACGCGGTAGCGGGGCGGGACGCCCCGCCGACGGAGAAAGCGTTTCACGTCTCGCCCTTTAATCCGATGGATATGATCTACCACTGGCGCTTCAACAGCCCGGACAGCACGCTGCGCATGCATATCGAAAACCATCAGGAGACGAAGGTGTTTGATGCCACCCTGACGCTGCGCCGGGTCCCGCTGACGCGCACGGCGCTGCGTTCGCTGCTGGCGCGGATCCCGTTGATGACCCTCAAAACCGTTTTCGCCATTTACTGGCAGGCGCTCAGGCTGTGGCTGAAGCGCGTACCGCTGCATAACCATCCCCTCAGCAGGAGTGAACGCTCATGACCAATCCCGTCTTTGCGCTTGAACCCGATATCCCGCGCAACGTCCGCGTCGCGCGATGGTTGCTCTTCCGCCTGCTGAATGGCCTGCACGGTGGCTCGCTGACGCTGCGTGAAGGTGCGCAGACGTTCCAGTTCGGCGACGCTTCCGCCGCGCTTCACGCTGAGGTGCAGGTACTTGCTCCGGGCGTCTACTGGCGCATTTTAACCGGGGGCAGCCTCGCCGCGGCACAAGCGTGGATGGATGGCGACTGGGAGACGCCCCACCTGACGCCGCTGCTGGAGCTGATTGCGCGCAATAGCCAAATCCTCGGAAAGCTGGAAAAAGGGTTTCGCCTGCTCGGGAAACCGGTGGAGCGGCTGCGGCACTGGATGCGGCGCAACTCCCGCGCGCAGGCGCGGGAAAATATTGCCGCCCATTACGATCTGGGCAACGCCTTTTACGCCCATTTCCTTGATGAACATCTCCTGTACTCCAGCGCGCTGTTTAGCGGGGACGAGCAGGATCTGACCGCGGCTCAGCAGGCGAAAATGGCGAGGCTGTGCGACCAGCTGGCGCTCACGGCAAACGATCATCTGCTGGAGATTGGCACCGGCTGGGGGGCGATGGCGGAATATGCCGCCCGTCATTACGGCTGCCGGGTGACCACCACCACGCTGTCGCAGGAGCAGTACCACTGGGCCACCGCGCGCATCGCCCGGGCAGGGTTGCAGGATCGCGTTGAGGTACTGCTCTGCGACTACCGCGATCTGACCGGGGTCTACGACAAGCTGGTGTCGGTTGAGATGATTGAGGCCGTCGGTCAACGCTACCTGCCAACATTTTTCCGCACCTGCCAGGCGCGTCTGCGTCCAGGCGGGCGGATGGCGATTCAGGCCATCACCATTCAGGATCAACGCTATCGCGACTACAGCAAAAGCGTCGATTTTATTCAGCGCTACATCTTCCCCGGCGGCTTTTTGCCCAGCATCACCGCCATGAATGAACTCATGACCCGCCATACCGATTTTGTGGTGCGTAACCTCTTCGATATGGGGCCGGACTACGCCCGCACGCTGGCGCACTGGCGTCAGCGCTTCGTTCACGCCTGGCAGGAGATTGAAAAGCTCGGGTTTGATGACCGTTTCCGCCGGATGTGGCTGTACTACCTCGGCTACTGTGAAGCCGGGTTTAATGCCCGCACCATCAGCGTGGTGCAGCTGACTGCGGAACGCGTATGAAGCGCTACGGGCAGGTATTTCTGTTGGCCATCGGGTTTGATCTCTACTGGACGCGCTCTGGGCGCTGACGGGGCTGATTGCGTTCACGGGCGCGTCCCTGATGCCGCTATGGATGGTGGCGCTGTGGCTAATGTTTGCCACCGTCTGGACGCAACTGACCCGCACGACCACCTTGCCGGGCTGGTTGCTGACGGTGCTGGCGACCCTGGGCGGGCCGGTGGCCTACCTGATCGGCGAGCGTCTGGGGGCCATTTACCGTTTATACCTCTCAGCTTCTGACGCCCGACGGCAGCTATACAGGGTTAGACGGCGATAATGCGCTGATTATCACCTATGCCCGGGACATCGATGGTGACGACCTGGTTGAGGCGACCCGCGACCAGTGGCAGGCGCAGGGCATTTTGCAGCAGGAGCCGCAGAGTGAAGCATGGCTGAGCGAGTATCCTGAACTGCGTCAGCAGTTAATCGGAGGACCACAATGAAACGTTTCCTGTTAATGGCGCTTGCCCTGACGATGCTGGTGGCCGGATGTAGCACCGAGGTGACAGAGTATCGTCAGCAGCAGCCACGGCTTGATATTTTTACTTACTTCCAGGGGAAAACCGAGGCGTGGGGGATGGTGCAGGATCGCAGCGGTAAGCAGATCCGTCGTTTTCACGTCGAGATCGCCGGGGATGTTATCGGCGATACGCTGACCCTGAATGAACATTTTGTCTACGATGACGGCGAGAAGCAGCAGCGCGTCTGGCATATCCGCCGCGTAGGGCAGAATCGCTATGAAGGCACGGCGGGTGACATAGAAGGTGTCGCGACAGGCCAGGCGGCGGGCAATGCCCTTAACTGGCGCTACAGCATGAACGTGAAGGCGGACGGTAAAACCTGGCTGCTGCACTTTGATGACTGGATGTATTTGCAGGACAGCACCCGTCTGTTTAATAAAACCGAGATGAAGAAATTTGGCGTCACCGTCGCCACGGTGACGCTGTTCTTTACCCGCAAAGAGGGCGGTTAATCCTCTTCGGGCTGAGGTTTACTGCTTGAGTAGATGAAGAAGAGCGCAATACTCAGGCAGACGACGGCCCCGAAACGGCTCACTGAAAACGGAATGGCTTCATTGTTCAGCCAGCCAAAGTTATCAATCAGCATGCTCATGGCCAGCTGGCCCAGGATAACCGCTACCGTGGCAACGGCGGTCCCGATGCGCTGCACTGCGAGCACCATAATCACGATATAGGGCACGCCGCACAGGGCCCCCAGGAGCTGCCATTTGGGTACATCCATCAGGCTGACCGCCTGTTTCGGCTCAAAAAAGAAGATCAGCAGGGCGGTCACCAGCGCGCCGACGGAAAACGTCAGAAACGCGCTTTTAAATACCCCCACGCTGCTGCCTAATTGCCCGTTAATGGCAGCCTGAATGCTCAGCGTTGCGCCGCCAATCACCGCCAGAATAATCATAATCACTGTCATAACGTTACCCCTGCGCCACGAGAATGAGCGCGGCGATGATAAATCCCAGCGCAATAATGCGTTTTGTATCGATCCTGCGGTGCGGCGTACCCAGCAGGCCATAGTGGTCAATAATCAGGCTTTTAAAAACCTGGCCTGCCAGAATGCCGATCATCGTCATGGCAATGCCGATCGCAGGCGTGGCAATGGTGAGAATGATGACGTAAACCGGGCCGAGCACGCCGCCCAACAGGTGCCATGAAGGCTGCGCAAAAAATGAGGGACTGTTGCGCGGGCTGAAAAACAGCATCAGCAGAAACGTCAGCCCCGTTCCCACGCTGAATATGCTGAACGCCGCCCACAGGTCGCCCACCTCTGCGCCCAGCGGCCCCAGCAGCCCGGCTTCCACGGACAGCCCCATGCCACCAGCAATCACCAGTAAAATTAAAATAATGTGCATAACGCTTTTTCTCCTTTTTCCAGGCGGAGAAGATTACGTCTGAACATCATTGAGAAAAATGCCATAATGCAGGAAACACCTTTGCAGGAAATGCATTAATGATGGATGCCGGACATATCAGCATTCGCGCGCTGCTGATCTTCATCGACGTTTATGAAACGCAGAATTTTTCCGTGGTGGCGAGGCGGGAAGGGATTTCTGCGTCGCAGGTCTCACGCGTGATCCACCAGCTTGAGGACGCCCTCGGGCAACAGCTTTTCTACCGCAACACGCGGGCGATTATGCCCACAGAGAGCGGGCATCTTTTTGTGCGCTATGCCCGTGCGATGGCCGGGAATATGGAGGACGCGCGACGCGAGCTGGATGAACGCGCCCGCGAGCCGTCGGGCACGCTGCGTATCAATGGCCCGGTCTTTTTCGGACAAAGGCACATCGCGCCGGGCCTGCCGGGGCTTCTGGCGCGTTACCCTCGTCTCTCCATTGAACTGACCCTCACCGACGATTTTATCGATCCGCACCGTGATGCCGCGGACGTTATCTTCCGCATCGGCGCGCTGACGGACTCCTCGTTTCACGCCCGGGTGTTCGGGCAGCAGTTCTATCATCTGGCGGCCTCGCCGGACTATCTGCAAAAACATGGCGCGCCCGAGGGGCCGGACGATCTCAGCCGTCACCACTGTCTGGTTTACCGCGGCTCGTCCGGGCCTAACCGCTGGCTGATCCGGCGGCCGGGCGAGGCGTGGGTTCACTATCCCATTGTACCGCTGATGACTTCCAATAACGCGGAAACGCTCCTGATTGCGGCGCTGGGCGGCATGGGCGTTGTGCTTTTCCCGGACTGGATGGTGAGCGAACGGCTCAAAAGCGGTGAGCTGGTGGCACTGCTGCCGGAAATGGAGTGTTCAATTAATACGGAGCCACTGACGATTGCGGCGATTTACCCGAACGCGCGTCATCCGCCCCTGAACGTCAGGGCGGTGATTGATTACTATATTGAGCGATTCGGTACGCCACTGTACTGGCAAACCTGAAGGTTAGCGGGCAAGCTCGCGACGGATAATGTCAGCCCCGGCGCTTAACGCCTTCAGCTTACCGTTGGCGACCTGGCGGGAAAGGGGGGCCATACCGCAGTTGGTGGACGGATAGAGCTTGTCTGCATCAACAAACTGCAACGCCTTGCGCAGCGTATCGGCCACCTCTTCCGGCGTTTCGATGGTCTGGGTGGCGACGTCAATTGCCCCGACCATCACTTTTTTACCGCGGATAAGCTCCAGCAGATCCATCGGCACGCGCGAGTTGTGGCACTCCAGCGAGATGATATCGATCTTCGAGGTCTGTAACTTTGGAAATGCCTCTTCATACTGGCGCCACTCGGAGCCGAGCGTCTTTTTCCAGTCCGTATTGGCTTTGATGCCGTACCCGTAACAGATATGTACCGCGGTTTCGCATTTCAGCCCTTCAATGGCGCGCTCCAGTGCGGCGATACCCCAGTCATTCACCTCGTCGAAAAAGACGTTAAAGGCAGGTTCGTCGAACTGAATAATGTCGACGCCGGCCGCTTCCAGCTCGCGGGCCTCCTGATTGAGAATTTTAGCGAACTCCCAGGCCAGCTTTTCGCGGCTTTTATAGTGGGCATCGTATAGCGTGTCGATCATGGTCATCGGGCCGGGCAGCGCCCACTTGATCGGCTTGTCAGTCAGCTGGCGCAGGTATTTCGCGTCGTCAACAAACACCGGCTTCTGGCGCGCCACCGCGTCTACCACGGTCGGCACGCTCGCATCGTAACGGTTACGGATGCGTACCGTCTGACGGTTCTCAAAATCCACGCCGCTGAGATGTTCAATAAAGGTGGTGACAAAATGCTGGCGGGTTTGTTCCCCGTCGCTGACGATATCAATCCCGGCGCGAATCTGTTCATCCAGAGACAAACGCAGCGCATCCTGTTTCCCTGCCAGTAATTCCTCGTCCTGGAGTTTCCATGGCGACCAGAGCGTTTCCGGCTGCGCAAGCCAGGTGGGTTTCGGCAGGCTGCCAGCCGTTGATGTCGGGAGCAATGTTTTCATAAAAGAACCTTTTATCCGTATTAAATTAAAGCGTGAAGTGTTGAGACCACTGCTCAAGAAGGGTTTTATAGGGTTTGATAAACCGCTCTTCGGTATATTTACCCTGTTCAATGGCCAGCCGGCTGCGCTCTTCACGGTCATAGACGATTTTGGTTAATGAGTGATCCTGCTGATTCAGGTCGGGCTGATAGCACTGTCCCGCAGCGGAATTGGCATTGTAAATTTCTGGTCGATAGATCTTCTGGAACGTCTCCATGGTGCTGATGGTGCCGATCAGTTCCAGATTGGTGTAATCACGCAGTAAATCGCCGGTGAAGAAGAAGGCAAATGGCGCGACGCTGTTTTCCGGCATGAAATAGCGAACCTTCAGGCCCATCTTCGCGAAGTACTGTTCCGTTAGCGACTCGCCGTCCGGCTGGTACTCATAGCCCAGCACCGGGTGGTGGTTACCGGTACGACGATAGGTGTCTTTGCTGGAGACGCTCAGGCAGATCACCGGCGCTTTTTTAAAGTTCGCCTGATATTCCGCAGAATGAACGAAGCTTTTAAAGATATTGCCGTGCAGCTCGCCAAAATTCTCGGGGAGAGAGAAACGGGCCCGGTCTTTATTATGCTCCAGCAGCAGGACGCTGAAATCATAGTCACGAACATACGATGAGAAGTTATTTCCGACGATGCCTTCGATGCGCTCGTGGGTTTTTTTATCCACGATCGTCGTTTGCAGAATTTCGATGGCTGGGAAAGTAAAATCGCCGCCGATATTCATATCGACAGAAATAATCTCCAGCTCGACGGCATAGCGGTCAGCTTTCGGGTTATCCCAGCTCGCCAGCGCGTTAAAGCGGTTGTTGATCATCACCAGCGTATTGCGCAGGTTCTCCTGACGCTTCTCGCCACGCGCCAGGTTGGCGAAGTTGGTGGTGGTACGCGTGTTTTCTGACGGGTTATAATTTTCATCAAAGCAACTGCGCTTAAGGGTAAATGTGAAAGCCTGACTCATTTGGTTATGCATCCTAAGTTCATGTTGCCGGAACGTTATCAATGCATAATTTATGCCTGAGCCACTGGCGCAGGGGAAGTGACTTAATTTCACTGCAACATGAGGGTTCTTCATGAACTGCGCGATTCAGGTATAATCCCCCGACATTTCCAACCGGTTTAAACGAACATGACAAAACTCACCCTACAAGAGCAGATGCTGAAAGCGGGCTTAGTCAGCAGTAAAAAGATGGCGAAGGTCCAGCGCACGGCGAAAAAATCCCGCGTCCAGGCTCGCGAGGCGAGAGAGGCTGTTGAAGAGAACAAGAAAGCCCAGCTGGAGCGTGATAAGCAGCTGAGCGAACAGCAAAAACAGGCGGTGCTGGCAAAAGAGTTCAGGGCGCAGGTGAAGCAGCTGATTGAGATGAACCGCATCACCGTGGCGAAGGGCAACATTACCTTTAACTTTACCGACGGCAACCTTATCAAAAAAATCGAGGTCGATAAGCAGACGCAAACCCAGCTGATCAATGGCCGTCTGGCGATTGCCCGACTGGTGATTAACGCGAATGGCGACTGTGATTACGCGATTATCCCGGCGGTAGTGGCGGATAAAATTGCCCAGCGCGATGCGGACAGCATTGTGCTAAACAGCGCCCTGAGTCAGGAAGAGCAGGACGAAGACGATCCGTACGCAGACTTCAAAATCCCTGACGATTTAATGTGGTAATCCCCGCTCAGAACGGCGCGGCGTGACGGGCGTTTATCGTCTCGCCGCTCAGCGGATGAATAAAATTCAGAGCGCTTGCATGCAGCATCAGCCGGGGCGTTTCTTCCGCCCCCGGCCATTCCAGACCACCATACAAATCGCACCCCAGAATAGGGTGGCCTAACTGCTGGCAGTGAATGCGCAGCTGGTGGGTGCGCCCGGTCTCCGGGGTAAGCTCAACCCGCGTCAGCGGCATTATCTTATCCTGGTAAATACGTTCCACCACCCGATAGCGCGAGCGAGCGGGCTTACCGGTGCGGGCACAGATCGTCATCAGCGGAAACAGCGCCGGATCTTTGGCAATCGGCGCATCCACGGTCCCTTCGTCCTGTTCCACATGTCCGCACAGCAGGGCGGTGTAAACCTTGTTCACGGCGCGCTGACTGAACTGGTGGCAAAGCGCGGCGTTGATCGCTTTGTTACGCGCAATGACCATCAGACCCGAAGTGCCAAAATCAAGACGATGCACCAGCGTGCAGCCGGGAAAGGTTTGAACAAGACGGTGGTGGACGGAATCGAGGTTTTGCGGATTTTTCCCCGACAGGCTGAGCAGACCGGAAGGTTTATTGATCAGCAGCAGATGCTCGTCCTGCCAGAGGATCTCAATGTCGTCGTGACAGGGTGGTGCAATAAACGTATCGATAATGACAGACATCAGGCCGCCGGGCTGGAGAGTGGGTGCGGATGATAACGAAATACGGGGGAAAAGAAAAACCCTCCCACCGGGCGGTGAGAGGGGGAAAACTTAGGCAGCGACCAGGCTGTCGATAGCGGCTTTCGCGTCGGTCTGCGCTTTGGTGGCCACTTCCGGGCCGTAAGCGATACCTTCAGCGAACACGAAGTTCACGTCGGTAATGCCGATGAAGCCCAGGAACAGCGTCAGGTACGGTGCGACCAGGTCGGTAGGGGTATCTTTGTGAATACCGCCGCGGCTGGTCAGTACAACCGCACGCTTGCCTTTCACCAGACCTTCCGGGCCGTTCTCGGTGTAACGGAAGGTTACGCCAGCGCGCGCCACCAGGTCGAAGTAGTTCTTCAGCTGGGTAGGAATGTTGAAGTTGTACATTGGGGCGTTGATCACGATAACGTCGTGCGCCTGCAACTCAGCAATCAGCTCGTCGGAGAGCGCCAGGGCTTCCTGCTGACGCGGGGTAAGAGGCGCATCGCTCGGACGCAGCGCGCCAACCAGCTCGCCGTCCAGCACAGGAATTGGGTTTGCCGCCAGGTCACGCACGGTGATTTCATCCGCGCTGTGCTGTTCACGCCACTGTTCAACGAAATAGTCAGACAGCTGACCAGACTGTGAATACCCTGCCAGAATACTGGATTTCAACACTAATACTTTGCTCATGGGAAATTCCTGTTTTGTATTTGATTGAGGGGGTTGCCCCGTTGCTTGTTGACACTTTATTCACAATCCTGCCACAGGGATAGCGCAATATATCGAAGCCTATGTTCGAATTTTTTGAATAAGGCGCGAAAAGCGCTGATGTGGTACTCTATACCAATCATTAAAAAGAGATTTTATCCGGCAGTGCACTGCCCGTTAACGCTATGACAGAACACCAAAAATTGACCTTCCCGATGCTGATGCAAAAGCTTGATTCGCTGATGCTGCGCGATAAACAGCGGTTTGCGCGCCGTCTGCACGGCGTTAAGAAGGTTAAAAATCCTGATGCACAACAGGCCATTTACCAGGAGATGGCCAACGAGATTGAACAGGCGGCAGGGAAAGTTGTGCTGCGTGAAGCCGCACGTCCGGAGATTACCTATCCGGAAAATCTGCCCGTCAGCCAGAAGAAACAGGACATTCTTGAGGCCGTACGCGACCACCAGGTGGTGATCGTCGCGGGGGAAACCGGTTCAGGTAAAACCACTCAGCTGCCGAAAATCTGCATGGAGCTGGGCCGCGGGGTGAAAGGGCTGATCGGTCACACCCAGCCGCGTCGTCTGGCGGCGCGCACCGTGGCGAACCGTATTGCGGAAGAGCTGCAAACGGAGCCGGGCGGCTGCATCGGCTACAAGGTGCGATTCAGCGACCACGTCAGCGATAACACCATGGTTAAGCTGATGACCGACGGTATCCTGCTGGCGGAAATCCAGCAGGATCGTCTGCTGATGCAGTACGACACCATCATCATCGATGAAGCGCACGAGCGCAGCCTGAACATCGACTTCCTGCTCGGCTACCTCAAAGAGCTGCTGCCCCGGCGTCCGGATCTGAAAATCATCATCACCTCCGCGACCATCGACCCGGAGCGCTTCTCAAAACATTTCAACAATGCGCCGATTATCGAGGTGTCAGGACGTACGTATCCGGTGGAAGTGCGCTATCGCCCGATTGTGGAAGAGGCGGACGATACCGAGCGCGACCAGCTTCAGGCCATCTTTGATGCCGTCGACGAGCTGGGCAACGAGAGTTCTGGCGACATTCTGATCTTCATGAGCGGCGAGCGCGAGATCCGCGATACCGCCGATGCGCTCAGCAAGCGCGATCTGCGCCATACTGAGATCCTGCCGCTGTACGCGCGCCTGTCGAACAGCGAGCAGAACCGCGTGTTCCAGCCGCACAGCGGGCGCCGCATCGTGCTGGCGACCAACGTGGCCGAAACTTCGCTGACCGTACCGGGCATTAAATACGTGATCGACCCGGGTACGGCGCGCATCAGCCGCTACAGCTACCGCACCAAAGTTCAGCGCCTGCCGATTGAGCCGGTTTCGCAGGCGTCGGCTAATCAGCGTAAGGGCCGCTGCGGCCGCGTGTCGGAAGGGATCTGTATTCGTCTCTATTCGGAAGACGATTTCCTGTCGCGCCCGGAGTTTACCGATCCGGAGATCCTGCGGACCAACCTGGCATCCGTTATCCTGCAAATGACCGCGCTGGGGCTGGGCGATATCGCCGCCTTCCCGTTTGTGGAAGCGCCGGATAAGCGCAATATTCAGGACGGGGTGCGGTTGCTGGAAGAGCTGGGGGCCATCACCACCGACGAACAGGCGACGGCCTACAAGCTAACGCCATTGGGCCGCCAGCTTAGCCAGTTGCCGGTCGACCCGCGTCTGGCGCGCATGGTGCTGGAGGCGCAAAAACACGGCTGCGTGCGCGAGGCGATGATCATCACCTCGGCGCTCTCCATTCAGGATCCGCGCGAGCGTCCGATGGACAAGCAGCAGGCGTCGGATGAAAAACACCGTCGCTTCCACGATAAAGAGTCCGATTTCCTCGCCTTTGTGAACCTGTGGAACTACCTTGGCGAGCAGCAAAAAGCGCTCTCCTCGAACCAGTTCCGCCGTCAGTGCCGGGTGGATTTCCTCAATTATCTGCGCGTACGCGAGTGGCAGGATATCTACACCCAGCTGCGCCAGGTGGTGAAAGAGCTGGGTATCCCGGTGAACAGTGAACCGGCGGAGTACCGCGAAATCCATATCGCCCTGTTGACTGGTTTGCTGTCTCATATCGGGATGAAGGATGCGGATAAACAGGAATATACCGGCGCACGCAACGCGCGTTTCTCCATCTTCCCGGGCTCCGGTTTGTTTAAGAAGCCGCCGAAGTGGACCATGGTCGCCGAGCTGGTGGAAACCAGCCGTCTGTGGGGGCGTATCGCCGCGCGTATCGATCCGGAGTGGGTTGAACCAGTGGCGCAGCACCTGCTGAAACGCTCATACAGCGAGCCGCACTGGGAGCGCGGGCAGGGCGCGGTGATGGCGACGGAAAAAGTCACCGTCTACGGCCTGCCGGTGGTGGCCGCGCGTAAGGTTAACTACAGCCAGATCGATCCGGCGTTGAGTCGCGAGCTGTTTATCCGCCACGCGCTGGTGGAAGGCGACTGGCAGACGCGTCATGCCTTCTTCCGCGAAAACCTGAAGCTGCGCGCCGAGGTGGAAGAGCTTGAGCACAAGTCCCGCCGTCGCGACATTCTGGTGGACGACGAGACGCTGTTTGAGTTTTACGATCAGCGCATCAGCCACGATGTGATCTCGGCGCGCCATTTCGACAGCTGGTGGAAGAAAGCCAGCAAAGAGGCCCCGGACCTGCTCAACTTTGAAAAGAGCATGCTGATCAAAGAGGGCGCGGAGTCGGTCAGCAAGCTCGATTATCCGAACTTCTGGCATCAGGGCAACCTCAAGCTGCGTCTGACCTATCAGTTTGAGCCGGGCGCGGATGCCGATGGTGTGACGGTGCACATTCCGCTGCCGCTGTTAAACCAGGTGGAAGAGAGCGGGTTTGAGTGGCAGATCCCCGGCCTGCGCCGCGAGCTGGTCATTGCGTTAATCAAATCCCTGCCTAAACCGGTGCGGCGTAACTTTGTGCCGGCGCCGAACTACGCCGAAGCGTTTTTAGGCCGCGTCACGCCGCTGGAGCTGCCGCTGCTGGACGCCCTGGAGCGTGAGTTCCGCCGCATGACCGGGACCACCATCGACCGCGACGACTGGAACTGGGATCAGGTGCCCGATCACCTGAAAATCACATTCCGCGTGGTGGACGATAAAAACAAAAAGCTGCTCGAAGGCCGTTCTCTGACGGAGCTGAAAGAGGCGCTGAAAGGTAAAGTCCAGGAGACGCTCTCTGCGGTGGCCGATGACGGCATTGAGCAGAGCGGGCTGCACATCTGGAGCTTTGGTCAGCTCCCGGAAAGCTACGAGCAGAAGCGCGGGAACTACAGGGTGAAAGCCTGGCCCGCGCTGGTGGATGAGCGCGACAGCGTGGCGATTAAGCTCTTTGACAATCCGCAGGAGCAACAGCAGATGATGTGGCGCGGGCTGCGTCGACTGCTTCTGCTCAATATCCCGTCGCCGATTAAGTATCTGCACGAGAAGCTGCCGAACAAAGCCAAGCTGGGGCTCTACTTTAACCCGTACGGTAAGGTGCTGGACCTGATCGACGACTGCATCTCCTGCGGTGTGGATAAGCTGATCCACGAGGCCGGCGGTCCGGTCTGGACGGAAGAGGGCTTTGCTCAGCTTCATGAAAAGGTGCGCGCGGAGCTGAACGACACCGTGGTCGAGATTGCCAAACAGGTCGAGCAGATCCTTACCGCCGTGTTCAATATCAACAAGCGCCTGAAGGGGCGGGTGGATATGACCATGGCCCTGGGGCTGTCGGACGTTAAGGCGCAGATGGCGGGGCTGGTGTATCGCGGCTTTGTCACCGGCAATGGCTTTAAGCGTCTGGGCGATACGCTGCGTTATTTGCAGGCGATAGAGAAGCGTCTGGAGAAAATGGCGGTCGATCCGCATCGCGATCGTGCGCAGATGCTGAAAGTCGAAAACGTGCAGCAGGCGTGGCAGCAGTGGCTCAACAAACTGCCGCCGGCGCGTCGCGATGACGACGACGTGCGGGAGATCCGCTGGATGATCGAGGAGCTGCGCGTCAGCTTCTTCGCTCAGCAGCTGGGAACGCCGTATCCCATTTCGGATAAGCGTATCTTGCAGGCGATGGAGCAGATTTCCGGCTAAAACCGTTGCCCGGTGGCGCTGCGCTTACCGGGCCTACGAGAGAATATGTAGAACATGTAGGCCGGGTAAGGCGTAGCCGCCACCCGGCTTTTTATCGTTTCTCCGGGTATAATCCTTGCCCGGTGGCGCTGCGCTTACCGGGCCTACAGGAGAATATGTAGAGCATGTAGGCCGGGTAAGGCGTAGCCGCCA
>NZ_JBSKJP010000015.1:0-92781 GCF_053709615.1 Enterobacter sp. UPMP2061
TAAGTTGGCAGCATCACCGATTTTTTAAACATATAAAATACCATCAATGAAGTGATTAAGAAGTTATAGAGTAACAGAGAATTAATAAGATTCTTTTCTCTGAGACGCCAGAATATTTGTTCTGGCGTCTGATTTTGAGTTTATTTGACTAATGAAAATAGATCATTGAGTGATTCGCTCATCGACGGATGAGTAAATATCTGATCGCGTAATATGCTATAAGGCAGCCCGGCATCCATCACCATTTTCACTATATTGATCATCTCGTGGGAGTCAATACACAGCAGTGATGCCCCTAATATACGTTGGGTTTTATTATCAACAATCGCTTTTAATACCCCACGGGTATCGTTCATCACTCTGGCGCGCGGAATTGCAGCTACAGGCAATGTCACCACCTGAATATCAGCACCACTCTCTCTGGCTTGTTCTTCTGTCATACCAACCCTGGACAGGGGCGGTGTCATAAATACGGAATAAGGCACATTTTTCCGATCATCAGTACTACGTTTGCCTTCACCCAGTAACTCATCACGTACAATGCGGTAATCATCCAGTGATATGTAAGTAAATTGCAGCCCGCCGGTAACATCTCCCATCGCCCAAATATTGTCTGCGGTGGTATGTAATCGCTTGTCAACGACAATTGCCCCGCGCTCGTTTACTGCGATACCGGCATTTTCTGGATGTAACGAAGCGGTAGCCGGTTGACGACCGGAAGCTATTAACAGTGCATCCACCGCCAGTTGGGCGTGCTCGCTATGCACTTGCACTTGATTTTCATGGTGACTGATTCGCTCCACATGGGCATTGAGGATAATATCGACGCCCTGATCGCGTAAAATCGTCGCGATATTATCAGCAATATCCCGATCTTCCCGAGGCAAAAACAGCGAAGCTGCCTCTAAAATGGTTACTTTGCTGCCAAAATTAGCGAACATAGAGGCGAACTCAACGCCAATATATCCGCCGCCCAAAATACCTAAATGCCCAGGCAATTCTTTTAGATTAAGTAATCCGGTGCTGTCATATACACCAGGCGTGGTGGTAATTCCAGGAATTGGCGGAACCACGGCTTGTGCACCGGTATTAATAAAAATTTTCTCGCCATGAATCTCCAAATTTCCCTCAGGCCGATGAACACGCAGGCTATGATTATTGATAAACTCCGCCTGGCCGTCGATCACGTCGATATTGGGCATATCCGCAAGATTATGAAAATTCTTATTACGTAAAAAATTAACCACTTCATTTTTACGCTGTATGGCACGGACAAAATCTGTGTGCTGCTGTGCGTCATGAACCAATGTTTTGGTTGGGATACAGCCGATATTAATACAGGTCCCGCCATACATTGCATTTGATTGTTCGATGAGAGCCACACGCCAACCTGCTTTTGCCAGCGTGACGGCTAATGTTTTTCCAGCCTTGCCAAAACCAATAATAACTGCCTGATATTTATTCATGATGATTTCCTGTCGAAACGCGTTCATTTGACATCATGACTATAGACGCAAAAGGTGATGCTGCCAACTTACTGATTTAGTGTATGATGGTGTTTTTGAGGTGCTCCAGTGGCTTCTGTTTGGCTTTGTTGAATAAATCGAACTTTTGCTGAGTTGAAGGATCAGATCACGCATCTTCCCGACAACGCAGACCGTTCCGTGGCAAAGCAAAAGTTCAAAATCACCAACTGGCCCACCTACAATAAAGCCCTCATCAACCGTGGCTCCATAACTTTCTGGCTGGATGATGAAGCTATTCAGGCCTGGTATGAGTCGGCAGCGCCTTCTTCACGAGGCAGACCTCAGCGCTATTCTAACCTTGCCATCACGACTGTGCTGGTCATTAAACGCGTATTCAGGCTGACCCTGCGCGCTGCGCAGGGCTTTATTGATTCCATTTTTTCTCTGATGAACGTTCCGCTACGCTGCCCGGATTACAGCTGTGTCAGCAGGCGGGCAAAGTCGGTTAATGTCAGTTTCAAAACGCCCACCCGGGGTGAAATCGCACACCTGGTAATTGATTCCACCGGGCTGAAGGTCTTCGGTGAAGGCGAGTGGAAAGTCAAAAAGCATGGCCAGGAACGCCGCCGTATCTGGCGTAAGCTGCATCTCGCCGTTGACAGTAAAACACATGAAATCATCTGCGCTGACCTGTCGCTGAACAACGTTACGGACTCAGAGGCCTTCCCCGGGTTAATCCGGCAAACCCACCGGAAAATCAGGTCAGCCGCCGCCGATGGCGCTTACGATACCCGGCTATGTCACGATGAACTGCGGCGTAAGAAAATCAGCGCGCTTATCCCTCCCCGAAAAGGTGCGGGTTACTGTCCCGGTGAATATGCAGACCGTAACCGTGCAGTGGCTAATCAGCGAATGACCGGGAGTAATGCGCGGTGGAAATGGACAACAGATTACAACCGTCGCTCGATAGCGGAAACGGCGATGTACCGGGTAAAACAGCTGTTCGGGGGTTCACTGACGCTGCGTGACTACGATGGTCAGGTTGCGGAGGCTATGGCCCTGGTACGAGCGCTGAACAAAATGACGAAAGCAGGTATGCCTGAAAGCGTGCGTATTGCCTGAAAACACAACCCGCTACGGGGGAGACTTACCCGAAATCTGATTTATTCAACAAAGCCATTCACTGGATGTGGAAGAGAATATCATATCACTATGTTGCAACTGCCATAAACAAATTCATCTTGGCAAGGGGTTTGAAGATATGTTGAGGAAAATATATGCCGAGCGGAAAGATGTATTAAAAAAAGCGGGAATCGAGATATTATTAGAGGATTTGATTCTTTTTTACAAGATGGAAGGTAATTAATCTTCGAGAAGATGCATGCTTATTTTTATTTTTTAGCAATGAATGTGAAATACTGCCTGACTATCAATCCTGTCATGTGGTTCAGATTTATGGGGGAGGATTTTAATATTTTACCAGCATGGCATGTCGATCAATCGGTTAAGTATAGCGCCAGGTAACCAGACGGATTTTCCCTCTCAGGCGGGAGTCGTTATCCATCGTCCAGTACCTGATTAAAAGTAGGAGTAATTACAAGAAAATTAAATTGTATGACTATTATTTCCGTTCAGAAAAGAAAGTTACATTAAAAACCCGAAATTATTCGGGTTTTTAATTAGTTAAGTGCTATATATTTTCGTGTCCGGGGGTACCCTAAGAGGGTGCGCAAGACAACACTCCAGTGTTCATTATTTATGACTGTCAAGCCATTTATTCATCTGCTCAATTTCACCTTTTTGAGCTTTAATGATGTCCTGCGCAAGCTTTCTCATTTCGGGATCTTTTCCGTATTTGAGCTCGGTCTCAGCCATTGCGATTGCCCCTTCATGGTGTGCGATCATACCTTTTGCAAAGGCCTTATCGGGATTGGATTCATTAACGGCGGCCATCATTTTTTCATGCATATTTTTCATGCCAGCCATATATTCCTGTGATGATGCCGATGAGTGCATATCTGACATTTTCATTTCCGAATGTTCAGCAGAAATGGCTGGCAGGGATAACATTAATATTACAAAAAGGGTGTTTTTGATTTTCATATAATAATTCCTTTCAGACAGGTACCGGTTAAGTGTAGCTGAGTCAGACAAAAAAGCCCTCTGACGGGGGGCAAAAATGTAGCAACGTTGTTTCAGGAAAATCTATCAGGGAAAAGGTAACAGCACGGATACTACCGTCGCATTCAGCCTGCATTGATCATGCGGCGGTGCGCTTCGGCCATGGCCTGATGTGGGCCGGATTGCCCGTTATTCATGAATTCATGGGCAACCGCTGCTCTTTCATGCTCATTCATCGCCGCGTAAGACGTTGACGGGACGGTCGTGGATACCGTGTTATTTCCCATCATCTTCTGATGACTTTCCACCATTTTCTGGTGCGCATCCGCCGAGCCGTTCGTCATGGTCTCATGAGCAATAATGGCCTGTTCATGCTGGTCCATACCGGTCATACGAGGAGCAGTCCCCTGGATCCCGACAGGAGCCGCAGCAGACTGCATCTGGTGAGCAGGAGCCTGTGCATTGTTGACGCGATCATGGATATTCACGGTTTCAGTGGCCCAGGCCGATGAAATTAAACCAAAGCCCAGCAAAGATGCTAATACGATATTTTTCATGATAACTCTCCATTTCTGAATTAGTGATGTCCGGGGAAGTACAACCGGTGTTTTCAGTTCCATAACTGAAACAAGTTCGGCAGCGTTTATTTCTCCGGAAGAGGGCTGGATATTCATTTCCTGGCGTACTCTGACGCCGGGTATTGATGAAGCAATCCAGCCTTCCTGATAAGTTGCACTAATTATATCGAATGGCTTCTGTTTGCTGCATGACAGGCTAATGACATCTTTGTCATTTACATCTTTATTTTCAGCATTGGGTTTCCGGGATCATTTTCTCCAGTCTGGGCACGGATAAGATAAAACGCGTGGAGCGTACGTCTGATTCCACCTGCACTCTTCCGTGATGTGCTTCCACGATTGACTTCACAATCGCAAGGCCGATGCCGCTGCCTTCTCCTTTTCGTTGTCTGGATGGATCCACCCGATAAAAACGGTCAAACAGCCTTGATAAATGTTCTTCAGGGATCGGTTTCCCCGGATTTTCAATCACAAGGTCAAAAAAGCTCTCCTGCTCTCTTATTGAGACGGTGATTGCCTGTCCCTCCGGGGTATAACGCAGGGCATTGGATAACAGATTATTGATCGCCCTTCTGAACATTTGTGGATCTCCCTCAACCAGGCAGGGCATCCCGTTAAATTTGAGCGTGATATTGCGTTCTTCGGCCCAGGCTTCGAAAAACTCGAAGACTTTCATGACTTCCGCTCTGAGGTCAAACATGACCCTGTCAGGTATCAGCTGATTATTATCTGCCTGTGCCAGGAACAGCATATCGCTGACCATTTTGGTCATCCGGTTATACTCTTCAAGACTGGAATAGAGGACATCCTCAAGTTCCCTCTGTGTTCGATCCTGACTCAGTGCGATTTCAGTCTGCGTCACCAGATTGGTGATGGGCGTTCTGATCTCATGCGCGATATCGGCAGAGAAATTGGCCTGGCGGGTAAAGACATCCTCAATCTTTCCAATCATATGATTGAACGAGATAACCAGTTGCTCCAGCTCAATGGGAACGCGTGTCGGTTCCAGTCGCGCATCAAGATTCTCGGAGGTGATGTTTTTAATGGCATTGCTGACATTACGAAGGGGCAGGTGCCCCTGACGGACAGCGATTCGAATGATCAGAACAATCAACAGGCTTATCACGACGGCAATCGCAATCAGGTTCTTTTTCAGCGCATCGAGGTAATGGAGATGGAAATTAATGGATAGGCCAGTCAGCATGACATAGTTCTGCTGTTTGCCCTGAAATATCGCCTGACCAGAGGAGGCGATAATCCTGTATGTTTCCATCTTCATTTCGGACCCGGTATCCATCGGTCCCGCAGGATCCTCCACCGTCCAGAGAAAGACATCCCGTGCGCGGCTGTGCTCGCTAAAATCTGCTGAATTCACTGCCGGGCGTAGTGCCGCCCCCTGAGCTGAGCTAAAGAGCACTTCCCCCCTGGGATTGAGGAGCAAAAGGGCAACGTTGCGGTAGCTGGCAATTGATTCCTTTATTTTGCTTATTTTTTTATCATCCGGATCCACCGGGGACTGCAGTATACGGTTCAGTGTGGTGCTGATTTGTTGAAGATCGCTGACATCCTGCTCGGCAAAATGATTTTCAACAGAATGCAGCATAAACCAGGTGAAGGCGATAAAAGCCAGTATCGTGGACAGGCTGATAAAAAAGGTCAGCCGCAGAGCGAGTGAGAAAGGGCGTCTGGAAGGTTTGCTATGCATCCGGGACCTCCAGCATGTAGCCCACGCCCCGGACTGTCTGGATCAGCTTTGTCCCGTAATCGTTGTCTATTTTAGCGCGGAGTCGCTTTACTGCGACATCGATCGCATTAGTGTCGCTGTCAAAATTCATGTCCCAGACCTGAGAGGCAATCAGGGAGCGGGGAAGAACCTCTCCCTGATGGCGAATGAAGAATTCCAGCAGGCTGAACTCTTTACTGGTGAGCACAATGCGGTTTCCGGCGCGACTGACTTTTCTGGATACGAGATCAATCGAGAGGTCAGCCACCTTAAACTGGCTTTCCGTGATCATCGTGTTTCCCCGCCTCAGAAGGGTTCTCACCCGGGCGAGCAGTTCAGCAAACGCAAAGGGTTTAACCAGATAATCGTCCGCACCCAGTTCCAGTCCTTTGACCCTATGTTCGATCGTGCCGAGGGCTGTCAGCAGTAAGACCGGCATACCCTTTCCGGCAGTGCGCAGCATGCGGATGATATCCCAGCCGTTCACATCAGGTAGCATGATATCCAGAATGACTAAATCATACTCGGCTGTCATGGCGAGATGATATCCGGTAAGACCATTATCAGCGTGATCCACTACGAACCCTGCCTCTGTAAGCCCTTTGCTGAGATATTCACCTGTTTTAATTTCGTCTTCGACGATCAATATTTTCATCTTGCTCCCCGGCTGGCTGCTAATGTCATTCTATTGCGCCCACGATCGTTATCAACGGATTACAGCAAAAATGACAACATTGTCATTATCCTGTCACCCGGCAAACAGAGAGCGTTAGGTAAAGTACCCCTATCAATACTCTGGACTTCATTTGAACCATTTACCAGGTCTGCCTGGACGAGAAGCGTTATGTTCAAATTAAAATTACTCAGCATTAGCACGATATTCATCCTGGCAGGCTGCGTGTCGCTTGCGCCTGAATATCAGCGGCCCGCAGCACCGGTACCCCAGCAGTTTTCACTGTCCCATAACAGCCTGACGCCAGCGGTAAATGGCTATCAGGATACGGGCTGGCGTAACTTTTTTGTCGATCCCCAGGTTACCCGGTTGATCGGTGAAGCTCTGACTAATAACCGTGATTTGAGAATGGCTGCCCTGAAGGTTGAAGAGGCCCGAGCCCAGTTCAACGTCACGGATGCAGATCGTTATCCCCAGCTGAATGCCTCATCCGGGATAACATACAGCGGTGGTCTGAAAGGTGACAAGCCGACCACACAGGAGTACGACGCGAGACTGGAGCTCAGCTATGAGCTCGATTTTTTCGGCAAACTTAAGAACATGAGTGATGCTGACCGCCAGAACTACTTTGCCAGCGAAGAAGCCCGTCGGGCCGTACACATCCTGCTGGTCTCCAACGTTTCACAGAGCTATTTCAGCCAGCAACTGGCGTACGAACAACTCCGTATTGCGCGGGAAACGCTGAAAAATTATGAACAGTCCTATGCTTTCGTTGAGCAACAGCTCGTGACCGGGAGTACGAACGTTCTGGCACTTGAACAGGCGAGAGGACAAATCGAAAGTACCCGCGCCGAAATAGCCAAACGAGAAGGCGATCTGGCTCAGGCAAACAATGCCCTGCAACTGGTGCTTGGAACGTACCGCGCAGTTCCGTCAGAAAAAGGGATGAAAGGTGGGGAGATCGCACCAGTAAAATTGCCACCAAATCTGTCGTCACAAATATTGCTGCAGCGTCCGGATATTATGGAAGCGGAATACCAGTTGAAAGCGGCTGATGCCAATATTGGCGCAGCGCGAGCGGCTTTTTTCCCGTCCATTACCCTGACCAGTGGTCTCTCCTCAAGCAGTACGGAGCTGTCCAGCCTCTTTACGTCAGGAAGTGGAATGTGGAATTTTATTCCTAAAATTGAAATTCCTATATTTAATGCTGGCAGGAACAAAGCCAATCTGAAGCTGGCTGAAATTCGCCAGCAACAGTCGGTGGTTAATTACGAACAAAAAATTCAGTCAGCCTTTAAGGATGTTTCCGACACGCTTGCGCTGCGCGACAGCCTTAGCCAGCAACTTGAGTCACAGCAGCGTTATCTTGATTCACTACAGATAACTCTACAGCGTGCCAGAGGATTGTATGCAAGTGGTGCTGTCAGTTACATCGAAGTGCTGGATGCAGAACGTTCCCTCTTCGCGACGCAGCAAACCATTCTCGATCTTACCTATTCCCGACAGGTTAACGAAATTAATCTGTTTACCGCGCTGGGTGGCGGTTGGGTAGAGTAAATTTATTCAATTAATCAGGAAATTAAAAATGCGTAATTCACTTAAAGCCGTTTTATTTGGTGCCTTCTCTGTCATGTTTTCTGCCGGTCTTCATGCTGAAACACATCAGCATGGCGATATGAATGCTGCCAGTGATGCTTCGGTACAGCAGGTTATCAAGGGCACCGGTATCGTTAAAGAAATTGATATGAATAGTAAAAAGATCACCATTTCGCACGAAGCAATCCCTGCGGTGGGCTGGCCTGCAATGACCATGCGCTTCACTTTTGTTAATGCAGACGACGCTATCAATGCCCTGAAAACCGGCAACCATGTCGATTTCTCGTTTATTCAGCAGGGCAATATATCCTTACTCAAAAGCATTAACGTTACGCAATCCTGATTGACTGTCCGGAGCGAATACATCCAGTGCGTCTGAACATTCATTAAGGGATTACTGTGAATGAATGATCGGCCGCATATGCCAGGTGTTTTGATTTTTCAGCGAGAAATTGTATGGCTTCTTTAAAGATAAAATATGCTGCAATAATTATCAGCAGCCTCATAGCAGGAGGGCTGATATCGGTTACTGCCTGGCAGTATGTAAACTCATCACAAAAAACAGTACAAACCGAACAAAAGGCACCCGAGCGAAAGGTACTTTTCTGGTATGACCCGATGAAACCGGATACCAAATTTGATAAACCCGGAAAATCTCCCTTTATGGATATGGACCTGGTGCCAAAATATGCTGATGAAAGCGGCGATAAAAGCAGTGGCGGGATCCGTATCGATCCAACGCAGGTTCAGAATCTGGGATTAAAAACGCAAAAAGTCACGCGAGGAATGCTGAATTATTCTCAGACAATCCCGGCTAATGTCAGTTACAACGAGTATCAGTTTGTCATTGTGCAGGCGCGCTCTGACGGTTTCGTCGAAAAAGTGTATCCCCTGACGATTGGCGATCATGTGAAGAAAGGCACTCCGCTTATCGATATCACCATTCCTGAATGGGTTGAGGCACAAAGTGAGTTCCTGCTGTTATCCGGTACAGGCGGTACGTCAACCCAGATAAAAGGGGTTCTGGAGCGACTTCGTCTGGCTGGTATGCCGGAAGAGGATATTCAAAGGCTGCGTTCAACCCGCACAATCCAGACCCGTTTTACCATTAAAGCACCTATTGATGGTGTCATTACTGCGTTTGACCTGCGCACCGGCATGAATATTTCGAAAGATAAAGTAGTGGCTCAGATTCAGGGGATGGACCCGGTCTGGATCAGCGCTGCAGTGCCAGAATCTATCGCATATCTGCTGAAAGATACGTCGCAGTTTGAAATTTCGGTACCGGCTTATCCGGATAAAACATTCCATGTCGAAAAATGGAACATTCTTCCCAGCGTGGATCAGACAACCCGTACGCTTCAGGTCCGTCTCCAGGTTTCTAATAAGGATGAGTTTCTCAAGCCGGGCATGAATGCCTATCTGAAACTGAATACCAAGAGCCAGGAGATGCTGCTGATACCAAGCCAGGCCGTTATCGATACCGGCAAAGAACAGCGCGTGATTACTGTTGATGATGAAGGCAAGTTTGTGCCGAAACAGATCCACGTTCTGCATGAATCACAGCAACAGTCCGGCATCGGTTCCGGCCTGAATGAAGGCGATACCGTGGTGGTCAGTGGCCTGTTCCTCATTGACTCCGAAGCCAATATTACGGGCGCGCTGGAACGTATGCGCCACCCTGAAAAAACAGAAAGCAGTATGCCAGCAATGTCTGACCAGCCTGTAAATATGCATTCAGGGCACTGAGGAGACGACGATGATTGAATGGATTATCCGGCGCTCTGTCGCCAACCGTTTCCTGGTCATGATGGGGGCCCTGTTTCTCAGCATCTGGGGTACATGGACGATTATTAACACGCCGGTCGATGCCTTGCCTGACCTGTCAGATGTGCAGGTCATTATCAAAACCAGCTATCCCGGCCAGGCCCCGCAGATTGTAGAAAACCAGGTCACCTATCCACTTACCACCACCATGCTGTCCGTACCTGGCGCAAAAACCGTGCGTGGTTTTTCACAGTTCGGGGATTCGTATGTGTATGTCATTTTTGAAGACGGCACCGATCTGTACTGGGCCCGTTCCCGCGTGCTGGAATATCTGAATCAGGTTCAGGGAAAACTGCCTGCCGGTGTGAGTTCTGAAATCGGTCCTGATGCCACGGGTGTGGGCTGGATTTTTGAATATGCCCTTGTCGATCGCAACGGAAAACACGACCTTTCAGAACTGCGCTCTCTGCAGGACTGGTTCCTGAAATTTGAGCTGAAAACCATCCCGAACGTGGCTGAGGTCGCTTCGGTTGGCGGCGTGGTGAAACAGTACCAGATTCAGGTCAATCCGGTAAAACTGTCCCAGTACGGTATCAGCCTGCCCGAAGTGAAACAGGCACTTGAATCGTCTAACCAGGAGGCCGGTGGCTCATCCGTTGAAATGGCCGAAGCGGAGTATATGGTCCGTGCCAGCGGTTATCTTCAGAGCATTGATGATTTTAATAACATCGTCCTGAAAACAGGTGAGAACGGCGTGCCGGTTTATCTGCGGGATGTTGCCCGCGTGCAGACCGGGCCCGAAATGAGGCGTGGTATTGCCGAGCTGAACGGCCAGGGAGAAGTCGCTGGCGGCGTGGTGATCCTGCGGTCGGGTAAAAATGCGCGCGACGTTATCACGGCAGTGAGGGATAAACTGGAGACGCTGAAGGCCAGCCTGCCGGAAGGCGTTGAAATCGTGACCACCTACGATCGCAGCCAGTTAATCGACCGGGCGATTGATAACCTCAGTTCCAAACTTCTGGAAGAGTTTATCGTGGTGGCCATCGTCTGTGCTCTGTTCCTGTGGCACGTACGTTCTGCCCTGGTGGCGATTATCTCTCTGCCGCTTGGCCTGTGTATCGCCTTTATCGTCATGCACTTCCAGGGACTGAACGCCAATATCATGTCGCTGGGAGGGATAGCGATTGCCGTCGGTGCGATGGTGGATGCCGCCATTGTGATGATTGAAAATGCGCACAAACGGCTTGAGGAGTGGGATCATCAGCATCCGGGTGAGCAGATTGACAACGCCACCCGCTGGAAGGTGATTACCGACGCCTCCGTGGAAGTGGGACCCGCGTTGTTCATTAGCCTGCTGATCATCACCCTGTCCTTTATTCCTATCTTTACCCTGGAAGGGCAGGAAGGTCGTCTGTTTGGCCCGCTGGCATTCACGAAAACGTACTCCATGGCGGGAGCGGCCGCACTGGCCATCATCGTCATTCCTATTCTGATGGGATTCTGGATCCGGGGGAAAATTCCTGCCGAGACCAGTAACCCCCTGAACCGGGTGCTGATCAAAGCGTATCATCCTTTGCTGCTGCGGGTCCTCCACTGGCCAAAAACAACCCTGCTGGTTGCGGCCTTGTCCATTTTCACGGTTATCTGGCCACTGAGTCAGGTGGGCGGTGAATTTCTGCCGAAGATTAACGAGGGCGATCTGCTGTATATGCCGTCGACCTTGCCTGGCGTCTCTCCGGCAGAAGCTGCAGCGCTCCTGCAGACAACAGACAAGTTAATCAAAAGCGTTCCTGAAGTGGCTTCTGTATTTGGCAAGACCGGTAAAGCAGAGACCGCAACGGATTCCGCGCCGCTCGAAATGGTGGAAACCACGATCCAGCTCAAACCTGAGGATCAGTGGCGTCCCGGCATGACAATTGACAAGATTATTGATGAACTCGACAGGACAGTCCGTTTACCGGGTCTGGCAAACCTCTGGGTGCCGCCTATCCGTAACCGTATTGATATGCTCTCAACCGGGATCAAAAGCCCGATAGGTATCAAAGTGTCCGGGACTGTTCTGTCCGATATCGACGCGACGGCGCAGAGTATCGAGGCGGTAGCCAAAACCGTGCCTGGCGTGGTGTCTGTCCTGGCTGAGCGACTTGAGGGCGGGCGCTACATCGATATCGATATCAACCGGGAGAAAGCCTCCCGCTACGGGATGACGGTAGGTGATGTCCAGCTGTTCGTCTCTTCAGCAATCGGAGGTGCTATGGTGGGTGAGACGGTTGAAGGGGTGGCCCGGTACCCTATTAACATTCGCTACCCGCAGGATTACCGGAACAGTCCGCAGGCGCTGAAACAGATGCCGATCCTGACCCCGATGAAGCAGCAGATCACGCTGGGCGATGTCGCGGATATTAACGTCGTTTCTGGACCAACCATGCTGAAAACCGAAAATGCCCGGCCAGCCAGCTGGATTTATGTTGATGCCCGCGGCAGGGACATGGTGTCGGTGGTTAACGACATTAAGACGGCCATCAGCGAGAAAGTGAAACTGAGACCGGGAACCAGTGTGGCATTCTCCGGACAGTTTGAACTGCTTGAGCATGCCAACAAGAAACTGAAGCTGATGGTGCCGATGACGGTGATGATCATTTTCATCCTGTTGTATCTGGCATTCCGCCGGGTTGACGAAGCCCTGCTGATCCTGATGAGCCTGCCGTTCGCCCTGGTTGGCGGAATATGGTTCCTGTACTGGCAGGGCTTCCATATGTCAGTGGCGACCGGAACCGGGTTTATCGCCCTGGCCGGGGTGGCAGCAGAGTTTGGCGTGGTCATGCTGATGTATCTGCGTCATGCCATTGAAGCGCACCCGGAATTGTCCCGTAAAGAGACGTTCACACCGGAAGGTCTTGATGAAGCCCTCTATCATGGTGCCGTACTGCGTGTCCGGCCGAAAGCCATGACCGTGGCGGTGATCATTGCGGGTCTGCTGCCAATACTCTGGGGAACCGGCGCAGGTTCAGAAGTCATGAGCCGTATTGCGGCACCCATGATTGGTGGGATGATCACGGCTCCGCTGCTGTCCCTGTTCATTATTCCTGCCGCCTACAAATTAATCTGGCTGCGCAGACATAAAAAAAGCGTGTCCTGAACCTGAAAGGGCACCCCCTGTGGGTGTCCTTCTTTACTGATTCACCCTGACGTCAGGGTTTATATCGATAATATACAGAGGTGAGTATGAAAAAAGTGGTTCTAATGGCGCTGGCTCTCGGCCTTTCACTACCCGCGATGGCGAGTGAAAAAGTGATTGATATGTACAAATCTGAAAACTGTGGCTGTTGTTCCCTGTGGGGCAAAGCGATGGAAAAAGACGGGTTTGAAGTACGAACTCACGTCATGAATGATCAGGCGCTGTCAGCCCTGAAAGAAAAGCATGCTATTCCTGCAGGACTACGAAGTTGTCATACCGCGGTTGCCGGTAATTTGATCATTGAAGGCCATGTGCCTGCGACAACGATACATAAGGCAATGCAGTCTGGTTCGGGTATATACGGTCTCGCCACCCCCGGTATGCCAGCAGGAAGTCCTGGAATGGAGATGGGAGCCCGAAAAGAGGCTTACGATGTTATCGCATTCTCACCGGATGGAAGTAAAAAAGTCTTCCAGCGAATCGAATAGTCAGCGGAACGGCTGATAACGGGACGCCGGTAGCAGGCACTCCTGTGCCGGCGATATTCGTGGTAATCGCATCCATGACATACCCTGAAGACAGAAGATGCTTCGGTATGCATAAGGAGAGTTACTGTGAAAAATGACAATGCAGTGCAACACAACAACCAGACTGCTTCTGAGCAGACATTATCCCCGGACGAGGGCCACGTATTGCATAAGGTGAGAGATCCCGTGTGCGGGATGGCCATCCTGCCCGACAGGGCGCACAGCAGCATTCGATACCAGGACCACCAACTTTATTTCTGCTCCGCCAGCTGTGAGAGTAAATTTAAAGCCCATCCCGATCGTTATCTTACCGAAGATGCCAGTGAACATTCCCATCACCATCACCACGATCATCACGAAGTCAGCCCTGATCAGATAAAACAGCCTCACAACCAGGCGGAAAAAGAGAATTCTGAAGGTGTGTGGACATGTCCGATGCACCCGGAGATACGCCGCAGTGGTCCCGGAAGCTGTCCTGTCTGTGGAATGGCACTGGAGCCGCTCGTAGCTACGGCATCCACGGGGCCGAGTGATGAACTTCACGACATGACAAGACGCTTCTGGCTGGGGTTGTTGCTGGCGTTTCCGGTTCTGGTACTCGAAATGGGATCTCATCTGTTTCCCGACTTGAGGAATACAGTACCGCCACAGTACAACACATGGCTGCAGTTGCTTCTGGCCTCCCCTGTCGTGTTGTGGTGTGGCTGGCCATTTTTCGCCCGGGCCGGAATGTCGTTACGTAACCGCTCCCTGAATATGTTTACCCTTGTTGCAATGGGGACCGGCGTAGCCTGGGTTTACAGCGTCATTGCAACCGTCTTCCCCTCCTGGTTTCCTGCATCGTTCAGAAACATGGATGGCCTGGTGGCCGTTTATTTTGAAGCCGCAGCAGTTATTACGGTGCTTGTTCTGCTGGGACAGGTTCTTGAGCTGCGGGCACGGGAACAAACCTCAGGCGCCATTACTGCGCTTCTGAACCTTGCCCCCAAAACCGCCAGACGGCTGGATCATGACGGTCATGAAACGGATATTAATGCGGAAGATGTCCTGCCTGGCGATAAGCTCCGCATCAGACCTGGAGAGAGTATTCCGGTCGACGGTATCGTGGTCGAAGGCAAAACAACCGTTGATGAATCGATGGTGACCGGGGAATCTATGCCTGTTACCAAAACGGAGGGTGACCCTGTCATCGGGGGGACCATTAATCAGACAGGTAGTCTTATCATCCGTGCAGAGAAAGTCGGTGATGAAACGATGCTCTCACGAATTGTTCAGATGGTCGCTGATGCACAGCGTTCGCGGGCCCCCATCCAGAGAATGGCTGACAGCGTTTCAGGCTGGTTTGTTCCTCTGGTGATACTTATCGCGGTTGTTGCTTTCATGATCTGGTCTGTCTGGGGGCCCGAGCCCAGGATGGCGCACGGTCTCATTGCGGCTGTGTCGGTCCTGATTATTGCCTGTCCCTGCGCGCTGGGGCTGGCCACGCCGATGTCGATAATGGTGGGGGTGGGCAAAGGAGCCCAGGCCGGGGTGTTAATCAAGAATGCCGAAGCCCTTGAGCGTCTTGAAAAAGTGGACACGCTGGTTGTCGACAAAACAGGCACGCTCACGGAAGGTTCGCCGACGGTGACAGGGATTATCAGTCTCAATCCGGGTGGGGAAACATCTCTTTTGCGTGTAACGGCCGCAGTGGAAAAAGGCTCGCAGCATCCGCTGGGTATGGCAGTAGTTAAAGCAGCACAGGAAAAGGGGATCGCAATACCCGCAGTCACTCATTTCAATGCGCCGTCGGGTAAAGGTGTCTCAGGCGATGTCGAAGGTCAACGGGTTGTTATTGGTAATGAACTGGCTATGCAGGAAAACAGTATCGTTATTGATAATCAAAAGGCCGTTGCGGATACGTTGCGGATGGAAGGTGCTACCGTTATCTATGTGGCCACAGACGGGCACCTTGCAGGCCTGATAGCTATCTCGGATCCCGTGAAAGCAACCACGCCGGATGCGCTTAAAGCTTTGCGTCAGGCGGGGATCCGCATCGTTATGCTCACCGGGGATAACCAGCTTACCGCTGAAGCAGTCGCACGGAAACTGGGAATAGATGAGGTTGAAGCCGGGATTCTGCCGGATGGCAAAAAAGCAGCGATAACCCGACTGAAAGCGTCTGGCCATGTGGTTGCGATGGCCGGAGACGGTGTGAATGATGCCCCGGCGCTGGCAGCGGCTGACGTGGGAATAGCCATGGGAACGGGTACAGATGTGGCAATTGAAAGTGCCGGAGTCACCCTTCTCAAAGGCGACTTGATGATACTGAACAGGGCCCGTCATCTGTCAGAAATCACCATGAAAAATATCCGACAGAATCTGTTTTTTGCATTTATCTACAACGCACTTGGCGTGCCTGTGGCTGCAGGCCTGCTTTATCCTGTGTATGGAATACTGCTGTCGCCAGTTATTGCGGCGGCGGCCATGGCTCTTTCCTCCGTCAGCGTCATTGTGAATGCGTTGCGTCTGAAAAGTGTCAGGCTCGGGAAATAACACTGAGTGAAGGGGCTGTTACGAACAGAAGGAGTCCAGTATGAAAAGTACCACCTATGCGCTTATTGCTGTCGCCGCGATCGCGGCATTTGCCCTCCTGCGCGAACACTGGTCACATGTGGCAGGTTACTGGCCATATCTGTTATTGCTGGTCTGCCCGCTAATGCATCTTTTCCACGGCCACGGAGGGCATGGAGATCATCAACATCAAGGAAGTGAAAACGATAAAAAAAATTAATCCGGCAGACGGGGCCGCGTCGCGGCCCCGTTATCAGTCCAGGTATCGTTCGTAGTCTCTGGCATGCGCAAAGGCATGCTGTTCAAGTTTGTTATCAGCGGGTGCCGCTGCCCGGAACGCCAGTGAGTTAACAGGATTGTTATTGATGACCAGCTCGTAATGCAGATGAGGACCGGATGAACGTCCGCTGTTACCGGATAACGCAATAGCGCCTCCCCGGGTAACCCTGGCCCCTTTAGTAACGAGTATTTTATTGAGGTGGAGATAGCGAGTTTTAACACCGGCTTTTCCTGTTACTTCAACAAAATATCCCATGGTGCTGTTGTATTCGGCCCGGGTGATTTTTCCGTCGATGACGCTGACTATTTTCGTGTTCATGGGCATGGAATAATCAATGCCATTATGGGGACTCACTTTTCCCGATACCGGGTTAAGTCTTGCAGGATTGAAAGGCGAACTGAGTCTTGCTGTGGCCGGTAACGGATAATCGAGACTGCCTTTCCCGGAAGTATCGGAAAGGTTATAGAACTTTTTATCTGATATACGATACGCCGTGTAATTAAATGAACCGGACGTAAATTTATAGGCCACGACACGTGATTTTCCCGCTTTCTTTTGCAGTACGAGTTTTAATGATTCATTTTTTTTCAAATGCCGCAGATTAAACCGGGAAGGCAAGGAGCGCTGAAGAGTAGCGATCTCGTTCGATTCCAGCCCCGAGCGGGTGGCTGAAAGGTAGGCATTTTCTTTTACGACATCGGTAGAATACATTTACTGGAATTCGCCGTTAGCATGAACACTGCGGCGTATGCTAGGGGTTTTCAGGAGGCGTGTCATCTGTCAGTTAATCGGGAGCACCGTTGATGGTCGTCATTTTTGTAACATATCTTGTTTCCCGTTTGCTCCTGAAGCTCTGGGAACTGTATGACCAGCCCGACGGTGATGATTAACGGGACTGAAACAGGTTACGGCAGAGCAATATGGGGCTCATGTCCTGCTACGTAACCCGTCAGTAAAGCCCTGCTGCGCACCTGACGCTAAGCACTAACCCGCCTGCAGTTACCTGGTCGAATACAGCCCGCGAAGCTTTCTTGCCTGCGTCTGATGTGCTTCCGCACCGGCATTATTGACCTGCTCATGCACGAGAGCGGCTTTTTCTCCGGCATTCAGTTCGTTAAAAGAAGAAGACGAGGTCTTTGAATTTGCATCACTGCCGGACAGCATTTTTTTATGTTCCTCAATCATTTTCTGATGCACATAGGACGCGCTGTTGTTCATAAATGAATGAGCAACAATGGCCCTTTCATGTTCATTCATTTCAGAGAATGAGGGCGTGTTGTTTTTATTAACCCTGTCCGGTAAGTTTTCATGCGTCGAGGAGTTCACATGACTGACGGCTGAGGCATTATTAACAAATCGATGTGCTTCATGGGCAATATCACTGGACTGAGCAAAAGCTGCCCCACAAAATAAAGCTGTAAACGCAGTGGTCGTGATTAATATATTCATGTGTAATTACCTTCTGAGGTACATAAAAGATGTCCTTATGATCATATATAAAAAAATCAACCTGTGGGGAAGATGACGTAAATGTAATACAGCCACGTACATTACACGATTGTAATGAATTTGTTTCTTAAGGTGTGCTAGATTCATTTCATTGTAAGTGGATGAACCAGTAATTTAATTTAAATCGGTTCTCGAATTCTGTCAGTAACCATACTTTAAATAAGGGAATGCGCATGCTGTTGAAAACGTCTCGACGAACTTTCCTGAAGGGGTTAACCCTCTCTGGCGTAGCCGGAAGTCTTGGCGTATGGAGTTTCAATGCGCGTTCCAGTCTGAGCCTGCCAGTTGCCGCATCCCTGCAGGGTACTCAGTTTGACCTGACCATTGGTGAAACGGCCGTCAATATCACGGGCAGTGAGCGTCAGGCCAAAACAATCAATGGAGGCCTGCCGGGGCCCGTTCTTCGCTGGAAAGAAGGTGACACCATTACCCTGAAGGTCAAAAACCGTCTTAATGAACAGACGTCCATTCACTGGCACGGCATTATTCTTCCGGCCAATATGGATGGTGTTCCGGGGCTGAGTTTTATGGGCATAGAGCCTGATGATACCTACGTTTACACCTTTAAGGTTAAGCAGAACGGGACTTACTGGTACCACAGCCATTCCGGTCTGCAGGAACAGGAGGGGGTATACGGTGCCATTATCATCGATGCCAGGGAGCCAGAACCGTTTGCTTACGATCGTGAGCATGTGGTCATGTTGTCTGACTGGACCGATGAAAATCCTCACAGCCTGCTGAAAAAATTAAAAAAACAGTCGGATTACTACAATTTCAATAAACCAACCGTTGGCTCTTTTTTCCGCGACGTGAATACCAGGGGGCTGTCAGCCACCATTGCCGATCGGAAAATGTGGGCTGAAATGAAAATGAATCCGACTGACCTCGCGGATGTCAGTGGCTACACCTACACCTATCTCATGAACGGGCAGGCCCCGCTGAAAAACTGGACCGGACTGTTCCGTCCCGGTGAAAAGATACGCTTACGGTTTATCAACGGCTCGGCAATGACCTATTTCGATATCCGTATCCCCGGGCTGAAAATGACGGTCGTGGCTGCAGATGGCCAGTATGTAAACCCGGTTACCGTTGACGAATTCAGGATTGCCGTTGCCGAAACCTATGATGTCATTGTGGAGCCTCAGGGTGAGGCCTATACCATCTTCGCACAATCCATGGACAGGACCGGTTACGCTCGAGGGACACTGGCCACGAGAGAGGGGTTAAGTGCTGCCGTTCCCCCCCTCGATCCCCGTCCTCTGTTGACCATGGAAGATATGGGTATGGGGGGAATGGGACATGATATGGCAGGAATGGACCACAGCCAGATGGGAGGCATGGATAACAGCGGAGAGATGATGTCTATGGACGGTGCTGACCTTCCGGATAGCGGGACATCCTCCGCGCCCATGGATCACAGCAGCATGGCCGGTATGGATCATTCCCGGATGGCCGGAATGCCGGGTATGCAAAGTCATCCTGCGTCAGAAACGGATAACCCACTGGTTGATATGCAGGCGATGAGCGTCTCTCCGAAATTAAATGATCCGGGTATTGGTCTTCGAAATAACGGAAGAAAGGTTCTCACGTACGCGGATTTGAAAAGCCGCTTTGAGGATCCTGACGGACGTGAACCTGGCCGTACCATAGAACTGCATTTAACCGGCCACATGGAAAAGTTTGCCTGGTCATTTAACGGAATCAAGTTTTCAGATGCCGCACCGGTGCTGCTGAAATACGGTGAGCGGCTCAGGATCACGCTGATCAACGATACCATGATGACTCACCCCATTCACCTGCATGGTATGTGGAGCGATCTGGAAGATGAAAACGGTAATTTCATGGTTCGTAAACACACAATAGATGTTCCCCCTGGTACAAAACGCAGTTACAGAGTGACAGCAGATGCGCTTGGCCGCTGGGCGTATCACTGCCATTTGCTCTATCACATGGAAATGGGAATGTTTCGTGAAGTCCGGGTGGAGGAATGATGCGAATGAAGAGAAATTTGAAGGCCATACCTGTTCTGGTCGCCGGTTTGTTTACCTCACAGCTTTCTATTGCGGCGGGCTCCGTCTCTGCAGATCCCCACGCCGGGCACGACATGTCTGCCATGCAGATGCCAGCAGATGAGAATTTCACTGAGATGACGTCAATGGAGCCCATTGTAACTGAGAGCAGAACGCCAATTCCGCCTGTTACCGATGCCGACCGGAAGGCTGCATTCGGCAATTTACAGGGGCATGCGATTCACGACAGTGCGATTAATTATCTGGTTCTGCTGGATCAACTGGAATGGCAACGGTCGGATAACACCAACAATTTCAGCTGGAGTGTTAACAGCTGGATTGGAGGCGACACAGATCGGATTTGGCTAAAGAGTGAAGGTGAACGAAGCAATGGGGAAACGGAGGCGGCTGAAGCGCAGTTACTCTGGGGACATGCGGTTGGCCCATGGTGGGATTTGGTTGCGGGTGTCAGGCAGGATTTCAGACCTGCTTCTGCCCGGACCTGGGCTGCTGTCGGTTTTCAGGGGCTGGCACTCTATAATTTTGAGTCTGAAATTACGGGTTTTGTCAGTAATGGCGGAAAAGCAGCCCTTCGTCTGGGAGGAGAATACGACGTTTTACTGACTAACCGGCTCATACTCCAGCCATCCTATGAGGTGAATTTCTACAGTCAGGATGATGAATCGCGGGGTCGCGGCAGGGGACTGACTGACACAGAGCTGGGGCTCCGGCTGCGCTATGAAATACGCCGTGAGTTTGCACCCTATATAGGCGTTTCCTGGAATCAACTTTACGGGAAAACATCCGATATGGCGAAAAGAGAAGGTGAGAAAGACCATCAGGTAGTATTCCTGGCGGGAGCCAGAATCTGGTTTTAACGCACTGATATAAAACACTCAACTAAACAGGTAAATAAAATGTCGATTTTAAATAAAGCCATTCTTACAGGTGGCCTCGTTATGGGCGTTGCTTTCTCTGCTATGGCCCATCCGGAATTAAAAAGCTCTGTGCCACAGGCTGATTCAGCCGTAGCGGCCCCGGAAAAGATTCAGCTTAATTTCTCGGAAAATCTGACCGTGAAATTCTCAGGTGCAAAATTAACGATGACGGGTATGAAAGGCATGTCATCACATTCTCCGATGCCGGTCGCGGCAAAAGTGGCGCCAGGCGCTGACCCTAAATCGATGGTCATTATTCCGCGAGAGCCTTTACCCGCTGGCACTTATCGTGTTGACTGGCGCGCGGTTTCTTCAGATACGCACCCTATTACCGGTAATTACACCTTTACAGTGAAGTAATATTATGAACGACCTGATTATGATTGTTATTCGTTTTCTTCTTTATCTGGATTTGATGGTAATATTTGGATTGCCATTTTTTCAGATATATGGAATAAGCGGTGTCAGACATGAAACCTATAACCTGACTAATTTCAGGTCGTTTATAACCTTTGCTGTTGTTACAGGCATCATTCTTACTGGCATTAATATGCTCCTGGTATCTAATGCCATGAGTGGAGTAACTGACCTCAGAGAATTATCCATCCATGTTATCGAGATGGTGATAGAAGAAACTGATGTGGGTATTAGCTGGATTGTCAGGCTCTGTGCCCTGTTTACCACACTCGGTGCTTTGTTCCTTTACACTAATAAGAGAGTATTGTCCTGCCTGCTGATGACGATGAGTGGGGGCGTGGCGCTGGCTACACTTGCCTGGGGAGGACACGCCGTTATGCATGACGGTCTGCATTACTATCTCCATTTACTGAGCGATCTGACCCATCTCGGCGCTGCAGGTGCCTGGACAGGTGCTCTGGTTGCATTTGCTATCCTGCTGATGCGCAGAAACGAGCATAATGCACAGAGCGTCATTGTGATATCTGACTCCCTGGCAAAATTTGCCACGGCAGGAACGGTGATTGTTGTAGCCCTGATCCTGAGTGCGCTGGTCAACTATCTGTATATTGCTGAGGGTAACTTAACTCCCTTATTCAACAGTTCCTGGGGGAGGATATTGCTTGCCAAGACGGCTCTGTTTGTTCTGATGCTTCTTCTGGCTGCAGCAAACCGGTTTCACCTGGGTCCCCGGCTTGAAGTTATGGTCAGGGAAGGGAATTATGATCGCAGCGTTGCCCTGATGCGAAACAGCATCCTGACAGAATTCGTTGTTGCGATTATCATTCTGGGCGCCGTAGCGTGGCTTGGAATGCTTGCTCCGTCTCAGATCAGCTAGGGGACAGCCAAAGCTTATGCGTGAGATTTTTACTTTCATATCAGCGAGTTGACCATGCAGCGTATTTTAATCGTTGAAGACGAACAAAAAACAGGTCGTTACCTGCAGCAGGGACTGGTTGAGGAAGGCTATCAGGCCGATCTCTTTAATAATGGCCGCGATGGTCTCGGGGCCGCGTCGAAGGGACAGTATGATTTGATAATACTGGACGTGATGCTGCCTTTCCTCGACGGGTGGCAAATCATCAGCGCACTGAGGGAGTCCGGGCACGAAGAACCGGTCCTGTTTTTAACCGCAAAGGACAACGTGCGGGACAAAGTGAAAGGACTGGAGCTTGGCGCAGATGACTACCTGATTAAGCCCTTTGATTTTACGGAGCTGGTTGCACGTGTAAGAACCCTACTGCGCCGGGCACGCTCGCAGGCCGCAACAGTCTGCACCATCGCCGATATGACCGTTGATATGGTGCGCCGGACCGTGATCCGTTCGGGGAAGAAGATCCATCTCACCGGTAAAGAATACGTTCTGCTTGAGTTGCTGCTGCAACGCACCGGAGAAGTGTTACCCAGGAGTCTTATCTCGTCCCTGGTCTGGAACATGAATTTTGACAGTGATACGAATGTGATTGATGTCGCCGTGAGACGTCTGAGAAGTAAAATTGATGATGACTTTGAGCCAAAACTGATCCATACCGTTCGCGGTGCCGGATATGTCCTGGAGATCAGAGAAGAGTGAGGTTCAAAATTTCCCTGACCACACGCCTGAGCCTGATTTTTTCTGCGGTGATGCTTACGGTATGGTGGTTATCAAGTTTTATCCTGATTAGCACCCTGAATGGCTATTTCGATAATCAGGACCGCGATTTTCTGACAGGTAAACTTCAGCTCACCGAAGAGTTTCTTAAAACAGAGACGTTCAGGAACAAAACGGATATTAAGTCATTATCAGAAAAAATAAACGATGCGATGGTGGGGCACAATGGCTTATTCATTTCTATAAAAAACATGGAAAATGAAAAAATTGTTGAACTCTATGCCAAAAATTCTGTTGTTCCAGCGGTCCTGCTTAATAAGTCGGGTGATATTCTCGACTATATGATCCAGACGGAAGAAAATAACACCGTGTACCGCAGTATCTCGCGGCGGGTTGCCGTGACGCCGGAACAGGGTAAAAGCAAACATGTCATCATTACGGTTGCCACGGATACTGGGTATCACACCCTGTTTATGGACAAACTCAGTACCTGGCTGTTCTGGTTCAATATCGGTCTGGTCTTTATTTCTGTTTTTCTGGGCTGGCTGACCACACGTATTGGTCTGAAACCGCTACGGGAAATGACCAGTCTGGCTTCCTCCATGACCGTACACAGCCTGGATCAGCGTCTAAATCCCGATCTGGCTCCGCCGGAAATCTCTGAGACCATGCAGGAGTTCAATAATATGTTTGATCGCCTGGAGGGGGCATTCCGGAAACTGTCAGATTTCTCGTCTGACATCGCGCATGAGCTGCGCACACCAGTCAGTAATCTGATGATGCAGACGCAGTTTGCACTGGCTAAGGAAAGGGATGTTTCGCATTACCGCGAAATTTTATTCGCTAACCTGGAAGAACTGAAAAGGTTGTCACGAATGACCAGTGACATGCTTTTTCTGGCACGTTCAGAGCATGGTCTGCTGCGGCTGGATAAACATGATGTGGATCTGGCAGCCGAACTGAATGAATTACGTGAGTTGTTCGAGCCCCTGGCAGACGAAACAGGAAAGACAATCACGGTTGAAGGAGAGGGCGTTGTTGCCGGAGACAGCGATATGCTCCGACGTGCTTTCAGTAACCTGCTTTCCAATGCAATCAAGTATTCTCCCGATAACACCTGTACAGCGATACACCTTGAGCGTGACAGTGACTGTGTGAACGTGATGATTACGAATACGATGTCCGGCCAGGTTCCCGCTAATCTGGAACGTTTGTTTGACCGGTTCTATCGCGCAGACTCATCAAGGTTCTACAACACGGAAGGCGCGGGGCTGGGATTATCAATTACAAGGTCGATCATTCATGCTCACGGCGGCGAGCTGTCAGCAGAACAGCAGGGGCGGGAAATTGTGTTCAGTGTGCGTCTGTTAATGGATTAATACCGTTATTCAGGAGAAACCCGGAAGGTGACAAAAATGTCATCGTTCAGTCACGCGATAAACAGAGGCGGTTTTTTATAATCAGCCATAAATCAGGGCAGCGTGATAATTCAATCGCCCGGTTCCTGGCGTGATGATCAACCAGCCCTGAGATCAAATGCTTTCTCTGTTATAAGCATTGATTGTTCGGGTATGAAAACACCGGAGACCCAACCATGAAAAAGATCCTTGTATCCTTTATTGCCATGATGGCTGTCGCTTCATCTGCCTGGGCTGCAGAGACAATGAACATGCATGACCAGGTAAATAATGCCCAGGCGCCTGCCCATCAGATGCAATCATCCGCTGAAAAAAGTGCAGTTCAGGGGGAGAGCATGAAAATGATGGATATGAGCGGTCACGATCAGGCCGCAATGTCCCATGAAATGATGCAAAACGGCAATTCTGCTGCCCATCAGGACATGGCTGAAATGCATAAAAAAATGATGAAATCCAAACCTGAGAACACCCAAGAAACTGCTAAGCCATTTTCCGAAATGAACGAGCATGAGAAAGCCGCTGTTGTGCATGAGAAGGCGAATAATGGTCTATCTTCCGTTATTCATCAGCAGCAGGCTGAAAAGCATCGCAGCCAGATCACCCAGAATTAACCCGCAGCTCCACTTGTCAGACCCTCATTTGACGCCGAAGTCACTGGCTTACGCTCCCGTCCGGGAGCGTTTTTTTCCCATATATCAAACTTTAACTCTGAAGAGGTGGAAGTATCTGACCAACACTGTCACGTAACGCCAGATAACTACAAAAACACCTCAGGTGAACGTAAGCGTTAAGTGAGCGCCGTATTGACGGCTATTTATTGGTGAGATCTACGTTCCATGGCAGCAGTTCGGCCACTTTGTTGATGGGCCACTCCGGCAATACGCTCAGGATATGGCGAAGGTAACCCTCTGGATCGATACCGTTCAGCCTGCACGTTCCGATCAGACCATACAGCAGGGCACCACGTTCACCACCATGATCACTGCCGAAGAAGATGTAGTTTTTCTTGCCCAGACAGACCGCTCGTAGCGCGCGCTCAGCAGCGTTATTATCCGGCTCTGCCAGACCATCATCGCAGTAGTAACACAGGGCATCCCACTGGTTCAGTGCATAAGCGAACGCCTCGCCTAACCGGGATTTTTTCGACAGAGTGGCACTTTTCTCCACCAACCAGTCATGCAGGGATATCAGCAACGGTTAACTTCGGGACCGTCTGGCGGCCAGCCGCTGAGATGCCGGAAGGCCGCGTATTTCCTCTTCTATCGCGTATAACTCACTGATGCGCTTCAGAGCCTCCTCTGCTGTGGCCGTCCGGGTGCTGATATAGACGTCATGGATTTTGCGCCGCGCATGAGCCCAGCATGCCGCTTCTGTCAACGGGCCACCTTCACGCTCTGCGCTGAACAACCTGTCGTACCCTGCGAAGGCATCTGCCTGCAGCACGCCATGATAGTGCCGAAGATGTTGCTGAGGGTGTTTCCCCTGTCGGTCCGGTGAGAAGGCGAACCATGCCGCTGGCGGATCTGATGAACCCGCGCTTCTGTTATCACGGACATATGTCCAGATACGCCCGGTTTTCGTCTTCTTTCTGCCCGGCGCCAGCACGGGCACCGGAGTGTCATCCGTATGCAGTTTGCGGCAGTCCATCACGTAGTGGTAGAGGGCTTCATCCAGCGGGGCCATTAACCGGCAGCACGCATCCACCCAGTTGGAGAGCAGCGCACGACTCAGATCCACACCCTGACGGGCAAAGATTTCGCACTGGCGATACAGCGGCAGGTGTTCACAGTATTTGGCCGTTAACACGCGGGCCAGCAGACCCGGCCCGGCGATGCCCCGGTCGATAGGACGTGAGGGCGCTGGCGCTTCAACGACGCAGTCGCATCGGGTACAGGCCTTTTTCACCCTGACCGTGCGGATCACTTTCAGGGCGCTGGAGACCAGCTCCAGTTGCTCCGCGCTGACTTCGCTGAGATAGGCCATATCACTACCGCAACCAGGACAGCTGGTTTCAGCTGGCTCCAGTCTGTTTATTTCGCGGGGAAGATGTTCCGGTAACGGGCGACGATGACGGGACTGGCGCAACTGACGCGGAACCTGCTGATCATTGTCCCGGCCGTTGTAACGATCGCTTTGCTGCTCCTGCTGTTTCAGCAGGGCTTCGGCTTCTTCGACCTGCCGGCGTAGCTTTTCTGAACGGGTACCGAACAGCATTCGGCGCAGTTTTTCTATCTGAGCCCGCAGATGTTCTATTTCACGCTCTTCGTTCTCTATTTTCTCTTCTGCGCGGGCCAGCGCTGAACGCAGGAACGACTCAGTCTCAGCAACGAGACTGAGCTGGCTGTCTTTCTGGCGAAGCGCGTCTTCCAGCGCAGCGATACGGGCGAGATAGTCCTGACTCATGACCCCATTTATAATGCGGTCATGCGCTTTTTACAACATCGTCAGTGAGTTAAGGCGTGCAGTTTTAGGTTTCCGCCAGTCCAGCTTATCGAGGAGCATGGCGAGTTGTGAGCGGGTGATGGCGATTTTGCCGTCGCGTACAGCAGGCCAGACGAACTGTCCCTCTTCCAGACGTTTGGTAAACAGACACAGACCGTCAGCATCAGCCCAGAGGATCCTCACGGTGTCACCTTTACGACCACGGAAGATAAACAGGTGGCCGGAGAACGGATTGTCATCAAGAACATGCTGGACCAGTTCGCCCAGACCATTGAAGGACTTACGCATATCGGTGACCCCGGCAACCAGCCAGATACGAGTGCCTGACGGTAAGGGTATCATCGGCTCCTCCCGCTCAGCTCGCGGATCAGCGTTTTCAGAAGTGCAGGTGATAAATCCCCGGACAGACGCAGGCTGGCACCGCCGACAGTCACCTCGCATGTCATGGCCTCGCGGCAGGCTGGAGCGGCGGGTTCATAGTGCGGCTCAGCATGGTGTGACAGGACCATATCAGGCAGGACAACGGGGATAACAGAGTCTTGCTCTCTGATTGACCGTTGTATTTCATCGGGCAGAAGATGTCTGTAACGCTGGCGCCAGGTAAACAGCAGATTGTCATTAATTCCATTATCCCGCGCCAACCGGGCAACACAGGCTCCAGGCTGATATGAAGTGGTTTACTGAATTTGGCCACCTGAACAGAGGTGATATGCTCACCTCAGAACAACACAGGTGTCATAATGAAAAAAAGAAATTTCAGCGCAGAGTTTAAACGCGAATCCGCTCAACTGGTCGTTGACCAGAACTACACCGTGGCAGATGCAGCCAGCGCTATGGATGTCGGCCTTTCCACAATGACGCGATGGGTGAAACAATTACGTGATGAACGGCAGGGCAAAACACCAAAAGCCTCCCCCATTACCCCGGAACAAATTGAAATCCGTGAGCTCAGGAAAAAGCTACAACGTATTGAAATGGAAAATGAAATATTAAAAAAGGCTACCGCGCTCTTGATGTCAGACTCCCTGAACAGTTCTCGATAATCGGGAAACTCAGGGCGCGTTATCCTGTGGCCACTCTCTGCCATGTGTTCGGGGTTCATCGCAGCAGCTACAAATACTGAAAAAACCGTCCTGAAAAGCCAGACGGCAGACGGGCTGTATTACGCAGTCAGGTACTTGAACTGCATGGCATCAGCCACGGCTCTGCCGGAGCAAGAAGCATCGCCACAATGGCAACCCAGAGAGGTTACCAGATGGGGCGCTGGCTTGCTGGCAGACTCATGAAAGAGCTGGGGCTGGTCAGTTGCCAGCAGCCGACTCACCGGTATAAGCGTGGCGGTCATGAGCACGTTGCTATCCCGAATCATCTTGAGCGACAGTTCGCCGTAACGGAACCAAATCAGGTATGGTGCGGTGATGTGACCTATATCTGGACGGGTAAGCGCTGGGCGTACCTCGCCGTTGTTCTCGACCTGTTCGCAAGAAAACCAGTGGGCTGGGCCATGTCGTTCTCGCCGGACAGCAGGCTCACCATGAAAGCACTGGAAATGGCATGGGAAACCCGTGGTAAGCCCGTCGGGGTGATGTTCCACAGCGATAGTAATAATGCCGATGTCAGTCTTTACCACCACTTAGTTTGCCGTTTAACCAGATTGGTGTGATTACTGATGCAGTGAAGACCTTCCCGCATCCTGACTCACACAGCGATCGACCTTTTGTGTCCTGCCCTGGACCCGTCGGTTGCCGGAAGCGCCTTCATGCGAGGCATCTCCTCACCGATGCGCGTGACTCAAGAAGGGCCTGACGGCTTGTCTCGTTACTGTCCTGTCCGGGTTATCTGTCTGGAGATTCAACTCTGTTTCCTCACAGGAGCTCTGTCATGGTTGATAAAGTTACCGAAGCTGCCGTTGTGGGTGGCGTGGATACACATAAAGATTTGCACGTTGCCGCTGTCGTAGATCAGAACAATAAAGTCCTTGGGACTCAGTATTTCTCCACAACACGACAAGGTTACCGGCAGATGCTGGCATGGATGACCTCGTTTGGGACATTAAAGCGAATTGGTGTTGAGTGCACAGGTACCTATGGTTCCGGTTTGCTTCGTTATTTTCAGAACGCCGGGTTAGAAGTTCTTGAGGTGACTGCTCCAGACCGGATGGAGCGACGCAAACGGGGTAAAAGTGACACAATTGATGCTGAATGTGCCGCTCATGCAGCATTCTCAGGCATCAGGACAGTTACTCCCAAAACGCGTGATGGCATGATTGAGTCCCTGCGGGTATTAAAAACTTGCCGAAAAACAGCAATATCAGCCCGCAGAGTCGCTCTCCAGATTATCCATTCAAATATTATCTCTGCCCCGGATGAATTACGTGAACAGCTCAGAAATATGACGCGCATGCAGCTCATCAGGACCCTGGGTTCCTGGAGACCTGATGCCAGTGAATACCGCAATGTAACCAACGTTTATCGCATTTCATTAAAGTCCCTTGCCCGACGCTATCTCGAGTTACATGACGAAATCGCTGATCTGGATGTCATGATTGCGGCAATTGTCGACGAGTTGGCACCTGAGCTGATTAAACGTAATGCTATCGGATACGAAAGCGCTTCACAGTTGCTGATCACTGCCGGAGACAATCCTCAACGGTTAAGATCAGAATCAGGATTTGCGGCACTGTGTGGTGTCAGCCCGGTCCCCGTTTCTTCTGGAAAAACGAACCGTTACCGACTTAATCGTGGTGGAGATCGTGCTGCAAATAGTGCACTTCACATCATCGCCATCGGACGCTTACGAACTGACGCAAAAACAAAGGAATATGTCGCCAGGCGTGTAGCCGAAGGACATACAAAAATGGAAGCGATACGCTGTCTAAAGCGATATATCTCCCGCGAAGTTTACACGTTACTGCGCAATCAAAACAGGCGGATCAACAGTATCCCGATAACAGCTTGACTCTTAGAAGGGCGTCAGTAAGTTGGCACCCTTACCCTGTATAGGTACTCTCTGTTTTTCGTGGCCTGCCTCGCCCACGAATTTCGCCAGTCATGACTTTGCTCCTGCATTTTATTAACGGAAAAGAATAAGTGATTTTGCGCGGAGGCTTCAATCAGTTTATCCCCGGCGGTGACGAGGTGGCCACCTATGCCGACTGGACAGGGGACTGACTATTGCCATAACGCCATCGCAGGTTGCTTCAGTAAACCTGCTAATCCCGTACAATGGCGAATTCGCTATATCCGCTTCTCGCACTTAGCTGCCATAAATCGGCCAGGCAATCACAGGTCATTTCTGTCTCGCAAAGAAGGTGCCGTTTCTGCTTTGCGTTGACACCCCTAAATATTAGAATTAAAAGGAGAGAGTTACTGGAAAAAGGCAGCGGAGGCAGTGACAATCGTGGCTTGAAGCCACTACTCGATGGATGCGGACATGTAGTTGGCGTCATTCGACAAAACTAGCAAACTTCTAATAGTCACCATTTCTCCCGTCTGGCGGGAGTGCTGTCAAATGCCCCCCTCATCTCTGTGTGGGAAATGAAGGGTGAAGGGGAAATAGATGACAGCGTTATTTCTACGCCCAGAATACTGAATACCTTGTACAGACGATCAATACTGGCGCTAGCAGGGTTTGCTTCCAGGCGGGCATAGGTTTGCTGCGTTACGCCAAGCCTCTCAGACACATCTTTTTGCGTGAAGCCCTTGATTTTGCGAAACCCGATTAGCACAGGTCTGAGCTGGTTCAGCGTTTTTATCGGGAACTGATTATTCATAAGTGACCTGCCTCGCAGACTGAGTAGGGAGTACCGCCCTGTAATACAGCAGGTAAGGTGTATTTTGTGTTATACAGACTATAGGCTGTAAAACCTTTATTGAAAAGATGCTGATGTTCCAGGGGCATGCCGAGCATGGACGATTTTCTGCGGGGCGGTATTTCGCTACGGGGGAGATTGCGTTCGGGCAATGTACCGGTGTAAAAAACGTCAATTTTTCAAAACCGCTGTTATCGGGATAAGCTGAAAACTCCGAAGGCAGACACAGCCACGAATAATGTCAGACTTAAGCTCTGTAGCTGTCTTCTTTTGCCTGTAAATAACGTCTAGTTTGACTCTGATGAAGGCTGTACCAGGCAGAGAACATGTCACTCTCGGGGCCGGATGATAAAATGTGTTCAACTGGCTGGGCAGGGTAATAGCGAAGAACGTTCTCTGAAATTCGATTCAGCTCAGCGTAACGTGCGCTGTAGGTATGTATAATCCATTGCATCAATTTTGCATCCGTATTATTCGCAGATTACACACAAGAAGCTTAACAATGGCTGAAAGAGTGAGCAGGGATATGTAACAAAAACAAGGGCTTCAAGATGAACTGGATAAAACCGGAGCAGAGCAAGCCCTGTTCCGGTTTGTCAGGCTTTGGAATTTCTTCCAGGCCCCTGCAGCTAGTCACAACAAACACATTAATGTTTTCATTGCTTCAATTCAATATTATTGTGTGAAAGGGATTCCATCGAAATCGGCTTATGCATGCTTAAAACTAAACTGCCCCGGCTGCAGTCATTTGGTTGCTGTGGGCTCTGTACTGTGTCTAATAGTGAAAGAATCTTACGTTATAACGAAGGAAATTGCTGAATGACTCTACGATTGCAGACGGAATCACCCGCTGACCAGGATATGTTTAGAGGCAGCAGTCATGAAAAAGTTGCAGAGAATGTGGCTCAGATCATCAGGACACCTGATGTCAATATTATTGGTCTGGAAGGTGAGCTGGGTTCAGGTAAGTCAACAATATTGAAGTTCCTGCAGAAAAAGCTTAAAGATGATTTTACGTTCATTAACTTTGATGCAGAACGTTACCATCATGGCTCAACTAAAAAAGCGCTTATCGATGTCATCCACCACGGGGTCAGCCTACAATGTCCGGGCTCCCGGGATGTGTTGGATAAGTATAAAAATCTGGCTCTGGGTAACATCGTTGAATACGACAAGAGGGTCAGCAGCAGGCTAAGCTGGTTGACCGTCGTTTTTATTTTACTGTCATTGCTTTCCGTGCAGATGCTTCGTTATGTGCTAACAGACCTTAATCAATATTTTACTAACAAGGAGTCATTATTAGGGTGGCTTTTTTATGTTGAGGTGGCCGCGTTTCTTTCTCCTGCCATTATGGTCGCAGGACTGGCATGCCTGCAGAACATGGAATGGTACAGAAAGAAAGGGTATTCGAGTATTGGTGATTTGTTCAAACGCAACAGTACTGACAGGATTGAAGAGACTTGGCTAGTTAATAAGGAGGTCGGAGCTATTGAGCTGGCTGAAGCTCTGCAGGGATTTACCTCCAAAGAGGTCATTTCCCATGGAGATCGCTTCATCCTTATCATTGATAATCTGGACCGAATCAGTGCAGACAAAGTGAAAGAGCTCTGGAGTGATATGGAGCTTATTGCCGGAGCCACTCATGAACACTTCAGGATAGTGGTGCCCTATTCGGCAAGACAGGTTTCAGCCTCACTTTCTGTGGCGGGTTTCAGCGGGCGTGAGTTTATTGCAAAGCGGATTCCTGTAAGTTTTCAGGTTCCTCCTCTTATTTCGGCAGGATGGCAGGAAGCGTTAAGGCAGTACTGGAAAGAAACAGTAAATGAGGATGCAGGGATAGCGTGCCGGGAAGCAACGGTGTTGCTTGAGCGCTGGAAACCCTCTGAGTATCCTCGTATCACACCGCGATTAATGAAGAAGTTTGTTAATGATATTCATATTCTGAACCTTACCGTTCCTGCAACAGAAGATCATCGCCATATTCTTATTGCTCTCTACTTACTGGTGGTCAGATACGGGGAGCGAGATATTAAAGTATTACTTCGCGATCCCAAAGCTAGTCAGACCGAACCCGGTATTGCTCCGGATGATTTTGACGAGATGCTCTCGCTAACTTATCAACAAATATCCCGAATTTTTAATAACGATACAGAAAGATGGAGCGAATTTCTGATGAGCATCCACTATCAGTCCACGGTGGAGCTTGCCAGGAGCGAGTTGCTTGATACGCCTCTTAAAGACGCGATTGGTGCTATAAATATCCCACGGCTTGAAGAACTGACGGCCTTGTGGGGTTTCGCTGAAGCATGGCAGCGAGTGGCACCACATATTCAGATGCGAGACTGGCTGGTTTCTTATAGCCGGATGGATGAGAAGTGTCAGGCTCTCGCCGAACCGCAACTCAAAGTCGCAGTGCAAATGCTGAATCAGAGTTATGCTGTTTCACTCAGAGAAAAGAATGATGAAGGTTTCGTATTGAGTCTGCAGAAACTGATGGCTGACGGGCGGATAAGCCTAGAGCCTTTCGTCGAAAGGCAAATATCGTTTATTGTGAGTAAACTTGATGAAATTCAGGATTCAGAAAAATTGGAGGCTGAATCCACGAAGACGTTGCTGCAGGAAGCTGATTCATACTCTGTTCTGGCCGGTGAATCACTACTGAATAAAATGGAGAATTTTGTAGATGGCGTATTTTATGTGGAATACCTTGTCAATAATGAAGAGACCTTGTCAAACCTGAAAATTGGCACACTAGATATCGGAAATCACGGTCGGGAGGAGATGTTACGCTATGGAGCTGAGCAACCTCAGATAGACCTTTTTAATCCGGGAATTATCCGGCATATCAATATTGCATCGAAGGCGGTACAGAACGTAATTGGAAAGAATGATGGTACAGGTGGGGCTCAGGTTAGCTCTGCAATAATGACGCTTAAAAATCGTCAGGTTGTTGAGGACGTTATCCATTTCAGAAAAATTGTTCTGAGCCCGGACTGGAATAATAATGTTTTAAATCAATATTATCTTAATAATACGGCGACGAGGAATCTCTTCCCTGCGGAATTTGCTGCACAGGCTGTTGCTCACATGGTGCTCCATGGTAACTATGCCGGTATCGAGTCGTACAGTGAACATATTGGTGAGGAACGGTTTGACCTGGCTTTGGCTGCATATCTTCGTTATCTACGTACTGCCGAGAGTATCTTTATAGCACTTAAGGATAAAAATGTTCTGCCGTACATCAAAAATGCTGTTGGCAGGATTGTTGATTTAGGTCTTCTGGTGAATATACCTGTCCTGAGCTTTGTTAAAGGTCAGTATGACGTCATCAAAGAAGCTACAAATGCAACCTCTCTTTTAATATTTGTGCGAGAGCGTCAAAAAGCACTGTCAGAGAAAATAATTGAGTCTGATGTGAATGCTATGGGGCCAGTATTTCTCCATGACGTATATCAGTCAGGTGAGCAGTTTGATATTTTGAAGAAAAAGCTGAACGCCCTGGCATGTGGAGTATTTAGTTCTTCTGAAAGGCTTATTGAGTGTTTTACGGTTCTTCCTGTGAACATGCGCTTTATCCTTGAACAAATGCAACTTCAGGGGCAGCATATCCGGATGGAAGGTAGTGTGGGTATCTTTGCATCATGGTTCCGTGATGCAGAGCCAGACGTTGTCACAAATGCCGAGAACATTCATTTTCTGTGGTCTTGCCTCGACGATACCCAGAGAGAGACTGTACTTGATGAGTTGCACGATGTCTTACTTGAAAGACATATTCGTATTGACAGCCGTATTGCGATTATTACCCGTTTTCATAATGAGTTGTCGTTTATTGAACCTGAGAAGGCCGTTGAACGCAGGGCTATTGCGGCGCTGTTTAGCGCTTCTGTTGATAATGTATTATTGTCTCAATGGCTTGACCGTCAGACGTTTTCATTTTCATCATGGTCTCCGGAGGACGCCCGTACGGCAACGAGTTGTATAATGAATAACTCGGAGATTTTTCCTCTCATCTGCAGGAATTCACAGTATATTAAAAACAGAATGTTACCAGAGAAAGCGGACGTTACAGAAGATAGTGATACGTTTCCGGACTGAGTTCGTTCTTTAAATCCTATACCTGAAGACCACAGCGGTGGTCTTTGGGAGTTTTTTTATTGCCTGATATACATTAAGCATGTTATATCTTGCTAAGAAATAATCATTCAGGGATTAATCATAACTACTGAAGTTATGTTGTGTTCTTTTCTTTTAAAAATAAATTATTCAGATTTATTTTCTATTGATTTAATGAGGTAGGGAATGACAGAAAGTGCTTTGCTTTTGCGAGAGGCATTTAATGAATCGGTTAACTATATGACATGGTCTTTTTATTCACTGATAACTGCTTACGTTTCGATGGCTTTTTATGATAGAGTTGAGGTTAAGACCCGAATAAATAATTATCTGAATAAGTTACTTTTCGTGATTGCTATGTCCGTTTTTATCCCAAATATGTACTTTGTTTCAATGGTGTTCAGTCAGAAGTTAGGCACCGCAGCTGGCGTTGCGTCATTCATTATTGGGCTACTTTTCATGATCTTAAACTCGGCACCTGTAATTACTGGTATCGTACAGCAGCGCAAAGATTGAGTTTTATGAGTATAGTCAGTTGGGTTTTCATCTGTTTTATCAGACTTAGAAAAATGAAATCTTTCAATTCATTGATTTTAAACGCAAAAAAATTTCTAAATGATCAGAATTATAGGGTGCTCGCTCTGTTCGATCACCGAACACGAAGGCCGTATTATTCAGAGCCGTTCCGAAGAGTCGATTGTTAACGAGATCGAAGCGATTCGCGACACGGTGCCGGGCTTTACCGGCGTGATCTCCGATCTGGGTGGTCCAACGGCCAACATGTACATGCTGCGCTGTAAATCGCCGCGCGCCGAGCAGACCTGCCGTCGTCTCTCCTGCGTCTATCCGAGCATTTGCGAGCATATGGACACTAACCACGAGCCGACGATCAATCTTTACCGTCGCGCCCGTGACCTGAAAGGCATCAAGAAGATCCTGATCGCCTCCGGCGTGCGTTACGACATTGCGGTGGAAGATCCGCGCTACATCAAAGAGCTGGCGACGCACCACGTTGGCGGTTATCTGAAGATCGCCCCGGAGCACACCGAAGAAGGCCCGCTGTCCAAAATGATGAAGCCAGGCATGGGCAGCTATGACCGCTTTAAACAGCTGTTTGATACCTATTCAAAACAGGCGGGGAAAGAGCAGTATCTGATCCCATACTTCATCTCCGCACACCCCGGCACCCGTGATGAAGACATGGTGAATCTGGCGCTGTGGCTGAAGCAGCGTCGATTCCGTCTGGATCAGGTGCAGAACTTCTACCCGTCGCCGCTCGCCAACTCGACGACCATGTATTACACCGGCAAAAACCCGCTGAGTAAGATTGGTTATAAGAGCGAAGACGTGGTGGTGCCGAAAGGGGATAAACAGCGCCGTCTGCATAAAGCGCTGCTGCGTTATCACGATCCGAAAAACTGGCCGCTGATCCGTCAGGCGCTGGAAGAGATGGGGAAAAAGCACCTGATCGGCTCGCGTCGTGATTGCCTGGTGCCAGCGCCAACGCTGGAAGAGATGCGCGAAGCGCGCCGCCAGAACCGCAACACGCGCCCGGCGCTGACCAAGCACACGCCGATTGCGCATCAGCGTTCGAACAGTGTTGCGGGAACGAAGAAGAACGTAAAACGTAAGACCGGTTAAACCTGTAACAATGCCCGGTGGCGCTGCGCTTACCGGGCCTACAGGTCTAACCCTCTCCCCTCCGGGGAGAGGGCAGGGTGAGGGGATCACCCGCCAAACTGATCCGGGTCCGGCCCAAGCCGCTTGCCCTGATCCAGCTTCGCAATTTCACCCAGCTCGTCTTTATCCAGGCGGAAATCCCAGACGTCGAAGTTCTCGGCGATACGCGATGGCGTGACCGATTTCGGGATCACCACCAGACCGCTATCCAGATGCCAGCGAATGACGATCTGCGCCGGGGTTTTACCGTACTTATCCGCCAGTTCACGGATGATTTTCTGGTCAAACACCCCTTCGCCGCCCTGAGCAAGCGGGCTCCAGGATTCGGTCTGGATCTTGTGCGTGGCGTTCCATGAATGAAGCTGGCGCTGCTGCATCAGCGGATGCAGCTCAATCTGGTTAATCACCGGCGCGACGCCCGTTTCATCAATCAGGCGTTGCAGATGATGAACCTGGAAATTACAGACGCCGATGCTTTTTATCAGCCCCTCTTTTTGCAGTTCAATCATCCCTTTCCAGGCATCAACGTAATGGTCGATAGCCGGTACCGGCCAGTGCATGAGATAAAGATCGACGAAATCGAGCTGGAGTTTCTCCAGACTCTCCTGCAACGCTTCGCGGGGACGCTTTTGATCGTCGTTCCACAGCTTGGTGGTGATGAAAAGCTCATCCCGGGGAACGCCGGCGCTGGCAAGCGCTTTTCCCACGCCGTCCTCGTTTTTATAGGCGGCGGCGGTATCGATGGACCGATAGCCGACTTCCAGGGCTTTATGAATGGCGGAGACGACCTCGTCGTTACCGGCTTTCCATACACCTAGCCCCAGCTGGGGCATCACGTTGCCGTCCTGTAGCTTGATTACGGTTTGGTTTGCCATTTTTCCTCCTTCAGGTGCTCATCGCCGGAGGGAACCTCCGACGATGTGATGTGCATTAAGTCTGGACGAAATGTCAAAAAACGAAAGTCAGGATCCTAAAAACGCTTAGCGTGCCGCTTCGTAAATACGACGGCTGACGTCCAGGGTGATGTCGCCATGCTCGCCGATCTGCGTCATACCGTGTGCTTCCAGTTTCGCCAGCAGGGCAGGGATGGAGCTGCCGTCCAGGCCGTAGCCAGAGAGACGCGTTGGCACGCCCAGGCTTTCAAAGAAGTGACGGGTGGCTTCAATCGCGGCATCGATACGCGCATCGTCGGAACCGTCGGTGATGTTCCACACGCGTTCGGCGTACTGGAGCAGTTTGGCGCGTTTAGCGTCACGTTTTTCGTTCCACAGCGCAGGCAGAACCACCGCCAGCGTCTGGGCGTGATCCAGGCCGTGCATCGCCGTTAGCTCGTGACCGAGCATATGAGTAGCCCAGTCCTGCGGCACGCCTGCGCCGATCAGGCCGTTCAGCGCCTGGGTGGCAGCCCACATCACGTTGGCACGCACGTCGTAATTTTCAGGCTCTTTCAGCGCTTTTGGACCTTCTTCAATCAGCGTCAGCAGAATGCCTTCCGCGAAACGATCCTGAATTTTGGCGTTTACCGGGTAAGTAACGTACTGCTCAACGGTGTGAACAAAGGCATCGACCACGCCGTTCGCCACCTGACGCGCAGGCAGGGTATAGGTGTAAACCGGATCGAGGATCGCGAACACGGGCTGAACGTGTTCGTTCATAAAGGCCTGCTTGTCACCGGTGGTTTTACGAGAGATGACCGCGCCTTTGTTGGACTCTGATCCGGTGGCCGGCAGCGTCAGCACGGAGCCCATCGGGATCGCACTGCTGATGTCGCTGCCGCCCGTTTCCAGAATATGCCACGGGTCGATGTCGTCAGCGTAATGGGCCGCCGCCGCGATGAATTTGGTGCCGTCCAGCACGGAACCGCCGCCCACCGCCAGCAGGAAGGTAATTTGCTCCTCACGGGCGATTTTTACCGCGTTCATCAGCGTTTCATAAGACGGGTTAGGCTCGATACCGCCGAACTCGCGCACGTCCAGACCTTCCAGAGCGCTGTACACCTGATCCAGTACGCCGGTTTTTTTCACGCTGCCGCCGCCGTAGGTAATCAGGACGCGGGCGTCCGTCGGGATTTGCGCGCGCAGGTCAGCGATAGCGTTTTTACCAAACAGAATGCGGGTTGGGGTATGAAGATTAAAGTTGTTCATGGCTTGTTCCCTGTAGTGGGTAAAAAATCGTGGTGGCGCAGAAGGCAACCTGATGCTGCTCATTGTGGCGGGCAGGCGCTATCCTCTCAATGCACATTCCTGCCGATGTCTTGCCCATTTCTACAGCGCGCTGGAGAAACGGGAAGAAAATGCGCACACTGTCAGCGTCGGAAACCGTACCCGGAGTAACTGAAAATGAACCGTGATGCCATCTGCCGCCAGCTAACGTCGCAGATTAAAAGACTGATAGATAACGGAAATGATTCGGTTGAGCTGTTGCCGGATATCCGATTGCTGTACGGTACCCAGCCCGGGACGCGCACCCCGGTGATGTATCAGCCCGGCATCGTGTTTCTCTTTTCTGGCCATAAGATTGGCTATATCAATGAGCGCGTGTTCCGTTACGACACCAATGAATATCTGCTTCTGACAGTACCTTTACCCTTCGAATGTGAAACTTTCGCGACAGAGGAGGTACCGCTGGCCGGGATCCGCGTCAACGTCGACATCCTCCAGTTGCAGGAGCTGCTGATGGAGATTGGGGAGGACGAACTTTTCCGGCCGTCAATGGCGGCAAGCGGTATCAACTCCGCGACCCTGTCGGAGGAAATTCTCTGCGCGATTGAACGCCTGTTAGACGTGATGGAAAGGCCGCTGGATGCGCGTATTCTCGGAAAACAGATTATCCGCGAAATTCTTTACCATGTGCTGCTGGGACCGGGCGGCGGGGCGCTGCTGGCGCTGGTAAGCCGGCAAACGCACTTCAGCCTGATTAGCCGCGTGCTGAAGCGCATCGAGAGCCAGTACACGGAAAACCTCAGCGTTGACCAGCTGGCGGCGGAAGCCAATATGAGCGTCTCGGCGTTTCACCATAACTTTAAATCCGTCACCAGCACGTCGCCGTTGCAGTACCTCAAAACCTACCGTCTGCATAAGGCGCGGATGCTGATGATCCACGATGGCATGAAGGCCAGCGCCGCGGCGATGCGGGTCGGGTATGAAAGCGCGTCGCAGTTTAGTCGGGAGTTTAAGCGTTACTTCGGCGTCACGCCGGGGGAAGATGCGTCACGTATAAGAACAATGCAGGGAGCCTGAGGGGAAACGGAGGCCGGGTAAGCGGTAGCGCCACCCGGCTTTTATTTATGCGCTGCAATACTTTTTCTTAATCACCACCGCAATGGTACCCACCAGCCCTGCAACCAGCAGGAAAATCGGCAGGATCATCAGGAAGGTCATCACCTGGTCTTCATGGCGCTTAACAAAGGGGATCATATTCAGCGCGTAGCCGAGCGTGGTGACCACGCCTACCCAGAGCAGGGCGCTCAGCCAGTTGAAGAACTGGAAGCGGCGGTTAGAGAGGCCTGAAATACCCGCCATGGTAGGCAACAGGGTACGAACAAACGCCAGAAAACGCCCGGCAAGTAACGCCAGCAGGCCGTGACGGTCAAACATGCAGGTCGCGCGCTGGTGATATTTATGCGGCAGCTGCGCCAGCCAGCCTTTCACCACGCGAGTGTTTCCAAGCCAGCGCCCTTGCAGGTAGCTCAGCCAACAGCCGAGACTGGCCGCAGAGGTGAGGATCACCATTGTCGGTGCGAAGTCCATCACGCCCTTGCCGATTAACGCCCCTGCGAGCAGGAGCAGGCTGTCACCGGGTAAAAATGAGGCTGGCAGTAATCCATTTTCCAGAAACAGCGTCGCGAACATCACGAAATAGACAATCCCGACGACATGCGGGTCCGCCAGCGCGGCAAAATCGTGTTGCCAGAGCGCCGTGATGATATTTTGAATAACAGCCATGGACTTTCCTGTGGAACAGCAGATATAACGCTATTGTACTCCCAATTTTGCCTGTCGGGGTTGATCGCAGGCGCATCTCATACAGACTTTTCTGCTTGCGGTGTTCAGAATAGCGTCCGGGGAGTACATTTTAGCCAGCACTTTACACGATGCGCTCAAATCCTGCCGATAAATCCGCAATTAAATCGTCCACATTTTCCAGCCCGATATGCAGGCGGATTAAGGTCCCCTCGAAGTCCACCTCGCCGCCCGGGCGCAGGGCCGCAATCTGCTCCGGCTGGTTGGGCAGGATCAGCGATTCAAACCCACCCCATGAATAGGCCATGCTGAAGAGGGTAAAGTTATCCAGATAGCTTGCCAGTTCGGCGTCATTCAGGCGCTTTTTAAGAACAAATGAGAACAACCCGCTGCTGCCCGTAAAGTCACGTTGCCAGTATTCGTGGCCCTTGCTGCCCGGCAGCGCCGGATGGTTAACGCGCTCCACCTGCGGATGCAGCGCCAGCCACTGTGCAATTTGCAGGCTGCTTTCGTGATGCTGACGCAAACGCACACCGAGCGTACGGATGCCCCGGCTGGTCATGTAGGCGGTATCGGCATCCACCATCTGGCCCATCAGGTAGGCGTTTTCACGCAATTGATCCCAGCAGCGGGCGTTAGATACCGCCGTACCGATCATGCCGTCGGAATGGCCAATCAGGTATTTGGTCGCCGCCTGAATGGAGATATCGATGTCAAATTCCAGGGCTTTAAACAGCACACCTGCCGCCCAGGTGTTGTCGATCATGATGATCGCTTCCGGCGCTATGCTGCGCACCGCCTTCACGATGGCCGGGACGTCATGCACTTCCATGGTGATGGAGCCGGGAGATTCCAGGAACACAACGCGCGTGTTGGGCTGAATAAGCGCGGCAATACCGGCCCCAATCAGCGGATCGAACCAGCTGGTGGTGACGCCGAGCTTGCTGAGTATTTTGGTGCAGAAGTCCTGGCTTGGCTCGTAGGCGGTATTGGTCATCAGGACGTGGTCACCCTGTTCCACAAACGCCAGAATGGTATTGGCGACCGCCGCCGCGCCGCACGGGAACAGCGCGCAGCCCGCGCCGCCCTCCAGTTCACACATGGCTTCCTGCAACGAGAAATGGGTTAACGTGCCACGACGACCGTAAAACAGCCCGCCCTTCGCGCGATTACGCGTAGCGATTTTTTTATCTTCAACGGTATCAAACACCAGCGAGGAGGCGCGCTGGATCAGGCTGTTGACCGAGCCCTGCGTGTATTTCTTACTGCGTCCTGCCTGCACCAGCGTGGTCTCAAGCTGCTTTTTAGTCATGTTCGCTAACCCTATTTTTATACGTCTGGACGTCCAGACTACCACGATTGTCAGAATGTGCATCCGGATGCTTATCGAATAAGCAGAAAATATTATCAAAAATTCGCATAAGAAATTTTTACTGCGTAAGCGCAAGGAAAGTGAGCGAAAATTACGGCACTATGTAAATACTAATGAGAACTACTATCAATTCGACGACGTTTTGATATTATTACGTTCAGATTTTGTGATTTGCGTCCTGGAGATACAGAGTGGGTAATAATTTGATGCAGACGGATCTCTCCGTTTGGGGCATGTATCAACATGCTGACATCGTAGTTAAGATTGTGATGATCGGCCTGATTCTGGCGTCCGTGATCACCTGGGCTATCTTCTTCAGCAAGAGCGCCGAACTTCTTTCACAAAAACGCCGCCTCAAGCGTGAGCAGAAGCAGCTGGCGGAAGCCCGCTCTCTGGATCAGGCTTCTGATATCACCTCATCCTTCCATGCGAAAAGCCTGACTACCCTGTTAGTGAACGAAGCGCAGAACGAGCTGGAACTCTCCGCAGGCAGTGAAGATAACGAAGGCATTAAAGAGCGTACCGGCTTCCGTCTGGAGCGTCGCGTTGCGGCCGTGGGTCGTCATATGGGCCGCGGTAACGGCTACCTGGCGACTATCGGCGCCATCTCCCCGTTCGTCGGCCTGTTCGGTACCGTCTGGGGCATCATGAACAGCTTTATCGGTATCGCCCAGACGCAGACCACTAACCTTGCGGTCGTCGCGCCGGGTATCGCAGAAGCGCTGCTGGCCACGGCTATCGGTCTGGTTGCCGCTATCCCGGCGGTTGTTATCTATAACATCTTCGCGCGCATGATTGGCAGTTACAAAGCCACACTGGGTGACGTTGCCGCGCAGGTTCTGCTGCTGCAAAGCCGCGATCTGGACCTGAACGCCGCCGTTAAACCGGTACATGCGGCGTCCAAACTGCGCGTAGGTTGATTGTATGGCAATGCGTCTTAATGAAAATCTGGACGATAACGGTGAAATGCATGAGATCAACGTGACGCCGTTTATCGACGTCATGCTGGTTCTGCTGATTATCTTTATGGTTGCCGCACCGCTGGCGACGGTGGACGTGAAGGTGAATCTGCCTGCGTCCTCCAGCCAGCCGCAGCCGCGTCCGGAAAAGCCTATTTACCTGTCCGTGAAGGCCGATAAGTCCATGTTCCTGGGCAACGATCCGGTAACGGATGCCTCGGTTATTCCGGCGCTGGACCAGCTGACCGGCGGCAAGAAAGACACCACCGTCTTCTTCCGCGCGGATAAAACCGTCGATTATGAAACCATGATGAAGGTAATGGACACGCTGCATCAGGCGGGATACCTGAAGATTGGTCTGGTCGGCGAAGAGAAAGCGGCCGCGAAGTAAAACGAAAGCTTTTGCAGCCTTCCCTGCCGGGTGGCGGCGTCGCCTTACCCGGCCTGCATTCCGCAACAATCATTGTTGACTCACACTGAAGGCGCCGTCGGCGCCTCTTCATCAAGCGCTACACAGGTCACGTTTGAAGTTCGGTAATGACCTTCCGAGAGTTTACGGGTCAGGCGCAGGGTGGCTGTCTCGCGTGCCAGCAGGTACTGATAGTTCGCCTCCAGTCGCCCGAGGATCTTCTCTTTAAGCTCAGGGCGCTGTTCAATAATGGCGTTCATCACCGCGCCGTAAATCTCCTCCTTGGCCTGCAAGGCGTAAATCTCCCGACGATTCTGCCATTTCAGGCGCACCAGCGTGGCCGGAATCGAAACCAAATCCTGCGTAATTCGCGTCATCTCGTCATTTTTTATCTTTTTCAGGGCGTCGAGATTCTGCTTTAAGATAAATTCATCGCTTTTCTTATCATCTAAAGTCAAATAAACGTTATTACCGCTGTCATCATTCACGTTAATCTTCCCCCAGGTCATAAAAAATGGGATTGTTTTTTTCACGCGTAATTAAATTAAGCCAAATTTCATTGCCAGCCTCATTTATTTGCTGCGTTTTCTCGGTCATTATTTGACTTAGCGTCTGGGCATCTATTTCCCCTTCGGCCTGTAAATCATTTAGTAGATGAACTAAGGCTTCAATCTTGATGGCGCGAAATAAACGCTCTTTTAAATGGCGATCGTGCTCTTCCAGCACCATATTACGGGATTTGCCGGTGCGTGAAACACCAATTAATATGTCGGCTTCATAGTCGGAGAGTTTTCTTTTTCCTTGAGTGAAATTCGCCTCTTTATCTGCTTCCGTCGAAGGCTGTTCCACAGGCGTAATGTGGTACTTTGCCGGGACAAGATTGTCGGGCAGCATTTTAATTTCCTTTAATTTCAAAAAAGGTGGGGATGGAAAAAGGGTGAGATTCGTTGACAATAACATGAGGCAATTTTAAAATCAAAAAAAATGGAGCCTACCCATGAACAGCATTTTCTTTACGGTCATAACGTTACTATTACTGACCGCTGGCGTGCTTTTATTGATGCAAGAGTTAAATAAAACGAAAGCGTCAAAAGACGTCAGTGAACCGCCGCAGCCTGAATTGATGTCGAAAGAGGAGGGGGAAGATCATTTCTCCGTATTGATGAACGCCGTGACGCCGGTCTGGTACTGGCGGGTAAATCACGAATATATCGATTTTCTCCATGCGACAATTAAGCGAATGAAAATGGCTGAAATTAATGATACGCCCGGCCTGTTCGACGCGCAGCGCCGTTGTAGCGACCTTAATTCGGCGGTTTATAAATATTACGACAATATCAAAAAACGCTGTCTGAATGGCGAGAAGGTGTCGTACTCCGATTTAGACGTATTAAATCTGCGCCAGTGTTTTCGCGAGTTTAGCCTGGAAGCCTACCCGGAACTGGTCGCGCTGGTCTGGCCGGAGTATGCGCGTCCGGATGTGGATCCCAACGAGGTATAGTTGAGATATACTGAGCGCTGGTTTCGTTTGCAGACAGGATTTTATGGAACGCTTCTTTGAAAACGCAATGTATGCCTCTCGCTGGCTGCTCGCACCCGTCTATTTTGGTCTCTCCCTGGCGCTGGTCGCCCTGACGATCAAGTTCTTCCAGGAGATATTTCATGTCCTGCCAAACATTTTCTCCGTGGCAGAAGCCGATTTGATTCTGGTTCTGCTGTCGCTGGTGGATATGACGTTGGTGGGGGGATTACTGGTGATGGTGATGTTCTCCGGTTATGAGAATTTCGTCTCTCAGCTTGATATCGCCGAGCACAAAGAAAAGCTCAACTGGCTGGGGAAAATGGATGCCTCATCGCTGAAGAATAAAGTCGCGGCGTCGATTGTGGCGATTTCGTCTATACACCTGTTACGCGTCTTTATGGACGCGAAAAACGTCCCGGATAATAAGCTGATGTGGTATGTGATTATCCACCTGACGTTTGTGCTGTCGGCGTTTGTGATGGGGTATCTGGATAAGATCAGTAAGAAATAAATTCACCATGCCCCTCACCCTGCCCTCTCCCCAGAGGGGAGAGGGTGTTCAAGTTCCCTCTCCCCTCTGGGGAGAGGGTTAGGGTGAGGGGCGAAAGCATCGGACCGCACTATTTATTTATCCGACGACGCCTGCCACAAATTCAGCTCACCATCCGCAACGTGCTGGTCAATCCGCGTCAGTTCATCTTCGCTAAAGCGCAGGTTATTCAGCGCCTGAACGTTCTCTTCCAGCTGCTCCGGGCGGCTCGCGCCAATCAGCACTGAGGTTACACGCTCATCTTTCAACAGCCAGCTTAGCGCCATCTGCGCCATCGTCTGCCCGCGCGCGTGCGCCATCTCGTTCAGCAAACGAAGGCTGCTCAGGTTGGCTTCCGTCAGCATTTTCTCCGTCAGGCCGCGCACTTTTTTCCCTTCGCGTTGCATACGTGAACCGTCCGGAATACCGTTCAGGTATTTTCCGGTGAGCAGGCCCTGCGCCAGCGGGGTAAAGGCGATACAGCCCGTTCCGTTTTTCTCCAGCGCGTCCAGCAGGCCGGTCTTGTCGACCCAGCGGTTAAGCAGGTTGTAAGACGGCTGGTGGATCAAAAGCGGGATCTTCCACTCGCGCAGCAATTCGGCCATTACCGCCGTGCGTTCCGTGGAGTAGGACGAAATGCCGACGTACAGCGCTTTTCCGCTCTGCACCGCGTGCGCCAGCGCGGCGGCGGTCTCTTCCATCGGCGTGTTTTCGTCTACGCGGTGAGAATAGAAAATATCCACATACTCCACACCCATGCGTTTCAGGCTCTGGTCGAGGCTGGCGAGCAGGTATTTACGTGAACCGCCCGAACCATACGGCCCTGGCCACATGTCGTAGCCCGCTTTGGTGGAGATGATCAGCTCGTCACGATACCCGGCAAAATCCTCCCGCAGCAGACGGCCAAAATTCTCTTCAGCGCTGCCTGGTGGGGGGCCGTAGTTGTTGGCAAGGTCAAAATGGGTAATCCCGAGATCGAAGGCCTTACGCAGCAGCGCGCGCTGGGAATCGAGCGGCTGAACGTGACCGAAGCTGTGCCACAGGCCTAGCGACAGTGCCGGTAAGCGCAGGCCGCTTTTGCCGCAGTATCGGTACTGCATGTTTTCGTATCGGCCAGTGTAAGGGTGCCAGGACATGATGTCTCCTTTCTTGTCGGTGAATTTTCGAAACAACGTTTTCATTCTATGCCGACTCGATAACAAAAAAGTATATTTTCTGCGGTATCTGCCGATAAAGAGGGTAGTACTCGCCTCTGGGCGAATTCACCCTCACGGCAAGGAATACTCAATGAAGATGCTTCGTAATTTCACCATCCGTTTCGTCATGCTGACGATACTGGGGATCTTTTGTGTCATGTGGGCAGGCGTGGGGCTTTACAGCACCTGGTCTCTGTCTCGTGTTTCTGATGGTAATGATGTTGACCGCCAGCTGGTCCGGTAAATGACGGTGCTGAGCCAGGGCAACGATCAGTATTTCCGTTTCGTCACCCGCCTGAGCCGGGCGATGGAAGTCAAAGCGGCGGGCGGCACGCCGGACCTGGCTCCTGCTCAGCAGGCGCTGGATAACATGAGTAAAAAGCTGGCAGAGATGAAAGCTATCTCTCCGGGCCCGATGGATGAAAAGGTGTCTGCGCAGGTGATTTCCACCTGGCAGGCGCTGCTCGATCGTGGCGTGACGCCGCAGATGGCGCAGGCGAAGCAGGCGACGCTCGAAGGCTATCGTCAGCATGCCAACAACGTCACGCCGCCGCTAAGCCGTGCATTCGGGTCAGCGGCTGAGAACTTTAACAACACCGCGGCGAAGGCGCTCGACAGCACGCGCGTGGTGGTCGACGGCCTCACCAGTATGACCCGGACGGTGATTATCACCGCCACGATCGTGGGTCTGTTGATCCTGCTGTTCACCGACCGCTACCTGGTGGCGATACTGGTAAAACCGCTGGATCGTATCCGTCAGCAGTTCCGCCAGATTGCGCAGGGCGATCTCAGCCAGCCGATTGAATCCTTTGGCCGCAACTGCGTGGGGCAACTGGTGCCGCTGCTGAGCGCCATGCAGGACAGCCTGCGGGAAGCGGTCAGCACGATTCGTTCCGGCAGCGAGAATATCTGGCGCGGGGCAACGGAGATCTCCAGCGGGAATAACGATCTCTCTTCGCGTACCGAAGAGCAGGCCGCCGCGCTGGAAGAGACCGCGGCCAGCATGGAGCAGCTAACCGCAACGGTGAAGCTGAACGCCGAAAGCGCGCGCCAGGCCAGCCAGCTTGCGGATGTCGCCTCCAGTACGGCCAGCCGCGGCGGCTCGCTGGTGGAAGATGTGGTCACAACCATGAGCGGCATTTCGGACAGCTCGAAAAAAATCGCTGAAATCACTACCGTCATCAACAGCATCGCCTTCCAGACCAATATTCTGGCGCTGAACGCCGCGGTGGAAGCGGCCCGGGCCGGGGAGCAGGGGCGGGGCTTTGCGGTCGTGGCGGGTGAGGTGCGTAATCTGGCCAGTCGCAGCGCGAATGCGGCAAAAGAGATCGAAGGGTTGATTGCAGATTCCGTTGCCCGCGTGGAGCAGGGGGCGCAGCTGGTGAACGATACCGGCACCACGATGGAAGCGATCCTGCGCGACGTGACGGAAGTGACCGTCATTATGAAGCAGATCGCCACCGCGTCAGAGGAGCAGAGCAAAGGTATTTCTCAGGTCGGCGTTGCCATCACGCAGATGGACGGCGTGACCCAGCAGAACGCCTCGCTGGTGGAGCAGGTTTCCGCCGCCGCCGCCGCACTTGAACGGCAGACCGAAGAACTCCAGCGCTCAGTGCAGAAATTCCGTCTCACCGCGTAACCTCTCGTGTCAGGCCGTCTCTGGCGGCCTGACGTTTATCGCTCTGAATAATCTGTGTCACCTGCGACAGCTGACCAATTTTCACTTCACTTGCCCGCATAAATTTACTTTTGTCGATCAGCAGCAGCGACTGGCTGGCGCGGTTTAACAGCAGCGCCTTAAAGCCCGCGTTGTGCTCGGACGGATCCCAAAGGACGCCATGCTCATCGACCCCTTCACACGAGAAGATGAACAGATCGATCTCCAGCCCTTTTAGCTGCGTCACCAGCGCCGGATTAACATAGCAGCGATACTTACGCTCAAGCGTTCCGCCGGAGCAGATAAGCGTGATCCGCTCGCGCTTTGCCATCTCGTGGCAGATAGGCAGACTATTGGTAAATACGGTGAGGTCGATGTCCGGCAACTGGCGCGCCAGATGAAAGCAGGTTGAGCTGGCGTCGAGGGCGATGGTCATCCCTTCGCTGATCCAGCCCAGCGCGTGGCGGGCAATATCGGCTTTGTCGGCATAATGGCTTTTCAGGCGTGCGCCAAAGGGTTCACCGCTGTCGCGGCTGTCCGGATGAATCAGACGCGCGCGCCCGTGCTGGCGCAGCAGCTTCCCCTGCTGCTGCAACGACTTCAGATCCCGGCGGATGGTCTCTTTGCTGACGGAGAGCTTTTCAGCCAGCACATCGGTAGTCAGCCAGTCGCTTTGACTCAGCAAGGTGATAAGACTCTGCTGTCGGGTCGCTTTTAGCGTCTGGTCTGACATACGAGGCTCCTTGCGCACGCGTGCTGACGCATTTTTCTCATCGCGGAAGAAGGGCGGCGAACCGCCCGGTCATGGATCAACCCTGACGTTTATCTTCCGTCTGGGTATCGAAGTCGCTTGCTGAATGACGCTCATGTAACTGCTCGTTCAGCTCGCCGTTGGTACGGTTAACAATGCGCCCGCGTTTAACAGCCGGACGATTCGCCACATCTTTTGCCCAGCGCTGCACGTTGGTGTACTTCCCGGCATCCAGGAACTCGGCGGCGTTATACACGCTGCCCAGCGCCACGCAGCCAAACCATGGCCAGACTGCCATATCCGCAATGGTATATTCCTCACCCGCTACGTAACGACCGCGCGCCAGCTGTTTGTCCAGCACGTCGAACAGGCGTTTAGCTTCCATGGTGAAGCGATCGATAGCGTACTCAATCTTCACCGGTGCGTAGTTATAGAAGTGGCCAAAACCGCCGCCGAGGAACGGGGCCGCGCCCTGTAACCAGAACAGCCAGTTCAGGGTTTCCGTTCGTCCTGCCGGATCTTTTGGCAGGAAGTGACCAAATTTCTCGGCCAGGTAGAGCAGGATATTGCCGGATTCAAAGACGCGCGTCGGCGGAGTGGTGGAGTGGTCACGCAGGGCCGGGATCTTCGAGTTCGGGTTCACGTCGACAAAACCGCTGGAGAACTGATCGCCCTCACCAATGCGGATTAACCATGCGTCGTATTCCGCGCCCGTCACGCCCAGCGCCAGCAGCTCTTCCAGCATGATGGTAACTTTCTGTCCATTCGGCGTACCGAGAGAGTACAGCTGGAGCGGGTGCGCGCCCACAGGTAGCTCTTTCTCGTGCGTCGCGCCCGAGACGGGACGGTTGATATTGGCGAACGCGCCGCCGTTATTCTGTTTCCATTCCCACACTTTCGGTGGCTGATAGGTGTTATCTGACATGTTGGCCTGCCTTTTTGGTGTTGTGTTGAGGCAGTGTAGCAGGAGATGCAGGAACCGTTTAACGATGCGAGCGTAATGGGCAGGGCGGGTGTATGATAACGCCACCTCTGTCAGTTAATTACAACGTGCAGACGACGACAACCCAACAAAAAAATTGCCGCCTGCCTGTTTTAGGTTGGACACATGCGTAAAGGAACGTTAAGCAGTGACGCACCCTTCGGGACGTTATTAGGTTATGCGCCGGGTGGCGTGGCGATTTACTCTTCAAATTACGGCAGTCTCGATCCGCGTCACTACCCGGAAGACGCGGAATTCCGCAGCTATATCGGCAACGAATACATGGGCCATAAATGGCAGTGCGTTGAGTTTGCGCGCCGTTTCCTGTTTCTCAATCACGGGTTTGTTTTTACCGACGTCGGGATGGCGTGGGAGATCTTCTCCCTGCGTTTTTTGCGCCAGGTGGTAAACGACAATATTTTGCCGCTACAGGCCTTTGCTAATGGCTCAAAACGCGCGCCGCAGGCCGGTGCGCTGCTCATCTGGCAAAAGGGCGGTGAGTTTCATGAAACCGGCCACGTCGCCGTCATTACCCAGCTGCTGGATGACAGAGTGCGCATTGCCGAGCAGAACGTTATTCACTCCCCGCTGCCGATGGGGCAGCAGTGGACGCGCGAGCTGCGTCTGAGCGTGGAGGACGGTTGCTATACGCTTCATGACACGTTCAACGATACCGAGATCCTCGGCTGGATGATCCAGACGGAGGAGACGGAACACAGTATTCCTCAGCCGGAGATCGACGGTGAACTGCTGAAAATCAGCGGCGCGCGATTGAAGAACAACCGTCAGTTCGACGGAAAATGGCTCAATGAAAACGACGCCCTGCAACAGGCGTACGTTCGCGCCAACGGCCACGTTATCAACAACGATCCCTGCCAGTACTTCACCATTACCGAAAGCGCCGAGCAGGAGCTGATCAAAGCCACCAACGAACTGCATCTGATGTACCTTCATGCCACCGACAAGGTGCTGAAAGACGACAGCTTACTCGCGCTTTTCGACATCCCGAAAATTCTCTGGCCGCGTCTGCGCCTTTCCTGGCAGTGGCGTCGTCACCATATGATCACCGGTCGTATGGATTTCTGCATGGATGAACGCGGCATCAAGGTTTACGAGTACAACGCGGATTCCGCCTCCTGCCATACCGAGGGCGGGCTCATTCTTGAAGAGTGGGTGAAAAACGGCTATCGCGGCACTGGCCACAATCCGGCGGAAGGCTTGCTGGAGGAGCTGACCGGCGCATGGAAGCACAGCCACGCGCGGCCGTTCGTCCATATCATGCAGGACAACGATATCGAAGAGGATTACCACGCGCTCTTTATTCAGCGCTCGCTGATCCAGGCCGGGTTTGAAACCAAAATCCTGCATGGACTGGGGGCGCTGAGCTGGGATGCCGCCGGGCAACTGATTGATGATGAAGGCCGTCACGTCAACTGCGTATGGAAAACCTGGGCGTGGGAAACGGCGATTGAGCAGATCCGCGAGGTGAGCGAAACCGAGTACGCCGCCGTGCCTATCCGCACCGGTCACCCGCAAGGTGAAGTGCGCCTGATTGACGTCCTGCTGCGCCCGGAAGTGCTGGTCTTTGAACCGCTGTGGACGGTGATCCCAGGTAACAAGGCGATCCTGCCGGTGCTGTGGCAGCTGTTCCCGAACCACCGTTACCTGCTGGATACCGATTTTGAGGTCAACGATCTGCTCAAACGGACCGGTTATGCCGTTAAACCGATCGCCGGACGCTGCGGGAGCAATATCGATCTGATCGGCGCCCAGGACGAACTGCTGGACCAGTCCAGCGGCAAGTTTGTTGACCGCAAAAATATCTACCAGCAGCTATGGTGCCTGCCGAAAGTTGACGGCAGATACATTCAGGTCTGCACTTTTACCGTGGGCGGGAACTATGGCGGAACCTGTCTGCGCGGGGATGACTCGCTGGTGGTGAAGAAAGAGAGCGATATTGAACCGCTGATTGTGGTGAAAGATAAATAACGTCTCCCTGTTATAAAAACGCCCCCGCAGGGCATGTTGCGGGGGCGTTTCATTACTGCTCTTCCTCTTCCTGCTGCTCGCTGATCTTCAAATCAATGATCCGGCCAATCTGGTCATGGTAAACCGTCAGCAAGTTGTACTGGCTCATCTCGGACATAATTTGCGGCGTGACGTTAAAACTTTGGGCAAGCTCGTCATGGCGCAACATTTCCGGATGACGCCGCCTCACATGCGCGCGGCGGCGATTGTACTGATACCACAGGATCAGCAGCCAGCCGTTGAACGCGGCAATCAGCAGATAGACCAGCACCGTATTAAAAGAGGCGATAATCACGCTCCAGCGGTGATCGCCCTCCTCGGTTAACTGCATCCACAGCCTGGCGTAAAGGAAAAACAGGAATCCTCCCCAGGCTATCAGCGTTAATGCGGCATCGAAAAGACGCGGTGCCAGCCGATGTTCAGTCAAAATTAACGTATTCTCGTTCATTGAATGCTCCCTTTACCCCGGTCCGGACTGATCCAGCGCGCGCGGGCGCGTTTACGTTTAAGCATGACTTTCGGAAATGCCACAAGGGTGGTAAACAGGCCAATCATCCAGTACACCATCGGGAACCAGATTACCCAGAACAGCGAGCCTGCCACTTTCCGCTCGTAGCGCCGCTCGATATACAAACTGACGAGGAATTGCAGCAGGCACATCACGCCCAGCAGCAGCCCGGTAAACGCCGGTGGAAACAGGCTCGCAACGGCCAGGTTCGCGGGAAGAGGGATAATATGGCTGAGAATGAACAACACCACGGTCGCCCCATAGGCAAACGCCCACAGCGTTGATAGCGCGTACTCAAGAAACAGGGGCCACATGCGATGATGCTCCCAGCGGGCCATCTTGCGCAGGTTAACCAGAAACACCTCTGCCCCCCCCTGCGCCCAGCGCAGACGCTGTTTCCACAGCCCCTTTAGCGTCTCCGGCATCAGGATCCAGCACAGTGCCCGCGGCTCGAAAAAGATATCCCAGTGGCGAAGCTGAAGCTTCCAGCTTATGTCGATATCCTCTGTGATCATGTCCGGGCTCCAGTACCCGACATCCGCCAGCGCCTGTCGGCGAAAGGCGGCGATGACGCCGGAGACGGTAAAGACCCGGCCATAGATCCGCTGCGTTCGCTTGATAAGGCCAATAATGGAAGAAAACTCGCCCACCTGAATGCGGCCAATCAGCGTTGAGCGCGTGCGAATACGCGGATTCCCGGTGACGGCCCCAACGTGGGGATACTGAATCAGCGGTGCCACCAGATACGCCGCGGTGTCGCGGTCGAGCAGGGCGTCGCCGTCAATGCAGACCAGCAAATCGCCCCGGGCCGCCGCAGCGCCGGCCTTGAGCGCCACGGCTTTCCCCTGGTTCTCCGCGAGATTAATCACCCGCAGGCGCGGTTGCTCTCGCGCCAGCTGTTGCAGTACCTCCGCCGTGTTATCAGAAGAACCGTCGTTGATGGCGATAACTTCCACATTCCAGTACCGCTGACCCAGCGCGGCGCTAATGGTCTCCCGTGCGTTGCGTTCCTCATTGAAGCAGGGAATAAGAATCGAGATTAACGGCTCACCGGCTAAGGCGGGGGCGGGTGTTGCGTTATCCCACGACCAGTGCCGTTCAAGCTGAAACCAGAAATAGAGGCCGCCGGTTACCCAGAGCACGGACATAAACAGCGGCCAGAAAAAGACAAAGTCCAGAATCAGTTCGCCGGTAAACAGCGCGGCTACGCCTAACGGCAACCCGAATACCAGACACAAAATAGAGAAGGCGATAATGCGATCAGTCATTGTCAGGATACCAGTACGAAGAAAATTCAGGTCTGATACGTGAAATATCAGGTTGGTTGTTGAGGAAGTCGTCGGGGTAATAACCGTAATTTTTGATGCCGTTCAGCTGGAGCACCCGCATCCACTCCATCAGACGTTCATCGGCTACGGCACGCTGCGGTTTCTGTGCCCAGTCCCTGGCCTGTAGCTCAAAAATCGTTTTATTCAGCGCGCCGGGGCGTGCGGCGACGGCTTTGACTAAACGCGTCAGCCAGGCATTGCTCTCTTCTGCCGGGACGGACTCCATCAGCGGCATTGCCATCGGCACCGTCCAGTTGTAGGCCGCCAGAAAATCATCGAGATTTTGCGCAAACCATGCCTCGCTTTCCGGCTCGAGAATGGGCAACGCGAACATGTTCCGCGCGGTTTTGATCTGCGGGCCACGGATGTTTTTCACCGCCTGGCTCAGGGTGCGGGTAAAGCCGATAAGTCGCTGACTCTTCTGTCGGGTCGTGTCCTGTCCGGCATCGTCAACGTCCGTCAGCACCGCGTCGTCATGAAATAAGATGCCATTGAAGCTGGCATAGCGGGCCAGATCTTCATAGATCTCCGTCACCTGCTGGCGAACCTGCGGACTCCAGGGGGAGAGCCTGATATAGGGCTCGGCGGCCACGGTCAACTCTCCCGTTTGACGATCCCGGCGCTGCACGCGCGGCAAGGCTGGACTGAGATCGAAAGAGAGAACCGGCATCCACGCGAAGACTTTCACTCCCGCGCGGGTTTGTAGCTGCCAGGCGACAAAATTAAAGAGATCGGCCCGGACCGGAAGCCGGCGGTTGGGGAAATAGAGCGCATCGATCCTGCCGTCGCCCCGCGGATCCGAAAACGCCTGGAGAAACACATGGCTGATTTTCATGTCGTAGACCCGCTGGACGAATTTGTTGATGTTTTTCGTCTGCTGGGCCGGATCGGGATCGTAGACGTAATCGAGATCGACATGCATGACGCGCACCGGGTCAAACTCCTGAACGCGGCTAACCGTGTTGGCAAAGGTTTTTATCGACGGATTTCCGGCGATCAGCAGGCGCGGGATGTTGCCGAGGTCGCGCACGTTTCCCAGCCCGTCCTCCAGGGTAAAGGCCAACTGATAGCCCTGTTTTTGGGCGATAGCGAGCGACGTACCGTTGGCAGCCCCATAGGGCCACACCCAGGCACGCGGCGCTTTTCCCGTCACCTGGGTGATTTTATCGGTGACTTTGCGTACGTCTGCGGCGATCCGCTGGTTGAAGTGTTCATCGGTTTCGTAATGCCCCGTCGCGTTATCATAAAAACGGCTGGCGATGGCGGGTTCACGGCTTCCCTGCGGGTTGGCCGGAATGCCGTAATGCGAGGCCCAGGTATGCGAGCCAATCTCAATCAGCGGGGACTGGCTGAGCTCGCGAACCATATCCCAGGTGGCAAAGCGATCGCGGGGCGTCATCAGACCGCCGAAGTTAACTTTTTGATTTGCCGGCGTATCCACCCAACTGCCCACCGGCGCCCACAGCGCAGGAACGTTCCAGGCCTGAAGCAGAGGCCAGACCCGGGTGTAAAAGCTGCTGTAGCCGTCGTCAAAGCTGAGCAAAACGGCTTTCGGCGGCAGCGCTTTTTTCCCTTCATGCGCATCCAGAATGTCCTGCACGCTGATGGCGTGATAGCCGTTGTGCAAAAGCCAGCTTATCTGCTCGTTTAACGCGCTGGTGCGAACGGAGAGGTAGCGCTGATCGGCGGCATCATCTTCAACGTCGTGGTAGGCCAGGACCAGAAACTGATTCTCCGGCCAGGGTTTGCTGGCCTCCAGCTGCGGCCTCTTTTCAGGGGCCATAAAGGAGAGCGGCTGCGCGCAGAGGCTCGCGCTGAGGCAGAGCCAGCCGATGACGATCAGGCTTACAGAAAAACGTGTGTTCAGCATATTCATCCTTAAAAGCGTAAAGTCGCATCTAACGTGACGGAGAGATTGCTCTCGCGTTTGCCGTCGTAAGGGCGCTTATCCCAGTTCAGCATCACGCCAGTATCGACAACGTTGTTCCACTGGATGCGTTGCCCGTAACCCAGCAGGGTAACGGCACCCGCGGACTGATTTTTCTGCCAGTAGCTGCCCCCTCCTGCCACGAACTGCTGGCTCCAGAGGGTGTCGTAGTGGCGGTACATCTCATGGTCAACGGACAGGGCAGCCGTCACGGACAGATCCCGTGCCGGGTTGTAATAGAGCGTATTCCGCAGGCTGTTTTTACTGGCGGCGATCCCCGGTTCGAGATCCAGCGTCAGGGTCGGGGTCTGCCAGAGACGCTCTTTCCCAGAGAGGGTGTATTCCTGACGGCGGTTGTGGTCCGAGAAGCGGCTGACGGCGGCGTTGAACTGGTATTCACGTCGCTCGTTTTGATACCAGCGCACCCCACCTTCACCCCGGTTGGCGCTGATCCCATTGCGTAATGCCCGTAAGGGTGTCGCACGTGACAAGTGTTCGAGGTTACCGCTGACCTGCCAGTTATCACTCAGGCTGTAGGTTGTTGAGAGCCGTGCGCCCGGCCTGTTTGTGCCGTGATAGCGGTTGCTGGAGAGCTCGGCTTCGAGCGTGAGGTCACGTGGGCGCCACTCAACGCCGCCCAACAGGTGGCGGCTGATGCCTTTACCTTCGTCGAAATTCCCCTGGGCATAGCGGGCGCCGGCAAACAGCCGCCAGTTATCCGCCACGGGCGGGCCATAGAGCGTGGCGTCCCAGCTCATGTCGTGGCTACCGCTGACGGGGTTATCTGAGTGCAATCCTTTACCCGCGTTCAGACGCAGCTCAGACATGTGGTGGACCGCTCTGAGCCTGTCCAGGCGACGGGCGCTGCGATCGGCGGGGGCGCGAGCAATCACGTCATCAGCCAGTAAATCCATCTGACGCCACTCCTGAAGGTCCATTGCGACGTAAGCCTGCTGTTTTTCAAGCTCCAGATTCGCGGGTTCAAGCGCCTCTGCTTGTTTAAGCTTTTGCTCGGCCGCGCGCGGCAGGCCTCTGGCCTGAAGCAGGGCGGCATAATCAATCTGTAATCCCTGATTTCCCGGCGCCGTTGACGCCAGACGATACGACAGCTTTTCGGCCTCCGGCAGGGCGTTGGTCGCCAGCAAATAGTTAAGTTTGAGAGACTGTCCGGTGAGCCACCGATCGTTCGGCTGAGCGGTCGGGGATCCGAAATCGTAGCGGGTCCAGGGAACGCTGCGGGTCTCGCGCTCAACGTAGCGGCGGGCGGTCTGATACTGCCCCGTATCCAGCCAGGCGTAGAAAAGCGCATGCTCCTCATCCTGCGGATCGGAGGCGTAGTGTGGATAGCGTTGCACAAGCGAGAAGGCGGCGACGGCATTTTTCTCCTGCAAATATGCAGAGATCACCCAGCCGATGGCCCAGTCCGGCACCGGATGCTGTGCGGCCGTCAGCGACTCGTATTCGCTAATGACCTGCCGGTAATCACCCTTCGCATACAGGGCGCCAAGCCGATCGATACGGGCAAGGATGACGTCTTCAGCCGCCTGCGGGTCGTTTTGCCAGCGAGAAAGCAGGGCCTGGTAACGATCTAATGCGTTTTGTGCCAGCCGCAGGCGCTCTTTCTCCGTTCTGCCAGGCACATCCGCCAGGCGTACCCTTTCAGCCGCGGCGTTACGCTCAAGGCGGCGGCGCTCCGCGGGAGACATCGCCACACTTTGCGACAGCCAGAGTGCGGGCGTGCTTACCCGGTTTTCCGTTAACGCATCGATCGTCTCGCGAAGAAGGGCATTATTCCCGGGTGCGGCGTTCAGCGCGCGCATGTCCGCCAGCAGCCGGTCCCCGTTTTTTCCCTGGCGCATCCAGACATAGGAGAGCGTCTCAAGGTGCGCGGGAGAAGGAGCGTCCTTAACCAGCTGCCGGGCTTCCGAAAGCGCGAGGCGATCTCTGCGGGCATCGGCCAGGGTCTTAACATAGCCGATGCGGTAATCGTCGTTATCCGGCGCAAGGCTGAGCGCCTCTTTCCACAGCGATAAGGCGGATGGCCAGGCTTTTTGGTTTCTTCTGGACTGGGCGACGGCAGCGATGGCGCGAGCGGGCAGCGGCATATAAATACCATAACGCTGCCAGACCCGGATAACCTCATCATCGCGTCCTGCCCAGGAGGCTACCTGTAACCAGTCCGCAACCTGTCCGGGTGTTAAAGCATGCTGTTGCTCATAGCGCTGTAGGTATTCAAGAAACAGAGCGTAATTACCGTTACGTGCCTGTTGTATCTGATGCTCATAAACGGATTCATCAGCCTGAACCAGAACAGGAAAGAGTAAAAGCAGGAGCAATAATATTGTGGTGCGATAAAAGAATAACGTAGTGAAGCTAAGCGATCTTTCCATATCTATTTGCCATTTGTTTATCGTGAATCCATTGCATAACACGGCCGCCTTTTAACTCTGTGTTAAAGGGCATAAAGGAGAACATTAAATCTGAATGATGCTACGTTATGGGGTACTTACTTAAAGGTAATTATGAGCCCTCATCTCAGTGGTCTGATTGGGCTTAATGTACACCCGATATGTTGGGGGATAAATAAGTTGAAAAGCGGCTGAGAGGTTTTGGGATAATTCTGGAAGAAGTAAGTTTTTTAGATAATTCAGTGCAGGATTGTTCTTTTTAACTGATTGATGTTAAATGGTTTTTCTTTCTCTGCTTCCTGTTTTGTTATATTCGAAATGAAGTTCTGCTGAGTTAATTAAAGTACTTTCTGGTACATGTTTGGGAAGTTTCATGACAAAAATTCTTAATGTTCAGAGAAGTGACTTTTCTGAAATTCTTTTTTATTTATAATTAACGACAGACATTGAGTGATAGTCTGCAAAAAGTCTAGCTCACCAATGTCATATTGAGGGATGATCAAAGCCAGAAAACATTTGCCGTAAATGTAAAGCGCTATAAACGAAAGCGTTCTTGTTTCTTAAGAGGCGGGCTTGCTTTAATCTAAAAGGGATGGTTAGTGGCGACTTCAATAGTGTTAGTGACTCAGGATTGTTTCCTTGTCAGGGGGATGCGGCTATTTTTCCCGGATATAATTTGCCTCAGTTCGATAGACAGAAACATATTTGATACCGACGCAAATGAATATACTGTACTGATTGATAGCCGTACGCCGCTCCGTTTATATGATTACCTGATACGCCATCCGGCCAGAACGAGAAAAACGATCTGCTGCGTTATGCTGGATATGCGTCCTCGAGAGGAGGATCTTCTCAGTATGAAGCTGTTTATGAACACGTCGCTTACGGCTCCGGATATGGCGTCGTTATTCAATCTGGTGCTTGATATGAAAGGCAGGCGTCTGACAACCAAATGGCTGCTTAACTTACGGCTGAGTCGACACGAAGCGATAATGATCAGGTTGCTGAAGGCAGGGAGGTCAATGGAAGAGATTGCAGATAAGCTGAATATGTCGGTTAAAAGCCTCTATCGCAAGCGAACGGTGCTGTCGGAGCGGTTAGGAGCAGGTAACTTCAACGAGGCGTGTTTGTTTATCTTTAAAAACAAACTGCTGGACGTGGTTGGGAACGATCCCTAGCTTCGTCAGAAGCCAAAAGCAGAAACCCGCCACGAGGGCGGGTTCTTTTAATGGAAATAATTCAGAACGACCAGCGCAGATTGGCGTTAACAGAGTTGACGCGGGTATCCGCACCATATTGTCCCTGGTAACCCACATCCAGCGTCGCAGCACGCGACAGCTGTACGCTCACGCCGATATCACCGACCATCACATCCTCATCCACGGCCTGTCCCTGAGTAATGAACGCGTCGCTGCCCGCAAACGCCATGCGCGAAGAGGTATTCTTATCGCCATAGGCGTGCTGCCAGCCCAACGAACCGTAGAGGTTAACGTGCTTCGGCAACTCGGTCACACCGCGCAACCCGAGTGTCGTATAGAAGGTGTTCATCGTTTCGTTACGGACGCTCAGCGCAGCGGCACCGCCGTCTTCCCTGAAGCTGTCGGTATGCAGCCGGATGTACGATAAATTGACGAACGGCTCAATATTCCTGTCTGGCTGGCCGAAACGGTAGCCCGCTTCGGTGAACGCCAGCAGGGAGTTCGCGTCGTAATCTGACTTCAGCTGATCCGAGAAGCCGCTGAAATCAACATTGCGCTCGCCTTCGATCTTGTGCCAGGTGTAACCCAGCGCGCCGCGAAGGGAGAACGCATCCTGTTGACCCGCCGCATACAGACCAAGGTGATAGTTGTCGGTATCCGTTGAGGTGCGACGGCTGTCGACGTCATAATCACCCCGGCTGTAGCCGAAGTAGCCGCCGACACGCACGTTATGGTCCGCCAGTTTGCGATCTGCCCCCAGCAGGAAGCCGGTGGTGTTGCCGTCCAGCTTGCCCACGTTACCGTCGCCGCTGTTTCGGCTCCAGGAGCTGAAGGTCTGGCCCCAGACGCCATTGTTTTGCGGCTCCGGCTGCTGCACCAGCGACATGGCTAACGGTGGTATCGGCAGGCTGCCGTTATCAAACGTGCGCTGCATCCGCTGGTTTAACACGTTAAACACCTGCGTGCTGCCAGCGATCAGGTTGGACTGCATTGACGGATAAACTTCACCAGAAAGCTGGTTGAACGCCTCGCGCGCTTCCGGTGCGCTTAGCAGAAGCAGCGAGTTATACAGCGCCAGCGACGGGCCGCTTTGCGTCAGCGTGGAGAGCGCGCCAGCGGTATTCCACTGGTTGCTGCTTTGGGCCACGGTCTGGAAAATGCCCGGCTTGCCGCTGCCCGGGTTTTCACCGCCAGGATTCTCACCGCCCGGGTTTTCACCTCCGGGGTTTTCACCGCCAGGATTCTCACCACCAGGATTTTCGCCTCCGGGGTTTTCTCCTCCAGGATTCTCGCCACCGGTTTCTTTCTGCGCGATGGTCAGATCGACGGCGTTGGTGCTTTGCTTAAGCGCCACGTCGAGGAATGCGGATTTGGAGATCGCTCCGGCGAACTCACCGTCGATTCCCCCGTCGGAGGTCAAAATGCGGTAGCTTTGGCCCGTTTTATAGCTGGTTTGCGGATCCAGCGCGGTGACCTGTACCTTAGCCTGATTGCTGATGGTGGTTTTACCCGATACCAGTAGCTGGTCGCTGCGGCCATCTCCTGCGATATCCACGTCATAGAAGGATTCGCCGATAAAGTTCAGATAGCGTTTCAGCGTCAACGTACCGATATTGCCGTCGCCGGGCGAGATATGTCCGCCGGACAGGATCTCGGTCTGGCCCAGCGTCCCGTTGCCGCCCAGCGTGCCGCCGGACTTGATTGACGCGGCGCTGCTATAACCCACCCCGTTGCTGACGTCTGAACCCGCCGTCGCGTTGAGGATCAACGTGCCGCCGTTCTCCGCGCTAAGGGTCTGGACGTCAAAGATATCGTCTTCTGGCTGGGTATTAATATTGCTGGCAATGATGACTTTACCGCCCCGCGCGGTTACGTTCGCCTTGAGTGCGGAAAGATCGCCGTTCAGCGTCGTCTGCCCGGAGGTGTTGATCACATCACCTTCACCGCTCATCGTGTTGCTGAAGAGGTAATTTCCGTCGGTATGGTTGAAGTAGACATAGCTGCCGAACAGTCCGCCACGAAGGCTGATTGCCGTCTTCGCATCGAGGGTACCTGCGCCGCCCGCCGTGCCAAGCGTTGGCTCAGTTAAACCCGTGCCGGTGTCCATATTGCCGCGGCTGCCGATGATGAGCGCACCCCGGTTCGAGCCGGAACCCGATGTCCCCACGATCAGCGCATTGCTGCCAGCGGAAAATGAACCGCCGTCAATCACAGACAGCACGCCATTGCCGTAATCGCCCACGCTCACGCTGCTGCCGCTGGTAAAGCGCGAGTCCTTGCCTGCAATAACCAGTTCGGCAGTTTTCCCTGCGCCGGAGACGCCCGCCACCTGCACGCCGCCAACGTTAACCGTTCCGCCGTTCACCACATCCAGGTCGCCATATAGCGTCAACGTACGGCCAACGTTCCACTGTGACCCGCTCCCCGTGACGATGGCTTTTGGGCTCAGCGTGTCGGTTTCACCCGGCCCGGTACCGTTGCCGATGCGCGCATCGTAAGCGGTATTGAGCGCAGCGCCGTCTTCAATCGCAAGCGTGGAGCGTGCGCCCAGATCGGTGCCTACGCTAAGAAAATTACTGGTCACACGAGAGCCGGCACCCGTGGCGATTAGGTGGCTGTCGTAGCCGCGGGTGGTGCCGACAACGATCTCCTTTGCGCTCGCCAGCGCGCCCTCTTCGACTCGCAGGGTGCCGAGGCCAAGATTCAGGTCGCCGCGCAGGACGTACCGATCGTTCACCGCGTTAAGCTCAGCGTCTGGCCCACGGACCGTGACCACGCTTTCATAAATTTGGCCGTCGAACAGCCGACCGATATTGATGTTATAGGCGGTGATTTTGCCATTATCGATCAGCAGGTTTCCGCGTTGGTTACGTCCAACATAAACATCTCCGGTGTAACCCAGCGTTTCGGTAATACGCGACTCGCCATCAAAAAAGGCATCGGCTGCACGCGCGACATCGGCAGGTAAAAAAAGTAACAGCGGCGCGGAAAATAGAGCGAGGTAAAGTCTGGAAAGCGGTGTCTTAACCGCTAAAGAATGTGATGTAGAGTTATTCACGGGCTATCTCCGTACTCATTAGCATGATGTCAGGAACATCGTTTTTATATGAAAACTCAGATACGTCAGATAACGTAAAAGGCGTTATTTCAGTACGCCTTTTAATACGGTGCTAATTATTTATGTGTGACAACTGGTGTACAGGTTGGCGCGCTCAGCGTCGGTGCAGACCCTAAAATTCCCGGCATCATCATCGATGAACAATCGAAAATACGCCCTTTTTCTGTCGTGGCGCGATAAGAGAGTTTTTGTCCTCCCAGTGCGTCCGGCTGGGCGCCATTAACGTTGGATACAGTTATTTCATCCGATGAGCCCAGTCCCAGCATTTTAGCGGTCTCCGCCTGTAGGAGTGGAATAGCCTGATCGGTTTTCAACGTGGAACAACCGGCTAGCATCAACGTAACGGTAAAAACGATTAGTGGTTTTTTCATAAATTATCCTTGATATCCAACCAGTTAATTTCACTGATTGTATTTATGTTTTCTTTTACCCAAATCAGCGAATAATATATTTCTCTTTCCTAATCGAAAAAACCCTCCTAAAGTAGGGTGGGTAGATAATAATTCATCTGTACTCTAAGATATGCGAAGGTAAAAGGAGGCTCCTTTGGGACAGAATTATGCGTTAGTCGTTGATGACCATCCATTGGTAGCAAGCGGCATCGCCAATTTTCTGATTACACATTGCCAGTTTAAGCAGGCGTGTGTGGTGACGAATGAGGATGATTGCTACCGCCAAATTAGGGATCATGGCCCGCCACGTTTGCTGGTAATCGATTTTTGGCTCTCTTCCGGAACGGCCCTGAAATTACTCAAAGAAGTAAAGCAACTTTACCCACAGGTACGACTCCTGGTGGTCAGCGGGGATGACAATAATGATATCTGGCGCAAAGTTAATGCCGCCGGGGGACACGGTTTTGTATTGAAAAGCGAGCCACCTGAGATGTTCTCGCGGGCCGTTTTCGCACTCACTGATAATCAGACCTGGTTTCCTGAGGGAAACGAAATTTACGTTAAGACGAATAATGAGAAGTTAAGTAAATTTAACTTAACGCCGCGACAAATAGACGTGTTAAATATGATTATGCGCGGCCTGCCAAATAAACGCATCGCCGCCCAGCTTTCAATTTCTGAGCCCACGGTCAAAGAACACATCAGCAATATATTGAAAAAGATAGGCGTTAACAGCCGGGTCGAAGCCATCACGCTTCTGCATGGCAAGCAGGAACTGTCGGAATGAGGTTTTTTCAGAGCTTACAAAATGATGGTATCTCTGCTCCGGCGCAGATCCGTTTGCTAAACAACACCTTTCTGCGGCTGGTATTCAGCTTTAGTGCGGTACCCTTTGTTGGTATTCCTTTCGCCATCTGGATTTATATGCTTGGGGATGAACTCGGCCCGACGATTATCTGGATAATTATTTATCTGCTATGTGCCGTGGCGATACGAATATTGCACCGACGCTATCAGCGTGAAGCGAAAGAAAACGGTGAAAGGGACGTTCTGCGACGCTGGCTTCCGCGTATTAATAATATTGCCTTTATTCACGGGCTGGGAATTTCATCACTCTATTTAATTACGCCACAGACGCAGAATTTTGACTTTTTCCTGTTACTTAATATCAGCATTGCCGCCATCGTCGCCGCCAATGCGACGCATCTGACGCCTGTCATCAGTACCTTTACGCGTTTTTTCTTCGCCTCCTGGGGGGTGCTGAACCTCGGTATTATCTGGCGGCTGGATGAGTTGATGTTCATCGTGCTCATGCTGAATCTGCTTTACGGCTTCGCGATTTACCGCCATGCGTTAACTTCCCATGCGTTCTTTATTCAGCAAGCGCTGCTTGAGGAAAAAAGCTCACGCCTTGCGGAACAGTTTCGTCAGGCCAAAGAGGACGCGGAGCAGGCATTGCTGGATAAAAATCAGTTTCTGACCACCGCCAGTCACGATCTGCGCCAGCCCGTACACGCAATGGGCTTTCTGATCGAAGCCATCCTACACCGAAACCGGGACGACAGCCTGACGCCGCAACTCCTTGACCTTCAGCAGAGCGTTCGCTCGGTGCATTTAATGCTCAATTCTCTGCTCGATCTGAGCAAAATAGAATCCGGGAATGTCCTCTCTGCCCCGACCAAAGTGGATATCGGTGCTCTGCTCGACTCGGTCATCACGCTGTTTCGTGAAGAGGCCAACAGCCGCGCGCTTAGGCTGTGCATCCGGCGGCCTAAACGCCGTATCGACGTGATGGGCGATCCACTGCTGGTGCGACAGTCCCTGATTAACCTGATTCAAAACGCCCTTCGCTACACGCTCCAGGGCGGGGTGCTGGTCGCCATCCGACCGCGCGGTGACGAGTGTATGGTGGAGGTGTGGGACACGGGAGTCGGTATCGCCGATGAAGAGAAGGGCAAAATCTTCTCACCTTACTACCGCCCCGAGCTGGCATGGAAGATCGACAGCGCCGGACACGGGCTGGGGCTGGCCGTCGTTGCCCGTTGTGCCAAGCTCATGAAGGTAAAATACGGGATGCAATCCATTGAAGGTAAAGGCTCACGCTTCTGGATGCGCTTTATCCAATATGCTGGCGAAGATAGCGTGCTGGACACCCCGCCCGCCGCTGACAACACCGCCACGCCGGTACGCTATGCGCCGCTGCACGGTTCCTGCCTGGTCGTCGATGACGACCCGCTGGTGACGTCTGCCTGGGAGAGCCTGATGAGCGTCTGGGGAATCGACGTACGCTGTGCGGCCTCCGCTGAAGAAGCGTTTGCCATCATCGACGACGGCTTTACGCCGTTCGCCGTGCTGTGCGACCAGCGCCTGCGATCGGGTGAAAGCGGCTTCGACATCCTGAAAGCGCTTTTTGACCGTCTGCCGGATATGAGCGGCGCGATAGTCAGCGGCGAATTTAATTCACCGGTTCTGCTGGAGGCGGAGCAGGAGGGTTACCTGGTGCTTCGCAAGCCTCTTGAGCCGGCTAAACTGCATGCGCTGCTGACGCAGTGGTCGGGGTGTCATTAAGGGAATGCAGAAGTGTCGATTCTGGCGGGTTCAGAATGCAAAAACGGACCTCCGTGGAGGTCCGTTAATATGAAATTTGGTGCCCGGACTCGGCGTAGTCCTTTGAGCTAATGAACTGTTTTAAATACTAAAACTATCTTTGGCTATTTTCAAGACCACCAGGCAGACCACCACGAAACTATCCCTTACAGCATTGCCAGCATTGCAGGCAATTAACATTATTTGCCAGCTATTTTGTACGTCGTCAGATGTGGGTTTGGTTCCTGCCACTATCTGATAGCGAAGGGATAAAAGTTGTTGAACCAGCCTCTTGTACACAACATCAATCAGGAAAGGCTCACGGAATTAAGCGCTCTGAGGGACTTGCGTGCGGTACTCCTGTCTGGTGGTTTTGATTTTCTGGAACCCACAACATACAGGCTTAACCAGATTTAATTCGCCATGTTAACGAATCACGTAAATCGTTGCGCATCATAAATACACCACCCCGGCAAATGCAGCAGAACATCTACGGTAAGGGTGTCAGATACAGGTGTTTCCATCAACGCTCGCAGGAGCGCCGGATGAGGGGTTTAAATCCCTTTGCTGTAACGTCAGGTCGCCAGGAAAGAAAATCGCTGGATAGCCCGGTACAAACCAGGTATGAATGAGCGATGTCGTTTGTCCATAAATAATACCACCCAGCAGGTTTGTGGCAGAAAACATCATTACAATCAGTCAGGAAACTTCCGGGGCAGCCTATAACCTTTCGTTAATCGGACATATTCAATTTTTTCCAGGGCTGTGGATATTTTTGCAAAAAGTATCTGCGATAGACAACAGACTGGAAGTCAGAACGCTCATCCCCCGTATATCTCTTCCTTAAAAAAGCCGTTCACTCCACAGACTGTAAGCGCTGGTGCCTGCGATACAGTGTTCCCAGTTAATGCTTTCATAGCTAAACGAGATTGACTCTTCTGGCTGCCCTCCACTGTCGGTAATGGTATGGGGAACGTTCAGACTGATATTCGATATTCGGGCATTAGTCAGTTTGAGCTTGTAGTACAGTTCATTTATGCCAAAACGGTTGGTACGGTAAAAAGTAAAAACACAGGTCAGACACTCATTATCCGAAATCGCCTTACCCAGCAGAGGCGAGGATTTATCCACGGGTTTAATGATGGTCAGCATCTGATGATTGACGTTTTGATCGCGGCTCAGACCGTGGCTTAACGATGTGACCATGATCTCATCCAGATGCGCGAGCTGGGCTTTGTTGCCAATGGACTGCATTGACGAGCACCCAGCTGAAATCATTCCCTGTATGTCTCCGTTTAGTGTCAGATAAACGAGATTGGCCATTGTTGTTCTCCTTGTACCTTAATTATTAGTGGATACCGGTTGCCCGGCTTCACTATCCATTGCCGAATCCGGCGTTGTGAGGTGCAGCAGCAGCCAACGGCTTAACACGCCGTCCAGCCGTTCATTGATCTCTTTTTCCAGAGCTTCAGTGTTTTGCTTGCGGGCGCGGGCATCCTGGTACTGCGTCAGCAGATATTCCAGCGGCGTTGCCTGATTCAATAACCGCTCCGCCTGCCATGTCACTGTTTTGATATATGAGAGGGTAAAACCCTGCTTTTCAGTTTCTTTTTTCAGCATCAGGTCGGCGAAATCCCGTAAATTTTCCCGCGCCTGTTTCCAGCCTTTCATATTCGGGCTGTTCTGCGCCCGCGTGTGCAGAACAGCGTTCCACCGAGCCGTTGCCTGCTGCTGTTGCAGACTCTCGGGCCAGCGACTGTCTGCTGTTCGCATCATCTGCATACCCGTCTCCAGCAGTTGCAATGGCGGAACATCAGGAAGCGGTAACAGCCGTTGCCCGTAGCTACCCAGATCAGGGGAGGCCAGCCAGGCCGTTGCCGCGCCTTGCGCGGTATCTGTTACCTGCGCCAGTTGCTGCTGCATCGGGTATACCGACCCTGCAACCGGCAGTGCTGGAGGCGCTTATGGATGATGGGCAGGATAACGACGGCGGAGGTACTGGTAATGGGGAGGGCGGCCCGAATGATTCAGGCGAGTCTGATGATGAAAATAAAGCTGACTTGCAGAGTTTACGATTTGCTTTTCCTGGCGCTGACCGTTCCATTGAAACTATGAGCTGGTTAATTGGCCAGCCGTATAAGATCAGTGACAGTAAAGGAAATGTCCTCGCATCAGGGACGATTGAGCAGTCGGGACGGTTGCCGAGAGTGATGCTTGATGAACCAGATGAACTGACCCTGACTATGGGTAATGAAGAATGGGGGGTTGAGGATTTAGCCCAGGGGAATGATGACACTTCATCAGATAATACTGCAAATGATGATGAGTGGTATAATTTGGAAAACGATCTTTATTACGGAAAACTGGAGCAGGATGAGCAATGGCCATTAGATGCGGATATTGACGAAGTGCATGGCAATGATGAGTAATTAGATACTGAGTAATATAAAGCGGCCATTGTTTTTTTGGTTCTTTTTCTTTTCTGCACCTGCAATATCGGCATGTCTGGATGAAGGCGATAATGTTACGTTAGTTGGCGTGTTGAGAAACTGTTTATGACCCACCTGGTTGGGGACAAAATCCTCAAAATGACGAGAAGATGAATTGCTGGTTTTTATACCCTGATAAATTATTAGGATGTTTTAATTCTGTGGATGACGACACCCGGCACTATAGTAAAAAAATGCAAATAATTATGGTTGATAATCAGTACAATGAATACAGAAAATTTCTGAGCAAACATGTTGAATTAAGCGGGAAGGCCATGTTTGCTGATAGTCCATATCACAGCACCCCTGTATTAATCTTCAATGTATCGAACGTTAAGGCAGTGAAGGGAGATTAAATTAATGAGCCATAATTTTATTTCAGCAACCTACAATACGATAAAAAAAAGGGCTATGTATAAAATGGCAGATGGGACAGTATATATTCGTGAGGGAGGCACAATCCCATGGCGTACGCAAAACCCCTGTAACGTAAGACCAAACGGGAGAAAAGAAAGCCAGTATTTACAACCATTGAGGCTTGCAGTTGCAGTTACTGTCAGTGGTAAATTCGGTATGTATGGATGTGAAGTAGATGGCTGGGAGACGGAAAAAAAACTATTGCGAAGCGACCTGTATCGTAATTGTACAATTAGTGAAATGGCAAAAATACATAGTCCTGAAAAAGATGGCAATGACCCTGTAAAATATGCGAAAGATATACTGGCAGAGAGTGGCGTATCGCCGTTATTGACCTTTGGGAATATGGATGATGCGACGCTGGAAACAGTTATGAAAGCCGTTAAAAAAGAGGAGGGATATTATAATTTAAAAGAAACACGAGTTGAAAAGTGGGTTTACACCACTAATATTACTGTCACTGATGGCGTTCGTCCTGCTGTTGGTTTTCCTTTGAAAGTTATAGCAGGGACGCGTAAGTATGACTGTAAAACTGATAAGTACGGAAGACTTGCTCCAATCGTTCATAAAACAGAGGGAATGAATATTGAGGTGAAGGCTGCTAATTTAGACGGTGAATATGAAACGATTTATTCTGCTCAGGCGGGGAACGAAAGTAAAAATATTGTTCTGAAAAGATATCTTGTTCAATATAAAGCCCATACTTTAGCCCACGATCCTGAACCACCTCATGAAAAAAGTCAGCCTGAGCCGATAGAATATATTGTTCAGTCCGGAGATAACCTATCTAAAGTTGCTGCCCGGTATGAGGTGAGTGTTTCCGAACTGGTTGAGAGCAATAGGATTAAAGATCCTAATAAAATTTATCCTGGGCAGAAAATTGTTATTTATGGTAAAAAAGAGCCGGATAATGTGAATTCGGGAGAGCAATCTCCGCAGGTGGGCAACGGTGAATCCTATCCTGTTCCACCAAATGATCCTAGAGCCAGTGCTGACAATACAGGTAATCCAGTGGATGGACCTTTATCATCAGGAGGATGGACACCGGATACGACTGATGGGGCGGACTCATCACCGGCGGAAACAGGTGGCGCGGCATCCTCCGGAACTGGTGAATCTCTTCCACCTTATCCTGATTTACCGGGTGATCCTACAGCCGGAGCGGGTAATACGGATCATACATCGGATGGAGCCGGTGGGCAAAAATCTGGTTCGTCGCAGACAACAACTACGCCAGACAAGCCAACAAATTTACCGACCGTGGGAGGTAAAGATAGCGGGAATCCAGTGGCAATAATAAGCCACGAACAAAAAGAGGCTCCATGGATGGTTGTAGCTTATGAAGAAGCTGAGAAACGCTGGAAATGGGGAAGAGTAAAAGAGGCTAATGGTGGGATAAACTATCATAAGTTAACAGGAGCAAGTAACCCAACTATGGCAGGAGATCAAAATGCCTGGTGTGCATCTTTTATTAACTATTGTTTAAAATTGTCAGGTTATAAAATGTCAGGGACACCAAATTCTCAATTTTTTTCAAAAAGTCCTGACTTTAAAAAAATAGACACTCCAATATTTGGAGCTATCACTGTTTTCCATAAGAAAGGCACAAAAAAAAGTGGACATGTGAACTTGGTATATTGCAAAACAAAAGACGGGGAAATTGGTTTATTAGGAGGGAATCAAACTGACAGTGTAACTATTAATCCAAGATATGCTGTATATGACCGTCCTGAACTTCGACTTGAGTTTATAGGTTTTTATGTGCCTGTCAGTTATTATTTTCATGCGAAAGAGATAATACAAAAAGGTGGGGATTTAACTCCTGTTTTTGATAATATCGGTTCTTTGAGAGAATCGCTAGGTGCTAATAAACCCTCAGAAAAAGATGGCAAAACCCGTTGAGAATATTGTAAGGCTAGAATTATATGAAATATATAATATTTATCTTTTTTTTATACGCTGAATATTCTAATGCGACTACTTCAGAATGCTTCAGTAAATCAGATATAACTGAAGTTAAAGAGATATTTGCATCGAATAATAAAAATAATTTAATTGAATTGGCTATACAATCTGCAAAATTAGAAATTTCGCAAGACTCTTTTTTTAATAACACAAAAAATGTACTTCCCAAAATGACCAAGGTATCATATGAGTGGGGGCGTAGACAGGAATCTGAAATGCCACTGGAATCATCAGTCAAATTTCCTGATAAAAATATTTGTGTGTGGAGTATGACAGTTTCATTCCCTGATAAAATCAGGAGTCAATGTGATGATTCAGGTATCTACGGGTATTTTATTAGTTTTAAAAAAATAAAAAATGACATAAAGATTTATAAATTCATCTCCATATTAGATGGTTTACCAGATGGTTCACTGGCATGCAAAGCAGCAAATGGTTATTTATTTTCAAAATGATGATTGTAATAACATGAAGAAATTTACTTATCTATTGATTTTCCTTGCTTGTATTATCTCGTTTGCAACGAAAGCAGGTGATAGCAGGGGGGGCATTTGCATGGGGAATCCAGAAGGGAAGAAATATTTCAAACAACATAGAGTTGATAAATGGATATATGCGGTCAATTAATCCTGCTGGAATGAAAGAGCGGGGAACACTAAACGAGCAGTATACATTGATACTTATCCTTAAGGAATAATCGATTCTTTATTTAATTCTATTTTTACTGGGAATAATAAATCTCTAATAAACATTAGAGCATCATTGGGTAATTTTTGTGACGATCAAATATCTCATGGCTTGATGGCGTATTAATAATAAGAAAAAAAATGAAGATGTCGAGACTTTCACTATTTCAACAGCTAGTCATGATTATTTATATAAAGATAAGTTTTTAGTGAATTTACATGTTTTTGACTTGTTTGATAGAAAGATCTGTAACGCTTTAATGACTATAGATGGTTATTTTTAACGGGAACAGAGCATTGTTGAATAAATAAAATCACCCTGTACCGCCAAGCTCCATTGATGATTATCGCTTTTGGTGAGGCTATAAAATGGGCGCGGTTATGGAGTGAGCAGTGAAAGCGAGTTATACAAAGTCAGAGGAAAATTATTTATCTGAGAATTTTAATTCTCATGAGAAAGTTGGTGTTGTAAATTTCACATAGGAAGACAAGTATAATAAGCATTAATTTAAATCATTAAATACCATAGGTGGTCCATCATGGTGTTCTTCTATTATCTATTATTGTCTTATGCAATCAAGTCCAAATTATAAAAAGAGTAATTCTGTGTTCAGAGCAGGATCCTTCTCCCAAGGAAAATTAACTAGGCTTCAGGTATTAATGGCTAATATAAGAATAGATTTTGGATATGGAGAGATAAGTATTCCAGGTGCGGATGGCATATATTATTTTCCAAAAAATGGAGGTGTTTTTTATATGAGATTACCTTTAAGGAAGGGATGAATATCATCAAGATTAAGCTGGAGTTCTGATGGTATTATTCCTGTCTACTATTTGATAAATTAATGTGTAAGGCTGCCTTTTCTATGGATATTTATTTCTCTCCATAATGGTTGTTGTCTAAGTCGGTCTTTAGAATTGATGAGAACAGGAGGGAAAGACCCTCGTGTGCTGTAGGCAGAAATGCACAGTTAAGGATGTGTTATGCGGAATATGCGTAAGCTTGTGGAAATGATGGCAGCCTCACCAGGCTCTGCCGACGGAGATCGATGTCAAGCATCCCCGATTGCTGTGGTAAAGCGCTGTGGTGGTGAGTGCAGGGGACGCTCAGACTGCATCTGAGCCTATGTACAATATAAGTGAATGAATAAATCCCGCCAGTTAATGGAGCGACTGTCAAAGCAGAAGCCTGAGTTATTCATCCATTGGAGCGCAGCATCAAAGAGAGTGTTCTCCTGACCGGAGACGTATGAAGCGAGAATTTCACGTATGGCATTGCGAGAGACCGAAGGGGGACCTTAGGTCCACTCACTATGTACTGTAGATAATTTAATAGATTATTTATGGAAGATATTTATTTAACAGAAGATGCGTTTTAGGATAAAAAGGCAATACTATGAAAGTTCCATTACTGAAGTTCCCCACTATGATATTTAAAACCAAACATCTTATGGATGATGAATCGGCTGAGGATATGAAATATGGTGATTTAACAGAACAGCAATTGCGCAATGATTATCATCTGGAGCAGGTGTCAGATACCATTGATCCCTGGCGGAATCAATTTTTTATACCTGGAGTAACACAATTTCCTCAACCTCTTTCTGATGCTGAAGTCGTTAGTAATTTGTTCAGCGATTTCAGACTGGAGAGTGCGAAACTTACATTCATGGGGTATCGCAGTGTATTCCTTGCAATGGTTGATCATCTACAGAACAGAACTTCGGGAGTCTTTACAAGTAAAGATCTGGATCTGGCTGCTAAAGAACAAATTGAGAATGATAAATCAGTAAACAGTACCTATCTGTCAATAAAGAGTGTACTGGATCAAAATATTGATTTTGATGCTGGAGGATATCCTGAATCCCATAGGTCAAAATTGACAAGCGGTATTAAAAATAAAGTGTTGCCTAAGTTTGACAGGAACCAGGATAAAATAAATGGGCTGGGGTTATCTGTCCACGATATGTATGCTACCCACATTACGTTAACATCGCTGAAGGTGGTTAAGAATACCTACGAAGCATCCATACATTACAGGATGCAGGATCACTTTGGTCTTGACAGTAATGATATCACTCATTGGCTTTATAGCCATTGGGATGTCTTTAAAATTTGGTTTGTACTTCAACATTATGAGAAAGAGAACTATGCTTTTAAACCATTTATTACAGAGATAAATGCTACCGTAAAAATATCAGGTTTTAGAGGGTATTATTCCTGACAGTACATATACTGCTTGTGAGATATTTTTTTAATATAATTAGTCCGATATTCTGCATGAGGAATGTGATTGTGTCATGGATAATAACTAAAAAATCCATTCATATTGTGACTGCCGTCATAATATCTTCTTCTATTGTTATATACTTATGGGCAGGTAGGCCAGTAGAGATCGTGGACATCCATTACGATCCGGGTGAACAACTTAACATTCTCGCCAGACACTTCCCTATTACAGACAGAGGGAAACTGAATTGGTGGAGAGGAAATGAAAGAAAAATCCTGGGAAAATACAATCTCCCTGAAAATGATTTTTCTGTATACATATGGAATTTTGGTGATGGTTATAAAAAATTGTCACCCTATGATGCTGAGGATGAATTTTATTGTTTCCCTGATATAAAATCAGAATCAAAATGTATAAAAAAAGATATATATATGTCCGTTGAATCAGGTGATAATTATTATCGGATGTTTTTATTTTCTGGCTCTAGTTATTTTTATCAGCCTAAAAAAGATAATGATATGCTTATCAGACAGAATTAAATCTCTAGCTAATCATAAGTTAATTACTTGGTGATATGATTGGTTTTGTGATTCTTCTTTTTATGGTTTATATATGACGTGTTTCACAAAGCCATCAGTTCTGCTCGTAAGATGAAACTGGTTTGTATGCATTGAGATGATGTTTCTTTGTTGGAAAAATTAGATTTTTCCTGATGTGAGTGTCATGTTGTTTTATTAATTGAAAGGAAAGGTGGTTTTGATAATAAATCCTATTGAGCTTGTTTATAAATCATTAACCGGTATAGTTATCCCTTATATGCCGGAACCGGAAAAAGTTCAGGGGAAATGCTCATGCTGTGAACGTTCGGCTGAAGCATTTGATTATTACGGCTACAGATTGCTTAACAGCTATAAACAACCCGTTATGCACTGCCCGCAATGCCAGACCTTTTTTGTCTCTGCGCCTGATATTTTAGGTCTTGAACCCTCTAAAAAAAATATCAAGTCAGCGGTTTGGCCCTGAACCATCATTCCGACTGGAATTATGAAGTTTTAGAATTTCTGGAAACAGTCGTTCTCCCGCGTTCGTGCGGGTTATCGATACGTATGCAGATTCGCAAGTTGGGTGCAGGCAACTTTACCGCGTTCGCATTCGCGCTCGTCTGCGGCGTGGCCACTGGCGCGGTTTCTGTTCAGGGAAAAAAGTTAAGCCGGATACGAGAAAATATTCATACCGCTGCCTGCCACCGCAAATCACCGGCGGCAGATATTCCTGAACGACACAGTCCGTATCCGTCAGATTTTATTGCTGTACCGATTGACCAGATCCTCAACCACCATTTTGCAGGTTTTCTTTTTCAGATCTGCAATTTGCTGTTCTGTCATATCTTTTTTATTGTCTGTTTTTCCGGTCAACGGAACAGCCATCAATTCTGTATTAGCCGGTGAGTACGTTGCCCACTCCCCGGTCGCAACATCCACCAGAGCAAACCGGATCAGATAGCGCAGCGATGATCCGGAAATATTCCCGCCTGTATACTTTTTCCAGACCACCTCTTTTATGGCCGCATTATATTTCCCGGCTTCAAGTTCGCTCCAGTAAACCACAATGTTTTTTTGCCTTCCTTTTGCACCGATGTATCGCAGCGCCTGCATATAATTGGCATTGATCACGCCGTTTTTGCTGTCTGAAAAATTTTCCGTGTCGCTGTCTGTTTCCTTTGCAGGCGTTGCTGGTTTAACCGCCCTTTTTTTCCTGGCGACAGGAATACCGGAGAAAGTGGAAACCCGGTAATATCGCTGCATTTCTTTCTGCATGATAACATCAGGTGCACGTGATCCCGATTCCACCAGAATAATGGCAGAATTTTGCGGGATCTCAAACCCATTCGAGGCTTCCTCCACCGCATTCTCAATATCTTCTTCCGTAATATCCAGCGTCAGCTCATCACCAAAAACATCCCGGTCAGTAAGCTGTGATGTGGGAGTGGAAATCGCATCCATGCGTGGTGTAGCCGCTCCGGTTTTCCTGCCATCAATAGATGATAATTTTGTGCATCCGGCCAGTAAAAGGATACAAATTATACCTGGCAGTGGCTTCATATTCATCAGTGAGTCCCTATCGTCATATTATATAGTATCGAAACTACCAAATTGGGCAGTCATTATACCTTTATTTCCCTACAATATTAAAAAATAAATTCAATCACCCCATGAATGATTTAGTTGGTAATATAGTTACAATAAATAAAACAGTATAATCAAACCAGACAAACTTTTGGGTAATGATTTATAAAGACCACTTGCAGGCTAAAATATATGTTAATGAAGATTATTTATGACCTGTTCAAATCAACGTTATTATTTAAGTTCTGGCCTGCATAAAATTTATTAAGTCATGAAATACCTTTCGCGAAGGTAATTAAATAGCGGCAACATTTCCAGGAATACATATAACAAGCACATTAAGTAAGCACGGAAAGTTATATAACACGAAATAACCAGGGATCTGGATTATCAGATATTGAGATATTTTCACAGCTAATGGAGAATGTTGATATGTACCCCATCCTTCGTGACACCTAAAATACATCAATGCCGCAGCGCATATCAACGGACTGGCGGAAGAGGAAGAGGCGTTCAGGCGTCAGCATGTTTAAGCGCATGGAGAACGTCAGCAAGTCGTGTGGGAAGGCAGTCGATACGGCAGTCGCCGGGAGATGGAGGGTGACGGGGTTATCAGTCGGTGGGATGGCAGATGATGGCTGAATGCGGGCAGGCAGCAGTACCGGGTACTCAGCGACAGATACGCCGTCATCCGGCAGGCTCAGGCTGCCTTATGCCGCCGCGCATAAATATACGGGGCAATGTATCTCTCGCGGTTCACGTCCAGATAATCCGACCACCACTGCATCATCTCCATACGCGCCTCCAGATGCTCCGCCTTATGCTCGTACGCCGCCCGCACGCCGTTGCGCTCCTTGTGGTTAATCAATGGCATCCTTTGACCACGCGGACTCGTTCAGGGCGCTACAGGCCCACTGTTCTGAAACCGTGACCGCAAGCCTCGGTTTTGGTGTCGTAGCCAACTACCCACAGCGCCTTTTTGATGGTGTTTTCACTCATCAGCTTGTTCATGGAACGCGCCACGCGATGAAAATCTCACTCCCTTAACCGCTTCCCGCTGTGCAGGCACCGTCCAGATACGGGCTTCAGATTGAACTCATCCCAGCGGGCGAGACGTAGCTCGCTGGAGCGCAAAAAGACGTGCAGATTCAGCTCCAGCGCCAGACGGGTCAGTTCTCGCCTTGCGGGGCAGGGAGCGGCAAACGCCCGATACCAGCAGCTTACGCGCCGCATCTCGCTTTTCGCGGGCTTCCGCCAGCGTAACCTGCGGATAGGGGACGAAGGCCAGGCGGTTTTCTTTACCGTCAAAACGGTAGCGCAAATACCACAGCTTAGAGCCGCTGGCAGATACCGTCAGGTACAGACCTTGTGTATCGGTGAGTTTATAAGACTTTTCGAGGGGTTTCGCAGCGCGGATTTACTGTTAGTCAACATGAGGGTCTCTCCGTTCATCGAACTGAATGAACCCTCAATCTGACCCACAATTTTCCGGATACACAGCGATAAACCAAAACGGATCAGGAAAGATTTTACGCTAACTCATTGAATCACAAACACATGGGGATTTATAAGGAAGCATAAAAAAGGAAAGGTGGTGCCCGGACTCGGAATCGAACCAAGGACACGGGGATTTTCAATCCCCTGCTCTACCGACTGAGCTATCCGGGCAACGGGGCGCATTAAACCCGATCCTCCCTCCGGCGTCAACGAAATTTGTTGCTTTCGGTGCAGACTGCACACTCTCTCACCATTTCGTCGCAAACTTAAGCGAAAAAGCGCGTCCAGAGCGCGGAAAGCGGCATCGCGAGCAGCAGGGCAGGGAGCATGTTCACCACTGCAAACATCTTAATGCCACAGATGCGCAGCCCTGTCGCCAGCAGCAACAGGCCGCCGACGGCGGTAAAGTCTGCCATCATCGCTGGCGTTGTCAGCGGCAGGATCAGCGTGGCGCAGGTGGCCAGCGCCAGCTGAATAAGCAACATCGGCACACAAATCGCGGCGACGGCGATGCCGAGGGTGGTGGCAAAAAAGGTGGCAGTAAAGAAATCCAGAAACGCTTTCGCAATCAATATGCTGGGATCGCCGGTCATCCCTTCCTGCATCGAACCGAATATCCCCGTGCCGCTGGCGCAGAACAGAATAATGATCGCAACGTAGTTCTGAATAAACGACTCGTGCGTGCCGTGCTTTGCCTTGCCTGGTCGGGCAATCAGATTTTTGGCTTTGCCTACTGCGTGATTAATACCTTTTTCCAGATAGCAAAACTCGCCGATGAGCGCGCCGAGCAGCGTCGCCAGTACCATCACCGGCAGGTTGGCGCATTTCACCACTAAAAGGATACCAATCCCTAACGACGCCAGGCCAAAAATAGAAGGCATGGAGACGCGAATACGCTCCGGCAGGCGCTGACTTAATACTGCCCCAAGTACACCGCCCAGCAATACGGCTCCCGCATTGATAAAGGGTCCAATTACCACGTTTAACTCCTGTTATTTAAGCACTGGCATTGCATGATTATGGCACGTTCGTCCCAGATTACGCTTAGCTTTGGGAGGCGTAACGCATACTGATTCCTTCTTGCACCTGAAAATAAAAGGTGACATGATTGCGCGAATTTTCTCCTTCCTGTCTCACCGTTCGGTGAGGGTATTTGCGCCTATGAAAACCATGAAAATTGCCGTCAGCCGTGAGCTGGTATCCAAAGTTTCTACGCATCGCGAAAAAGTTATGCTGGATAACACCGATTTCACCGATGTGGCGGCAGTCGTCATTACGGTTGTTGAAAGCTACAGCGGCATTCTCGCTTTGCTGAAGCGTACGGGCTTTCAGTTACCGGTATTTTTGTTCTCAACAGAGCCAGGAGAGGTGCCAGAGGGTGTCACGGCGATCATCTCGGGTAAAGCACAGGAATTGCTGGAACTGGAATCTGCCGCCTGCCGGTATGAAGAGAACCTGCTGCCACCCTTTTTTGACACCCTGAGCCAGTATGTGGCGATGGGAAACAGCACCTTTGCCTGTCCGGGTCACCAGCACGGTGCCTTTTTCAAAAAACACCCGGCGGGGCGGCAGTTCTATGATTTCTTCGGTGAGAATGTTTTTCGCGCCGACATGTGCAACGCCGACGTTAAGCTGGGCGATCTGCTGATCCACGAAGGCTCCGCCAAGCACGCGCAAAAGTTCGCGGCGAAAGTGTTCAACGCGGATAAAACCTACTTCGTGCTGAACGGCACGTCGGCGGCCAATAAAGTGGTGACCAATGCGCTGCTGACCCGTGGCGATCTGGTGCTGTTCGATCGTAACAACCACAAGTCCAACCATCATGGAGCGCTGATCCAGGCCGGGGCAACGCCTGTCTATCTTGAGGCAGCCCGTAATCCGTTTGGTTTTATCGGCGGGATTGATGAGCACTGCTTTGATGAGGCCTGGTTGCGGGAACTGATCCGTGACGTCGCGCCGCAGAAAGCCGCCGAGGCGCGCCCGTTCCGTCTGGCGATCATTCAGCTCGGCACCTACGATGGCACGATCTACAACGCCCGTCAGGTGATCGACAAGATCGGTCACCTTTGCGACTACATCCTCTTTGACTCCGCCTGGGTCGGCTACGAGCAGTTTATCCCGATGATGGCGGAAACGTCTCCGCTTCTGCTGGAACTGAACGAGAACGATCCGGGAATTTTCGTGACCCAGTCGGTGCACAAACAGCAGGCCGGGTTCTCACAAACGTCGCAGATCCATAAAAAGGATAACCATATTCGCGGTCAGTCGCGCTTCTGCCCGCACAAGCGGCTGAACAACGCGTTCATGCTGCATGCCTCCACCAGCCCGTTTTATCCGCTGTTTGCGGCGCTGGACGTGAACGCCAAGATCCACGAGGGCGAGAGCGGACGCAGGCTGTGGGCGGAGTGCGTCGAGCTGGGCATAGAAGCGCGCAAGGCCATCATCGCCAACTGCAATATGATCAAACCGTTTATCCCGCCGGTGGTGGCGGGGCGGCCATGGCAGGATCACCCCACACAGGCTATCGCCAGCGAGCGTCGCTTCTTTAGTTTTGAACCGGGTGCAAAATGGCACGGTTTTGAAGGCTATGCCCGCGAGCAGTATTTCGTCGATCCGTGCAAGCTGCTGCTGACCACGCCGGGCATTGATGCTGAAACAGGGCACTATACCGATTTCGGCATTCCGGCGACCATTCTCGCCCACTACCTGCGCGAGAACGGCATTGTGCCGGAGAAGTGCGATCTCAACTCCATCCTGTTCCTGCTGACGCCAGCCGAGAGCGCGGAGAAGCTAATGCAGCTCGTGGCAATGCTGGGGCAGTTTGAACAGCATATTGAAGACGACACACCGCTCGCGGATGTGCTTCCGACTATCTATCAGAAATACCCGGTGCGTTACCGCGACTACACGATCCGTCAGCTGTGCCAGGAGATGCACGATCTCTACGTCAGCTTTAACGTGAAGGATTTACAGAAGGCGATGTTCCGTCAGGAGAGCCTGCCGGCCGTGGTGATGAACCCGCAGGATGCCAACCAGGAGTACATTCGCGGGAACGTCGAACTGGTGCGTATTCGTGACGCTGAAGGACGCATTGCCGCCGAAGGTGCGCTGCCATACCCGCCGGGCGTGCTGTGTGTGGTGCCCGGGGAAGTCTGGGGTGGAGCAGTACAGCGCTATTTCCTGGCGCTGGAAGAGGGCATTAATATGCTGCCGGGTTTCTCCCCAGAGTTGCAGGGCGTTTACAGCGAGAAAGATGCGGACGGGATTAAGCGGCTGTATGGATACGTATTGAATGTCTGAACGTAGGCCGGGTAAGCGTTAGCGCCACCCGGCGAGTTGCCCGGTGGCGCAAGCTTACCGGGCCTACAATACTGCGTCAGGCTTCTGCGCGGCGGTACATCCTTCTCGGATGCCCAATCTTCCCGTACAGCATCTCCACTGTCAGAAAACCCACCTCCACGCAGTGTTCCAGATAGCGCCGGGTGGTGGTTTTACTCAGGCCCGTCTCGCTCACCACCTCATCCACCGTAAAACAGTGCGCCGCCTTGTTGTTAAACAGCATTTGCACCCGCGCCAGCGTGTTCTCCTCTATCCCTTTGCTGCCGTTGTCCAGGCGATAGTTTTTCGCCTGCAATTGATAGAGTGAATCTACGTTCTGCTGGTCGACAATCTTCCAGACGCGCTGCTGTTCGGCAAACTGCACAAAACGTTCCAGCGACTGGCTCAGGCGCTTCCAGGAAACCGGCTTGAGGATGTAGTCGAACGCGCCGTTACGAATGGCCTGGCTACAGGTGTCCATATCGCTGGCGGCGGTGATGAAAATCACCGAGCAGTTGGCGCGGGTGAGCATCGGGTTGCTGATAAGGGTGATGCCTTTGCCGTCCGGCAGGTAGTTATCCAGCAGCATCAGCTTCGGCTGTTTGCTCTCCAGTTGTACCTGCGCGTCGGCCAGCGACGCGGCAATCCCCACCAGCCTCAGGCGCGGATGTTTACCGATAAGCTCCGCGTGCAGTTGCGCCAGTTCGTTCTCGTCTTCAACAATCAGTACGTCGATAAGTTCATGTTGCATAGTCGGTATCTTCCAGTTCCTGTACGGGGTGCCGGGCCGTTCCCGTGGCGGGAATAAACAGTGAGAAAATGGCACCGCGTGGGGTGTTATCGGCAACTTCAATTGCACCGCCAGCCTGTGTGACATAGCTTTCAATCAGATACAGGCCAATACCATGATCGCCGCGCGTTTTGGTGGTGATGCCGCGCTCAAAGATCCGGTCGCGGATCTCCGGTGTGATGCCGACGCCCTGGTCGGCGACTTCAATAATCAGTTCCTGCTCGTTCAGCTTTATCAGCACGTCCACCGGGGCATGCGGGAGCGGTGCACGCTGGGTCGCTTCAATGGCGTTATCCAGCAAGTTCCCGATGATCGAGATAAGTTCCGATTCGAGCAGCGGCAGGAACGGTTTATCCACCCGGCAGGCCGGGTCGAAACTCAGCTCAACGCCTTTTTCACGCGCGCGGGCGGCCTTTCCAAGCAGCAAACCACACAGCGTCGGAGAGCTAAAGCGGGACGAGATAAAGTCCAGCAGCTCCTGAGCGTGTTCCGACTGCGCCTGTATGTAGCGAATCGCTTCGTCATAACGGCCCATATGCAGCAGGCCGGACAGCGTAGTCATGCGGTTCAGCTGTTCATGGCGCATGATGCGCAGGTTATCAACGTAGCGCTTCACCTGGCTGAGCTGGGCGCTGAGCGAGTCGATCTCGTTGCGATCGCGAAAGGTGATCACCCAGCCCTGCAACGCATCTTCCAGCATGATCCGCACCCGGCTGGCAATAACTGTGAGATCGTTAAAGCGACAGATCTCATCGTGGGTGTCTTTCGCAAGCATGGTTTGCGCGTTGAAGAACGGGACGGGCGCGATCACCTGGCTGATGAGCTGACCCCGCAGTTCGCGGGCGGGCTGGCGTAAGCCTAATAATTTACGCGCCGCCTGGTTGATCACCTCAATGCGGAGATCGTCGTCGATGGCAATCACCCCTTCATAAATGGATTCCATCATCGCCTTTTGCTGGCGCACCAGCAGGCCGATTTCGCGCGGCTCCAGAGAGAATATCTGCTTCTTGATGCTGCGGGTGAAGAACCAGGAGAAAATAAACAGGGCGATAAGCAGCAGCACGGCGGCAATCAGGATATTAACCACCTTGTTGACGGTGATGGTGTCCAGATAGCTCGTGAGATAGCCTACCGAAACAATCCCCACCACCTGCCCGGCATCATTAAAAATGGGCGCTTTGCTGCGCAGCGAAATGCCTAACCCGCCCTTGCGGATGGTGATGGTGCTTTTGCCGTGTAATACCTCGTCGTTATCTCCGCCAACCAGCGTTTTGCCTACCCGGTCGGCAAACACGGAGTGGAAAAGATGCAGCCCCTTATTGTCACCAATCACAATAAAACTGGCGTCGCTGCGGGCGGCTATTTTCTGCATAAAGTCATGGATACCCAGGATATCCTTTTGTTCGACTTCTTTTCGCAGGGTAGGAATAAGCGCAATTTCTTCGGCCTGTATTTTTGCGCGCGCGCTCATTTCCTGATAAAGCTGCCTGCCGACATCGACATAATAATATCCGCCCAGTAATGCGAACAGCACTGAGAAAAAGGCGACCAGCGAAATAAACAGCTTGATCTGAAACGATACTTTCATAACTATCACGCGAGATATCAACAGGTCGGCTGAATATATCATCTTTTAAAGCCAGGATGCCCGCTTTGCCGAAAACTTGTGATCCCTTGCACAGCGCAGCCTGTAAAAGATTTTTCCGAAAGTCTCATCCTCTTAAGGTTAAATGAATAAATGTTATTTCTTTGTTCAGTTAAGAAAAGAAACCATAAAAACCACGGCAATAAATAAGGCGTAAATCACATTAAATAAAAGAAACCATTAAAACCATAGCGTCCATTAAAACTTCGCTTTTAATATGCCATCCCTCACATAAAGTAAGCCTTTGTGACTCTAAGCTGAACGCACAAAATAACTAAGGGGCTTATTATGAGCACAAGTGACGATTCATTCTCTGTTACCCACGACCCGATTGATATTCAGCGGCCATCGCTCAAAGAGCGCTGGTGGCATATTATGGATACCTGGAAAATCGGCATTATTCCTCTGCCGCTGTTCGTTCTGGCGGGCGCGCTGATTGCGATTGATTGCCTGGGCGGAAAACTGCCGAGCGACATTGTGGTCATGGTGGCCACGCTGGCCTTCTTCGGCTTTGCCTGCGGTGAGTTCGGCAAACGCCTGCCGATTGTCGGCAAGCTCGGTGCGGCGGCAATTTGCGCCACCTTTATCCCTTCCGCGCTGGTCTATTACGGCCTGCTGCCGGACGTGGTGGTTGAGTCCACGACCAAATTCTATAAATCCACCAATATTCTCTACCTCTATATCTGCTGCATTATCGTCGGCAGCATCATGAGTATGAACCGCACCGTGCTGATCCAGGGCTTCCTGCGCATCTTCTTCCCGATGCTGTGCGGTGAAATCGTCGGCATGATTGTCGGCATGGGTGTTGGGCTGGCGCTGGGCCTCGAGCCGTTCCAGATCTTCTTCTTTATCATTCTGCCGATCATGGCGGGCGGCGTCGGGGAAGGGGCGATCCCGCTCTCTATCGGCTATGCCACCCTGCTGCATATGGATCAGGGCGTGGCGCTCGGCCGCGTGCTGCCGATGGTGATGCTCGGCGGCCTGACGGCGATCATTATCTCCGGTTGCCTCAACCAGCTCGGTAAACGCTACCCGCACCTGACCGGTGAAGGCCAGCTGATGCCGAATCGCGCCAACGCTGATGCCACTGTTTCCCAACCTGCGTTCTCCGGCAAAGCGGACGTGACGACAATCGCCTCGGGCGCGCTGCTGGCGGTGCTGCTGTACATGCTGGGCATGCTCGGTCACAAGCTGATTGGTCTGCCAGCGCCGGTGGGCATGTTGTTTATGGCGGTGCTGGTGAAGCTCTGCAACGGCGCCTCTCCGCGTCTGCTGGAGGGTTCCCAGGTGGTGTACAAATTCTTCCAGACCTCCGTGACCTACCCAATCCTCTTCGCTGTCGGCGTGGCGATTACCCCATGGCATGAACTGGTGGCGGCGTTCACCGTCAGCAACCTGCTGGTGATTGTCAGCACCGTTTCCGCGCTGGTGGCGACCGGATTCTTCGTTGGCAAAAAGATTGGTATGCACCCGATTGATGTCGCCATCGTCTCCTGCTGTCAGAGCGGGCAGGGCGGCACCGGTGACGTGGCGATCTTGACCGCAGGCAACCGCATGAGCCTGATGCCATTCGCCCAGATTGCTACCCGTATCGGCGGCGCGATTAACGTCTCTGTCTCACTGCTGATTCTGGGCAACTTCCTCGTTTAAGTTTTCAGGAAAGAACAATGAAACTCGCAAGCTTTTTATACCAGGGAAAACGCAGCTACGGCATCGTACAGGCCGAAGGCGTGATTGATTTGGGCCGCCGCCTGGGCGACCGCTATGGCGACCTTAAAGCGCTGTTGCAGGGGAACGGGCTGGCGCAGGCCACCCGTTTTCTGAACGACGCGGTGGATGTACCGCTGAACGCCATCACCTTCTTACCGGTGATTGTCCAGCCGGAAAAAATCCTCTGCGTGGGCATGAACTATACCGACAAGCGCAAGGAGTTTGACCAGCACAACCCGGCCCCGACGCTGTTTGTCCGCTTCCCGGATTCACAGACCGGCCACAACGAGCCGGTGCTGAAGCCGCGCCACTCCAGCGAGTTCGACTACGAAGGCGAGCTGGCGGTGATCATCGGCAAAGGCGGGGAGAACATCAGCCGCGACGACGCCCTGCGCCACGTGGCGGGCTACAGCTGTTACATGGACGGCTCCGCCCGCGACTGGCAGCACACCTGGTTCACCGCCGGGAAAAACTGGCGCCAGACCGGGGCGTTCGGCCCGTGGATGGCGACGGCGGATGAGATCCCGGACCCGCACAGCCTGGCGATCCGCACCTGGCTGAACGGCCGCATGGTGCAGGAGGACAACACCAGCAGCATGATCCACAAGGTGGCGGAGCTGATCGAGTATATCAGCACCTTCACCCGTCTCAGCCCGGGCGACGTGATCATCACCGGCTCGCCTGGTGGCGTGGGTAAAAAGCGCAACCCGCCGCTGTTTATGAAGGAGGGGGATCGCATTGAGGTGGAGATCGAGCATATCGGTCATCTGAGCAACGTGATCGTGGAAGCGCCAGCCGTCGGGCTCGCGGCAGCGCACTGAGTAAGGCGGCAGCATGCAATCGCAACCCATTGATTTTCGGCACACCGTTGTGGCGAAACACCCAGAACGCTTAAGCCAGATCCGCTACCTGCTGGCAGACAGCGGCCTTGGCCTGGACAACGACATCACGCTGTTTGTCGAAGCCTGGTCCGGCGCGCAGCTGGTGGGTTGCGCCGGGCTGGCTGCCAACGTCATCAAATGCGTGGCGGTCAACGAGCAGCTTCGTGGGGAAAACCTCAGCGCGCGTCTGCTGGCAGAGGTGGAAAACGCGGCGCTGGAGCGCGGCCATTTTCACCTCTTCCTCTGCACCCGTCCGTGCAATAAGGAGCGCTTTGGCCGCAGCGGTTTCTGGCCGATTGCCCAGAGCGGGAACAACGCGGTGCTAATGGAGAACACTCCGCAGGGGATCGCGCGCTACTGCCGATCCCTGCGCGCGAAGCGCAGGTGTGGTGAAAAAACGGGCGCGATCGTGATGAACGCCAATCCCTTCACCCTCGGCCATCGTCATCTGGTGGAGCAGGCGGCGACGCAGTGCGATGCCCTGCATCTGTTTGTGGTGCGTGAAGACGCCTCGTTCTTCCCGTTCAGCGCGCGCCTCGAGATGGTGCGTGCGGGCGTGGCGCATCTGCCGAACGTGGTGGTGCATGAAGGCTCGCAGTACATCATCTCCCGCGCCACCTTCCCGGCCTACTTCCTGAAGGAGACCGGCAAAGTGCAGCAGGCGTGGAGCGAGATCGACGTGCTGATCTTCCGGGACTTTATCGCCCCGGCGCTGGGCATCACGCACCGCTTCATCGGCTCGGAGCCGTTCTGCGACATCACCCGGCAGTACAACCAGACGCTGCACGACCTGCTGGCCTCGCATATTGAGGTGGTGGAGATGCCGCGCATCAAGGCCACCGGCAACGCCATTTCGGCCTCGGAAGTGCGCCGTTTACTCAAGACACAGCAGTTTTCCCGGATCCGGGAGATTGTCCCGGACTCCACCTTCGCGCACCTCGAAGCACATTATCGTGCGAGTGCGGAAGTCGCATAACTATCAGGAATTTATCATGAATATTGTAAGGGAGGCGCTGGCCGGAACGCAGGAGTCCAGCGACCTGATGGTGAAAATCGCCCCCGCTCACGGTGAGCTGGAGATTGTCATCCACAGTGAAGTGATTAAGCAGTTTGGCGAGCAAATACGCCAGGTGGTCAACGACACATTACGCGCCATGAACGTGCACCAGGGATTAATCATTATTGAAGACAAAGGGGCGCTGGACTGTGTGATCCGCGCCCGCCTGCAAAGCGCGCTTCTGCGTGCTGCCGATGAACAGGCCATCAACTGGGGGGCGCTGAAATGAGTAAACTCCGCCGCAGTATGCTGTTCCTGCCGGGCGCCAATGCCGCCATGCTCTCTACCGCCTTTATCTACCGTCCCGACTCCATCATGTTTGACCTTGAGGACGCCGTGGCCCTGCGTGAGAAGGACACCGCACGCATGCTGGTGTTCCACGCGTTGCAGCATCCGATGTATCAGGATATCGAAACCGTGGTGCGCATTAACCCGCTGAACACGCCGTTTGGCCTGCTGGATCTGGAGGCCGCCGTGCGCGCGGGCGTGGACGTGATTCGCCTGCCGAAAACCGACACCCCGGACGATATTTACGAGCTGGAAGGCCACCTCGAGCGCATTGAGCAGGAGTGCGGGCGCGAAGTGGGTTCCACCCGCGTGATGGCGGCGATTGAATCGGCCATTGGCGTCATCAACGCCGTGGCGATTGCCCGCAGCTCCCCGCGCCTGATCGGCATCGCGCTGGCCGCCTTTGACTACGTGATGGACATGCAGACCGAGCGCGGCGACGGCACCGAGCTGTTCTATGCCCGCTGCGCCGTGCTGCACGCCGCACGCGCCGCCGGTATCGACGCCTTCGACGTGGTGTGGTCCGACGTTAACGACGAAGCCGGGTTCCTGCGCGAGGTCGACCTGATCCGCAAGATGGGCTTTAACGGCAAATCGCTGATTAACCCGCGCCAGATAGACCTGCTGCACAACGCCTACGCCCCGACTCAGGAAGAGGTGGATCACGCCAAAAGGGTGATTGAGGCGGCAGAAGAGGGCGAGCGTAACGGCCTGGGCGTGGTCTCGCTCAACGGCAAAATGGTGGATGCACCGATTATTAACCACGCGCAGGTGGTGCTGGAGCGCGCGGCGGCCTCCGGCGTGCGTCGGTAAGGATGACATAATGAATCAGACAGAACTTCTCCATGTGAATTTCCCCCATCTGCGGGATCTGAAACCCTTTGATACTGCCCACAGCGCGACGCCGTGGCTGGCGGACAGCGAGACGAAGCACAGCCGCAAGCTCTGCGCCTCTATTGAAGAGGCGGTAAAGCGCAGCGGCTTGCAGGACGGGATGACCATCTCTTTCCACCATGCCTTTCGCGAAGGCGACCGGGTGATCAACACCGTCGTGGCGCTGCTGGCGCGGATGGGCTTCAAAAATCTGACCCTGGCTTCCAGCTCGCTAATGACCTGCAATGACGCGCTGATCGAGCATATCGAAAGTGGCGTCATCACCCGGATTTACACCTCCGGCATGCGCGGCAGGCTGGCGGATGCCATCTCTCACGGGCTGATGGACGAGCCGGTACAAATTCACTCCCACGGCGGGCGCGTGAAGCTGCTCCAGGACGGCGAACTGAACATCGACGTGGCGTTTCTTGGCGTGCCGTGCAGCGATGCGTTTGGTAACGCCAACGGCACGCACGGAAAATCGTGCTGCGGTTCGCTGGGCTACGCCATGGTGGATGCGCACTTTGCCCGTAAGGTGGTGCTGCTTACGGAAGAACTGGTGCCGTTTCCGAATATGCCCGCCAGCCTGGTGCAGGATCAGGTGGACTACATCGTGCAGGTGGAGAGCGTGGGCGACCCGGCGAAAATCAGCGTCGGCGCGGCGCGCGTCACCAGCAACCCGCGCGAGCTGATGATCGCCCGCTATGCGGCGGACGTGATTGAACACTCTGGCTATTTCAAACCAGGCTTCTCGATGCAGACCGGCTCCGGCGCAGCGGCCACCGCCTGCACCCGTTTTATGGAAGAGAAGATGGAGCGCGGCGGCGTGAAGGCGCGCTTCGCCCTTGGCGGCATCACCGGCAGCCTGGTGGATCTGCACGAGAAGGGGCTCATCGAAAAGCTGCTCGACACCCAGTGCTTTGACGGCCAGGCAGCGGCCTCGCTGGCGCGCAACCCGAACCACGTGGAGATCTCCACCAACGTCTACGCCAACCCCGGCAGCAAGGCGGCAAGCTGCGACCAGCTCGACGTGGTGATCCTCAGCGCCCTGGAAATCGACGTCGACTTTAACGTCAATGTCATCACCGGCTCCGATGGCGTGATGCGTGGCGCATCCGGCGGACACTGCGACGTGGCGGCGGCAGCCAACCTGACCATTGTGGTCGCGCCGCTGCTGCGAAGCCGCATCCCGACCGTCGTGAAGCGCGTTACCACCCGCCTCACGCCGGGGGAGAGCATTGACGTGCTGGTCACCGACCACGGTATTGCGGTCAACCCGGCGCGCCCGGAGATCCGCGAACGACTTATGGAAGCAGGGCTGAAGGTTGTAGATATCAACGCGCTGTATGAGCGAGCGATTTCGTTGACAGGCGTACCGAAACCGATTGAGTTCACCGACAAAATCGTCGGGGTGATCCGCTACCGCGACGGCAGCGTGATCGACACCGTTCGACAGGTAAAGGAGGAAGTGTGACTATTGCGACACCCGTGCGGACGGGTGTCAGCCTGGAAGAACTGCTGGCGGCGAAAGAGCGCCGCGCAGCGCGCCAGGCTGACATGCTTGCGCACTATCAACAACCGGTGATCTCCCTCACGCTGGTTACGCCTGGGGAAATCAAAGACAGCCTTCGCTATCGCAACACCATGGGCGTGGCGCTGCAAATGTGCGACCAGCTGCTGTGGGAAAACCGCTGGCAGGTGCTGGACCGTAAGGTGCTGTGGCTACCCACCGGACCTGAAGCCTTGTGGTGCATCGCGCATCCGGCGGCGGAAATTAAGGCGCACTGTGCAGAACTGGAGCAGACGCACCCACTTGGCAGGCTGTGGGATCTGGATGTGATCTGCCCTGAAAACGGCCACGTCGGGCGTCAGTCGCTGGGGGCGAATCTCAGACGCTGCCTGATCTGTGACGAGCCCGCTCATGCCTGTTCCCGTTCGCGCAATCACCCCGCTGAGCAGGTGGTTTCCCGCGTGGAGAAGATGATCGATGACTGGTTTGCTCGCGACTGAACCGCGCCCGGTTGATCTCCCTGCGCTTGCCGCAGAGGCGCTGTGGCAGGAGCTGGAGCTGACGCCAAAACCGGGGCTGGTGGACAGGCTCAATAACGGCTCCCATCGCGATATGGACCATGCCTTGTTTGTCCGCAGCATTATGGCGATTACGCCGTGGTTTGCCCGGTTTGCGGAACTGGGGGAAGCACATGCGGCCAAACCTGCCGATCGGCAGTTGCGGATTCTTCGTCCGATGGGAATGGCCTGCGAGCAGGCAATGTACGCCGCCACGGGCGGGGTAAATACCCACAAGGGCGGGATTTTTGCCCTCGGTTTGCTCTGCTTCGCCGCCGGGCGTGTGAAAAATATCTCTGCGGATAGCCTCTGTTGTGAGGTAAGTAACATCTGTCGTGGGCTGGTGGCGAGGGAGCTGGCCGGGCGCAGCGGGCAGGCAACGGCGGGGGAGCGGCAGTTTCAGCTGTACGGTTTAACCGGCGCGCGTGGCGAGGCAGAAAGCGGCTTTGCCACGGTGCGTAAGGCTTTGGATGCGTGGAACGGTCAGTCGCTTCACGGCCTGCTGTTGCGCCTGATGGCGGTAAATCAGGACAGCAATCTCGTTTCGCGCGGCGGCATTGAGGGGCTGCGCTACGTTCAGGGCTACGCGCGGGAATTACTGGCTAACGGCTGGGACTGCGAGGCGTTGCTGAAGATGGATAAGGCATTGATTGAACGCAATCTGAGCCCGGGCGGCAGCGCGGATTTGCTGTCGGTGGGGTGGGTGCTTTCTGGAATAAAATAGCCGGGTGGCGGCTACGCCTTACCCGGCCTACGGTCTGGTTTTTTAGGCCCGGTAAGCGCAGCGCCACCGGGCACAACAATCAATGCGCGATCGGCTGCGCACCGTGCGGCTCGCGCACGTGCTTGTACTTGAACAGCGCGATGAACGCGAAGAACAGCACCAGCGAGTACCCGGCGAAGATCAGCCACACTGGTTGCCAGTTGGTGATGCCGTTAGTGGTATACATCTCAACCACTTTGCCGCTCACCACGCCGCCCAGAATACAGCCGAAGCCGTTGGTCATCATCAGGAACATGCCCTGCGCACTGGCGCGGATTTCAGGCTTCACCTCTTTTTCCACAAACACCGAGCCGGAGATGTTGAAGAAGTCGAAGGCACAGCCGTAAACAATCATCGACAGAACCAGCAGCACGGTGCCGAACGCGCTCGGGTCGCCATAGGCGAACAGACCGAAGCGCAACATCCAGGCGGCGATACTGATCAGCATGACGTTCTTGATACCGTAGCGGCTCAGGAAGAACGGGATGGTCAGGATGAACAGCGTCTCGGAGATCTGCGAGATGGACATCATCACCGACGCGTGTTCGACGATAAAGCTCCCGGCAAACAGCGGATCGTTATCGAAGCTGTGCAGGAAGGTATTACCGAACATGTTGGTGATTTGCAGTTCCGCGCCCAGCAGCATGGAGAAGATAAAGAAGATCGCCATGCGCTTGTTTTTAAACAGTGCGAAGGCGTCCAGGCCAAGCATGGTGCTCCAGCTCTGGTTTTTCTGCTGATTAGATACCGGAATGGTGGGCAGTGTCAGGGTGAACAGCGCCAGCAGTACGGAGAGCGCCGCGCCGATGTAGAGCTGCATATGGCTCAGCTCGAAGCCCGCGAAGCTCACGCCCCACATCGCCATGATAAAGCCGATGGTGCCCCAGATACGGATTGGCGGGAAGTCGGTGACGATATCCAGACCGGCAGATTTCAGGCGATAGTAGGAGATGGTGTTGATCAGGCCAAGCGTTGGCATATAGGCCAGCGAGTTAAGCAGGATCACCATGAACATCGCCCCCGGCGTGGTCACTTCGGCCGCCATAAACAGCGTCCCCGCACCCACCAGGTGGCAAAGCATATACAGCCATTTCGCGCTTAGCCATTTATCCGCCACGATACCGAGCAGCGTTGGCATGAAGACAGCCGCAATACCCAGCGAGCTGTAAACGGCACCGATCGACGCACCATCGAACTTGAGCGTCACAAACATATAGGAGCCGAGTGTAGTCAGCCAGCTACCCCACAGGCAGAACTGCAGAAACGACAAGATTTTAAGCTGCAGCTTAAGGTTCATGTTACTTTCCTCACAAGTGAGCGGGAGATATGTTGTTTTGGGAACATTCAGGGTTGTTATTTGATGCAATTCTATCAGTTGGCAACGATATGTTTTGTTACCTCCCGCAAAAAAATGCAATCCACATTAATTTGCAGTCTGGATTGTGATGCAAATAGCATTTTCGTATGGGTGGGATGAGATGGGTGCGGTCTGATGCCCTCACCCTGGCCCTCTCCCACAGGGAGAGGGGAAGCAGAACACCTTCTCATTGCAGGAGAAGGTGTGTTGACTAGCGGCGACGGTAGTTCTTCTGCGCCGTATTCACCTTATACAGATAGCGGCGTGATTCCGCAGACGGGTGGCGGGTGGTGAGGGTTGAGTAGACATCCCCCGGCGCCATGCTGTTGATGATGTTCGCGGCCTGCACTTTGTCATTTGAGAAGACGCGCAGCACGCTGCCCGCCCCGCCGTTATAGGCGGTGATCACCGCATAGCGGCGTGAGGTTGGGTTATCAATCCCGCCCAGGTAGACATTGTTCAGCATCGCCAGGTAGGCCGTACCGGTATCAATGTTGCTTTGCGGATCGAACAGGTAGCTGCGGCTCGGCGTGCCGGATTTCCCCTGTGCGCGGAACACGTCTTTACCGGCGCTGTGCTGTACAACCTGCATCAGCCCCAGCGCGTCGGAACGGCTTACCGCGTAGGGGTTGAACGAGGACTCGGTCTGCATAATCGCCAGGATCAGCGACTCATCCACGCCATACTTACGCGACGCCTGACGCACCATGCCCAGATACTTATGCGCACGCTTGTCGAGGTGGTTCGGCACCAGGTTGATCGTGACGCTGTAGATCACTTTCAGGCCGTTGGTGCGGCTTTTCAGGCGCGTTTGCAGCAGGTAGTCGGCAAATTTCGTGGCGCGGCCTTCCCAGCGGATCGGCTGACCGGTCTGGTCAACGACCTGGCCATACAGAAACGGCTCTTTGGAGATGGTGATGTCATCGGCATCAGAGTAGAGGTCGATAGACCCCGGATCGTCGCCCATCAGCAGGGTTTTGATGATGGCCTGACGTAAATGCGCCGCAGGTTCAGTCCCTGCGATGGTTTCAACCGTAATCGTACCGTCATCGAAGTTGATGTGGCTACGGGTCTGATAGGCGTCAGTGTACTTAACGTAGTCCTTCGGTCCGGCAATAAGAACTTCGTTAAATCCCCATATGTTCTCGATGTTGTGGGCAAACTGCCCCATCAAAATGTCAAAACCGTTGGTGTCCTTTACCCAGGCTTCGTTGTATTCATCGCCTTTTTTGGAAGAACAAGACACAAGCAACGGCGCAACAAGGGCTAGCGCTAAAAGTTTTTTCATCATTCCGGGAGTGCGTGTTGTGTTTGCTTTGGGGTTGCTGTTGCCGGGTGGCGCTGCGCTTAACCGGCCTAC
>NZ_JBSKJP010000016.1:0-85160 GCF_053709615.1 Enterobacter sp. UPMP2061
AAGTATGCCACCACTGGCATCACGACTTATCAGCCCGTTTGGGTAACATGCCATACCTGCAACGTTGACCTGACCCAGTTGCAAAACACCGCCAGCTGAAAGGTTGCCAGTAGCTTTCACTGTGGCACCTGATACCTCGTTTGTTGCCGAAATATTGCGCCCGGCGCTGACGTCGCTGTCAGCACGAACTGTGGCTCCTTTTACCTGCGCTCCCGCTGTAATATTCTGTGAAAAAATACCGTTTAAACCACTTACGTTCCCGCTGAATGTTCCGGTCTGTCCATTAATGGTACCGACACTGTTGAGGTTATTTCCCCCCATGTCGATTGCTGTGTGCATTTTATTAAGGTCAGGGCGGCCATTTACCTGAAAACGATATAACCTGTCGTTGTCCTCCTGGGCGCCAGACAACTCATCTGTTGAGAGAAGCACTGCAATGTGCCCGTTACCGGAGGTGGCTCCGTAGCTGCTTAGCAGAATTTTCCATGTCCGCAATGCACCGGTGGCGGTTTTACTGTCATCAATGTATCCCCCGAAGCCGGTTTTGATATCTCTTGAGATTAGCCTTAATGCTTTGGCCGGGTATACACTTCCGCCGCTGGATACCACCATGCCCTGCAGTAACTCTGTGTTTTGCCCGTTTCTGACCAGATAAGTGTTCATACGCTGGCCCTGGCTGTTTGTTTCGGTGAAACCGGACGGCAGGAAACCGGTATTTTTAAGCATGGCCGTGGTGATCACTGTTGGCGCGGTGGTACTGGTTGCGCTTAACAGCGTGGCGTAGTTACGACCGACGTATCCCCGTGCAGCTGCTGCATAGGTACTGATATGGGCGGCTTCAACCTGCCAGTTTTTTTCCTGTTGCCAATCTTTGTATTTAGTGAGCCCAAAGACGGCCATTGCCATCACAACTATGAGCGACAGAGCGACATCAAGATTCGCCCAGCCACGATCAATCTTTTTCATAGAATTGATATCCATACAGGTTGATACAGATGAGTTAGCTGGAAGACACTTCCGCTAAGACAAAGCCAGGGACCCAGTGGCCCCTCTTTTTTACCGGACAAATGCCAGGTTAACAGCCAAAGAACAAAGGCTGCTGTCCCAGCCAAAGTGACCAATGCTGCATCTTTTCCTCCTATCCATGCTGTCAGGCCTGTTATAAGCCATAAATCTCCTTGGCCAAGACGCTGAGCGCCCCGATTTATCAGGGCACTCAGCAATAACATCAAACAGCCTGTTATCGCGACCTCCAGCAGTTGCGTGAATATACCTTCAGCCGAAACGTCGGATGCTGCACCCCAGAGAAGTCCACCAAGTAACAGACGTACAGTGAAAGTGCGTGGCAAGTATCCACTGACTGCGTCGGTGATACCGGCCTGAAGCAGGAAAGCCATCATCGCTATGGTTGCAGCACGATCAGCAACAGGCGCCGGTGCTAGAGCTGCGAACATACCGAAAGTAGCGAAAAGCCATATCCCTGCCGTCAGAGGAGTTTTCCGATCCTTAACATCAAAAGTATTTCCCTCCAGAAAGTCGAGGACGCGCCACATCATACCTCTGCCCATGAGCGCAAACCCAAGTAGTAACGGCAGACTCCATGCTGTAGCCAGACTGGTGACTATGATGGTTCGCATATTCGCTTTCCTTTCACCTGCCGGCAGACTCGAAGACCTTTCAGCTCCAGATAGAACCCCCAGATACGGTTGGCATACTGTTCACGGGTTTCGTGCCGATCCTTACGGAATCCAGCGTTGTAAGACCCGAGACAATTCCAGGTCACACCACATACCTGAAAGTGTTTAGCCAAGATCCATGCCCCTATCTGAATGTTCAGACAGGGGCGCTTCAGCAGGTCTTCTGCACCCTGGATGACACCCATCCGGACGAGCTTCGGCACATGGGTTGAGTTAATTTGCATCAACCCATAATCCGTGCTGACCGGATTGCCCTTTTTATCCCGGTTGGTGTTTGTGACCCATGGACGGAACGAGGACTCCCCTTTGGCCACTGCCTTAAGCAGCAGTGGCTCGATCTGATATCGTGCACCGGCATTGTTAAAGCAGGCATCAAAGTTAGCAGGCGGGGAGTTCGGACTGGCCATCAGTGGGTCTGAGGAAAAGGACAAAATGAACAGGGTCATTGCCAGGCTGCAGGAGAGAATGCGTTCCCTCCTCATATCGTCTCCTTAGCTGTTGAGCGTGAAGATCAACTTGTTGGTACCGGTGCTCCCGTTGTCAGCCGTGCATTGTGCGCTGGCTTGCTCGGTAGTCACGATACCGTCACTGTGCGCCGTGGAGTTGACGGTGATGGCATCTGCAATTCTGGCGCGACTGAGCTGCGTGGCGAGTGAGACGCAGGCATTCTGAGGAACCATTTCGTAGGTCAGTGAGAACCCGTTGGAAAAACCTGAGACAGTTACAGGTGACAGTGTCACCGCTCCTCCCCATCCGTTGTACAGCGTGGCGCTGCCGGAAGAGGCCGTTCCTCGTACAGTCATAGTTTTTGGATAGGCCCCCATCTGAATTAGCGCGCCTACCATTTTAGCTCCGGAAGAGAAGGTATACCCGTCTCCCCCTTTAAGCATGTTTTGGGTGCTGGAGATAAGTGACTGGATGTTCGACGATTCCTTGCCCACACTGACGCTATTGCGCAAGAGGTAGTAACCACCGAAGACAGCAGCAATAACCACCATGACGATAAGCGCGATAGAACCTTGTTCCATAAACCCCCAGCCGCGGTGTGCAGTTACAGGTTTGGTCTGTTTTGTTACTTGAGAGACAGATTCAGTATTGTATTGCATGGTTTTTCCTCAATTAAAAAGCGCCCGACGAGTTGTTAAGGGCATAGATATCCATAACGACAAGGACCAGAAGCACAAGCATCATGATCATTGCCAAGAACATGAGTGCACGGACACTGACAGCTCGTTTTGCGACACGTACCAGGGTTTGCTCAAGCCAGCGCTGGCCGTAGTTAATGATGATTTCATCATCACCGTCACCCTGCAGAAGGGAGAGAAAGTTCGCCGCTTCCTGCGACGGGAAGTCATATCCGCAGTCTTTCAGGGCTAGTCCGAAATGTTTACCTTCACGGACGTGATCGGTAATCGCTTCGATACGCACAGATAGCCAGGGCGAGGCGGTTTCCTGCAGGATCTCCAGCGCATCTTTGGTTTTGACGCCAGACTGCAAAAGTGCACCGATGTTAAGCAGGAAGGTCGCACCCTGGATATCTTTGTAAACTGACCAAGGCATGACTCCGTCAAAAGACCGGCGAAGCCTATCGGGACGGTACCAGCGAGGGAGTGACCAGATTGTCCAGATAATCAACGCGGTGGCAGCAATGCCGGTTATTACGCCATATTCACTGAAAAACTCCGAGACACCGAAAAGAAAGCCGAGCGCACCGGTCCAGTTCTCTGGGGGGCTGAACTCTCTCAGCGTAGGAAGTAGCTCGGTATTCAGTACAAAGAGGGAACTGGCCATCATAATGGTGAAGCCAATCGGGTAAATAGCCATCTGCCATACCGCGGCGCGGATGCGCTTACCGGCACTGGTCAGGGCACACGCGTATCGCAGCGCGCGTGGAAGTGACTCACTGCGTATACCAGCGCTGATGACGGATGCTTCTGCGGGCGGTAGCCACCGGGAGAGCGTACGCTCCAGTGTTTTCTCCCCGCTGTTTTCCCTTAAGGCGTCAATACAGTCGTCCGTTAGCTCAGCGTAGGGGTGCCACTTCTGGCCGAAGTTCGTCCATGCATTGCGCATTTTCTCCAGTGAAGGCTTCAATTTCTGCCGGTTTTCAATCAGAAACCGAAGTGCATCATAGAACTGAACACGGTATTGACCGCTGAACGTCTTGCGAACCAGGTTATATCGGATTCGTTTCAGGAGGTGCATTTCACGCATCATCCACCTCCAGCCGTTCATCTTCATCAAGTGGAATGATACGGTTTGCCATCAACGGGTCGACTAATCCGTCGTTGATTTTATGCAGGACGTGCCGGACACGGCTGATCCCCTGCATGTTGTTTATCCAGAATTGGCGAGCCGCGACCTTGCCGTCAGTTTTCAGCAGCTTAAAAAGACGGTTATTGGTCTCGATAACCTCTGCAATGACGGTACGTCCCCTGATACCCTGACCGACTTTGCCACGAACCTGACCGTTTATCTCCACCACCTGTGTGCACGCTTCACACCCGGCAGGGTTATGGAAATAGAGCTTGTCGGTCGAACAGACGCCTTCAATATTGCAGTATTTCTCCAGCCAGTCCTTTTCCTCGCCACTCAGGGTTGCGACCTTATCCTCCCAGGATATACGACATTCCGGACATAGCGTGGGTACCAGACGCTGACTGATGAGCCCAATCAAAAGCTGGGCATCACACAACAGATTTTCGTTAACGCCGAGCGTAACCATACGCTCCGGGATGCCGAGTGCTGAGTTGGTGTGCAGGGTGGTCATTACCAGGTGTCCGGTCTGGGCGGCATAAATGGTGGCCAGCATCGATACAAGATCGCGCATTTCGCCCTCCATGATAGCGTCCGGATCCAGTCGCAGCGCTGACGAGATGGCTTTTCCCCAGGCGATACGTACTGCTTCTTCATCTGATTTGTCGCAGATGATCGGCGTCTGAACGGCACCTACGACCTGTCCCTCAAGCGGGTCTTCAATGGTAAGAAGGTGTTGCCCGGGGTTGGTATCGAGGTATACACGGCAGGCAGTACGCAGCGTGGTGGATTTACCAGAACCGGTAGGTCCCGAGAGAATTATCTTCCCTTCGGGGCGGTCAATCATGCGTTTCAGTAGCTTGATTTGATCGGGCAGATATCCCAGCTGCAGGAAGTCAGGTACGTTGTTGCCGTCATCCGGGATAAGGCGCATAACCGCAATCAGCCCATCACCAGTTGGACGATGACTGTAGCGGGCACCAAACAGGCCTATTTTCCGCATCATGGCCGGAGAGAGTCGTGCATCCTGTTCACGATGTGGGTAGAAACTGGTTTCTGATACATCCGACATGGAGAGAATGCAGGTAGCACAGAGGGACATACCTTCGTCTCGCTGACGTTCATCCACCACATGTAAATAGCCGTGGACCCTCATTTTGACCTGGAAGAGTGAATCTGAAATCAGGAAGTGAATATCTGAGGAGCCGAGCTTTCTGGCCACTGAGAAATAGTTCAGTATCCGTTGTTCACTGTGGCTGCTGTCTCCGCCCAGGTCTGCCAGCGTCAAACCTGCTTTATCGCTGGCCTGAGGTTGAGAAGCCTGCTTTTTCCGCGCCTCACGTAAGTCGGAGAGAGTGACAAACCGATGTTTGATCCCTGGATGCTTGTTCATTAAATCCATCAGTGCGGCCTGTACACCGGGATCGCCTCGCTGGTTGGTGTCGATGAGGATTTCTTTCTTATCTCCGTCATCAAACAGCAGGAGAGATTCTGCAGTAATAGCGCTCATGGTTAATCTCCGAAGGCAAGCAGCGTGCCATCGCTGAGTGTTACACCGGCAAGCGTAATACTCCTGACGGTACTCTCCATCCCTGGGATACGGTTCCCCGGTGATACAACCAGTGACTGTCCTGATGGCAGTTGCAGTGTGGCGCGGAGGTTTTTGTCCCGGCCGTTAATTTCCAGCACGACAGGGCGGTTATTCACGGCAACTGAGCGCGCAGGTTGACCGGGCAGTGAAGTATCGCCGACTATGGCACCGGGGAGGGCGGGGGCAGAGGTGGCGCCGCCAGATTGATTTTCCTCCAGCTGGCGCTGCAGTTGTGCCCCCTGAACTTCAGCCTGAAGAATGATGTTCCGGATATGCAGCTGTTCAAGCTGTCCTTTCGTCACCCCGGCTGCCTGGTTCCCGTCTGGCAGTGATACTTGCTGGTTAGTGGACTGAGAAGCCAGAGCGGGTAATGAACTGAATACTGGCAGCAGAAGCCAGATTGTCGCCTGTCGCAGAAAGTTATTTTGCTGACGCATAAATTTTACCTTCAGTGGTATAGCTGAACGCGCTTCCGTTCAGCTCGAATCTTAAACGCGTAAGTCGGATACCTGTTTCATCCAGACCATCGAATAAGATGATGGAGGGGAGGGCCGCGGAGAAACTAAACGCATATTCCTGCCAGTCCTGCACAGGAGGTGGTTCCCCGTTTGATCCCGGTAAGGTTGGAGGCATGACTACATCGGTAATGTTGAGTGTTAACTGCTGACGCTGGAACCAGGAGAGGATTCGTATGAGCTGCGATGAGCTGTCAGGCACGACTTCATCTCTGAGTGGCCTTTCTGGGGGCGGAAGTGTAATTCGGGCCTCCCGTCCCCCTTCCTTAAGATTGAATACCGGCGTGACGCCGAAGACCTCCTGACTGCGTGCCAGAAACCCTTCGACTGTGCCTCCGGGCATAATCTGGTACAAAAGAGTTATCCCATCAGGAGAACAGGTTCCGGACGCCAGTTTCCAGCTTTCCAGAACGTGTAGCGCTGGATCGGTTTTCCTCTGACAATCGTCGATCAATGCCTGAGCTGTGACTTCTCGTGCCCAGGGATGAGGTAAGACCTGAGGTTTTGCCTGACTGACGAACATTGCACGCGCCCTGGCCTGGATTTCTTCGGCGGAAAGCATCGGCTCCTCAGGTGGTGTCGCTGCATGCCACCATGCAATGGCACCGGCTCCCATCAGAGTTGCCGCGAATAACATCAACCATCGCTGTTTCTGCAGTCCATCGACATGCACACGGCATTGCTGTCGCCTGCGTACAGATAGTCCGTCAATCAGGCTGCTGGCATCCAGGGGATTGTCCAATGTAGCAAGACAGTCCCACCCTTCCACGGGCGGTTCGTTCATGCTCTGAAAAAGTGTCAGCAGTGATTCCATTTTGTCGGCGCCACCCGTTTTATCGGCTGTGACGGCAGGCAAACCATTAATGCTGGCCAGGAACACGAAATCGGTGCTGTTCAGTCGGTAAATACCGTAGCCATTTCGTGTTCCGGCACAGAACGCAAGTGCCAGCGAAAAAAGTTGATGACGGCGATGGCGGGCCGGCAATAGACCACTCCCCGCGACCAGTTGCTGCCTGTTCCGTCCATTTATCTGTCCAGTTGAGGTGTGAACGCCAACACCACCTGTTCTGGCATGCCGTGCTTTTTTCAGTTGAAAGGACGGGAGCCTGAATTTCTGTCTTTCCTTTGGGGCCCAGTCCATTCCCGCCAGCCAGTAACGGCTGCGGGATTTTCCATCCCGAATTGTAAACAGGTAAGCCTCATCATTCATTTCAGCCTCCGGAACTCTGCGGGAATGTCGGTGTGATCACGATGACCAGAGTGGTCCGCTCGTTTTTACCTGACTGACTCCCGCCCAGGAGCGGGTTCCCTGGCGTGAAGGTGCCGGATTTATTGACGGAGGTATTGTTCTGATCAAAACCTGTGAGGATCAGCGACTGCCCGGCGCGGAGATTTGCCTTCTGGCTAAGAGAGCGCAGTTTGGTATATGGCATCTCGATGTAAGAGTTACCGTCTTTTGACGTGAAGTTACGTATGGTCGGCGGATCTGACAGATTGAAGTTCACCTGCAGCTGAACATTACCCGTTTCCTGAATCAACGGCAGCAGGGTCATGTTGAAGCCGGTGGTAATCATCCCTGGAGTAAGAGTTGTGGTTGCGCCGACATCCGTGGTGGTAGTTGTAGCCGACTGTGCCACATAGACCGTCTGATCTGCCATCTGGATAGGCACGGGCGTCAGGTTAGTCACGGTACTGGACTGAGAGGTTACGACGCTGACATCGCCCTGTTCTGATAGAGCTTTCAGCAGCAGGCTTGAGCCAGCAAACTTCGCCGCATTACCGGTAGCTGTATCAAGAATGGACGCGCCGGCAGAAATGCCGCCAGTGAGATCCCCAGTAGCGTTGTTAAGGGTAGCGCCCGCGGTATGTAGCGACTTGTAGACCAGATTCCAGTCAATCCGGAAGTCTTCGTTTCGTGAGTTACCGACGCTCAGAACTTCAACATTCAGAGCAACCTGCCGGTTCATGATGAGATTCTGCTCGTTCACATAGCGTGCCACGGCTGCCTGTACAGACGGAGTGTCCGTTACGATCAGTGAGGAGCTGGACGAGGACAGCCAGTAGCGGCCTTTGTTCGGAGTCAGCATGGACTCCACAGCTTTGCGCAGGTCAGCATACAAATCGTATTCCTGGCCGGTGGTTGTGCTCTGTGATGTGGTGGATTCACCGGAGGCGGAGTTATCTGTGCCACTGGTGGCTCCCATACTGCTGGTTGTTCCTGAGCTGACGCTCGATGTGCTGGACGTTTTTGTGTTCAGCATGGCCAACGAATAGGTCCGGGTCTCCATCAGGTAAAACACGATGGTGCCATTATCCATCCGCCAATAGAGACCGCTACGGCTGGCCATCAGATCCAGAAGCCCACCCAAATCTCCCTGCCACATCAATCCGGTAAGGTTCAGGGGCTGGCTGGTTCCGCTTGTTTGCGGAGAGGTTACGCCCCCCAGGCTTGCCAGTGGTGTCCGACCGCTGTCATCGGGTGGTGGTAGTGAGCCACTCATCTGTCGCGTGACGCCGGTGCTGACGTTACTCTGGCTGATATCAATGGCATCAGGAGTAAAGATAACTGGTGTGCCGCACAGCGCGGTGATGCGTTGTGCCAGCTCCTGCAGCGTAATGTTGTTTTTTGCCTGGGTGATATTACAGGACGGAGCCTGACGGTTCCTTTCACGTACGGCTACAGGAATGGGGCTAGGGTTAATCCACTGCCGGTCCGTCCAGGTCAGTGGTTGTTGGTGTTGTGTTCGTGGCAGCTGCGCCTGCGCGCGGGCTACCGTGGCGTCAGATTGTGCCTTGGTCTGCATTTTGTTGATTTCAGAGAAGGTACAACCTGCGAGCATGGCAAAGCAGGACGCCATCAGCAGGCGCCGCAAAAGGGTTTTCTTCATGGGGAAAATCCGGATTAGTTGAGGTAAACCACGGCGCCTTCAGGAACGCCCTGTGGTGCCGTGAGTCCGGTGGCAAGACCGGAAAGCCAGATTAGCTGGCCACTTCTCATGGTGCCGATAAGTGCCGAACCGCGACTCTGTGCCCGTAACGCATCAACGAGTCCAGGTTGTTCCGGCATCCAGATCCACAATCTACTCTGAAGTAACCGGTACTGGATTCGACTGTCGGGGGGGAAGGGAAGACCCAACTGGTCGGCAGGGATGGTGCCGTCCTTTTGACCAGTCTTGTAACGCCAGTCATTAACACGGTTAGCGATGGTAAGAAACTGGGAAGCATAAAGCTGGCCGTTTTGCGTTTGTATTGCGGCCCGACTGCTCTGATTGCGTTGCGAATCTATATCACCGGCGATCAGGAAAAATATCATGCCGATGGCCAGTATGACCCAGCCCATCATCGACCTGCCGGCGTGTCATTGACCGATACCACGCACTGCATCCGGGAAGCTTCAGCATAAAGCGGCTTCTGTGCCGTCCGGTAAAGATCGAACATTTGGCCGAGCATAGTTTCAAATGAGCCGCGGAACGTCAGTGGCGCATCAAGCCGGTAATCCGTCACGGATACTGGCCATATAACCGTCCAGTGTGGCGAGGCACCAGATTCACAGCGGGTATCCTGTGCCCACTTCATCAGCATTTCTCGTAGAGTTGTTCCAGCCGGTGCCGTCCAGCTTTTGCCCTGAACCACAGGTGCGACTGGTTGCCCGATGACTTGCTGTGATTTCACCACCGCTATCGGTGTCTGCGCTGGTTTAGTCGTTACAGGGGCCGGACTGGCTTTAACCGTTGGCGGAGCTACGGGTTGGGCTTTATCCGGGCTGCTGAACGGGTTTCTCGGTGCGCCAGTTGCTTGAGTAGGAGTTGTGTGGTTTTCAGTGGACGGTGCAGGGGATGTTAACTGAACGGATTGCCCCTTTCGCTGCAGTGTGACGGCATGACGATTCCAGTCCACCTGCGCCTGAATTGATTGCTCGGCCAGCAAACGATTGAGCACCCTGGTCCACTGGTCATTGGTGTCGACCGAGACGATGCGGGTATTCAGGACAGGGCGCAGGGCATTTTCATAGTTCAATGCCCAGCCTGTCGGAATGATGCGTCTGACCCACTGTTCAAGGGTGAGACTTCGTGCTGGGGATAATGACAGAACAGCAACGGGACCAGGTGTGCCAATATACGTAAGTGCTGGCAATGATGTGTTCACTATTGGGACTGGTGATCCGGATTGCCTTGCTGAAGATGCCAGTATCGTAGGTTTCGGTAAGGGGGAGGTCTGTGGTGCCAACGCTGCGGTAGTCGGCTGTCGTACGGGAACAGGTGTTGCGGCCGGAGGTGCTACCCGCCGCTGTGTCTGTGTGATTATATCAGCGCTTTCGCTGATCTGACCGTCGACAAACACGAGCGCAGGTGTATCTGGTGCGACGTTTCGATTTTGAAATCCCGTACAGCTGCTTAATAGTGACGGTATTAACAGGGGCAGGGCAATTTTATGCACGCTGACGCCCCGGGAGAATGGGCGAAACTTCATGGTTTGTTCCTTTTGTTTTCGGTCAGTGAAGGTCTGGCCGCCAGAGATTACCGCTGCCGACACCTTCGCGATCTCCCCATGCTCCCCAGGCGGATTCCGGCAGGGTGCTATGTCCGATATAGAGAGTGCGTAAAGTGGCTTTAGACAGCGAGGTGTCACGGCCTCGAACAACAGAGAAACGATCGAGATAGAAAGACTTTTCCACTTCATCGTCCTCATTTTGCTTCAGCAGGAGTTGAAATGTGACAGGTGAAGTCATTGAGCCTGTTGCGGTAAATGCTTCTTCCATACGTGTGAGTTGCAGGATGTGGTTTTTTCGAGTGCGTTGACGCTCCATGATTTCGGTAACAACCTGTTCTGGCCAGGGGCAAAGGCAGTGTTTCCACCCGAGTCCGAGAAGTGAATTCAGGACAGCCCGAAACCGAAAAAGATCACAGTTTCCGGTTGATACAGAATTGGTCCATAGTGCAGTCAGTACGGCATCGATGGGGCGGTTTTTTTCGGTATCAAGTAATTGCCGGATAGTCATAAATTCACTACCCATTCCTTTGAACGTAGGTATTCTTCGTGCCCCGCCTAGCCATTCAGTGATGAATTTTCGTTTGCCACGTTCTGAGGTTATGTGGTGGTTTTCGACTGCCGTGCGTAAGGCAACGAGAATGCACCACAAGAGATGGCTGACCTGTTCCTGGGTGGATTGCATGGTATGTCTCTCTATGGTTCAGTTTCTGGCAATGACGTCTGTACCTTCATTCCGCCAGAATGAAGGAAGCCTGAGTGCAGGCCGGTTATAGGAACAGAGGATGTTCATCGGGCAGGACCAGCCCAGACGTCATTGCCAGAAAAAGGAGGAAAAAAAGCCCCCATAAAAAGGGGGAACTAAAGGAAAGGGATGAAAACTGGTTATGGCCAGCAAAAGAGGCTTCGGTCTAAGTACATCTCAAAATCCCCATGCATTAGCATGGGTAATCATATCGAACAACATTGCTGTCCGGGATATGGGGTGTTCAATTTTTTCCAGCTGAGTTAAACGTTTGTACTGACTTTTCGTTAGCCAGATATCTGATGCAGCTTCGAGTTCAGCTCTGGCCGCTGGATGGTGAGTAGGGTCGGGGTATTTTTTCATTAATGCTTCAACCACTCTTGTATTAACGGGAGTGATTTGACTGCCGAACTTCACAAAATCGCAAAACGCTGAATGCGCCCGAATGGTATCAATTTTTTGGAATTCGAAATTGGCTTTAAGGAAGAAATATCCTGGAAATACAGCAGAGACCCTTTTTCTGAAAACATGCGGTGCATCCGCACGTCGTATTTGAGTTAAGGATAATGGCGTCCAAGGAGTAACTCTCCGGTCGTGAAGCCAGTCAAATAAATTCTCGCGGTTTTTGCCCCCCGTAATATAGAGAGCAAGATACCATTGTTGGTTACATACAGTCTCAATATTCATTTTTTGAACGCTTCGCGCAGAATTGATCCATAGCGGGATAATTCAAAGTTCAACGGGGTCGAACATACTCAAACATGATAACAAAACAGTCTTACGAACAAACACTTAAGTCTGAATGCTGTTATTGGGAAGCTCTCATGCCTCAGGATGCTCTTGTAGATTAGACCCTTAAGTAAAATTGGCGGCAATACTTAAGGATCTGTGCGTATTTTTGTATCACTTCAAAATGATGTAAAGTGTAAATAGTCCAAATCCTAAAATTGCACCCGTTAGGGTGCAATTTTTGATTGATTTGTGATCATCAATGAAATCATGAAAAAGTAAGAGCGTGACAATATAACTGCACGCATTGCATCGTTACTTTTTAAGTTCAGCGCCTTAGTACTTCGCTTTAGATGTGAGCGAACTGTCTCAACAGAGATATTGCAAATGTCAGCGATGGTTTCATATGCATTACCGTGAGCATACAGAGTAACGATTTCTAACTGTTTTCTGGAAAGCTCAGGAAATACGCTATGCAGGGCGTTAATAGTGTTGTCATTAATCATCGTTAAGTCCCCTAGCAAATCTATACGTAGTAAATTTACGCGTAATATGCATCTCCCTTAATGGGGAGAAACCCCATGGAACTTGTCGCGACATCTGGTATGGGCGAAGGAGTTCTGATAAGGGTGAGCTTTTGCAGCGAGGCCTATAAAGCCAGGTTCATTTGCTAAGGGGGATGTAGAGGTTTTTGATAGGTTCTTGCACATCATAGATGATGCTCCCGTGTAGTTGCTATGTCGGCTACCAAGGAGTTCTCACGCTCTGGTGGCAGCCCAGGCAGGGGTGAGAAACCGGCCTACACGGTACCGGCCAACCTTACGGTTGCCCTACCTGAACCGCCATTAAGAAGATGTGCTGGTTCAGTACACAAAAAAACACGCATGTGCGTGTCTGTGTGCACGTGTAGATGCGGGTTCTCACGCCCGATCACAGGATTTACTGTGACATTTGAAGACTACTGTCTGCTTCGTGATGAGTCAACTAGATACGCATCAGGAGCAGCTCTGAATAGTCGAAACCGCGGCTTTAAGAAGCGAGGGGGAACATATGCATCCCAGTTATTCTTTTTGCAAAAGTCTAAAAGCTCGGATCCAGACGAGGTTCCGGTTTTCTGCAGGCATCGGCTGATTCTGTGTTCTACCGCTTTAAGAGAGGTTCCTAATATCCGAGACATCATTTTCCTGCTGTATTTTAGAGAGATTAAGAAGATAGCTTCCCATTCAGCATTAGTGAAAATCTCGGACGGTACCCTGTATACCAACGATTTTGGAACGTCTCCCGATAGCAAGCTGTCTGGTCCAAAAATATCAACAGGCCTAACTTGAAGCATAGTTCCTGAGCAGATCCCATCATCGTCGTAATAGGGGCGGGATTCGAAGCAGAGAGCATGTATAGAGTTGCTCTCACCTATTGGATGCGTAACGATTGAAGAAAACTTATCTTCATGTTCCATAACGAGTTCCTCCTGCTTATGTATCCGCTGCGAGAGGTAAGCTAAGGAGGTAGGGAGTTGGTCTAATGTTTTTCCTACAATTGGATAATCGTTGGGGAGTTTCAATAATCGAAGAAAAGCCTGGTTTACCGCTACATACTGCAGATTGCCGTTCTTGATTGTCATAGGTTCTCTGCTGTTGGATATCAGGTTTAAGACCTGAGGAGCGAGTTGGAACTTTTTTTTGAAGAAACGAGTTTAGACATCATCCACTAATAGCCGTATGTATTTGAAATTTAGAGGTATATTTTGTGTGTTGATGTACTATATCATGTAAGCCATCACTTAACTGGATTTGATCTGCGATCATAATATTAGTTAATGATGCTTTTAAGTGTCTGATTGTATGCTACGATACTATAATTCGTAGGTGCTATCTGTAAATCAGGAGGAGTTATGGCACATCCGATACATTGCACGAAAGTCGCTGGTATCACGGAGTTCAAAAGGGATCCGTTAGGGACTGTCGAGTCAGCAGAGGGTGATGCTATTGCTATTCTGAACCGTAGCGCGCCGGCGTTTTATCTTGTACCACTTGAGCTTTTCGAAAGCTTAAAACGAGACGCAGAGGCGCATCGCTCCAGAGGTGATGTTTGATCCTGCTGCCGGAGAGATCCTAAAAATTGATCCAGCATTGTTGTGGTGATAAAGTCGGAGAACTTATTGTTCTAAATGAATTAATTAGGTTGTCACGCCGAAGAAGGTGGCAGGTTCTGGGTGGTTAGTTAGTAAAGCCCAGAAAAGCAAAAACCCCGATAATCTTAGATACTTGGCGGCATCGCGAGATTAACGGGGTCCTTAACAAATCATGCAGAAGTTGTTGCTTCTGTATGGGAGTATAACCCGTGCGCGAAAAAAGACAAGAGATTCCGTGCTTACTCCTTCTGTGCAACATAAGCGCAGGAAGTGGTGAGTAAGCAGAAATCTGAAGCCACTACACTTTACCGTCAGGTAAAAAACCCGAATCCAGAATTCATTCCTGAAAAGGGAAAGAAAACCCTACCGTTCTGTGAAAAAATTCGCGAGAAAGCAGTTGGCTTCACTGAGCGTGCAGAGTTTCAGGCACTGGTTGCTATGCTGATCGCCCGTGGTGAGCGCAAAAAGCGCCCGCCAGTGTTACGCATTCGGGCTCTGGAAGCTGCTGTTCAGGCAATGTGCCATTATTTTAATCCCCTGGCTAATCGCGTTGGTTCATCGCTCACTACGATGAGTATTCGCTGCGGACTGGCCACGGAAAAAAAACGTCTGTCGATCACCCGTCTGACGGGCGCCCTGAAGTTTCTCGCCCAGCTGAACCTCATTACCTATAACACCGAATACGATAAAGAAATTGGCTGCAACATTCCCACTGATATCACCTTCACCCCGTTGATGTGGCAGGTGCTGGGGGTATCTGAAGAAGCCGTTGCTGCTGCGCGTCGCAGCCGTATCGAGTGGGAGAATAAACAGCGTGAGAAGAAAGGTCTGCCACGCGCCGGTGCTGATGAACTTATCAGTGCGGCCTGGTCATTCGTTCGTGAACGCTTCCGTCAGTACCATAAGTCTCGTTATGAACACGGCATGAAACGGCACAGAGCGCGTAAGGATGCTCCTCGAACACGCAAAGAGATCGAGGAGCTGGTTCGGCTGCAGATCCAGAAAGAAATCAGGAAGGGCCGTTTCTTCGGCAGTCTTGATGCGGTGCGCGCGGAGATAGAACGTCGCGTCACGGATCGAATGAAGCTCTCGCGTGGCCATTATGCTCGACTCGGTGATGCATTACTGGTCACAACCTGACGCCTGCTAATACAGCCTCCATGACCTGGTGCCCTGGCACCGATCTACGCCTGCCCGCTTTTCGGCATTTATTGCCGTTTTCACCTGATCCAGTCCCTGTTTCCGCCCACCGGTTGGCACCGGAATGACAAACACGCCCAGCCGACATCGGTGTGAATTAACTTAACTAAAATCCGAACGTTGTTGACCACACATTTCTGTGACCGCTCGCCCAAAGTTTCACCACTTTTCTTTGCTCTTCTAGTTATCCACACAAACTACAAGAGGGTTTCTCTTCAATCCACTGGAAGGATAGCGTTCAAACCACTAAATGGAATTTTTACAAACCACGATGTTCCTTTTAAACCCCCGATCTACTTTCTTTTAAACTTCAGTTATTACTTACTTTTAAAAATAAAACCTATTCGACACCTGTCCTGTGGACATGTGTATAACGCCCGCCCTTGCAGCGGACGTTGTCCGCGCCGGTTCGGTTCAGGCGCTCTGCGCCTGGAGCTAGCACCCGCCAAAAATGGCGGGCAGGGTGCAATAAGTTACAAAGTGCCAATGGCCGACCATCGATCTCCTGTATCCTCAGCTCCGCACATAAACCCACCACTGAAAAGCGCAGCCACCCGGCCCAAAGGGCCGGAAGACATCGCTTTTAATGATGGATGTTGTAACTAGGATCTGAGTCGCTTAAATACATTCTGCTGCCAAGTTCTGTGTAACACGCCCGTAAGCGGTCCTACAGGCCCGCTAACGCGGAGATACGCCCCGACTGCGGCTACGCCTTGTCGTGACCACTCCGACGGCGCACATCGAATTCTGTGAACGCTGAAAGCGGGTTATGGCTTAGCAGGGGGAAGGGATGGATTGGTGGGACCTATCAATAATGTAACCGGCTTCGCCGGGTTACGGCGCCATTTACGAAAGTGCAATATTTAGTTCATGAGGGCGCCTTCATGCGCCTGCGGCGCATTTTCTGAATGCCTGCGCGCTGCTCGGCCTTCTAACATCAGAATCTGCCAGCTGCGTTACCGGCTTTGCCGGGTGACGGCGCCACTGACCTTCATTTTCATAGTTAACATCTGCTGGCGCCTCCATGTAGCCAGGCGGCATAATTATTCTACGTTTATGATCAATGAGATCCTCATCCTCAATACTGTCTGACTGGAGGTACCAGTAATGCAGCTTTTCCACGGAACAAGACAGCGGTTTGATGAGTTTGATGTGGCATACAAGGGAACTGGTGAGTCCGGTAACATCGATGCCTGCTGGTTTACGGATAATTTTAAAGGAGCCAGCAATCATGCGTTATTCAAAAACAGAAATCCCGGACAGCCACTGGTTTGCCGGTGTGAACTGAACTCCGGGGCGATTATCGCTAATCACCGGCTGCCGCTCGCAGAGCAGCCCGATATCGCGGCACGTCTGAGAGATGGACTTCCTATCAGCATCAGTAGCCAACTCAGTAAAGGCTGGGACTGGCATGCCCTGCGCGAGCCTCATTACAGCACTTACAAAGGGCGTATGTTTTATGTGGGTAACAGGCATGTGGATTCAGATGAAATGATCCGCCTGTACCTGAATTGTGGTATCCAGGGCATTTATGACTGGGAAGGTATATTTACGGACAGCTATCTTCACGGTACAACTACCGTGATATTTGATACCAGTGCAGTGGGGATTATTGACAAAATCGAATACGGATCTGACGACTGGCATAGCTGGCTGAGTGAACACCGGGAGAAGAATTGTGTTCTGGAAAGGGAACAGGAAGTGCAGCAGGCTCACCACGGCTAAGAATAATTTTGAACATCTGCTGTCGGTTGCGTCTTCGCTTCCGGTCCAGGCTTTGCCGGATTTGATTCGCGCTATGGTCCGCCCTTTGCAGAGTGATTTCCTGCTCGCGGTGGCAGAAGAAGGAACCGATGCCCGTCCGGATTTGACACCCGGGGCATTTTTCTTTAATGCCATCACAGAGGTTCAGGACTATAGCCGTATGAAGGCGGGAGAAGTTAATCCAGAAGATTACCCGCTTTCTCTGGCCAGTGATATGGTTCTTCCCTGGCCGTGGAGTCTTTCCCGTTATATCGATAATGTGTCCCGGATTGGTACGGCAAAAGGAAGAGTATGGCAGCAGGATCGTACTAATCATTATGTTGAACTCTGGCTGCCCTGGCGCATTGGTTTTGTTCGGGGAGGTAATCACTCCATCACGGCCGGTATTCTGGCGGGGGAAGGAACGTTAATCCCTGAACACGTGTGGGATATGTCTTTTCTTTTTGAGCGAATAAATACCGACGGGCTCCACTGGTATGTTGACGGTAAGAAAACTGAAGACGTGAAGTCCTGGCGCGCAGCTGCAATATTTGAGACAGGCAGGCTAATGGCTTCTTGTCCTGACGACAGATAAGGAATATGTAATGGATATCGCGCTTTTTCCCGGGCAGAGCCAGCGTCAGTGGGCTGATACAATGATCAATCTGGAAGCCCGAAAGCTTGTGAATACCGCAAATACCGTCGCGGCCATGCACCTCAGTGATTCACTGACTCGTCTGAAATTCGTGGATGAAATAAGACAGGTTGTCATGCAACAGTTTGACGCGGCGAGAAGAGCAAGGAGCGATGAAGAATGCATTGCCTGCCTGAAGAACCTCAGGGCTGAGAATGAGTTCCTGCTTGAACAGTCGCGCATGCTGAAAACCGGTTATGCCCGAATCTACGCTGAAATTCAGTATGTAACAGAGCAGAATAAAATTGTCGGATACTTCATATCCGGGATTAAGGTCGTTCTCGCCGGCGTTCAGGCCGTGTTTGGCGGTGTTATGATCGCAACGATGACGCCTGCTGGTATGCTTGCCGGTGCCGTTCTGGTCGGTGATGCCCTTAATACGGTATCACGGGAGGCAGCCCGTCAGTTCCTGAATGAACCTGCTTCAGAGGGGATCCTTGCGGACGGCGCCATGTCCGTAGCGGAGTTTATGGGCTTCAGCCGCGATGTCGGCCTGGGGATCTTTAATGCAACCACGCTTGCAGCCAGCGTTTATGGTGTGTTTGGTCTGACCGGGAAAGCTGAGGCCTGGCGTCTTTTCCGTTATCTTCCCGGAGACTATTACCGCAAGGTGGAAACCATGTCTCCGGGCAAACTGACGATGAAGGTTCTGGGATGGGGGGTCGGTGCAAAGGTAGTACTTGAACTCCTTACCCGTGATGACCGGAGTCGCTGATATGAGATCTCATCAGCTTCCATGATTTATAGCCAAGTCTGACCGGCATCACCAGAAGCAGCACAATCAGGAGAAAGACGACGGCAACCACGCAGGATATAAGATGGCTGGCGCTGCCAAAGAACGCGGTGAGCAGGGTGATGATGGCCATCCCGCCGGTGATCCAGGCTACCGACAGGAAATAGCCGGCCAGATCTTTCAGAACCTTATCCAGCGAGTCCCCCGTCGCCTGGTGACGTTTGATTCGCTCGATATCCTTACTGGTGAATCCTGCTGCGATAAGTTCCTGGTTTTTCACTGTCATTCACGTCTCCTTTAACCTGATAAAAAGAATACACTATTTAGACGTCCCGTACCTTCCTGCTTTTGTCTCCCCTGTCCGGATCGTTGTCCGTTGCCGTTAAACAATCCATGCTTCTCATTTTTCCTATACTTACCCTTTAACGGCAGGAAACGCTTATGTGTGGACGTTTTTCTCAGTCACAGACCCGCGCTGAATACCTGGCTTATCTGGCCGGTGAGGTTGATGCCAGGTTCTCCGCAGTGCCGGAGCCGATCGGACGCTACAACGTGGCGCCGGGGACCCGGGTGCTGTTGCTCAGTGAAAGCAATGATCAGCTGCAGCTCGATCCCGTTCTGTGGGGACATTCCCCGGAATGGTGGCACAAAGCGCCCCTGATTAATGCCCGTGTTGAAACTGCAGCTGAGGGACGTATGTTTCGTCCGCTGTGGGAACGCGGCCGCGCCATAGTGTTTGCTGACGGGTGGTATGAATGGGTACGCCAGGGGAACCAAAAACAGCCGTATTTCATTTACCGCAGGGACGGTCAGCCCGTGTTCATGGCTGCCATTGGTGCACGGCCATTTGGTCTGAGGGATGACGGGGAAGGGTTTGTTATTGTCACGGCAGCTGCGGACAAGGGACTTATCGATATCCACGATCGTCGTCCTCTGGTGCTGACGCCTGATGCAGCGCGCGACTGGCTTCGCGAGGGCCTCAGTGGTGACGAGGTGGGCAGGACGGCCAAACAGGGGGCTGTGCCAGCTGATGCATTCACCTGGCATCCGGTTTCCCCTGCGGTCGGCAACGTGCGGAATCAGGGGGCGTCGCTAATTGAACCTCTCTCTTGATGCTGGCTTCGCCAGCGCCAGGGTTCTGTCTGTCCAGGGACTGACCAGAGACCTGAAGCCTGACGACGGGCTTCGTCTTCCAGTGTTGCGTAGTCGACCCGGACAGGTTTTCCGTGATATCGGTATGCCCAGGCCAGTCCCTTACGGATCTGTTCGGCATTCACATCCTTCGTGCCAAGCCACACCGTGCCAAGCAGCCGGCCGTAACGATCCTCATCCTCGCCAGTGACGTTAACGATGCGCTGTGCCACCATCGATGACAGTTCCTGTCTGGAACGCTGGCCAAAGGGCTGGTTCTTTTCCGGCGCATCGATACCGGCAAGACGAACACGCGTCAGCTGGTTCCCTTCACCGAGAATCTCAACGGTATCCCCATCGAGCACACGAACAATCCTGCCGTTGATATCCGCACTGGCCTGATACGTCACGATGAGCAAAGTAATTAAGTACAGTTTCCGGAACATGGCTATATCTCTGATGTTTTCGTTATATGAGTGTCTCATTTATAGAAGCCAGAGTATATCGCGATGTTGTGGGTAGTTGATGTATCGTATAGATAAATAAAGGTGTATTAAAAAGGGCACAATGTGCCCTTTAAGTTACCATCAGATTTTATAAGTACACCTGATTCATTTTAATGGATTACCAAATTCATTTAAGTACAGCTGACCGAATTTATAGGAAGCATAATCGGTAAGATGTCCCACATCACGATAAACAGTTACGCCATCAATATTGGTAATGCATTTACCACTAATGCACTGTATTGATTTAGGGTCAATAAAGGTCAGCGTTGGGAACTCAGCCTTCATTTTAATCATCAGTTGCGTGACTTTTTCCCCGTTGGTATTTGCCGGGTTTTGCATATCACATTCATTGATGTCAAATGGGCGTCGATGAATAACGTGCTGATTTATACAGTTTTGATAGTTGCGTGGCATGGTTGCAATGGTGAACATGATAATTGGCTTTGAACCAGCATCTATGATAGTACGTATGGCTGTACGTAACGCCATTTCGTATCGACTGTCTGAGAGTGCTTCACTTCGCTCATCCCCATCGTTAGTGATTAACTGGGCAGCAAAATAGTTTGACCATACATGCCCTATAATGACGTAGTCAAAGTGATTTGATTTTATATAATCATAATATTGCTCTGCGTTATCATGGCATTCCTGATATTTGACACCTTTATATTTCCACCAGTCAAACTGATAAATTCCTGGTAAGGTCAGGCACGAAGAGGTGGTGAGGGAATACATTTTTATGCCAGCATCCTTAGCCAGCACATCATAAAAACCCCAGAACTGGTTAGCGTTTGAATCGCCAATCAGAAAGGCTTTCTTCGAACCTTCATGATCGCCGAACTGACAGTCCGTAAGGTCCTGGCTTCCACTGAGGCAGCCATCCCTCGATGCGGCATTCTCGGAGGCGGAATTCAGCAGCTGTAACGAGCGATTGTATTCATCGCTGAAGCGCTGTGGCAAACCGTTCGTTTTCACGGTTAATGAGTAAAGGCCCGTGCAGACCGTAAGGGGGAGCAATACAAGCAGGATTATACTCTTTGCAAATGACAGCTTAACCCGGCGGAAGCGCTCTTCAATACCGTGATAGGTAAGCACCGCCAGCCCTGCAGTTATCACCAGCGCAATGCACAGTGTCTTGCCGGACAGAGAGAACTCAAGATAGTTGAACGCCGCAAATATGGGCCAGTGCCACAGGTACAGAGAATAGGAGATTTTCCCCGTGTAGTTTATCGGCGTCAGTTGTAAGGTACGATTTACGAATGTATTTGGGTTTAACAGTAATACTGCAGAGGCAAGGCAAACAAGCAGTGTCCAGCTGTTTGGATAAGTTTCGACGCGAATGCTTAAACCTGAAGTGCAGATAAGTACAGCGATAGCTGCTACTGTCAGAGAATTACTCAGCCATTTATGATTTAGCTGAACTCTGTCCTTCAGGAGAGCGGCGCTTCCACCAATCAGAAACTCAAAAGCGCGCATATTTAATGAATAGTAATGCTGACTGGAAGAGTACAGGCTGACAATAATAACAATTATTGTTGCAGTTAAGGTCAGTAATAACCAGCCATAAAGGAACGGCTTATACGCAAACTTTGTTTTAAATTTACGGAGCAGTAGTGTCAAAATGCCCGCGAACAGCGCAAAGAAAAAATACCACTGCCATTCAATTGCCAGCGACCATGTATGCAAGAGGAGGAAGTAATCAGAGTCAGGAGATGCATATGCTGCACTAAGCTTATCAAAATACTGGTTTGATAAGAACAGAGTGGTGTATTTGGCACTTTTCGTGAACGCTGTGTAATCGTCAGGAATGTAGCAGTATGTCGCTACAATGATGGCGCCGAGAATTGTCACCAGCAGTGCAGGTTGCAATCGCCATAATCTGCCTTTTATAAAATTAGTTAGGGAGAAGGTTCCTTTTTCAATTTCACTGATAACTTTTCCGGTAATCAGAAATCCTGATATGGTAAAAAATATATCAACACCAATAAAGCCTGAAGGGAAGTATGACAACCCTGCATGGAATAATATAACAAGCAGGACAGCGACAGCGCGAAGACCGTCTATATCTTTCCTGTAATTCTGTACTGCATAACTTTTCGTTTGATTATCTAAAACTAAATCCATTTTATAATGGCACCTTACATATGCATATTTTATGGCTGTTTTGATTGTTCTCAGCCTTTCGGAAAGCAGAGCACGTAATATTTTCCTGAAATCCTATGATATCGTTTCTGTGTAACGAATATCAAAAAAGAAGTCGCGTGTTTTAGTTTTACGTCCTGTCAGGGTGCTTACTCTTATGTCATTTACTTACGTCGTTAACAAGTAACTGAGATGCATAGCTGATATTGAGCCCCGTCATATTGGTGTTCAGTGCCTTCATCATACCCGCACTGGTGTATCTGACGTTGTCTTTCAGCTTCCCCTGGTAACCTTTTGAGGTGACAACCTGCAGCTGTTCAGATGTACGTAGCGCTCCCCTCCCCGCGAGCAGGTCAGATTCAACGGCGCGCAGGTACACCGGGGAGGCGGCCACCACAAACCGACCGTCAGGCCCTGCCTGCATCAGCGTCTTCAGGGAGGCATACCGCCGTTCCGCCGGCGGTCGCGTTGTCAGCCGTTCCCAGTGAGTGCGATGGCAGAACGGCATCGAGGAGAACGTCGCTTCATACGGGACCACCGGGTCTGATACGTGCAGTAGCCCCAGGCCAGCTGAAATCACCCACATTTCGGCACCGTTCCGCGCCGCAGCTGTAACTGCCCTGCTCCAGTGCTGGCCCGTATACAGCTCGCCGGCGGTCATGGAGGGCGATCCGCGACGGGCCTGCGCCAGCCTTTCCAGCCAGAGCCCGTAAGCTCTCTCCACGTCACGTTCATTCGGAAAGACCGCATCACCTGCAGGCACGGTTTTACGGCTCGTGCAGGTCACAATCAAATGGACGTTGCCTGTGCTCATGACGCCGTCCCCGCGCTGTCGTCGTTCCAGACGATAACCGTGGCCAGATGTTCCGCCACCTCCTGCCCCGTGTAACCGGCCAGGATCGCCAGCGCCCGGGAGCCTGCGTCACGGGAGAGCGGACTCCGGAACCCGAATCCGTCCGTCATCAGGAGCCACTGCAGACGGTCTGTCCAGCGCTCGCCGGGTTTGCGGACCGGTGAAAACACAATCTCCGTCAGCTGCCCGCGGTTGCAGTACAGCTGTCGCTGTTCCAGTTCATCCAGCAGGCTGTTCAGCTCGCGCCTGTCAGCGTCTTCCTGATCCATCAGCGGCCAGCGAATGCGGTGCCACTGCAGCTCCTGCGCCTGGTCGCCCGTAAACCCCGCGCGGGTGAGCAGGCCGGCCAGCGCGGCCTCCGTGTCTTCCTCGTATGTGGCAGCCGTGAGCGGGTCCGCGTCGCGCAGAACGTGCAGCAGGCGCTCCGGTGCCGGCAGCGTCCGCAGGGAGGCTTCCGGACTGACCACGGCCAGGCGAATATCCTCAGTCAGCCCGGTGATCCCCAGCGCCTGCAACGCGGTGTCCAGCCGGCGGTACCAGGTGCCGGTCAGGTCCGCCGGCGGGGTACCGTCCGGTGTACCCTCCTCCGGCGCGGCGCTCTCATTGATCTGCACCCGGACCGCAATCCCCGCATCGTGGCAGGCCTGCAGCCAGGCGGCGACCTGCAGGGGATCGCCCGCCAGGCGCGTCAGCTGCCCGGCCGTGTTCCACAGCTGCAGGCAGGTGGTGCCGTCAAGACGGATAACGTAGTCGCCCCGGTATGCCATGTGCCAGCGATCGTCAAGCTCCACCGGCCGGTCGTCAGCCTCACCGGCCTGGCTGTGCGGGACCAGGGGCAGAACCCGGACCGTCGTCGCGCGCTGCTCCGCCAGGACGCGCGCCTGTTCGTCAGCGAGAAGCGGGGCGGCCAGCGCACGGCCGGCGTCCGTCAGCTCAACGGCCAGCTGCATGTTCGGGGCGCGCAGGGTGCGCAGCCAGCCCGCGGCTTCCATGCGCCGGCAGGAGGCGCGGAGGTTCGGCCCGTACACCGGAGCCTCCCCGCCCTGCTCCAGCACCCGCTCAATATCTCTTGTCGCCACCGGTCCCGGACGTTTCGCACCGAGGGCGGCCAGCACAATCAGCACCCGCCGCTGCAGCGGGGACGGGCGGCGCGTTTTCTCAGCGGTCACCGGCAGGAGTCTCCGGGTCATCGCCGTTCAGAAGGCGGCGGAGCCTGTGGTAAGCCTCCCGGTCTGCGTCCCCCGTTTCGTCCGTGAGTGCGAGCTCTTCACTGGTAGGCTGCTCAGCCCTGTCGGTAGGCGCATCATCCGCCCCGTCCGCTCTTTTCCTGATAGTTTCGGACAGGGTGCGTAACATTTCCCGGCCGATCTGGCGGGCGTCATCGCCGGAAGATTCTTTCTCAGTTTCTGTCATTTCGCACTCCATGAATTATTTACTTTGAATTTCGAAGGTATCTGGCGAACTCTCCTTCACTCATCTGTGGTCATCGGCAGGTGGCTCCAGATCCTCAGGGTCAAGACCCGCCAGCAGGCGAAGCTGCCTGTGATCATCGTAATAATCACGCTCCGTCTCTGGCATTTGCTGACTTAGTGTCAGAAAAAGATCAATGGCCCCAATACTAAGTCCTCTGTCAAATTCATCCGGGGGGGTACTGAACGAAGATTTGAATGTGCCAATCAGTGTTCTGGTTGTTTCGAGCAGCTGGTCGTAGCTGAGATTCAGTGTCGGTTCTGTGCTTGCCATGCTGTGCTCCTGAGTGAACTGTGTCATTTTTAGTAAAATCATACTTCGAATGATTTTATGCTAAGTGTTCAATCATCATATCGAAAATGATTTTATGATTAATGATAAATATCACATTAGGTATGATTTTATGAGAGTGCTTTGGTTATCATATCCTTTGCCGGATTCCCGCCGCGCAGATCAGAAAACTCCCTGTTTCGGATCTGAATGAGGGATATACTCAATTTTTGTTGATGTATAATCAAAGTTTGATTATGCTGTTGTTGTTGAAACAGTCAGACAGGTTAGTTATGAAGCTATCTGAGCATATTGATCTTTTCTTTGACGGGAATAAATCTGCTTTTGCTAAAAGTATGAGTGTTACTCCTCAACAAGTTACAAAATGGGTTAACGATGACTGGATCATTGTTGACGGAACGCTTTACAGTCCCAGAAGGGATTTAACCAGAGGCAATATGATGGAACGTAAGAAATTTCTGGCAAGCATATTTTGCGGTGCTCAATATGCTTTGGCCGAGTTAAGGGAACACAACGCCCAGGGACCCAATGCGAATGCGATAGCACAAAATGCCCGCAACACCATTGAGGTACTGGCAGAATTCTTTAAAAAAGAGAATTATATTATTTATATGGTTGCCTATAACAATAAAGCACAGAGGTATGAGTTTTATTCCTCCCAGCCTGTATTTGAGTTAGGTGTTACCTATTTCCATATATTGAATCCGGGTACCATCCTGTTTTCCTATAACAATGACATGAAGTCTGAGGATACCTTTGATGTTCCCACTGACCCCAGTAGACTGGCAGCCAACAGATTCGATCCTTATGCGTTTACGATACTGCGCCAGGAAATTCAGCAGGCGTTAAGTCAGTAAAGAAGTTCATTTAACGCTTACACAGGTGATTATCAATTGTTAAACCATAAGAGTACGGCCAGAATTCGAAATTCTGGCCGTACTTCACTTCTTCATTGTTGCACTATCTTTTCGCTGTGAACCTCATATTTTTATTAAAATTAAAGCAATTCATCAATATACGTCATAATGGAACGAACCAGGTTTATGGCAAAACGCGCATCGGCTTCATTAAGCAATTTTTCTGTAGGATGAGCCATGCTGGAATTGTTACGCAGGTTATTAATTCCATGAAGTATTGCGGCAGCAGACTTCAACATTTTAAACACATCTTCATTTCTTCCATCATCCGGCAGGGCCTTAAGATGTGCAGTTATCAGGGAAAGCAGGCCTGGAACATTATTATTTGTACTATCGGTCGTAATGCCATGGTTTACACACATTTGTCTTAATGAAGCATGAAGAGCTGTGTGCACACGATCATAGGCCCGCTGCGGTCCATTGTTCTGAAGCAATACTTCCGCATCTTCTAAGGCCTGGTAAATGTTTTCGTTCACATTTTTCACTGGCGCTGCGGAAACGTTTCTTTGACCATTCTGATTAACAATGTCCTTTATTTCTTTGAATAAATCATTATTGGCATTGCTGATATAGCGTTGAACATTATCCAGCGCCCAGATTTTAGAAAGGTTATCAGCGTCCCTGGCCAGGGTATTTTCTATGGCTGCGATGGCCACCCCTTTTAACTCCGTGTTGTTCCAGTAAACATGCCGGTAGAATTGATTCAGCCCTTCCGGAACATCTTCACAATCTGTTACAGCAAACAGCTCCTTCCAGTCGCCTTCGTTAAAGTTATCTGCCAGGATTTTGGCCAAATTTATTTGAGAAACTTTATCTAACATACTTATCCCTAATAGTTTGTACTTCTCAGTTGAGATTACCGGAACGGCGTCTCAGTAAACGAAATCCGTGTACTGGTATACCCCTTGTTCTGCAACAGGAATGATATCCCCTCCATCATCATTGATCTGTTACTGCGGGGACCAATTCTGATGCTTTTCAGTGGCAGCTTGTCTTTGGCTTCAAGGATCAGATATGGCACCAGACCGTTTTCACTGACACGAAAATTAACACCCTCAAAAGGTCTGTCCGGCAGAATGGCCATCCGGAACTCCTGCTCCTCTTTGAAACCGTCATTCTTGAAAAAAGGTGGCAGGCTGTGTGCCAGTTTGGTTGCCTGAATTATCTCATGCATTACATCTGCATTTATTGCTGCCAGAACCTCTGGCTGACGAAAGAAAGCGAGGATCTCGTTCCGGGCTTCAACCGTGGAATTCTCTTTGGTATAGATCACCCGGTTTTTAAACACCTGGTAGTGCGTGAGTTCCAGGGAGGCAGCCAGTTCGTCATCATCAAATTCCAGGCACACGCCCTGAGAGCTGCCATAACCCCGCCACTGGCTTAACAGGTCGGGTTCGAGACAGAACGAAAGATTATAGACGTGAGCAGCCCGGTGCATTCTGAAGTGCGTCAGTGCCTGTTCGATGAACTCAAGGGTTTTCGGGTTAAAGTCGTTCCTCAGGTACTGCAGGGCATTCTCAAGGCAGTTCATTCCGTGAGTCAGCTCATTACTGTCATTGAGAAAGGAAAAGTGCGTCGCCCACAGTGAGCCTGATTCGATGATGCCCCTCAGGCCGTTCAGGTCAGTGTAATGATAAATCTTCATCTGGCAGCCTCCTGACTGTCCGGGCCCTGTTCGCACTCAGTTTTCTGCATGTCAGACAGAAACGGGAACGCCTTAACAGCGGCTTCCCTTGCTTCTTCTATCGACCGTTCCCAGGCCTGCCATTCCGGATCTGCTGCCAGCACTTCGTTGGCGGTATCGCGTAACCAGGCATACAGCTCTTCGCCATCATCGAGATCAACCTGGCGGGTTTTTACCGGGTCTTCATGCTTCATGATATTACGCAACAGCGTACCAATCTGCCCTTCAGATTCGACAGGTTCGTAAGTTATGTAGTCCGGATATTCGTCGAATTGATCCAGCGTCAGATCTATATATTCCCCGTCCAGCAATACGATGACATGCGCGTGAACCGTTGAATTTTCCGCTTCATGAAAGCCTGCGTTCCCTTCCATAAAAATGATACACGGATGGCACCCCTCAGTATCTGTCAGGTACTGCGCCAGTGTGTTACTCGCTAAATCGCAGCTGCCGTGCGGGAAGTTCTTCAGTTCCTCTTTCCATCGAGGAAAATGACGGCACCCGTCAGCCCGCTCACCGGCGCCAAGCTCCAGCGCCCGGCGAAATGCCTTTATACGTAATGCTCTTTCCTGTCTCATTTCTTCACCTTCCCGTCATGGCGGGCCAGGGCCAGCAGTTCGGCCTGAAGCTGACGGCCGTCCTCCCGGGCTTCCTTCAGCTCCGCTTTCGTGTCCTGCAGCTGCGCCGCCAGGTGTTCGCCGGTGGCGGTCAGGCGGGCCACCTGCTCACGCAGCGGCAGCGCCTCCGCGCGCAGCTCGCGCACCTCCTGCAGCAGGCGGTCACGTTCGGCCACCACCTCGCGCAGCACCGCCAGCTCGCTTTCCAGGGCGGCCACCGTCGCCAGGGCCTCGTCCCGCTCCTGGTCGGCCCGGGCAATGTCGTCGTCGGCCTGCTCGCGCGCCGCCAGGGCTCCGGCTTCAGCCTGTTTCACCGCGGCCTGCCACAGCAGCCCCAGCTGGCCGGTCAGCAGCTGCGCCAGCTCCGGCGGCAGGGGCGTGGCCTGCTCAGCGGCCTGCTCGCGCCGGCGGGCGCGGAACGCGCGCATCACCGGGGAAATGTGGGACAGGGAGCCGCCGCCGAGGTGCTGACGGACCTGCTCGTTGGTCGGGTTCGGGGTGCCGGCGGCGATCAGGGCGGCAGCGGCGTCTTCAATGCGACGGACGGTGTCCGGGGAGAGGGTGGTCATGGTCTGGCTCCGGTTTCTCAGGGAATGGCGCCATCGTACTCCGGGGGTAAAAAATACACAATACACAAAATACAGATAATACATACAATACAGCCAATACATACCGTACATACAGTACAGAACTTACATACACTCCTTCTCTTTTCCCGGGCAGATCCGAAAACTCCCGGTTCCGGATCTTCTTTCCTGCCTCCGGCGCGCTGCGGCACCAGAACACAAGATGTGCCACACCGACAGCTGCGTTTTCTTCTATATATAGTGCTTACCCCCCTGCCGCGTGACCCGTCGCGCTGCAGCAGAAAACGCCGCTTTGCTTATTCCCTCACCGTGGTACACTTCCGGAAAGTTGTGATACGCCGGTAAATCGGATCTTCCGGAAACGGTCCTCCGGTAATTTAACGGCGTGGCTATATGCCTGCTTATTATCAGCCTCAAAATGATGACGGCAGGGAAAAATCAGCCGGGTGACAGACGCAGGGTTGTGCGCAGTGGGTTGTGCTGCACGTCATAATTACTCTGAGTGACTATTTCTTTTAAAAGGAAACATATGAAAACTCCAATTCCATTACATGACGTTCTTGTTGAGCTGGAAAATGCAGGTCATAGCGAACTGTGGATGGCATCCCCGCGAGGGAAAACCTGTTTTGAAGTTCATCCCCTTGATCAGAGCCAGTGGTATCTGCCGAACATCATCACCCGTGATGGACGAACAGTTGCTCACAGGGAAAAACGTCCTAATGGCTGGCTGCTTTCAGGTGACTGGAAAAACATCCATTGTCGATCCGGCGCAGCGGCACCTTACGATGCGGAATTTATTGAAGAAGATTGGAAATTTAACCTTATTGGCAGAGCTAAATAAAAGGCGGGATTTATGACTATGCAGCAGAAGAGGACGGTTTATGAATGCATTTCCGCTCATGAGTAAAATTCTGAGCATCGGAATTATCGTCAGCCTGATGGTGGCGGGAGTAAATATCTACCGTTCCTGGCAGGAAAGCGCCGCAGGTCAGAGCATTACCACCTGCTCCCTGCCGACGGGTGACGTTAAGGTGATCTCCCGCGACGGGCTTCTGCGAGCCGTCGATCAGAGCACCGGCGAAGTGGCGGGCCTCCTGGAGCGCTGGCCGAATGGTGATATCCAGCTGACGACGAATGACGGTTTTGCTCCGAATGTGACACCGTGTCTGTCCGGCAAGCTGAATACGGAACAGCTGAACTCCCTGCCGCTGCACGGATGAACACCATAACGGGGCGGGATTTTTCAATAAGGGAACAATTATGGCTGACTGGTTTATTGCGACCGAAGGCGTGAAGGTGGTGAAGGACAGTATTGGCCTGGCACCACAAATTATCACGGCTGTTACGTCGGTTGGAGCTGCTTTTGGAGGTGTAGCGCTGACGCATTACTTCACCCGTAAGCGTGAGGAAAGAGCGGCAGAGGAGAAACTGGTCCGCGAGCGCCTCTTTATCAGCACGGAACTGATCTGTCTGCTGGAGCACTTTGCTGATCAGTGCAGTGATGTGGCCTGCGATGCGGAGCCAGTGAAAAAAAACTGGTCGATTAAGGCGCTGCCTCTCCTGAGTCTGGAAGGAGTCGAGGGAGACTGGCGTTCGCTTCCTTCCGGGCTGCTTTTCCGTCTCCGTAACCTGCCGGCGCTGAACAGGGAGGCCCGGTACGTTATTGAAAGCGTATTCCGGTACGAATCACCACCTGACGTCACGGAATCCGCCCGGTACCAGTATGCCCGTCTGGGGCTGAAAGTGCTGCTGATAGCCTGGCGTCTTCGCCGGATCTGCGATCTTCCTCCCCCGCGCGAAGGGGAACTGTGCAGGCGGATCGGGTCCATCCTGTGGCGCAACCGGCGCGCGCTGTGGCGCCGGCATGTGCAACGCCAGCGAAAGATTCAGAACGGCCTGTCCCCTGATGAGAAAGGATAACCAGTGAAACTCAATTATCTAAACGATCCGCATGCAAACGAAGCCACCGATGACATTATTGGCCTTCTGAAACTGTGTCAGCAGCTGCAGTCAGAAAAGGACGGCAGGGAACGGCCGGAGCCCGGGGCTTATTCCCGCGATGAAGATGCGTTTGCCGATCGAATCCGCACAGCGTGCGGTCATGCCCTGCAGCTTCGCCGGTTGCTGCCGGTGATGACGACCCTGAGCGCCATCGGCGCCGAGATGGAACGCCGGGGAGAAATCAGTGTGCTCCCGGGGGAAGATTACGCGCAGAAAGCAATGGCACGACTTACTGAGCAATACCTGTCCTGCAGGGGCAACAAGCAATGATGCCGGCAATACCAGGCCAGGGCGTTTCCTTTTCTGCCGCACAGCTGCCGGTGGCCATCGACTACCCTGCGGCACTGGCCCTGCGCCAGATGGCTCTCGTTCAGGACGAACTGCCGAAATATCTGCTGGCACCGGAAGTGAGTGCCCTGCTCCACTATGTACCCGATCTCCACCGCAAGATGTTGCTGGCAACCCTCTGGAACACCGGCGCACGCATTAACGAGGCGCTGGCGCTGACCCGGAGTGATTTTTCTCTGGCGCCGCCCTACCCGTTCGTGCAGCTGGCCACACTCAAGCAGCGGGCGGAGAAAGCGGCACGAACGGCCGGCCGCTCGCCTGCCGGCAGTCAGGCGCATCGCCTGGTTCCGCTTTCCGATGCGAACTATGTCGGTCAGCTGGAGATGATGGTGGCCACGCTGAAAATACCTCTTGAACGACGTAACAAGCGAAGCGGCAGAACCGAGAAGGCGCGCATCTGGGAGATCACCGACCGTACCGTCCGCACCTGGCTCAGCGAAGCGGTGGAAGCCGCAGCAGCCGACGGGGTGACGTTCTCAGTACCGGTGACGCCCCATACATTCCGCCATTCCTACGCGATGCACATGCTGTACGCAGGCATACCGCTGAAGGTGCTGCAGAGTTTAATGGGACATAAGAGCATCAGTTCAACGGAGGTGTATACGAAGGTGTTTGCGCTCGATGTGGCGGCACGGCACAGGGTACAGTTTCAGATGCCGGGGGCTGATGCTGTGGCATTACTCAAAGGAACCATTTAGTTTCTCTTCAGGCTTTGAGGATCTGCATGGTATGGAAAAGGCCGCAAATGCGGCCTAATTCATACTTCACATATCATACTTATGATGTGGTATTGTTTTTATTCGCCAGTTTTCTGAAAGTAAAGTTCGAGGGCTTCTCTGACTATAGCACTGACGTTTTTAGGATCCTTTCCGTTACGCTTGTTCCGCAGTGCGATGTCTTCGACCTTCACTAACATAGACTCCCCTAATGAGATTGTTGTGCGGCACTGTTTTTCAGGTTCCGGTTTTTCTGGTGCTCCGTAAGGTTTATCTGCAAGACGCTGCGCAAGGGCTTCAGCTTGTTCTGCCGTGACACCTGTTCTGCCTGTCGCTTGCTGGCTCGGCTTTTTAACCATTATCCGAATACCTCTTTCATTAATTGCATAATTTCTGCTTTTGCCGCTTCATTATTCGTTTCTACGACACCAGTTCCGTTGCTCATGCAATCTCGATAGACTTTGCGGAAACAGATTACTGTTTGCAGCGTTTCAATTGTTGGAAACTCTTCTAGGTACTCCAGAAACTCTTTCCGTTCATTTCCTCTTAGCACTGGGTTTGTGGTAGCCATGCTTTGTAAGCAATAGACTTTCAGCTCAGGGTTGAGATCTCGCATAGCTTCAATCTGCTGAGCAAGTTCTGTCAATGTATCAAGGTCGGGCTGTGAGCATTGTAATGGTGCAATGATCTGATGTGCGACGACGCCACTGGTAATGAATTCTCTTGAGTTTCTGCCAGCCACATCCACGATTACATGATCATATTTTTCGTCTAATGCTCGAAGGGTCTGTGTCAGATTATCGAATTTTTCGATGAGCGTGAATGTTGGCTCTATCCCCGAAGCTTCACGCTCAGCATGATGTTTAGCGGCCGTCCGCTGCAGGTCTCCATTTAATAGGCATACATCTTGTCCTTCATGCGCTAGTGCTATTGCCAGGTTTGACGCCGTTGTTGTTTTACCTGAACCGCCTTTATTTCCACCTACGACAGTAATCATTTCTGCCTCATAAATGTGATGTGTGAAGTATGATTTATTCTGTCACATACGCAGTTATAGTCAATGCTTGCAATAAAATTTATGAAGTATGAAGTATGAAGTATGAAGTATGATTTATGAGTTATTTTTTAATACATCATAAATATTACTTGTGTTTTAATATTTCATACTTATGATTTAATACTCAATCTGAGTGTTTAGACACTTAAGTTCAATCGGATTTCTCAATTTGAGTATCAAGGGGTTCAGGATGAAAGTGTATTGTGATGATGGTTCTACAACTGTAAAACTTGCATGGATCAACAATAAGAAAATTCATAAGTCATTGTCATCTAACTCTTTTCGTGAGGGTTGGAAAGTGGAAGGTATGGGGGTACGTCAGACCTTCAACTATGAGCTTGAAGGTAAAAAGTACACATATGACGAAGTCAGCAATGAATCCATTCTTACTACTCATATTGAGTATCAATATACCGATGTAAACGTTCTGGCGGTTCACCATGCACTTCTGAACAGCGGGCTGAAACCTCAGCCTGTGTCACTGACAGTGACCTTACCTATTAGTGAGTTCTACACCAGGGATTGTCAAAAGAATGAGCTGAATATTCAGCGGAAAACTGACAACCTGATGCGTCCGGTCAAGCTGAACAAAGGCGAGGTGTTTACCATCGAGCACGTCGAAGTCATGCCTGAATCCTTGCCTGCCGTATTTGAACGCTTGGTGAAAGACAATGTAGGGCAGTACGAAAAGTCTCTGGTGATTGATCTCGGAGGTACAACTCTTGACGTTGGCGTTATCGTTGGTCAGTTCGACTCTGTCAGCGCGATACACGGAAACTCGGATATCGGCGTATCCTTGGTTACGAACGCTGCACTCACGGCGTTAAAAATGGCATCCAGCAACACGAGTGCTATGGTCGCTGATGAACTTATCAAACAGCGTACAAACGCTGACTTCGTCCGTCAGGTTATCAACGATGAAAGCAAGACAGCACTGGTGTTGGATACCATCGATAGCGCGATCGCTACACTTGGTGCCCAGGTTGTCGATGACCTGGCAGGGTTCAGGGACGTTAACCGGGTTTATATTGTTGGTGGCGGTGCGCCACTGATCGAGGATGCTGTTAAGGCTGCTTGGCAGCATCTGGGCTCGAAGGTTGTCATGATGGACTCGCCGCAAACATCACTCGTAGAAGCCATCGCAGCATTTAAAGGGGAATAGGACTGTGAGCGAGGAACGGAAGAAGTTTACGGTTTATCTTCATCCGGACCAGGTGGCGGACAATGTGTCTTTAGACATTATTGATTCTGTCCCACGGAGCGATAGAGGGGATTTATATAGGAGAGCGCTTATCTCCGGCTTAGCACTTCACCACCTCGACCCACGGCTTCCAGGCTTACTTGCACTGTTGTTGGATAAGAGTTTCACTGCAGATAGTCTGGTAGGTTTACTCAGTCAGACAACGGGATGGAAGCCGTCCCAGGCCAATATTCGTGATGTGCTTACAGAACTGGGGGCAGGGACATTTGATTCTGCAATCAAACCTGAAGTCGTAGAAGATGATGAGCAGCGGCGACTTGAAGAGGCCCGAGTCAAAATGAAAGGCCTCTTCTGATACTCAAAGTGAGGCTCTGGGGATATCGGACCACCTGGTTGTGTATGCCGGAGAAAGCATCTCTCTTTTCATTTGCCATTCTGGTGCAATTCCACGACCAGCAAACCATACCCTCCCGAGCCCTGAATGGTTTATGCCATCCAGGGCTTTCATTAGCTCCTCACTTCGTTCCTGCGGCTTAGCCTCATCGAAAAGATTTAACTGTGCTACTCCCGTAGGAGTGAAGTCATTCAGCATTACGCCGGCCTTTGCATATCTATGCCCGTCGAGCCAGATTCGGTCCAGGGCCTTTACTGCGGCATTAATAATGTCCCGGGTGTCGCGGGTAGGTACAAGAAGCTTTTCGCTGGCCACGTTGCCGTAATACGCTTCGTTGACTGCGAAAGGGGAGGTTTTGATAAAGACCGATATGTGCCGGCAGAACTGATGCTCTCCCCGCAGCTTTTCAGCCGCGCGTTCGGCATACTGGCAGATAGCCTGCCGCAACGCTTCGTAAGTCGTGATGCGCTCCCCGAATGATCGGCTGCAGACAATCTGCTGCTTCGCGGGCGGTGCCTCTTCAAGAGATATACAGGCCTCACCGTTCAGCTCACGTACGGTTCGCTCCAGTACCACGGTAAAGTTCTTGCGCACAAAGGTAGGGTTCATGCGCGCCAACTGCAGCGCGGTCGTCACGCCGTATGTATTCAGCTTTTTGCCTATGCGGCGCCCAACCCCCCAAATTTCCTCTACCGGTTGCAGAGAAAGCAACTTTTCAGTACGTTTTGGATTATTGGTGGTAAGGGCTAACACGCCGCCGAACTGTGGCCATTCCTTAGAAGCCCATTGTGCTGATTTTGCTAGAGTTTTTGTCGGTCCCATCCCGACGCCAATTGTCAGTCCGGTTCCGCTTAGGACATGCTCGCGCAGCTGGCGCCCGAAATCTTCAAAGTCAGTACAGCCATCGATGCCGCGAATGTCCAGGAACATCTCGTCAATGCTATACTGCTCAACGCGGGGTGCCAGTTCTTCCAGGTGTGCCATGACCCTGTTGCTCAGACTCGCGTACAGCTCATAATTGCTGGAAAACGTAAGGATTTTCTCCGGGAACTGCATTGCCTTCAGCTGGAACCATGGGATCCCCATCTTGATTCCAAGCCGCTTCGCTTCCTTCGATCTCGCTATTACACAACCATCGTTATTACTAAGAACGATCACTGGTTTATCACGTAAGTCAGGACGAAAGACCTTCTCACAACTCGCATAGAAGCTGTTCACATCTGCCAGGGCGAACATCAGTCATGTCCCCGGGTTTTGTGTACAAAGGCAGTTACGACACCGAAAATTTGTAGCTGCTCAGGTTCTGGCCATAAAGTAGGGTAGGCTGGATTCATTGCCTGTAACCCTGGCCTCGGTTTCAGTAGTAATCGCTTAACAGTAAATTCACCTTCAATTTCAGCTATAACGATATCGCCGTGCTGTGCCTTTTCGGCTTTATCAACAATCATCAGATCGCCTGAATGTAGCCCAATATCATTCATGGAATTACCGATAGCTCGCACAAAGTATGTCGAGCTGGGTCTGGATATACAGTAATCATTGAGGTCAAGTTCGGCTTCGACATAGTCCTGCGCCGGGGACGGGAACCCCGCTGGGCACCTCTCACTGTAAAGAGGAATAGGTATAATTTCCGGTTCGCAATCGACACGTAATAATTCAAACATAGGCACCTCTGCACTGTATTTATATACAGTATTATTGCTTTATTGAGTGTACTTTCAAGTTTTTGCTTTGCCCATTTTTTAACTCTCTGTTGCTTAAAGAAGTTTCCCGCCGTGCCTTCACTTTAGCCCGAACGCTCCAGATGCAAGGGTTCACTTCGCCGCCATCCTCACCCGGTCGCAGTTTTTACGCCTGATGCCGTTCTTCCCGTCGTTCTCCCGCTCAATATTCGCGGGAGAACCGTCCAGATCGTCATCACTATTTATCTGCGCTGCGGCCTCCGGTGTCGCCCCTGCATCTTCCGCTCGATGTCGGGCTGTCGTGTCGGCACGGCGCAGACTGGTGCCGGATGATGAGGACTAAAGAATGTTTAGACTGACCTGTATTGATCTTGATAATGGGGAGTTTGCCGTATACATCAACAACCACTACCTGGGAAGTGAAGACGGTAGCGGTGAAAAACTTTATCTGGGTGATGTGCTGGAACGACTTTCCAGGATGCCTGGTGTTCATCTCCAGACCATTCAACAGCCTGTGCCCGATGATGAAGAATGGTGCTGGAACGATGTCGCAGATTCGTTGCTTACCCCATCTCATGCTTTGCGTCGTGAGATGACTGTGGGGGGAATGATTACCCGTCTGCAGGAATACCCCCTGGTGGCTCTCTGTACCGGCACATTCTGGCTGGAAGATGACTTTCTTGAGGTTGACGCTTCGCTCGATTCCGCAAGTATTGCTGCCGCTATGGAACGGGCGTATTACTCCCATGATGCAAATTATGGTTTTAACTGGGATCACCTGCGCTTTGCTATCGATGAGGTAAAGCGCACATGAATACATGGCTTGTTGGATTCCAGACACAAATTGCGAATATAGAGACATTTGTTCACGTCCTGATCGAGGCTGAAAATCTGGAGATGGCAGAAGCCGGTGCCATGCATATGGGGCGCACATGGTGGCCAGTCTTAAAAGGGGAAGACTCTGATCATTGCTGGACGTATCAGGAAGGAATTGTCTGGTTCTGCAGTATTGTTTTATTGGATGATGTCGAGAAATCAGTGCTCATAGGCCTGAGGTTCCTGGATACATGGTCAATTACCGGTACGAAGGAGCGGCTGGATGCTATTGATCATTATGATAATTATTGGGAGGAGTATACCCGTTGATATCATTGCCGGTCAGCTGATGCTGGCCGGTGTCACTTCAACGCATAAGGAAGTCGCTCACTCCGCTCTTTATGCCGCGCCGGCGCGGCGGATATCAACGCCGTGCCTTCACTTTAGCCCGAACGCTGCAAATGCAAGGGTTCGCTTCGCCGCCATCCTCGCCCGGTCGCAGTAATTTATTGCTTCATGCCGTTCTTCCCGTCGTGTTCCGGCTCAATTTTCGCCGGAACACCGTCCAGACCGCCATGATCATTTTCTGCGCTGCGGCCTCCGGTGTCGCCCCTGCATTCTCCGCTCGATGTCGGGCTGTCGTGTCGGCACGGCGAAGACGTCGCCGCATTCAGAAGAGGAGATCACCATGACTATTGCTTACCGCTTTATGCACCGTCATACCCGTAACACGCTGGTTGCGCGCGGCTGGCCAGCCAATATGGATATCGATACAAGCCTGAATTATTCCAGAGGAGAAGGTGTCGCATTCTATGGCCAGCTGGATGCTTTACAGTTGCAGCGACTGTTACCTGAGATTGCACTGCGTGGTTTGATGTCCGATCAGTCTATGAAGGTGCTGCTGCCATTACTGGCAGGAAGTGAACTGGTTGTGCGCCTTTATCGTAATTCGCTGGGGCATCGTAAGGCTCATGCCGGAACCATTTCGCTTGAATATGATAATTGCCCTGAGGGTATGTCCACGAAACATATCCTCTGCCTGCTGAAAGCCCTGCGTGACGAGATTAACCACGTCTGTAGCTGCGTGGCATCCGCCGGATACCGTTTGATGGAAGCGTTGCGTCCCGCCGCTGAACCGCTGGTATTTACCCGCCGAACTCGCAATTTCCTCCTGACAGTAACGGAAGTAGAGCAGGTGCAGGATGATGCGCAATGGGATAACGAGACTCTCGATGCACGTCTTAAAGCGGTACTCGACGGGAAGGAAATCTTTCGTCGTCTGCAAATCCGCCTGGAATGTAATGGGCGCACAGTCGGACAGACCCACGTGCCTTATGCGCTTCGTCACCCTGACAGCCCATCCCGCGATTGGTTTGACAGGCACTGGCTGCGGGATGTTGTTAGCAGCGCCCGCACCGAGATTGACGCGATGATGAAATCCTTCTCCAGCATACGAATTGCCGCCTGATTTTAGGCGGGGCAGCGCGCCCCGCCTGATTGCGAAAAGGATGTCGCACGCTCCGCTTTACCGGCGCACCCTCCACGATGTTCCGGGCACGCAGGTGAAAACGTCCGTGCGGTCTGCGGCTAACGCCGTGCCTTCACTTTAGCCCGATCGCTTCAGATGCAAGGGTTCGCTCCGCCGCCATCCTCGCCCGGTCGCAGATTTTTACGCCTGATGCCGTTCTTCCCGTCGTTCTCCCGCTCAATATTCGCGGGAGAACCGTCCAGATCGTCATCGCTATTTATCTGCGCTGCGGCCTCCGGTGTCGCCCCTGCATCTTCCGCTCGTAGTCGGGCTGTCGTGTCGGCACGGCGTAAGCCGGAACTCAGACGACACTGACACTGGAGGAATATTTAATGAACACTACCACCCCGGCGATTTATGTAGGTACGTACCACAAATACAACTGCGGTAGCCTTTACGGTAAATGGTTTGACCTCACCGATTTTGATGACAAGTCGGAGTTTCTGGAAGCCTGCAACGAGCTGCACGCCAATGAATCCGACCCGGAACTCATGTTTCAGGACTGGGAGGGGATCCCGTCTGCCTTTGCATCCGAATCTTCCGTTGACTGGAATTTCATTGAAGCCTACAAGCGCGCGCTAGAAAACGGCCAGGATGCTGCATTTATTGCCTGGGTGGAACACTCCGGCGAATGTGATTATGACGCATTCGAGGATGCATATTGCGGAGAAGCTGAGAGCGAAGAAGACTACGCCTGGACTATGGCTGAAGAGTGCGGCCTTCTCAATGACATTCCTGAATCGCTGCGGGGATATTTTGATATGGCGGCTTATGCCAAAGATATGTTCTTGAGCGGTCTGGTGTTTCTTGATGGATATGTGTTCAACGGTTGATTGTAAAGGCGGGGCAAAGCCCCGCCAAACAGGAGAAAAAATGAAACTTGATCCACAGACCCGTGACATTCTGCGTCAGTACAAAAATCTGATTAACGCCCGTCGACGTGAAAATGGTCAACGGGAACTTAGAACTGAGCAGGTGATCGACGAAATATGCTATTACATGACCTGCCAGTGCTCGGTTTATATTGGCGGTCACTTCATTTTGCAGGGTGGAAAAGGTCACTGATGACCTGGCAGGCGGTATCATCCGCCTGTTAGCCCGCGCGAAAACCCTGGCAGGCTTTGCCTGCCGGCGATTGTCACCGCGCCTGCGGCGCAGCAACAAACCGCCATGGCAAATAATGCCAGCGACAATAGCTGTGCTGCCGAATTCGAAAGAGGAAAAACATGAGCGAAATTAATATTTCGAAGCGTTCAAAAGAGGATCAGGACCGGATCGCCGTCGACCTTGCTGCGTCAGGTGTGGCTTATAAAGAGCGGCTAAATCAGCCCATAGTGCCTGAAATTGTGGCGCGTGAGCAGCCCGAGGAGCTTCGTGAATATTTCCTGGAAAGGTTGCGCCATTATCGTCAGCTGAGCCAGCAGTTACCGAAAGCCAGCGATCCACAATATTCAGAAATGGCTGAGGCTAATAAAAAGTAATTTTTTCAGAAAGATATGCTGTAAATCAAATTCATTCCACTTGTTGCAGTGGGCGTCCGGGCGGGCTGTCATGCTTCGCACAGAGCCAGCAAAGCTGTCTCTGCCCGGCCCCTGCGGGGCAGCGGGTGTCCATCCCATGACGCAACCCCCATCGCTTGCAGCAGCCGTTCCGGCTGCGCCGCTCAGTCGCGCCGTTTCCTGCGCTCCCTGCATCACGCCGCAAATACCCCGTCGTGATGTAGGGGGCAATGTCGTTTCGCCGCGCGCGGCTTCCCGTCATTGCGGCGTGTCCCTGCCCATTCCATCCGGTCCTTTTACACCCCTTTGAGTCCCTCCTCCGGGTGCTGATACCGCCACAGTCCTCGTGGCTGTCCAGGGTGAATGCTGACGCACGGCCACCAAAACTTTTTGCAGGCAAAAACTTTTAGCGTCCGCCCCGGACATCTGCCTCGGCCGGTGTCGTTTACGCACCTGCGGCGAAGGTTCTCAAACGGGTGATGTTTTATCCCCCGGGAAAGTTCAGCAGGTTCCCGCGAAACGTCAAAACCGCGGCTCCCGTAACTCAACGGGTGATGGGTTTTAAAACAAGCCACTTTTTTAAAGGAAGTATGCAGTGGGAAAAACATTACGGGAATTTCTGAATCAGCCAATGTTGCTGCGTGAACCCACCGCCGAAGAAACCGAACTGGCGGCTTTACTGAATGGCAGTACCGTCACTGCACCCGTGGTGCTGCCTCAGGGGCCGTTTACCCGTGAAGAGGCGACCGCCCTGACGGCGCAGTATACCAACGTCAGTATTGATAACGATCAGGGTACCTATTTTCAACTTGTTGTGCGGGGTGAAGAAGGGTTGTTGACGAAGTGCGCATGGAATTTTGAGAACGACGTGGGGGCATTGCTTAATCGCGCCCTTGCCAGTTACAGAGCCAGAAAACAGCAGTAAGAAGGTGCCCTGTCGGAGCTGTCACTCCGCAGGGCAAGACAATCATTAATACTGAGAGGTACTAAATCATGACAGTTGCAGATGTTAAATCAAAAGCACCAAAAAAAACCAGCAAGAATAAAACCGCCGGAAACGAGGCGCTGAAAGCAGCCCTTGATGCGGCAGTAATAGAGTATGTTCCGCTGTCCGATCTCATTAAATCACCGCTGAACGTGCGCACGATTCCTTACACCACCGAGAGCGTTAAGCGACTGGCTAACTCCATTGAAAGCCTCGGACTGCTTCACAATCTGGTTGTCCATTCCTTGCCCGAGGGAAAATACGGTGTGGCGGCAGGTGGTCGGCGTCTGACTGCGCTGACGCTCATGTCTGAAATGGGCCGTATCAAACCGGATTATCAGGTTCCGGTTAAACGTGTCAGCGACGAGCTTGCTGTTGAGGCTTCTTACGCCGAGAACAACGAACTTGAAACCATGCACCCTGCCGAGCAGATCACTGCGTTTGGTACGCTGGCGGCGCAGGGGAAAACCCCCGCACAGATTGGCGACGTGCTTGGCTACGGTTCCCGCCACGTCCAGCGCATGCTCAAACTTGCCAGTCTTGCCCCGTCACTGCTAACACTGCTGGCTGAAGGTCAGCTTGATGTTGAGCAGTGTCAGGTGTTGTGTCTTGAAAGCGATCCTGAGCGTCAGGTTGCTGTTTACGAAAGCGTAAAGGAGGAATGGGGACGCACTACCGTAAACGCACTCAAAAACCGTATCACGGAAAGTGAAATTTCTGTCTCGCATCCACGTTTCGCATTTATCGGGCGTGATGTTTATGAAGCCGCAGGCGGAATTGTTCGTGAAGATCTGTTCAGTGAGCAGGAAGGGGACGGAACAGTAGACAGTCTGCTTGTTGAGCGTCTGGTACTGGAAAAGCTTGAATTGATCGCTCAGGAAATCCATCAAAAAGAGGGCTGGATGTGGGCTGCCGGACGTCTGGCTGCAATTAACCTTTACGGGCCTGACGGAAAGGACTACCGCATTCTGCCGGAACCAGATGCAATCTACAGCGAAGATGACAGCCACCGTATCGATGAACTGTCCGACAAGTTTAACGCTCTGGATCCTGACAGTGATGAAGCCGAGGCCATTAGCAGCGAAATATCCCTCATTGAACATGCCGCTGAGCTTCGTGGGTGGACAGAAGATCTGAAAGCAAAATCAGGCGTGGTGGTGAGCTTCATGCACGGTGCGCTTCGTATTCAGCGTGGTATATGCCGCACGTCTGATTTACCTGAACATGACAGTAACGGGGAGGATTCAGAGAAGTCTTCTGCCGTGACTCATATGCATCGACCTGATGCAGCAGAAGGGATCAGCATCCCGCTGCTCACCAAAATGTCATCCGAGCGCACTCTGGCGGTACAGGCCGCGCTGATGCAGAAACCTGAAAAGGCCGTGGCGCTTATGGTCTGGCGTATGTGTACCTGCGTCTTTGCTGGATGTGTGACCACACCGCATCCGTTCCGTATCAACCTGACCGTTTCTCACAGCAGCCTTACAGAGAACGCCCCGTCCGGTAAAGAAGGCGCAGCATTTGAAGTCCTGATGACCGAAAAAGAGCGCCTGAAAACCCTGCTGCCAGCAGGATGGGAGAAGGACTTCACGACCTTCTTCGCCCTGAACGGAGAGGTACTGATGTCACTGCTGGCCTTCTGTGCGGCTTGTTCCGTAGATGGTGTACAGACGCGTGATAATGGACACACATCGCGCAGCCCTCTCGATACGGTTGAGGCCGCGATCGATTTTAACCTTCGCGACTGGTGGCAGCCGACAAAAGAGAACTACTTCGGTAGCCTGAAACATTCACAGATTGTGACTTCACTTAAAGATGCTGGTCTGACTGGTGCCGCTGCTGACGCAGAAAAAATGAAGAAAGGTGATGCGGCAGTGCATGCGGAGTTCTTTATGAAGCAGAACCGTTGGGTTCCGGCATGGTTACAGTCACCGCAGCCTGATGCAAAAGACAGCACCGACACTGATAACGCCGCGATTGCCGCCTGATAAGGATAGCCGCCCCACGGGGCGGCAATAAGGAGATACCTGATGAATATGCCAAACTTTAAGCTTTCCGCCATGATCGGTGAAGATTTCGAAACCTGCCGCGCGGCTGGTTACTCCTACCGCCGTGAGATGACACACGCTGTTATGGGGGCACTGAGTGCGCCTGAAAACTGGGATGTTAACGGGGAGTATCGTAGCGAGTTCGGGGGGTTATTTCCCGTGCAGATCCGTTTTTCACCCACTCATGGCCGATTTGAAGTCGTTCTGTGTAGTCCTGGTGAGTTTAGCCAGGAATGGATCATGCTGTTGGTCTGGAAAAAAGGGCAGGAAGTTTCCTGCATCCGCTCATGCCCACAATTCGATGCTGCTGTAATTAGTCATGTGCTGAGCCTCATCAGCAGGCTGGACAGTGACGGATACTCAATATTTGATATTCTCGCAACGCTTCGCATGGAGGTGGTTTGATGATCCCTCGTCACCTTTCTCTCGTCACGCAGCTGCCGGAGCGTGAGGCAGCGTTACGAGCCATTATCGCCGTGGAGGAGGGGAGCGAGCAGAACGGAAGCCGCCACCCGAAGCCGTATCCCTATGCCCGGGCATTTTTCCGAATTCTGACCGGTAGCAGCAAAATTAGCGGGAAGGCGATCAACCAGGTTCGTGGGGCGTACTGGCTGAAGTTCGATAAGATATCCCTGGCCCGATATGAAGAGGCGTTTGACATACTGATCAGTAGCCGCGGTCGGCTTTGTTATCCGCCTCTTGGTACCGATATGGTGCAGAATCTTTTTCCGGAGCAAGCGTTCAGCATCAGTGAACGCCACACGCAGCGGGAAGTTCGGGAAGAGAATCTGTATTCCCGTCAGGAATCACGCCGACACCGTGAAAAGGAAGATAAGTACCAGAACCGTGTAGGGCAGGCTGAAATCGATCTGGCATTTCAGACACCGGAGACACTGCGTGCATGGTATGAGTCATGGTCGCAGCAGGATATCCGGGACTATGACATCCAGCGTATGTTGTGGGCGTGGACGGAACGCAGCCCGTCACTGTCTCATCTGGTAAAGGCTTACTACGACCGTGCGCATGAGATCGTACTTGATGTACATGACGTGGCGGAGTCTTCGACACCGGCGGAAAAAGAGCTTGAACGGTGGATGGTACCAAACAAAATTACGCTGAGGTCGGTATGGCCGTAAGAAACAACCCGTGGAAAACAGAGCTGAAGGTTGCCCGCAGCCAGCGTAATAAGCTGAAAACCATGTCGGAAAAGCTGAAAGACATGTGCTGTGAGTGGGACGGGTTAAGCGGCTGGCTGGAAACAGAAAGTGAGCGACTCGCAGAAAGCATTGATCAGCATCTTGAGGCGCTCGACGAACAGATACACAACTGGTCCACAGGCAGAAGTGATCCTGATTAAACCTGCCAAAGGTGACGATTTATCCAGTAATCAGTCTGTTATTCCTGGGCAGAATCGGCTCGTCGGGATATAATGGCGATGGCGCTTGAGGCTTTTTGCCTCATGACGTGCAGGTGGTTTGTTGCCGTGTTGTGTGGCAGAAAGCAGAAAGCCCCGTAGTTAATTTTCATTAACCCACGAGGCCCCCTGTATGTCTGATCAACAACAGTATGGCCTCTTACCGTGCTTAATGCAAGGAGGAGTAAACCATGAAACTGCCGCGAAGTACCGTTATCTGGTGCGTACTCATAGTGTGTCTCACACTGCTGATATTCACTTACCTGACGCGAAAATCGCTTTGCGAAATTCGCCTGAGGGACGGACAACGGGAGGTCGCTGCAATTCTGGCTTACGAATCCAACGGTAAGTAGCAACCTGGAGGCGGGGGGTAACCCCGCCTTTTCAGGGCTGAGTTGGTTTGACATGCCTAAGCGCCTTTATGAAGGGGTTGCCGGTTCGCCGGTAGCCCCTTTTTCCATCCCGACGCGACCGCACGCCTGAACTTCCGGGACGGACCGTAACCCTGCGGGGTTCGGGGGAAGCGGGGCGCGCCTCCGGCGCTGCCCCTCTGCTCCCTCTGGTTTGTCCTCGCTCAATCATTCAATTCCTGGCTGCTGTTAATTTACTCTGTTGCGATTAGTCTGCTGAAGCTGTGCTTCAGGCAGGACTTTTCCGTGTGCCTCATCCAGTCTGTTTTGATCGATTTCCTGCTGGTTAGTTCTCTTCGCTGCAGTCCCGTGATGGCCAGAGCCAGAAAGACGGGCAGGGCAATGGCCACCTTCGGCTCCTGGCCCGCGTGGCGGTCCAGTCGTCGAGCCCCACTCCGCCAGGCAGCTGCTTACGCACCAGCCAGTCTCCGCCGAACCCGCAAGCGGTTTCGGGCTATCGCTAGGGTCTGATGGCAAAGGTCAATAGCTGCGGCTTCTCCGGCCGTACCGTCCGGAACGCCTTCACCGCGTCGGCAAAGCCGTCGCTTTAATGGCGCCACGCCGTTCCGACGTGTCGGGTGTGTGCATCCTGTTCGCCCGCGTGAGCCCATCCCCCGTGTGTCCTCACGCGGAGGGCTGGTCGTAGCACCGGCAGGTCGTCATCCAAAGGGTTAAATGAACTCCACCAAAAGTTTTTGCGAGAGGCCGCAAAAACTTTTGGCTGCGCCCTTTTCCTGCCGCCCCGCCGTCGCTCCTTTGCCCTTTGCCGCGAGAGAACTCACCAGGGAGATGGATACCATCACCACAGGAGAAAACCAGGATGCACACACGAAACGTCAACGTCAAAACCGCCGCTCAAGAATCTTCCAGGAAGATGGAGGAAGAACAAAACCCTGTATCTGTCGCGCGGGAGTGGGTGGCTCAGGCCACTGCGCTGAAAACGGGTGTCGCTGTCACCGTGTCTGAAGTATCCCGCTACGGCGATGTGCAGGTGGAAATCCGCACCAACGGAACGCTTAACTGGCGCGCCTGGTCTTTTGAACCGGATTTTCTGTTTGAACTGAAACGCAACCTGCAATACGTACAGCAGTAACCCCACGCCGGATATCCGGCATGTACTGATAAAAGGAGATAAACCATGCATTTACACACGACTGATTCTTTCGCTTCTCTTGATTCCAGCGCCAGCGCTGAATCTGAAATGGCCTACTGGCTAAGCCGTGAAAAGTCCGCACTGATCGCCCCCGTGGAAATCGATGTGAACAAATTCCACGATGCGGCGGGAATGCACCCACCGATGATCAACTGGCGTTGTGATACCGCGCAGGACACTGAAACCTTCATGCTGGCAGAGATGATCTGTATGAACGTGACGGACATTTTTGTCCGTATTGGAAAGCGTTATTTCCGCGTACGTGATTACAGCAACCTGAATCACGCCGATATCGTGGCGAAGGTGAAAGCAGCATTCAGCCCTGAGAACCAGAGCCAGAAATGAAAAAAGCAGGCTTACGCCTGCTTCATCCATGCCGGATTTGAGCGATTCCAACGAAAAAATCCGGCCTTCACCAAAAGGAACAAACCCATGCAATTCAGTGAAGTTTCGATTGTTACACCAACCGCCCTCTATGTCCAGATGCAGGAGGCTCAAAACGCGCCCGTGAAAAAGCAGGTGCGTATCAAACGCGGTGAAATTGCCAGTAATGCCCTCAGTCCGGAAATGCGGGCGCTGGGGCGCCATATTGCGCACTGCCGGAAAAAGGGGCGATCCGTACGTATTCCCGCCATGCGCGGGAGCGAGTGGGGTCATGTGCTGCGCACTCTTGAACTGAGCCGCGCCTGTAACTGACAACAACGCCGCCCCTGACGGGGCGGCAGGAGAAAAACCATGACCCAGATTAGTTTTGCCGATTTCTTCAATGAGACAAAAAAGCGCGGAGCCGCCCGCCCTGTCGAGCAGGCGGCTCCGGCTGTCCAGTCCGAGCCAGCCCTCGCGCGTCTTATCAGCATCGACACCGCGCGTAAGCAGTTTATCAGTCTGTTTAACCAGACTGCCCGCCATCTTCACCGCTGGGATGTATTCAGCGATTTTGTCAGACTTGCCGCGAGCGAACTGGATATTGCGCGGGTGAGAACGCCAGAGAACGCGGAAAACTGCCGGAAGATCTGCGCGCGATACGATGCGGACGATATCCGCAATTTTCATGAGTTGTTCCGCCTTATGGTTTGCGCGCTGGAGGCTAAATTCCATGACTTCATCGGCTCAATTTTTATGGAGCTTGAGCTGGGGTCGGGAGGTATGGGGCAATATTTTACCCCCTATTCTGTCCAGTCAATGATGGCCAGAATGCTGTTTTCCGGCATTAAAGAGACGGTCACGCGGGAGGGTATCGCGACGATAAGCGATCCGGCCTGCGGTTCGGCAGGAATGATTATTGCCTATGCTGAATGTCTGCTTGAGGCTGATATCAATCCGTCCGCGCACCTGTTCGCCAGTTGCATCGATATTGATCCGGTTGCTGCCGATATGGCATTTATCCAGTTGTCTCTTTTGGGGATTGCGGCGGAGGTGGTGACAGGGAACACGCTCACTATGCAGTTCAATCGTGTACGGTATACGCCTGTTTACTATCTCAACGACTTTGAAACGAAGCTGAATACTCAGCGCAGAGTTAAAGCCATGATGGACTTTATGCGCGATTTATCGAAAGCCGCCTGATAAGGGCAGGGGAGGTGCTCAGCGCCTCCCGATGAGTCCAGCTGCTCCGGTTAGAGTCTGGATCATGGTAATTATCTTTTCTTTGGTGGTTTTCCGGTGTCCGAAGGAAGGAACAGCAGCAGCGATAGAAAGTGTTACGGTTGCCAGCTCTACTACCCGCGATACCTTTTCCGACTTCTCGTAAACTTTCCATGTTCGCAGGCTGACTCCAAGCTCTTCGGCCGCCCTGTCACTGCTCCAGTTCATACCTTTTCGCCATAAACGAAGTTCGTAACCCGTCATTTTCTGATACCTAAATAAGTGCAGATTCTGCACTTATTTTAGTGTTTTTTTTGTGGGAAAGTACATGTGAATAAAGTGCAGATTCTGCACTTTTTTTTGATTTTTTTTGTGGGTTAATTTGATGCTAAATGACGACGAAAAGCATGTTGTCAGGACTGACATCTGGGTACCTTCGGCTCCCCGTCGCTGCCGGGTCGTCGCCTGCACTTCGCGTGGTGGCCGTACGCCCACCGCGCTACGCGGAGCCGCACGCGTCTCCGTCCTGACGGATAGCAAGCGATACCTGAACCCATCCCGCTTGCAGCTGCCGTTCCGGCAGCGCCGCTCCCACTGACCGCCACGGCGGCCGCAAGGGAACGCCGGATTAACCGGCGCCTTCTGCCGTCCTGTCCGTTTCTGCCGTGAAAGCCTTTCATTACTTATGCACTCTGACAGAGCGCCTCTGTTCAGCAAGGGACGCTGACGCTTTCCGTCCAGATTTTTTCTCGCAGGCTCCAAATAATCTGTCCTTCACCCCTGCTTTCCATCGTCACCCTGTCAGGGCATTAGCGTAATGAAGGCGTTTCCCTCATTGCAAGAAAACGGAAAAGGACGACGGCAGAAAAGGCCGGATGGCCTGCAAGATTTGCGTCGTAAGACGCGCAGGATATTGCCGGAAGACTGGCAATAAAAAAGCAGGGCGGGTGCCCTGCCTGTTTACACGGGCTGCTGTAACAGCTCGTTATCACAATGACTCTGAGGAGGCACTATGAAAGACCAGTTCATCGTCGCATGTCGCGAATACTTTGTAAAGGCGCGGGTTAAAACTCGTCATCCACGGAAAATCCGCGAAACGTTGAAACCAGACGCTATCGCGCCACATCTGAAACAACTGGGGACATCACTTGTCCGTTGCGGACGTATTCATAAACCGATCCATATTCCAGCACTTAACGGGGCTGAATGGGATCACGTTCTGAGTACCATTGAGCTTTCCCGCGCGTACGCCTGATAACCGCAACCCTGCAATGGGGCGGAATTTTTTAACACAGTGCCGGAATATTATCCGGCACCTTTTTGAAAGGATTGGAACATGCCTCACTACATTTCCCGCGCGCCTCATGGTGTCACCTGCATCCGTCTTGATAACGGTGATGAAGCACTCTTCGTTAATGGAGAACTGATTTACTCATGTAAAGCCAGTGAGCTTTATCCGCGCATTGTTGCATCAGGATTGAACCTGTCTACCGCACTTAGTTTGCCATTTAAACAGCTTACTGCTCAGGTTCCTGATAACCCTCACTGGACGTGGGAAGATGTTACTGCATCGCTCGGATGGGGACAGCGTATTGAACTTAATTACAAAGTTTTGCGTTCTGTTCTGGAATGTAGTCTGAGCCATATTACGCGGAGGGATAGCGAGATTCTGAGCGAACTATGTCACGCAGAGTATGAAAGCGAATGGATACATGAATCCGATCTGGGTTACATCATTCGTGTTGATGCCGTCAGCTATCCGCTTCTCGCTCTGAAACGTCATGGTATTTCAAAAGCGGCGAGAATAGTGATTTACACTGCCATGATAAAGGCTGATATCAGCATGGTTCATTTTACTTCATGGGGGGAAATGCTGGCAGACGTTCCGACGTTCGAATGGTAATTTCTACATCATCTCCCTTCTTATCCGGCTGAAAAAAATTTTCAGCCGGATAAGAAAAATATCAGTACATCACATATTCAACGTGCAGTAATTATTTCGTTTCTGATTGCGAGGTTCTTGCTGACAGTTTGCGAGTTTTACGTACTGGTTTGTTTTTTTCAGCTTCACGAAGAATGTCACGTAGTGCTCTCTCCGTAATTACATAACCCGCAGTTTTTAGCGTGTTCTGTATGTCTGAGACCGTATACCCTTTTGTCTTAATCAGAGCTATAAGGTCATCACGGATAGCATTCAAAAAATCTTTTTGAGATTTTCGCTGTGGTGTCAGATCTGGTAATCCTGCCAGAGCAACTTTTGCCAACTCGATATCTTCATCAGAATAGAACGCCTTCTTACTCATCTTCTTTCCTCTTTCAGAATATTGTCATCCAAATCATAACATTGACTACTAAAAAGTGGCAGTGCTCCGCACTGCCTATGCCGTCAAATCGCCACTAGGCGAAACAGCCAGCGAAGCGTATAATGGATGAAAAGACGGGACAGGATGTGCATTTGTAATACCGCGCACGCACGATATTACAAATGCCACCTGGTCAGGGCTCCGCCCCGACACCCGAGTAAGGAGCACACATGAGCGACAAAGCATCCCGAAGGGGAAGTGATAAACGGCAGAAAACCGTAATCAAGACCCTGAGATTCACGCCGGATGAAATCGAAGAGATTGAACAGAAAGCGGAAGCAGTAGGGCAAAGCGTATCGGCTTATATCCGTAACGCTGCGATGAACAGGAAAATGATTTCACTCATCGACGACAGCTTTATGACCGAGCTGTTAAGGCTGGGGAGACTGCAAAAGCATCTCTTTGTTGAAGGGAAACGAGTGGGGGATAAGGAGTACTCCACGGTCCTTGTCGCAATAACAGAACTGTCGACAACGCTCAGAAACAAACTCATGAACAACGATTAGCACGGAGAAAAGTACAACATCATGATCCCGGTTATTCCACCGAAACGACAAGACGGCAAGTCCTCCTTTGGGGACCTGGTGTCGTACGTTTCTGTTCGTGATGAACCGCGCGATGATGATTTAATGGAAGCCGTGAAAGCTTCCGGTACAAAGCCAGAAATGCCACACAGCAGTCGCTTTTCCCGTCTGGTTGACTACGCCACTAAGCTGCGCGATGAGTCGTTTATCTCGCTGGTTGACGTGATGCCTGACGGCGGGGAATGGGTGAATTTTTACGGTGTGACCTGTTTCCACAACTGCACATCAATTGAAAGTGCAGCAGAAGAAATGGAGTTCTCCGCCCGTAAAGCGAAGTTTTCCCATAACAAAAGCGACCCTGTATTCCACTATATTTTGAGCTGGCAATCTCATGAAAGCCCACGCCCGGAACAGATTTACGATTCGGTCAGCCATACACTTTCCCGTCTCGGTTTAGTCGGCCATCAGTTCGTTGCTGCCGTTCACACTGACACGGATAATCTCCACGTTCACATCGCTGTAAACCGCGTACATCCGGAGACTGGTTATCTTAACCGTCTTGCTTACAGCCAGGAAAAACTGAGTAAGGCCTGTCGTGAGCTGGAGCTCAAACATGGCTTTTCGCCAGACAATGGCTGCTATGTGATTGCCCCTGATAATCGTATTGTTCGTCGTACTTCTGTTGAACGCGATCGTCAAAGTGCATGGAAACGTGATCGTAATCAGAGCCTGAGAGAATATATCGCTGACACGGCAATAGCTGGTCTACGGGAGTCACCTGTTACCGACTGGTCTTCTCTCCATCAGCGTTTTGCGAAAGAAGGTCTGTTTCTGACAAAGGATAGCGGCGAGCTAAAAGTGAAGGATGGGTGGGACAGTGAACGTCCTGGTGTTACGCTTTCCGCGTTTGGTCATGCTTTTGATACCGATAAACTTACTCGTAAACTGGGCGAGTTTGTTCCCCCTGCACAGGACATTTTCTCGCAAGTTCCGGCTGTCGGCCGCTATGAACCAGACAAGATTATTATGCCGTCTCGACCTGAACGGATGACAGAGAAAGAATCCTTATCGGACTATGCGACCGCACGTTTACGAGCGTCGCTGATTGCACTTGATCAGGATCCAACGCAGCGAACCATACAGTCAGTGCATACGCTTCTGGCACAGTCTGGACTGTATCTGAAAGAACAGCATGACCGTCTGGTTATCTGTGACGGGTATGACCCAGCGCGCACACCTGTCAGGGCGGAACGTGTGTGGCCTGCACTAACGAAGGCTATTCTGGACTCGTATAAAGGAGGCTGGCAGCCGGTACCGAAAGACATTTTCCAGCAGGTTCCCCCTGCGGAACAGTTCACCGGCGGCGGTCTGGAAGCCACCTCAGTATCCGATCGGGAATGGCGAAAACTGCGAACAGGTTCGGGCCCGCAGGGAGCGCTGAAACGTGAGATTTTCTCTGATAAGGAAAGCCTCTGGGGTTATGCGGTTTCACACTGCCGTCAGGACATTGAGATGCTTATCGGCAGTAAACAATTTTCCTGGGAACGCTGTCATGAGCTACTGGCTCGTCAGGGATTACTTCTGATGCGCGAGCAGCAGGGACTGGTCGTGATGGACGCTTACAATCACGAACAGACCCCTGTAAAGGCCAGCCACGTTCATCCTGATCTGACGCTTGCGCGTGCGGAACCTCATGCTGGTTCGTTTGTTTCGGTGCCGGCAGACATCTTTGAACGTATTAAGCCAGTTAGCCGTTACAATCCGGAACTGGCCGTGAGCGACCGCGATATTCCTGGTATGAAGCGTGATCCTGAATTGCGTCGCCAGCGTCGTGAAGCGCGTGCAGCTGCGCGAGAAGATCTGAAAGCCCGTTATGCAGCATGGCGGGCTAACTGGCAGCGGCCTGATTTGCATGGACGTGAACGTTACCAGGTGATTCATGACGAATGCAGGATGCGTAAAGCGCGCATCCGCATCGAACATCGTGACCCTCTGGTCAGGAAGCTGCATTATCATATTGCAGAGCTTCAGCGCATGCAGGCACTAATTACGCTTAAAGAAGCCATGAAGGCTGAACGAGCTGAACTTATCGGGCAGGGAAAATGGTATCCGCCGTCTTACCGACAGTGGGTGGAAGCTGAAGCGGTGAAAGGTGACAAGGCTGCGATATCGCAGCTGAGAGGATGGGATTACAGGGATCGTCGTGGTAATGCGGTGAAATCCACGACAGACAGCAGATGTGTTGTAATCTGTGAGCCTGGAGGCACGCCGATGTATTCCGGTGTTCCTGGTCTGCAGGCTTCACTGAAGAAAAATGGACGCGTCCAGTTCCGTGACCCGGAGACCGGTCGTCACATTTGTACCGACTATGGCGACAGGGTAATTTTCCGAAACACCGGCGATTATGATGCGCTCAAGATGGATATGGTCAAGGTAGCGCCGGTGCTCTTTAGCCGTTCTTCTACCGTCGCGATGGCACCGGAAGGGAATAATGAGCAGTTCAATACAGCATTTGCCAAAATGGTGGCATGGCACAACATTAACCACCGTGATGACGGTGAATACCAGATCTCGCGGCCGGACATCGACCAGGTACGTGTTGAAAGCGAGATGCGCTTTGCCGAAATGGCGGATCAGGGCCGTAATCCGGAACATGAGCGTAATGAACCAGGGTCAAACTGGAAGCCACCTTCACCGTTATAAACAATCGGGAGTCGGGAGAACCTCTGACCACATGGCAGAAAAAAAAAGGCCGCTTTCGCGGCCTTTTTTAATTAAATGCAATGCGTGGGACTACTTCCCATTCCGCGTGGTCATTCTTTAAAACACATTTGTATTCCGAACCGTCATGTTTTATCTGCAGCCCGACTGTATAAAACTTTTCGCCATCGGAACAGGCGTACACCTTCTGCTGGTTCGTGAGGAGGATGTTGCGGATTTCAGTTAGCTGCGCCACGGCATCGGTGTCTACAACGGGTTGGGGCGCTGCAGCGGCAATGCATGAAAAACCAAAGAGGGCGGCAAACAGTAGCTTCTTCATTTCATTTCCTTCTGTGCTATATCATTTTGTTTATCGGCAGCGGTTCCTGAAACACGACAATTTTTTTATTTATCACTCTGGCCACTCCATATCTGGGTGCTGTGAACCAGGCAGTTTTGGAGAGATAAATGGCTCGTTTCGATACCTGGCTGGAGGAACATAAGCTGGTTGCGGGAGTGTCAGCGTCCTCAATATTGCATCTGGTGCCAACTTAATTTCCTCAGCGTTTACTTCGGTCGATTCCGATTCAGGCTTATTGAGCGTGATGTACCGGATTGTTCGTTCTGCCATAGTGGTGGTTCTGATGATCTCCAGCGCTTCTTCCCAGAGGTTTTCCTCCCGTCCGCTGTGGTCCATGTCATATTCTGTCATCAGGTTGTGCGCTTCCTGTCTATTGGCCAGACGCTGCTGAAAAGTGTCGATTATCTTCCAGGGTTCAGATCTGGACGCCTTACGCCGACGCGACGGCTTTTCTGTCAGAACACCAATGATTTTGCTGACATTCTCCGGTGCAGGAAGACGGCGCTGCGCGGTTCGTGGGACAAGTTTACGTAGTTGCTTAAGGTTCGGTGGATTAATCGTGATGTATCGATTGATAATGACGGGCGCATTGCAGGTTTTGTCCTGAGACTCGATGTAGAAGGAAGCTCCGGGTACCGGATCGCCCTGAAATACCGTGTAGTTCTCCCCAGGCTGCAGCTTAATCAGATCCTGCACATTGATTTTGTTCTCCATCTGGATATTGATGTGGTCGCCATCGATCCAGGAGGTGCCAATGATACCATCCTGCCGCTGCAGGCTGACCATGTTCGCCCGGGCTTCCTGTCCTGCTGCATTACTGATTGTTCTTGCCGTCTTATCATCACTCACGATTTTTCCGGCGACTTTGGTGCCGGCGTTCTGCATTAGGGTTGCGACGTTGGCCGCCGAAGTCTGGTTTTCAATGCGTTCCTGGTCCTGGCTCATCATGATTAGCGCGAACTCCAGGGAACGTACCTGCGTAGCCTGAACGGCAATACGCTCAGTGTAGTAGGCTCCCACCTCATCGAGATAATTCATGTAGGGGAATTGGCCTTTGTATTTAGTGATTTCGAGGGCTTCGGAGTCCAGTCCCTCCAGCTTGTGTCCAAGATCGCGGGCCAGGATCATGCTCTGCTGGGTAACAAACATTCTCCCCAGTGCAGAGGTTGTGTGTTGAGATGTGTTCATGGCCGGGATCAACACCAGGAGGATGCGGTCGCTGTGAATACTATCGCGAATATCGATGTCGCCGGCATCCTCAGCGAAGATATTGCCGAACGTTTCGGTGAAGGTGTTGAAGGTTTCCAGAAACTGACCCGTCAGGTAGCTGTGCTGCTTGCGCGGCTCTTCTGTCCAGGCTGAAGGCTGTCGCACGGTGGCCATATCGAAACCCGGTACGTCAACCAGATAATTATAGAGGGGAGAGACAGCTTCTTCTGGCCATTGATCATCTATGGCACGGCAGTAAAGCCCGGCCAGTTTTTCCAATGGCATAAACTCGCGCAGCAGCTGCAATGACATGGTTTTGTTTTCACGGACACAGTAAAACTTTGTACCAAAGACCAGCGCCTTGTTCATGGCAATCGCTCTGGACTGCCATTCTCCACCCTGTACGTTGGTCGGCAGCATTGATTGCATCGTCTCAGCAACAAAGGCCTCAGTGCTATAGCAGAAGGGGTTCCACTGGTGAGACTGCGGCCGACTTTTATCTCCGTTCTGGATCATCTCGCTACGGGACATGCCGCTGTTCATGAAGTTGATGTACTCCACATCATCCTCACGCCCAAAGCGGCGGGCCAGATAGTAGCAGGTGCGCGCCGTGTCGTTCTGCGCCTTGCCGTCAACAAAGGTGAAGCCCCGTCCCCAGCAAAATGAATTGAGCATCCACGCATAGATGGTTTCGGTTTTCCCGCCACCGGTCGAAGCAAAGAACATCACATGCCGTGTCAGATCATCGATGGTGAGCCACAGTTCGCGTCCGATATCATTCATTCGCTTATAGCCCATGTAGAATATCCCTTTACCTATGCTTTCCTGCGTTGTTTCATACTGAAACAGTGAGGGAAACACTCTGAACAGACTGCGTCGTACCTTCCGGTCTTCAGAGGGGTCTACTTTATTAAGGTGGACAGGCATTCGCATTGGCATACGCCAGCGGTGGGTACCGAAGCTGATGCTGGCCACGATGGCCAGCAAAAGCAAAAGCGGTATGGCGAGTGGCCAGATAAATCCCGCCACCACACTCCCTGCCATAATTCCAGCATATAGCAGGTGGTCTCGCATGAGCTCAAGAACAGGGGAGTTCCAGGCATTGCGCTTCATGAGCGCCTGATTAACGGGCGTATTATTCATGGGTTACTCCTGGATACTGAGGGAACTCACAAAACGGTCAACCTGTTCTGATGACATTGGATCGGTAATTTTCAAGAAGTGAGCAATTTTATCCGGTGCGTCCAGCATGCCTGTTGCCAGGCGAATGCCTGAGTCAGTCAGTACTGTCGGCGTACCTGAAAAACCGAATGTGCGGAAACCTGTATCGTTTACGGCCACAACGGCTTGAGCCGACGTTGAACAGTCTGAGCTAATCAGTGGAGGTGTTGCCTTACCCGGAACCTGCAAACCTGCGTCCGGTCGGAAAAGCTCGCTCCATGCTACAGCACGCGCTGTCTGGTCCTTCTCGCACAATACCGGAACGATCTTCTCTACGGCATCGCCGCCGTCATTGACAACTGAGACAGGGAAAATAACCACGTTGTAATGCTGTGCCAGTTGTTCGATTGCCGGCTCCATACTTCTGCAGACAGCACAGGTTGGATCGAGGAATGCATACAGCGTACGTTCATGGCCGGTTGACAGCTGGATGGTAAACAGACCGCGATCGGTACTGCGCTTCAGGATGTCTACCATCTTCTGTCGTGCTGACTGTTCCGTCGCTTCTGTTTTTACTGGAGTGGGCGGTATTACCTGTGCCGTTGCTGTCTGCAGTGCTTCAGAAGGGGAGTCCGGTAAAGATTTATGACTTTCCTTCATAATATTCTGCATGTTGTTGGATTCAGCCTGCGCAGCCTGGCTGACTGTATTGCCAGTCGCCGGCGGAACAGTCATTTTGGGTTGTCCCTGAAGAGCTGCAGTCTGCCGTGGCTTAACAGAGGGAATCGTGTCAGGCCCTGCGGGGGCCGTCACTTCAGTGCTACCAACAATGAGTGAGGAATGGTTGCCTGTTCCCATTAGCCATAACGAAGAAGCGATCAGCGCACCGCCAACAAACAAGGCAAGGGCTTTAATTCGCCGTTTTATCGCTACCTTGTTCTGAGTTTTGAGTTGCATTGCTATGGTGTTGAAGACTTCGACCGCATTGTGCATCGGGTCATCAAGAAGCGTCACGGCTTCTGTTGAATACGCATAAAAGGCAATGAGCTTTTTATCATGAATGGCCATGCGCTGTGGTTCTCGGAAGATGAGCAGGGCCTGCGGAACGCCGTGCCCGTGTTGATGTAAAACCACAATGGTGTCGTTAAAACGAAAGGTGGTGTAGGTACTTTCCTGCGACATAAGGAGACTCCGATAGACTGTAAGTTAATTAGTGTTAGAAAGGTGCGGATTTTCAGAAGATGGAATCGTCGTCGCCTCCCGGGCGAGAGATGACATCTTCCGTTAGTGACCAGTTGGTCCGGATGCGACGTTTGCGATCGCGGTCTGGCTGAGGTTCGTCCCAGATTAGCCCCAGGGACAGCATATCTATGCGCAGTCCCTCAATGGCTTCATCGACGCAGGCTTGCGGACAAGGCAATCCGAGTCGGATAGCCTCACTTTCGGTGCGGGTGACGGCGACGATACCCGCTCCTTCAATAAATCCTTTGGTGGTGTTTGCCCGGTGCAGGGCATAGAAGAGGGTGCGGTCCACTCCCTTGAGCCATAACCAGTTAGGCGGTGTCAGCCGTAAATCATGTGCGTACAGCCAGACCAGGCCACTTCTGACGTAACGGTGCTCATGCAACCACTGTTTCGCACCTTCACTCTGGATGACGCGCTTAAAGGCGGTTCTGGCCAGTGCATAGACCGGTACTGAGAATTTCCCCTTATCACGTCGACTTTTGAGACGGCAGGACCGGTTCAGTTCATCCATCAAGGCTTTCGCTGCCGGGCGATCGTCCAGGAAGAACTGAAGCCCGAAGATTGCGAACAGCGCTTTTTCGTGTGGAGCGAGGCTTTTCCATCCATTCAGCGGGCGCCCCAGCTGTGCCATGAAAACAGCCCGGCAGCTGGCAACATCGAGCTGCATGTTGCTGATGAGTTTATGCTCTTCTGCGAAACCCTCTGGACTTTGTGCCGGACGTCTTTCCGGACGACGTTTATCCAGCAGGAGGCGAGTGGTGTCTCCCTCACTAAGGATGGGTGCAATTGCAGGGGAAATGGCTTCCATGGCGAACGGCAGCGTACTGATGTTGAGTACCCGTCGTGTTTGCCAGTTGCGGGCCGGATGGCGTAACCAGCTCCATAGGGACGCAGTGGACAGAGGAATGAGGAATATCATCAAGATCCCCGTCGTTTGCTCCATCACGTTGATCCACTGATCGTACGTAACGTATTCGGCATTATTGGCGGTGACTGCCAACAGGTTATAGCGCGGTGCGGCCCAGGTGTGGAAAGGTCCAAAGTCAGCCATACCCCATAGGATATGCAAAATGAAACATGACCAGTACACAAACTCGGGAAGGTACAGCCATGCGACAAGCAGAACCATAATGCCCAGGATGGCGAGGGCACTGAGAAATTCAAGCGGGTCAGTCGTTCCCGCGCGAGCGGATGTCATGAAAAAGCTCCCTAAATAAAAACGATGAAGGCTAATTGAATAAAAGAGGGCATTAGTGGCTGAGCTTACGGAAAGTCAGTAAAGATATTTTCTGGTTACTACGGCAGGCGATATTATATTGATTGATTAAATATTAGATTATTGTGGATCTGATATGGATCTCCTTTATTAGGGCGAAAGTCAATAAGGAGGGGGTAGTGTGCCATTTATCATTATTAGCTGTTTTAGTGTGAATATTTAGTGCAATGATCTGCGTTAATAAAAATAGCCGGTAATTAAACCGGCTATTTATTGGAGGGTAGTAGATGTTTTTCAGGCAAGAACGGGAACTGGCAGTCCTGTCAGGGCTTCTATCTCGGCACGTTTTTTATTCACAACATCATTGAAGTTAAAGTCATAGCTGTATCCTTTATTGTTCATTGCATGCAAATGGTTAGCAATATTGGATGCAGCACCGGTATCGATAGGAATCATCGGCAGCGATGTGAACTTTGTGAACAGACGCAACTTAGAATCTTCAACTTCCGTACGTGTCAGGCTATATGCATCGAAGCCAATGACATCCATGACGTTGCCTGGGTAGATTCGGACGTACAAAAACGTTCCTTTCTGAAAGTCGAAACCCAGGTAGGTACTCTGCCAAAAGAGCCAGCCTTCAGAGTTACTTTCCGGCTTGAAAAGTCCTGTTTCCTTGATTTTCTCAATAACAGCAAAAATCTTTTTTTTGCGATTATTCGCTATTCCGTAATTTATGATGAATGGAGCGAACAGCATAAACCAAAGGCTAAAGAGAAAAACATAGTCACTTCCAGTAACATAGTCCCCACTTGCTACGTATAGAGTAAATAACGGAGCAAGTAAAGCCAATGTAATAACCCCAAACCGCAAAAAAAGAGTTCTGACTACATAATATGGAAGCCACCATTTAGGGAATCTATCTTTCACAGTTAACCCTCCTTAGATTTTCACTCAATATTATAGCACTACTGGATAGATGTCCACATCTCAACTTTTAATTCCGTCGTTATTTGCTTCACCGGGGCCATTCATGGCCTTCGTATTAACTCCAGGCGTATGGCGTATATTTCTCCCCCCTGCTACAAACATATCTTTTACTGAGCCAGCCATGCTGCCAAGGGTATTAGCTGCATCCCTTCCGCCCAAGAATGAAATCACGTAGTCAGGTAGATATGCCTGTAATGCAAACATACTGGATACTAGAGCTGTACACAGACGGGCATAAATCATTAAGAATCCAACAAGACTGAAAACACCGGTCAAAGAGTTTGCCTGGACGTTGACAAGGGCGGCTCCGAACAATGCGTGTAAGATTGTACCTACAGCAATAATCGCGACAGATGCGAAAAAGAATCCAAATACCATCAGGGTTGGTCGTATCATGGTGTCGATCAAATAGATGTAACCGTATGCTGCGCGGCTACCTCGATCCTGTGATGTACCCAGATGCGTAGCTCCCCACAGAGGGCCAGCAGCGCAGCCAACAAGAACGCTGACAATCCAGTTTCCAATCCCTGTCATCCAGAAAATGAACGGGATAAATGGTAAGTAGATTGATAAGGTAAACCCAGCCGTGAACATGAGTAACAGAAGGAAGTATACTGCTGGAGATATAGCATCCAGACCTTTATTAATCCCGCTAACTGTGCCGGTGGATAAATCAAGCGCTTTACCTACCAGGCTTCCTTCCCCCGCAGCTGCAATGATTCGAACAGCGGTGTAAGCAGTTAATGTGCCTTCGGCAGCTCCCAGCGTGTAGTCACCAACATTTTTCATCTTAATAAGCGGGTTCACTTGTCCATTTACAGAACCTGTTCCACTTAATGAAGTTGCTAAGAAATTGGTTAACCTCTGCATAGGCCCGGCGACAGTTTTCATGAAATAACTATTTGGGTCATTACCATCTACTGCCGTTTGCTCATCGTTTGAGATAGTGGTCCCCAACGCTGGACTGTAACTCGAATTCTGCAATTGAGTTCTGTATGCGCTCATTACCGCACTGAACAGATCTCCGCTGCCCATTTCACCAAGAGAGGACATCCCACTGGTCGCCGGCGCGCGACTGGCAACTTCAGTCAGGCGTTGGTTAGCCGTTGCAAAAGTCTGATACCAGGCGCCGAGAGCCGCCCAGCCGTATGTTTCGAGGTAATTACTGACTGCATCCTGAATGCCATTTTGCTCACTCTGTGCTGGCAACGCGCGCTGTACCGTTTGTTCATAGTTGCTGGCAGCTCGTTGAATACGGGTTTCGATATCCGGGAGTGTGCCGTTACCGTTTGTTCGCTTATTCATAAATCCTGTAACAAACTCGCTGGCCGCACTATCCATATCCTGAATCATTGCTTCCATAGCTTTGTTCTGTGCATCCACGACTTCACGGGTGTCGCTGTTACTGAAGGGGTTAAAGAAGCTGCCGGATCCAGACGATGAGTCCGACTTCTGTTGTTCCGGTATCGTTGCCGTACCACATACAGCACTGCCGTTTGTGACCCGATACGTATAATTCCCTCCAGACGAACCTGATTCTTCCGTCATTCTGGTAGTGGTCGAGCTGGCCGTGCTGCTGTAATCGTCCAGCGCTGTATTGATCGCGTATTTACACAACTGCATCTCAAAAATGCCGCGTGCAGAAGTGCGGGTCGAGGCCTGTGTGGGCTGAACCGTCAGGGAGTAGCCGCTGGCAATATCGCTTGCAGCTTTGGATACCATCAGGTTGGCTGAACCCACGCCCATAATCGATGCGCCCCAGAGGATGATGAGCTGTGACATGCTCCAGCCATTGGCGGTTGGGATAATCATCATAAATCCCGAAACGGTGCTTAGCGTGCTGGTGATATCGCGATCCCCACTGAATACCTTTCCCTGATGCCCCGTTTTATTGATGTGTTTTAGTCCAATAATCACAAACCACACGACGGCAAGTACGGCGATAATTCCATTAAACAGAGCAAACAGATTCCCGATCATCGTGGTACTACCGGCGGCAAGAGGATCCAGCACCACGTCGCCGAAAATAGTGACCAGAGCCTGTCGGGAGAGGTCCTGTGCATTGGTCGCGGCAGATACTATGTCATCGTAAGTGACACCTGCGCGTGCCGGGATAACAGGTATAAGCAGCCCTGCACAAAGCGCACGAAAGAAATTTTTCACGGTAACTCCGGATAAAACATGAATGCCGGGATGGCGATGGGAGACAGAGGAGAGCCGTTATTTTCCGAGAATGGCATCTCGTACGGCATGTGTTTCCTTCCTGAAATGCTGGAAGGTGCCACCTTCAGCAAGACTCACGCGTCGGTTGCGTAATTGCCACAATCGGTAGGTAACGATTAGTGCTTTTGACCACGCCACGCCAGCGCCGGAAAACAGTACTACACAGGTGCTGATCTGGTGTGCAGTGATACTCCCACCGATAATGAATGGCGTTAGTGCTGCAAGCGGAACTGGTATAGCCATAAGCCAGAACAACACTCGCCAGCGCCGGCGCTGGCTAACATACCCCTTATCGAGTTGTTCGGGGGTACACCCGGATTCAGCAACGGCTTTTTCCCAGTCAGGAGATGCTGGCGGTTCGTCGTCGATGTTGAGCTCCGGAAAGGCATCACGCATTCGCTCCAGATTACGTGATGTCATGTGTCGGGCTGATCGCAGAAACCACTTCGTTTCCTGCAGGGGCAGAAATATGCTCAGCAATCCGCGGGTGATACGACCGGGGAGTCCTTTTTTCGGGGTGACTGTTTTTTCAGATGTCATTTGGCTGCTCCCTGGTTCATAGCAGATTCGAGTTGTTTCAGGCGCGGGGCATAGGACTGACGGGCAAATGCGGCAAGAAGCTGGCCGTCGATGACGTTCCCTTTTCTCAGCAACTCCTTAATGTCGTTAAGTTGCCAGTTCATCTGGGCCGTGGTGCGGATGAGTTCACGCGTAAGGTTATCCCCGTCCATTTGCTGCAGATCGGACAAATATGCTGTATTGGCATATCGACGCCCGGCCTCAAACGATTCAAATTCTCGCTGGCTCATGTAGCCCTTTGCTTTCGCCTCCGGAGAAGCCACATCATCAAAATACTGAGCTGCGGAAGGTGACTGTAGTGCTTCTTTCAGAGCATCACGGGTTGTTTCGCTGGGCTTACTGTCAGCAATCAGCGAGAGCTGAGGCTCAGAGGCGGCATCGATAATACCGTTGTACTCGTTGAGTAACCCTACATACGTGCGTCCTGTTACGGTACTGACTTCACCTTTTCCTGGCGTACGGCCTGCCGATGGGCGAGACGTGTTTTTCATGTAGGCCATTGCGGCGTCGGTTTGTTCCTGTGACCAGGAAAGTGCCGGTGCCAGCCCCTCTGGTCCTGCACCGCCATAGATAGAGCGTACCTGGCTGTCACCACCAGGCATCTGGCTAACGGCAGGGCAGATACCAGTCCCGCCAAAGCGGTCATATTCTGCTGCCGTACAGTACGCAGCATGTACGTTCGCACCGTCAAAAGCATCGCGTGCCTGTTCCTCTGATGCAGTGGAAATCCTTTTACGCACTGCTGAACTGGAAACACCTTTGCCGGATGACAGTTTTGACGCGGTGCTGCCTGACGCACTTTTACTTTGTGCTGCCACGCCGGAGGCAGAATCACTGCAGATTGAATCCGGGACCGAGAAACTCTGTCGAGCTTCTTCCAGACGTTGGGTTTCATTGTTGAAAATCATTTGCTGACGGGTGGCCTGCCCATCCTGATTGATCAGGGCACCGATCTTGTCAGCATTCTGTGTGATGGCAGTGCCGGTGGCCTGCTGCATCTGCAGTATTTCGACCAGCGTTGCCTGGATGGTGGCCATCTCAGGCAGGACTTGAGTGGTAATCGGAACGCTGGAGTTTACGTTGACCGTTAAAGCACTGGCAACGGTGGGAAGGCTGGACGCGATGGCCAGCGCCAGCGCAGGGAGATGACGTTGTATCATGAAATTCTCCGTTTATTCGAGTGGGGTAAACACGTCAGGAAGGCGGGTTGACTGTGTGCCGGGAGCGAGGGCTACCAGAGGGAAGGTCTGAAAGCGTCTGCTGATTCGTCCTTCCCGGCTGCGGGTGTCTATGATTGTCAGCCCACGACGCGCGATGCGAGCGTGAGCTGAAGGGGTGATATCCAGTACCGGCCAGTCTCCCGGGCTGAGCTGTGGGGTATCTGACCACTCCGGCCATAGCCAGGTATCATCACTTAGCACCGTCCCTGTAGCTTCAGGCAGCAGCCACTGGACCACATGACGCGATTCCCGCACCGGTTCGCCTGGTTCATTTACCTGCCAGATGGCCGTCGTGACCAGCTGGCGTGGTTGAGCGTTAAGCGCAAGAAGCAGGCCACAGGCTTCTTCTCCTGCCCGACGATCGGTCGCGTACACAGCTCGTGAGTTCACTGCGCTATCTGTTCGGAAGTGTCGCGACGGTAGTACAAACTCCACACCATCAACATCAATCATCAGGCGGGAAAGTCTGACCTGACCCTTTACCGGGCGGCGGCAGCGTGGCGTCAGATGAATGGAACACATCAAAGGTCATACCCCAGTTCGTTAATCATTTCGTCTGCCATCAGTTCGATAACGCCCTTATCGCCGCGGACGCCACTGTTACGCTCTCTGTACTCAATAAGTTTTTTTGCAGACCCGCGAGGAAACTTCTCCGCCAGCAACTGGCGGGCGCGTGCAGTGCCGATCGTCACGGAGAGATTTCGGCGTAGCGCGCCGTCTTTTTTGTCTGAGTTAAGCGACCACAGCTCCAGCGGGCCGAGAGTAAACCGGACAATCCTTGCCAGCGTCCCCTGGGTCGTGCGCATCATACACAGCATCGGTACGCCACTGCCGTCTGCAGCCGGACCGGCTGGCATACGCAAGAATGCATGAAGATTGTGTTCGGGGATCTTAAAGCTGTCCCGTAAAAGGGGAATGTCTTCCTGACGGAAGCGCAGCAACCAGAGGGTGTTGGCAGAGTCGAGCAGGCTTTTAGGGTAGTCGGTGAGAAACTGGGTACTCAGCACCGTGCGGATGCCAAATTTACGCTGTTCCCTGTCCTGTGTATCCAGCGCTTCGAAAATGAAATCAATACCCTTGACGTTGTGTAGCTCGTCGTAGATTTTGGTTTTCATTTCGCTGTCGAGCTGGTTGATACGCCGCATAATGCCCGGTAGATAGGCCTCCGGCAGCGTTTTCAATATCTCTTCCTGGTACTGTGGAAGCGTAAAATCACCTGCTGTTATGTGCCCAGCAAAGAGGAACATGATGCCTGTTTTCAGTCTGCCTGCCGGAGTCTTATCGCCGGCGACATTGTTTAAGTCTACGGCAATAATGCGTGTGTTCGGATTCAGCGCGAAGCGAGTCCTGCTGGCCATCATCGGATAGTCCTGCCGGGCCTGAATCATGCAACGCTCAATGTACTCCACCAGGGGCTCCTGTGAGCCGTTACGCTGTATTCTGCCAAAACTCTCCTGAATTACCTCACTTCGTAGTAGAGCCGGCATATCAGCGAGTTCTGGTACAGCCTGATAGTGCGCCCGCTGAGCTGCGGATAACTGTCCACGTTCATGCAGGAGATCACGTACTTCGTACCATGGCGTCGCCGTCCACCAATCCTGATCGTGTTCATCCCTCAATCCGGATAACTCCAGTGCCTCATCCACTTCAGGTTCTACGTTTGACCGGAACATGTTCGGCTCAACACTACTGCGCATGTCATACGCCAGATCAATCAGGCGATTTACTATCTGCCGGGTATCTGTCGGGTTAGGGGGCGTCCCTTTATCGGGTTCAATACAGAATGCCGTCAACATGGACGCGATAAATTGCTTCTCAGGCGTTACTGGCTTACGGGCACCATAAAGGATATCGAATACATTACGAGACTTGGACGGATCATTACTGAGAATGATACCGACGGCTTCATCCTTGCGTTCCTCCGGCAGACTGTCACGTATCAGCTGTATCAATCCCATAGCGCTGAATCCTTTATCGATATGCGCCACATAAGGAAGTGAAACCTGAGCGGAAGATACCTGTATTTCCGTCAGGGTATTAATCAGTACCGACTTACCCAGGCCTGAATCGCCAGGGGCAAGCTCGGTGTGCTTGTTCTGGCGAGAAGACCCCAGTCCAACTTCCCAGGCGCATCCGTCTTCCGTGTGCAGCATCAGATTACCCTCCCCGCGCCAGACGGTACCCGGTCGGTTAAAGGGCAGCATAGAAAGCGCATGGGAGAGTGGCGGATAAAGCGGAACGGGACCTGAGCCTGCTGATGCGGCCAGCATGGTATTGACCCACCCCCTGCGGGGATCGCCAAACGTCGTGGTTGTGTTACATACTCCCCAGCCCTGCAACGCTGATTCAAGCAGCATTTGATTACGGGAGCATGCTTCTCGGGAACGCCCCCAGGTGGAAGCCACAATGGTCATCACGCAAACCGGATCGCGTTCATCCGTTGCAGCCAGCTGTGTGAAAGCGTCATAAAGCGGACGAATAGAGGGAATAAACTGTCCAAATGATGAAACAGTTTTTTTCCAGCCCAGTGCCTTCATCCCGCCTGGCATGATATCGATCCGTATACGCCAAGGAACGGCACGTGGAACCAGCTTAACCAGTTCATTGAAGGGGCTGGGGTGCTGAGGCGGCAGCGTTATGGCTACCATGCCGTGCCACAGCCCCTCTGCATATACCAGATTATTTTCTGTTTTCGGTGTGCAGCCAAATACCTGAAGATTCAGGAAGGGAGCAAGCAGAGCCGTGGCGTCACCCTCCTGAAGCGTACCCGATGGCGCGGCCTTCCCAGGTAGCGCCGGGCGCCATGCTACTGATGTGCTGTTGCGCGCTGTTTCACGTCTGATTTCATTGCAGAACTCAGGCACGTCGAGTAGGCGAACAAGCAAGCCGTCTCCGCCGCGTACGAGCGCCTTTTCAAGTGTGGTGATAAAGCTGTCATGCCGGATCTTAAGACCAGACATTTGCCAGCGCCAGGGCTCCTGGCCAAAACGCGTGACAGGCGCTTTATCCTGAATGGTCCGAACGGTAGCGTTGAAATCGGTTCTTTCCTGATGGCTCACCAGGGTCGGTGAACTCCAGACGGCTAGCCAGCATCGCTCACGGACAAGCCATGGGGATATTACGTTCACCTTTTCATTGAGCAGGTCATCCAACTGGATGCCGATGTGCTGAATGGAACGCTTTTGCGGGGCGATCATGGCGCTGACTTCGTCACGCCCTTTTTCCGGGTCACGTTCAAAAATGAAGGCCAACTTGTGTCCAATATTTTTCCATGTGGTGCTGAGTGTGGAAGCGAGGTGCGCGATCATTCCTTCAAACGCATCCGGATGGTCGGCTGCAGCTGTTTCTGACAGTTCACGCAATGCCCCGGAAATCTCGAATACCGAAAGGTAATAGCCATGATGGGTAACGCCAATATAAGGCGCTTCCAGCCAGGGTCTGAGCTCCAGGTCTTGTTTGTCCAGACCAATCACTGTGCGAATGTCGCAATAGTCGACAAAGTCAGCAGAGACGGCGAAACGGGAAAAGGTGTTCATAACGTCTTCAATGGCGAAGACAAGGCGGTTGATATTCATAGCAGTGAAGACTCCACCAGGATGGCGTGTATTGTTAAGCGCGGCGCTTCTCTGGGCGCATCTGCGTGATGAGGTGCGCGTCAGTGTTGCGTGACAGTGGTACCAGGGGACAGCGACGATAAGTTTTTTGTCTGCGGAGCGTCTGACAGCACGTCACTGTCCGTTACTGAGTCCGGCGTCAGGATCAACGCCACTCCATTCATTTTCTGCCGCATTTCATCGCGTATTACTGGGGGGAATCGTTTTAGCGCATCTGCATAATCAGCAGGGCGCCAACCTCCGAAGCGTTCCTCCAGAGGAAATCGATGCCGGGTCAGTTCCGACAGCACCCGTCGACCTTCCCGAATATTTCCAGGTTTGTTGCTGAAGACGGCCTGCAGGGCTTTTCGGTTCAGGGCAACGACATTACGTGGGTGCAGGTCCGGTAGCCAGACCATTACCCCCTGAGCAGCAGCAAACCCGTTAAGGGCATGCCAGGCATGGCAGATGTAACAGAGGTTAAACGGCAGAGTGAGCCGTTCAAACTCAGCATGTTCAGTGTCAGACAGCAGACAGGAGTCGGTCAGAAGTGCTGTGGGTATGTGGCGCAAAGCGAGGCGGCGGGCGGCAAGTGATGCGTGCTGCATCCCGGTTCGTGCGGCTTTCAGTGCCCGCGTATATTTCTCATATTCGCTCGGTACCTGCGGAGTGGAGCGGGACTCCAGCTGAGCCAGCGTGTCTTTCGCTCTGACGAGTCTGGCTTCTGCATCCTGCGCGTCTTCCGCAAGTCTGGTTAATGGCAGGGATTCAGGTAACACAAACAGATGTTTCATGTCAGCACTGCAGCAAAAACAGCGTCCCCCTGAAACCCTCTCGGGGGGAGGAAGTAATGGGGTTGTAGTATGGACAACATCAGGTACCGGAAGTGGATGGAGCCACGGAAGGTCAGGTGTTTTTTTCTTTGTGCTCATTGTTTACTCCTGAAAGGGTCGGTACACACCGACCCTTTCCCTGTAGTTAGCTGATGTTGACGGAGCTGGTACCAAGCTGTTTCTGAGTACGGCTCATTACTTCAGGGACGACAGCCAGCAGACCGCCGATAGCCAGACCTGCACAGCAGCGGCCGACAGTGATTTGCGGGTTGGAGCCAACTTTTTTGAAAGCCAGCAGGGAACCGATGAAGATGAATACGCCGATTGCCTGAGCGATTTCCAGACCGGAAGTTTTACCGCTTTTAGCACCGGCAGCGGCGCTACTAAGCATGTCTGCGAGATCGCCATCAGCGAAGGCCATACCGGGTAACAGGAACGTGACCAGGGCACACAGCCCCTGAATCATTCGCTCACGGAACTTCATCATGGTCAGCTGGCAGAAAATAACAACGGCATAGATACGCGCGGAAATAGCACGGAAAAGTGACATGGTGTCTCCTTGGTTTATAAAAAAACGTGTGGTGTTAGAAAGCGAGTCCGAGAGTTGCGAGTGCGGCATCGATGAGCTGAGGTGAAAAGACCATAGCTGTGCCAGCCATCAGTTTTACTGTCGCGGCACGAATACTTTCGCTTGAACTGAGCGCGGTATGCCCCTCAAGTTCTGAACGTCGAAACATATCGAGTGCCGCATAGACAAATCCCACCCCTGCTAGCCGAACCAGGGACAGGACGGCGTTAGCAGCCCCAGCAGCAACGCCGTATGTGGCGGGCTGCACATAAGCGATCGCATCAAAAGATGTAGCGCCAAAGCCGAGTTGCGCACCACTGGCATTAATGATGGAGGGGAGAGATACCAGTGCTGCACAGGAAAAAAGGCCAATAGCGAACTTGCCCGGAGCCAGGGGGCCTCGACTGGAACGTTGCCGAACCAGAAGTGCGATGAGGCCAAAAAAACCAATCATCTCGGACCAGCTGAACAGTAAATCCAGTCCAGAGGTGAAGATGCCTGAAGCCAAGTTCTCTATTAGCGTGATGGCATCCAGTGCCATTAGCGCAGGGTCCCTCCTGTTGTCACTACAGATCGAGTTGCGGGATCAATCTGACGAATAGTGACGTTACCCAGCGAGTCCCCCTCCCGGACTGACCAAGTACTTCCCTGCCATTTAATCCACGCCATTCCCGCTTCCAGCGACATGATTTTCATGCCCGAAACAGCACTGGCTGTCTGCCGTTTTTTGGTCTGGGAAGAAGGTCTTGATGGCTCAGTGGAGCTTGCCTTGGTTTCCAGCACAGCCAGCTTTTGTGTCAGGTCATTAAGCTGAGATCGCGTTTCTACCGCGTAGGCCTCATCCCGCTTGATTGCATCAGACAGACGGGTAACGCTGTCTTTGAGCGACGTCAGGGAGTCATTTATCTTTCGATCGCGGTCGTTCAGCTCGTCACGGATATCCGTCATCATGCTCGCCGCGTCGCCCTGGGCCATGGGGGGGGAAGTTTGTGCCGTCGGCTGCGCAGCGGGGATGGGGGCTGACTTGTGCGAAATAGTCTCAACCGCACCAGGCGATGCACCGTCGAGCGTATTTTCAACCTCACTGAAGCTGCTTTCAGACGGCGTATTATTAGTAAATGACAGTGACGGACCGAACAGGTACCAGAGGCTGGCCACTGCCAGAAGCGTTATCCCGAGAAGCCACGGCAGAGAATAGCCAAGCAGCAGTTCTCGCTTCCAGAACGGCGGTTTCTCACGGGGATCTGGCGCGCCAAAATCATCCTCGTTTTCCAGCGCTTCTTCTTCAGGTGTGTCAATTTGCTGATTCATCATTGTTCCTCACGGGTACGGTATCGCCATACTGACGACGGATTTCAGCCTGGCGGCGCGCGATGGCTTCCTGCAGGCGGTTTTCGGTTTGCTGCTCTGCAGCTGCGGGTGCTGATACGGTGTTACTGATAGCGGGGCGTGCCGCTTTTTTGCTGCTGACAATGTCGTCTGCAGTAACCGAGTCAACAAAGAGAATGGAGATCACTTCTTTTTGCTTCACTGTGACCTGCCGGAACGGCTCACGGGCCATCTCCTGCTTAATGACTTCGGCGCCGGTCTGGGCTGTACCTCCGACCATTACGCCAGCCACTGTACTGCCGTCAGGTTTCCCCACACGACCGGTGACGGTACCAACACTGGATTGCATGACCTGCGTGTTAGCATCCTTGTACAGCCCACCCAGATCACCAAGACCACCCAAAACAGCGGGCAGAACGATGTGAGTTCCCCATCGATGGTTAACATCAGAGGCCACTGAAGACATCAGGTTTTTCTCGCTCTGAGCGCTTGCATTGACGTTCAGCTCCATGCCGTTCCAGCTCATACTGGTAAACTTGATATCCAGTCCATTGCCGGCAAGTTTTACGGATGAGCTATGAAGTCTGGCGCCAGCCAGCGGCCCGGCAGGAATGACCGCAACCACCTCCGAGTTTGGGTTATCCGAATCCACTGCTGTCTCCATATAACCGGACGCACGAGTGAGGGAAGGGATAAAGACCTGTGCGTTTTCTGTTCCAGTTGTTACATCTGTCCGGCTGCCCACGTCAGTAGTTGGGGATGTCCGAGTAATGCTTGCCAGTGAAGTGGCAAGTACCGGTGCGTCACCGCCAGCCTGCGCGGCACTGATTCGCGTGAGTAATTTCTGCAGCTGTGCCTGTCGTTTCTCGTTTGCTTGCTCTTCTCCGGCCGTGTTTTCCGGGTGGCGTGAAGATGTTGCCGGCACTGTACGTGGCGGGTCTTCTGATGCTGGTTTTGTTACTGGCACCTTATCCGGAGGAGGTTCAGTGACTTCAAGGCCTACCGGGAGACTGGCGATAAAGGATGAATCGGTCCTGGCGGCTTCTTGCGCGCCTAAATCGTTTGAGGCTTTCAGGAGCTCACGGTACCGCGGACTTTCCGTCGTGGTGGTTACGGCACTTGATGCCGTACCGTTAAGGTTGACGGCAGAATCCTTTCCTGAAGGGTCGTGTGTCAGCCATGACACTAACCAGTAACCTGCGGTCAGTAAAACCAGGGCTCCAAATCCGATTATTGAAAAAAGTTTTTTGCCGTTATTACCGACATCATGTTCTGCGCTCATTACTGAAGCTCCGGCGTGACGTGAACGGATTTCCCGTTTACTGAGAAGGTCAGTAACGGGGTGACGGGTAGTTTCCAGAGATGTGTGCCGTCCGCTGAAGAGAGCGTTTGTTCAAATTCATCGCGCAACATTGCCCGGGAACGAACCATCAGGTCGTCCCCGCTTTGCCAGATGACAGTGTCAGGTACGTTGCCCTGGAACTTTAGGCGACGGGCATCTTCTGGCGGAGTGCCATCCAGAAAGGCCTGCAAAGTGGTGCTGTGGAGTGCGATTTTATCGACCGACGCGCCTGGGGCTGTAGTGCCGGGACCCAGGCGAGGGACGCGTAAATCCAGTCGACTGTCGATCTCCTGGCTGGCCGTGCGGGTGTCTGTTTCACCACTTGTAACATTAATCATGATCGGGACATCGAGTCCCTTCAGATATACGGAAATGTTTCCTGCCGCCCAGGGGCGCAGCGGTGTTATCGCCAGCATGTTGGTACCAGCATTGAACTTCACATCAAAACTCTTTGGACTGGCGTTAATCGGCGGATCCGACTGTGGCCACGGTGCGCCACTGATGTCCGTCAGGGTGACGACACTCTGGTTGTTCATGGCCGTGCGTACCAGTGGGATACTGGCCCCAGGCGAAAGATTAAGCGTTAGTGAGCTGATGCGCGGAACCACGCTTATCATCGGGGCATTGACTGAGCGCTCGTTGTCCGTCAGTCGCAGACGCAGCTCACGTATCTCATCCGCTGACAGAGGCGAGTCCATGCTTGCCGCCTCTTCTACCAGCGGAGAACTTTGTCCAGGGGCTGGGAGTTCCCCGCTAATCCGGGTAGCCGGTACGCCCGTTGTCTGCGGCTCAGTACCTTGCGGGACTGACGCTGCAGTTGTTGCACCAGGTGTTCTGGCGTCCTGCCAGCCAGTATTGTCAGCGGCGGCCACGAGAGCCGGACCACACAGCAGTAGCGTGATCATGAGATAAGGAAGTTTCATGGCGGGAGCCTCAGAGGTTGCGGGGAGCGTTGCGTGAGATCATCTGGCGGATTTCCATCCCGACGGGTTTCTGCCGTGGATCTACTCGCTGGATGGTGATTTCGAAAACAAATGGCTGTTCTGGTTTACTGGTCGTCTGGCCAACCAGACGCAGACGTACCGGATACTGCATAGTCCAGAACCAAGTTCCGTCAGACAGACGTCCACGCCGGATGACGACACCAGCCCCTACGGAGCCGGTAAGATTCATACGCTCACGCTTCAGGGCATCATAGATATTGGAGTTGGTCAGCGCCTGAATGTAACTGGCGTGCCCTTCTTCAGAGAACAGCGATGCTGTGGAGGATACCTGTTCACGATAGTGAACAAAGTCCAGGTTAAAGGCCCGCATCAGAGCTTTGCTGCCAAAGGCGATTGCATCGTCCTGACTCCATGCCGGTTCGGATGTGGGGGCCAGGCGAACCAGGCGCCCGCTGTCGGTGGCAAAGTAATCCCGTGGCTGCTGTATCAGGGCCCAGGTCAAGCCGGCGTTGAGGATTATGCTGATAAGCAGGCAACTCCCCAGCAGGAGATTGCTCTTCATCAGCTCTGGTGCCATTTTCTGGCGTTTTTCTGCCGTCATCATCATTTCCACGGCGTCGTTCAGCGGATCCTCCGCAGGGGAGGAGGCCCGCCCCTTTGCAGGGGGGGCTGGTTGAGTTAGTTTTGGCATAGGTTTCAGGAGTTGAAGTTTTTCCAGGGGTCGATGTTGTCTGGGATCTGTTCGTTGACCTTATCCAGGGCTGCTTCGCAGACCTTATTTTCCAGTTGCGAAATGATTTCATCGAGGCCGGGGAATTGCGGCAGGGTCACCTTGACGTTCTTTATACGGGACAGACAGGACTGCAGGGAGGATGAGACATTGCTTTCGCGCTGTTCCCAGGCTGTGGCGGCCGCCCTGGCCCGCTCATAACCAGCCTGACTACCCGTTTCGGCGGCACTTCCTGCACGGCAGGTCGCCGCCGCAGCGGCGGCAGAAAAAAGCATGAAGCCGGACAAAAGGCCGGCTTTAAGCATGTAATATCGCATTCTCTCTCCTTATCGGCTCAGCGGCCGGGGCTGTGGGAGTGTTCCTGATGAAGTGCTTTTTCCTGTCTGCCCTCCGGCTTTCGGGCGTCATCCCATTGTTTCCAGGTCTGTTCAAAGCCAAGACGCTGGAATAGGGTGTCTGCCTGTTTTTCCGGTGAGTAGATTCGGGCGGGAAGTGGTGTGTCGTCTTCCCGACCTTTCAGGTGGAACGTCATCAGCTGAGGGGCGGCACGGGTGGTGCCGTCGGGTTCAAAATTCACCGCCTGTCCGTAACCCGCAAAGCGGGGGCCGTCGTCGGTGATGGCATTGATAACCAGCTGACTGTTATCGGTGGTTGGTGTGGCCAGTGCTGGATACAGCGTGCCATCCAGTCGCACCATACCCTGCAAGTGTTCCCCCGCTGACTGTACAAGCAGTAGGTCTAGCTGGTTTGACTGTGTGTCCATAGAGGCCATGACGGGTACCAGCCTGTCTGGTGCGTCCGTAGATGGTGGTGAAATGCTGGCCGCCGCTACTGGTGACTTCACTGGATGCCTGTCTTCACCCAGATAAAACTGGCGTTCCTCCAGTCGGGGGGGGAGCTTCAGGTCTGTGGTGTACTCGGGCCAGGCCTGACGGATTTGCTGAGTGAGACGGCCGAACGTATCAACCGGGAAAGCCTGAAGGGGTTGCCCCTGCTCTGGTCGATCGTGTGGCACGGCAATACCTGTCGAGGCAGCCGTCAATGACCAGTTATTTTTTACGCGTTCTTTTTCTTCACCTGGTACATGCCAACTGTCTCGGGAATTGAGCGTCAGCGTTACCACATCGCCTGTTTTGTGGTGTGCGATCATCTCCTGTAAGTCCTGCCCCCAGTAGGTATGACTTCCACCACGGTTCTGTAGCTCGATGAAGAAGCTCTTGCCCTTTTGCTCTTTATTTTCGTACATCGCTTCGCCAAAGTTCTTGAGTACCGCCGTGACGCTCTGGCCTGGTTTCAGTGCGGAGGGGGCGGGCTCCGCGGGCATCTCAGGGACCTTGATGCTGTCGGCTGTCTTAGACGCTATTGTCTCACCAGTGGGTGAAACGGCAGGCTGTATTGCGGCAGCTGCCTGTGCCTGTGATGTCGGATTTGGTGATGTGGGGGCCATTGGTGTGCCTGGAGCGTCAGGGGTAACAGCTTCAGGGACGACTGTTGCCGGTGACACTGGCGGTTCAGCGTCAGGCGATGGTGTCTGTCTGTTCAGGTCTGGTGTAGGAATGTGTGTTTTGATGGAATCACTGGAAGCCCCCATCTGTTGCCGCATTGCCTCAAGCTGCGCGCGCTGCGCAGGCAACTTCATGCGGATATCGAGGTCATTTTCGATAATGAGCCACATGGCCTGCTCTTTAAATTCTGTACTGCCAGTGAGTTCCACCACGCCGCCGTAAAAGCGTGATGCAACGGCCAGCGCGGCGAGTACTCTTCGTTTGTCCTGACTGGCGCCGTTACACATTTCAAGTCTATTACCGAGATCGCGAAAGGCATCTTCTCCGTCGAGGCGATAGAGCACCGTGTTGTCGCGCTGCTCTTCCGTTGACAGGGCTTTGATGATTTTGTCCAGATCTTCTCGCTGAAGCGGTTCCGGTCTTCGCGGCCCGTAGACAAGCCCATCCGCTTCATTCACCTCATTCTCTGCCGTTTTCGCTCTGTCCGGATTCAACTCTGACGTGTCTGCTTCCCCACCGGTAGTCTGTGTCTGTTCCTGTTTTTGCCTGGTTGAGGGGGCCTCGAAGGGGTGTGGAGGGATCGGTAATTCTGACGAGCCCGGTACTGGAGGCTCAGCGTCTGTATTATGTAATGCCGCCTCAGGTTTTACTGCCTGCTTATCCGTTTCCTGCTGTTCATGGGTTGTCAGTTGTTCCGGAGCTGGCATAAGGGGCAATCCGTCAGACTGACTGTCCAGCCATTCAACAACCTGTGGGTCGTCCATCTGTGCCCGTATGTCTGCATAATCATCCAGTTCCAGGACGGGTGCAGACGATCCTGCTTCGACAACTCTCTGGCTACTCTCCCCGGTATCTGCGGAAAAGGTCATGCGCGACTCATCCGTATTGCCCTGTGTTTCAGGAATTAAAACGTCAGCATCTCTTGGGAGCGTGGGTGCTTGCTCATCGTGGGCAGAATTACTCTCATCCGGTGCCACATTGATGCTGGCTTCATAGGGCTGTAACACTTCGGAGGGAGCGATAATTTCTGGTTCTGCCGGAGAGGGAGGTACTGGATTTTCTGGCTCATCCAGCCTGTGACTTTCAGCCGATATAACGGCAGGTTCGTCCGGGGCAAGTGAAGTCTGCCCGGATACCGTTTTTTCCGGATTTTCCATTTTTTTGTCCTGTAGTGAGAGAGATTGTTCAGCGTCGGGTATGTAGCCTGTCCGGATGTCGATGCCAGCAGACCGAAGACTGTCGTTGATAAGCTCGCGAAAGGCTTCTCTGCCCCGACTGGTATCGAGGTCATTGAAGTCTGTCATCGATTGCGCTTTTTCCTCTTCGGTAAAGTCAGGGACGATAACCTTACCGTCCGTGAGCTCTGCGGCTTTCTCAGCGCTGAGGATGCCCTTATTTTCGGGTTGTCCTGTCTGTGAATTCTTCAACTGATGATCGTTGTCTGCACAGAAAATAAAGGTACTGTCAGGCCAGACGGCACGTGCGTTCTGGCCAACGGCAATCATGTTTCCCGCATCGATCGTCATCAGTACCGGCAGACCTGATGCCTCATGCATGGAAGCTGCTGTGGCATACCCTTCAGCAAACAGCAGCGGCTGTCCATTCTGCGGGGTCCCCAAAGCAAACCAGTTACCTGTTTTTTCACTGTCTTTAAGGATGCGGGCGTCTTTACCTCCTGTGAGTGGAATACGCTGGTAAGAACGGATGTCGCCATGGGCGTTGCTGAAGGGGATCACCAGCTCTTGCTTATCGTTGATTCTTATACCCGGAGCAGCCTCTACTCCCTTGCGGGTCAGATAACCGTTTGTAGTGGCCTGCGGGTACCTGTCAACATATCGGGCAGCATACTCCGCCTGGCGGTTGTACTGTTGCTCAAGAGCACGGGCGTTGTCTTCACGCGTTTGCTGGGCGTGTGCACGGAGATGAATACGCGCAAGCGGATCCATCTCGCCACCTCCTGAAAACACCCACTGCGTCGGTTTAGCGTCGGCACTGCGATAATCGCGGTACCATCCGGCAGGGCGCCCGTCCAGATAAGCCTTGTAAGCTCCGCTTTTCGAACCTTTCTTGTCCTGTTTCGTCGGTACACGCTGAAGGCTGCCGTCCATCACGGGCAACCCTTTAACAATCAACCCTGCTTCTTCGAGTTTTTGTGCAAACTCTGTTACCGGATCGTCTGCATTCATTGACAGTTCATGTGGACGGGGCATCCATCGTTCAAACTTGTTCAGGTCGGCACCTGGTCTGGCATACCAGAGCCTGTGCTCATTGTCCCATTCAAGGGCTTTCTTGCCATTGTCGAGACGTGGGTGGGCATTGATGGCGTCGTCCTTCTCTTCGAGAGGCACGGCAAGCCATACTCGGTGACTTTTTTGCATGGTCACATTCCTGGAAGATATTGAGGGAGGCGCGCGGGTGCGCTGTGGAGAACGTGCGGGTTACATCGGGCTCAGAGACCGGTCCAGTCTCGTGGTTTCTCAACGAAATGTCGGTACCACCAGGGCCGACCAGAGGCAACCTTTCCCCTGAAGGTACTAATCACGCGCCGGCAGATGGCACGAACACTCCAGCCAAAGAAATTCAGAGCAACAAAGAATCCCAGAATGGCGGAGCAGATATACAGCGTGTTCATGGATGGCCAGCGAAACCAGACCAGGTAAAGCAACAGGAACGGCAAAGGAATACCAAAAAAGCTGACTGGCGGAGTAGCGTAACGCCAGAATCCCTGTCGTTTCATAGCGTTAGTTCCTTACCTGACAGATAGAGAGCCGCTTCGTTTCTGTCTATATCACCGGTTATGAAACCTTCCCGCACCTGATCGACAATACGCCGCTTTTCCAGTCTCAGAATAGTGTCGATGTGCGCAGGCCACTTTTCTGACGGGATATTCTGAAGCGCGTCGCGTAAGCCATCGTCGAATACGATGTATTCCCGCAGGGCACGACGTTTGCCGTCAGTCGTTTTGACAAGTACTTGGACTGCGATGAAACGCATCATACCAAGCAGCTCCCATGCACGCGCATCCCGAATCTGAGGCGGGAACAAACCAAGTAGTCGGTTCAGAGTTTCACCTGGTGATTTAGAGTGCAGAGTCCCGATAGTCATGTGCCCACTTTCCCCGGCTTGAACAGCGGCTTCTGCAGTTTCAGTATCGCGGATCTCCCCGATTCCGATGACCTCCGGGTTACGACGCATGGCGGAGCGGAGCCCATCTGCAAAACTTGCCACGTCACGTCCCACCTGAGCCTGATGCGGTGGCAAAAGGTCATCGGGGCGGCCAAGAATGTACTCAACCGGATCTTCGTAGGTCACAATCTTGCGGTCAGGTTGCGTGTTCTGACAGTGTCGATATAACGCCGCCTGAAGCGTTGATTTTCCGGAACCTGTTTCGCCGCAGATGAGACCCAGCCCGGTTTTTGGCAGCATGGAAGCCGCGAGGTCGGGTTCGATACCCATCTTCATAAAGTCGGGAATGATGTGGGGGATCACGCGCAGCGTGACGGATAGTGCCTTTTCTTCACGTGCAGATGTCCCCTGAATAATGTGCGCGCGCAGCCGCACGCGCTCACCCCGCTCCAGACCATAACGCCCGTGCATGTCGCCGTCGATCTGAATGGCCCTGTCCGATGGTTTACCGCCCTGTACACGGGGGCGCACTTCTGGTCCCAGCAGGTCATCAAGCATATTACCCAGCATGGTATTAGGCAGTACGGTATCGGAGACTCTTTCTCGTCGACCGTAACGGCTGACAGAAACAGGGGAGCCACCAACCAGGTCCACGTCACTTACAGCCTGCGCTGAGCACCAGGCAAAAAATGTTCTGAACTCGTCAGCGGTATAAGCGCCGCTGAACGGAAAAATCCCGAACTTATCTGGGATAAGAGATGTTTCCACGAGAAAACTCCTTACTGGATGGTAACAGACGGGCGCCAGCGGGACTTCTGTAGTTCAAACGACGCGTGTGATTTGAGTCGACGTACACGATCGCCGGTAACGAGCTTCTGGCCGCTGCCGGTCACAGTCTGCTGTTGTTCGGTTACTTCCGGTCGGGAAATCATGCCCCTACGCCAGAGCAGGGAGTAAAGCATCATGCCCCTGTAATCGCGGGTGAGCTGATTCATGCTGGCCTCAAAGGTCAGATCGGCGTTTTCGCGACCTTCCTGCCAGCCTTTTTTCAGCGCGTCTTCCCAGACCTTTCTCTGGGCGCTGTCTTCCGGCACGACAAGTCCTTCAGTTCCTGGTGTTGCCGTGGTGGCCAACCCGCGAAGTAACCAGCTGCGCCAGCTGGGCGGGTTACTGACAAATCTCTCCGGGCGGATAATGGTCCAAACCTTTGAGGCTGTGCGAATTTGATCGGGAGTGATGTGTGCTACATCCTGTGCTTCATCAATAACCGGTGGCAGCCAGCCCTCAGGGCTGATAAGCGGCCGAAAATCGTAAAGAGCATTGAGGGTGGATTCGCGGGCGTTGAGTGCCTGTGTCAATTCCCATGCCCGCTGAGATTTACCTCCTCGGAATCCCAGCGTTCTCCCGGCATCACTAAGCATTTGCCAACGCGTTTCGGAGATACCGTCTGGTCTCTGACGCTCCGGGTTGAGCCAGGCCTGCATATCCGGAGGAGGGACGTTCCCGTCTGTTGGTGACGCAGGACGTTCGGCTGCGCAACCGGTCAGGAGCAGCGCAGGGAAAAGTAACAAGAGAAAGCATTTCATTTCTTTCTGGTCTCCGGTTGCATGAAGTTGAGCTGGAGCAGGCCCGGATACTGATTCAGGGTGGCGCGCCATGCTGTCTGCGCTTCAATCACACGCAGTACGTTGCTGAACGTCATACCACGAACGTGCAGTGTTACGGGTAAGGGCAGACGCACACCGCTGTAGTTGAACTGCAGGCCGCGTGCACGCGCCAGTTCGGCCAGTAACTCCACAGCATCACCTTCCCAGTCGAAGGAGACGCCAGCGCTGTTGGTACGAATGATCTCCATGGACGATGGTGCGGTTTTCGAACCGGACCAAACACCGTTATTCCACATCTGATATTGCGAGTGACGGGCAACGGCGACGGAGGATGCCGCGCCGTAGCGGTCGGAAGAAGCAGAGGCTGGAGGCGTCGATGGCGGAGTCCAGGACTGGCAGCCGGCAAGCAGGAAAAAGGCCAGCACGCCGGGAAGCATTAAATAATTCATGGTAGTTACCTTGCCGGGAGGGCGACTGAGGTTAAAGCCAGAAGGTTCAGTGAGGTGAGGTTTGACTCTGTGTGAGTCAGGTTAGATTCAGATTTGTGGTTTGCGCTTCAATTTCTGTAACCCAGAAATCAGTTCAGCCAGCCTGTTATTCGTGAATAACCAGCACAGCAAGCCCATCGCGACAAAGATTATATAAAACTGCTGGATTCTGTTATCAACGCTAGCTTTCCAGTCATCTTCATCAGTGAATACCTCCTTGCATGTATTCAGTGCGGAGGGTTTTGAGACCGGGGACACCGGAACGCTTGACCTCGGCTGAATACATTCCCGCACCATACCTGCCGGTACATCGCTGACAAGCGCGCGGGCTTGCTTAATGAAGCTATCAGCCAGTGAATTATTCAATGCCAGACACATGACCAAGATAAAAAATCCGGTGGCGGGTGCGGTAATCAGGCAACTAAATGCCGCACTGCGGATTAGACGCAATGCGCGGACATATTTGAATGAGATCATCTTCAGGACTCTCGACAAAACAAATTTCAGGAATGAAAGGCGCAGGGCAAAGCCGGGGTAATGTAAAACAGGACGGCAGAGGAAGCCCATTGAGGGCTTCCCTGAAATTATCAGAAGGTGAACTGCAGTTGGGCGACAGCGCCGTAAGTACGATCGGTTCCGGCGATACCGGTAAGGTCCAGATGTACTACGTCGAACGGTGAGAAGCCCAGACCTGCAGTGAAGGCGTTACCCTCACTGGCGATCATGTTCTGGCGATAACCCGCACGTACTTGCATCCAGCTCCAGGCATTCAACTCAGCCCCTACACTGGCGAACTGCCGTTTGTCATCCCGCTCAAAACGGCTGGCTTCGGTCAGATCCACATCGAGTGCGGTGGTAAGGACGCTGTTGCTCCAGGCGACGCCAGCGGTAGCCTGCGGTTTCACTTTGAACGTTTCTTTCTCGCCGTTCACTTCTTTAGTGTCCACAGTGCGGGCAATGATGTTCTGCACCGCAAGACCCAACATCCAGTTATCTCCGAGGTTTGTTGCCAGACCGATGTCGGCGTTAAATCCGGTTTTTGTGTTGTGATAGTCATCTGAGTTCAAATCATTTTTGTCGAAGTCGTTTACCGTTGCGCTGTAGTTGAACAGATCGATGCGCTGATATTTGGGCGTAATACCCAGGGACCAGCTGTGTCCTGCCGTTTCGAATTCATGAGCCATAGCCACACCTACGTCTGTGATAACGGCCGCGCGACCATAGGCACGGGACGTCAGGGCATCTTTGTCTACCGTATCTGCCGGTATGGCCCCACTGGCGATTTTGTCGAGATACTGCAGATCGTGGTCGCTGACCTTACCGTTTACGGAAACGGTACCCCAGGACTTCACGACAACGGCAAATGGCAGCACTTTATTCGGGGTGGTGGCAATAACCGATGCTCCGACCTGCCCGTTTGCCTTCACGTCCTTCAAATCTTCCAGCTTATTGCGTAACGCAGCAGCGCTTTCGCTAACACCGCTTTGGCGGTCGACAGCATTGTCGAAATTATTCCACAGATCTTTCACGTCATCGGCAGTATCAATGGCCTTGTCAGGATCTGCTACCTGGACACCCACGGAAGGCAACACCAGGCTGAAGTCATCGTTAGCGCCAAATTTAGTCAGGAGTGCCGGGTTGGATAAGGCAGCTGTGCCATAATGGGCAGATGCCACGCCCGTTCCACCCATGGCATCGCTGCGGGCTTCCATATAGGAGGTTGCTGCACCTGCATGAAATGCCATCATGACGGCGGAAGAAATCAGTGTTTTTGCTATATGAGTCTTTTTCATCATTAAATTTCCTGTAGTCCAGTCTGGATTTTGGGCAAAAGAAGGTCCCGATGCGGCAGCATCAAAAAATTCTTTTTCTTTTTTAATTCAATATTTCTGCGTGGTTCAAAGCTGTCTGTATATAAGTGCAGGTAACGTTATTCCTTGCTCAAGCGCTTTAGACAGCCCCATGCTGACTGTGACGGCGCGTATAGTGCCTGTTGCTGCATGCTCCCTTAGGATGCGTTCTTTCCAGTATTTTTGCTCTTTGTCCAGAACGAACGGAATAATGGATAGCACCGGAAAATACGTCATCTGCGATGATGTAATTTTCTTTTTAATTAATATGCCGGTTCGTTCCTTATATTCATCCTCACCTGTATGTTCGGTCGTACAGAAAATAATGCGGTCATTATTATTTTCGGCCGAAGGAATAATCATCTCCCGTAATGCCTCTTCCGTCGTTGGCCAGTGATGTTGAGCCTGAGTGGTGTCGACCGTTGGAACGTTCCTGCCGAGTAACCAGTCCGGTGAAACGAAAAACCACTGGGCTAGCGCCTGCAAGAGCGGAGTAGAGAGGTAGTCCATCGTTCGTTCCCTGTCCTGCAGTACGCTTACCCGAACGTTCCATGAAGACAGCAATTCTGCAATATCAGTCGGGTCAAGCTCATGTGCCTGCATCAGCACCTCAAAGCGATCGATGATACTGATTGCGGTATTGCTGAATGGCAGAAAGATATCGCGCAGAGAGCCTTCTATAACCAGATTCAGTAGCTCTGACTGAGATATTCCAATCATGCCTGACAACTCATCAATCAGTTGGCGGGTGCCGGGCCGCATCCGGAGAGATGTAGTCTGCATAGGCTTCTTGTCATTGCGCTGAAGCAGTTCTGCAATCCTGTTCCGATCAAGGTCGGGGAGCGCCAGAAGCGAGGTGAAAATTGCGGTAAGACTGTTTGCCACAAGGCCCCCTTAAGAAAAATTACATCTTGCTGTTCAGTGATTTAGAGAATAATTAATCGTGACGCGTATGTATAACGAGTTAATTCGATCGTGTAGATCGACTGCGTTTGCGTGTGCGTTTTGATTGCGTTTGTGTATTGGCGTTTTAACGCGCTTTCCGGCGCGGTCGAATGAGCACAAGCACGCCGGTTTCCGGTACGGTAATCCAGCGCCATTCCTGTACCAGTGTTTGTAGCCGTATCCCGTTCCTGACGGCTGGAGGAATCGATACTGTGGTGCAGCGCCAGTGGTGTGTATCGTCCATTTTTCCCATCAGGATGGTCATGCTTTTCAAGTGTGCCGGGCGCATCAGATGGGATGTGAAGTACACCGGAGTGCTGTTCCTTTGTAGCGCCAGCTGTAATGTGGCAAGAAAACTGCGGTGAAAACGCGCTGCACGACGAAGATTGAGATGACCTACCCGGTCAAAGGTCGAAAGGTGCAGGGTAGTGTAATGGTGCTTACGGTGACGAACCGAGGCCGCGCGAAACCCTTTCCAGGGCGTCACGGCACTAACAATTGCCATTATCGGGCAGTACAGCAGTAATGTTAGCGGTACTGCTGAAAGGAGTATCAGATACACAGTCTCTCCAGGTAAAAGGTTATGCTCGGGCCGACAGTGCCTCGGCGGGGTTCAGCGGACAAATCATGATGTGATCGTTTGTCCTGATGGGGAGCTCCCCCGGTGCAGGGACTCTTTCACCGCGCTGGGCAGCAAGTGCCAGAGTGCGCAGTAGCAGTTCGCTGGCGCGGGTCAGAGCAAGTTCGCGCGTTGGTGCCGATACCATCAGGTTTTCGAAATCGCATAGCATCACCCTGATGCCACCGGTACTTCCACAGTCCTGTTCGACCAGTGCGGGATAGGGCACGAAGTAGGGGGCAATCTTTTGAGTCTGGCGTCGTCGCGCATCCAGCTTGCTGACCAGCTGGTAAGCTCTCAAGTGGGTGTAGCGTTTAAGCATATTCATCGACCGATGACCTGAGATGGCAGCGACCTCCATGACGTTCAGCGTACCGAGCTCGAAGAAGCGGCTAATCGCCTCATGTCGAAGATCGTGGAAATGCAGATCTTCAATAGCGAGGGCATTGAGAGCGTGACGCCAGGCGCTTTTGAATCCAGAAGATGTATAGCTGAATATTTGGCCTTTTAGCTGTGCAGGTAACATCTGAAGTAAATTTCGCGCCTTTCTTGAGAGTGGGACATCACGTGATGAACCGTTCTTGGTATCGGGCAGGTGCGCGACGCCGTGCTGAAGGTCAATAAACTCCCATTGGAGGTTAAGAATTTCACCCTGACGCATGGCTGTTTCCAGAGCGAGATGAAAGATTATATAGAGCATCATGTTTCGCTCGCGGAAATACCGCGACAGTCTGCGCTCTTCAGAGGACGTCAGACGTCGATCTCGTCCTTTAGACACTTTGGGCTTACGTACCAGTTCGACCGGATTGTTACGACAGGTTCCCCATTCCACGCGTGCGATCCCGAAAAGTGATGATAACAACGCCAGCTCCAGTCTCACCGTGTTGCCGGTGATGGGGTTTCCCGTTCTGGGATTGCGTTGCTTCAGCCGTTCATCACGGTAGGTTGCAATATCAACAGTGGTGATCTCATCCATGTTCCGGTCGGCCAGTGGGTGACGCTTAATGACGTTTACCCGGTAAAACTCCTGAAGATGGCCCTTTTTGTGAACTGATACCGATTCGTAGTATTTATCGAGACCCCGGCTAAGTGACATTTTTTTAATACGCGCAACAGAAGACATTATTACTCCCGAAAAGGCGAAGAAAATAAAGCCTTGCGCGAAAAATGCAATAACACTGTCAATCCGGTGCGTGGTCAGGTGCTTCGAAAATTAAAATGCAAACCGTTTTTGGGGAAACTTCTTGCGCTAACAAATCCGTCGCTTATGCATATTGCCCGTCTGGGACAGTAGCTATTGGGGGTTCTTATGCACTAAGAAGTTGGTCTGATGGTTCTAACCATAATTCCCCAGATTCAATGGCTCTCGATCCTGTTAACAATCGGTTCTACATTGGTTTACCCAACAACTCGAAGGGAGAAGCTTGCTTTCAGGCGATAGTAAACTGCACTGCAGAATAAAACTGTCAATCCGGTGCGTGGGTTTCTGGCTCCATCTATAACGGAAGCTACTCGTCACTAGGGGGATTTGTATCAACTTACACATCGGTTAACGATACTGGACGTCCTATGACGGTTTACGCTTCTGGCGGGGTTTCTACTATAGATAAAGGAATTAAAGACGGTGATAACTGCCGTAATACTTGGGATCTTAAAGGTATTGTTGATGGACGTATCATTACATCGGCAGGTACCGCTAACTCAGATTGGAGCAAATCCGGAACTATTAATTTCATTATCCCTGCGGGATCGACGTTTAGTATAACGTCAAACCCTTTACCCTCTTACGGATGCTCACCAGGTAGTTTCAATCTCGTGACTTATCACTGATCGAAGGTTGGTTAACCGTCATTATTCATCGCAAAATCACAATCAAAGTGATGTTTGTGGAGCTCGCCCGCGGGTAAGTCGAGACTACAGAGTACACGTACATGAACTACAAAATGCCACATAACCATCACGTTCCTCTTATCAGAGTGGCAAATTTATTGGAAACGAAAAACAGTGAACGATCCGTAGTCACAGCCGTAAGACATCATTCCATTTGAGACAATAGAGAATGAAGAACCATCTGGGACTTCAAAGGATACTGTCCCTGATTTTTGCCACTGGGAGTTACCATCAAAATCTCTTGCGACGTACAATCCCGCAACCTCAGCGATGAGCGAGTATGTATTAACGCAGTTATCAGCATCCCCATAGTTGATTTTTTTGCTAGGAGGATTGCCACCGGTTACGTACAGGCGATATTGCTTTCCTGAGGTATTCGTACCTGAGTAAGAACCTTTAAAAGTCCCAAGAACAGTGTAATTACCCTCGGTTATGCCTGTTCCC
>NZ_JBSKJP010000017.1:0-75229 GCF_053709615.1 Enterobacter sp. UPMP2061
TCAAATTTCAGCTTTGATACAGATTAACAGAATTTGCCTGGCGGCTTTAGCGCGGTGGTCCCACCTGACCCCATGCCGAACTCAGAAGTGAAACGCCGTAGCGCCGATGGTAGTGTGGGGTCTCCCCATGTGAGAGTAGGGAACTGCCAGGCATCAAATTAAGTAGTAAGCCGGTGCATTAATCCGGTGGTTACAGAAGTATTCGGTGGAGCGGTAGTTCAGTCGGTTAGAATACCTGCCTGTCACGCAGGGGGTCGCGGGTTCGAGTCCCGTCCGTTCCGCCACTTATTAAGACATTAAGCCTGCCCTTCCGGCAGGCTTAATGGCAAAAACTTTAGGGGCGTAGCTCAGTTGGTAGAGCACCGGTCTCCAAAACCGGGTGTCGCGAGTTCGAGTCTCTCCGCCCCTGCCATATAGAATCCTTTGCTTCGGCAAAGGATTTTTTTTGCCTGCAAAACAGCTCAACACCTTCCTGAAGAATAAGCAGCCTGCGTTTCCGCAGGCTTTTGCGTTAATCCAGTATGCTGGTTTTTAACAGATCTTTTATCTGCGACTGCTTATCGCTGTTTTGCAGCCAAATGGCATACAGCGGCCTGGAGAGCGTTGTCGAATCGGTGACAACATGGAGTGTAGGTTTATTATCCGCCCAGCGAACAGGTAACCAGGTACAGCCTTTCAATGCGGGAAGATGCTGGCATGCGATCTCCGCTGAGCTTGTCGTGAGCTGCGGGATATCATCGCTGGCAATTAACCCCGTCTCGTGTTGCTGAAAATCAGGCCCCCATTCCAGGCGTAAATAATTCAGGTCGGCCTTCATCATTGCAGGCTCCGATGCATAGAGCGCCAGGCTAAACTGTCCAACAATCTGGCTGCTAAATTCGTCCATCTTGGGGGCTTCTGTGGTGATCAGCAGATCAAGCTGCCGCTCGTGGAGTTGCTTAACCAGCGACTGACGTTGCGCAATCCTCGCCTCAAATTGCAGATGGTTGTGTGTGCGATATAGCCGCATAAGCCATTGGCTGAGCATGCATTCCCATAGCGATGCGCTGGCACCGATCGAGAATTCATTATGCCGGGAGGTGTGCGCAACCTCCTTTCGCGCTGCCTGCCAGGTATTCATCAGGGTTTCTGCATAAGGCAACAACTTTTCACCAGCCGGAGTTAAACGAATATTGTTGCGATGGCGGGTAAAAAGGTTCACACCCAGTTGATTTTCCAGCTGTCGAATACGAAAACTGACTGCTGACTGCGTCAGGTAGAGGGCTTCAGCTGCTCGCCCAAAGTGTCGCGTTCTGCTCACTTCGAGGAAAGTTTTTAGCAATTCCGTATCCACATCTTTCTCCACAAAATTATTTGTCGTTATGATTTAAATGTTTTGTTTTACACTCTGTCAAGCGTAACTAATACTCCGCGCCATAAATAGCTCGGCCAAAGAATTAGGAGCGTGTAGGATGGCGGAAAGCTTTACGACGACTAATCGTTTTTTCGACAATAAACATTACCCGCGCGGGTTCTCTCGTCACGGCGATTTCACTATCAAAGAAGCTCAACTTCTTGAGCGCCATGGTTATGCCTTTAACGAGCTGGATCTGGGTAAACGTGAACCGGCAACCGAAGATGAAAAACAGTTTGTCTCTGTTTGCCGTGGTGAGCGTGAGCCGCAGTCTGATGCAGAACGTGTATGGATCAAGTATATGGCTCGCATTAAGCGTCCTAAGCGTTTCCATACGCTGTCTGGCGGTAAGCCGCAGATGGAAGGTGCAGAAGACTACACCGAGTCTGACGATTAAGAAGAGAAGGGGCTACGGCCCCTTTTTTTATGCCAGCATTTTTTGCAGATGCAACAGCAGCCGATCGATCGCACGATAACTTAATGCCTCCTGCAAATGCCGCCTCTCTATTCCGGGGCAGCCCTCCACGTCGGCGACCGTGCGCGCTACTTTCAACAAACGCTGCCACGCGCGAATGGATAGCCCAAACCGCGTCAGTGTCTCTTCCAGCCAGCCTGCATCTTCAGCGTTGAGAGAACAAAACTGTCGGATCCCGCTGTTATCCAGCCGGGCATTCAGCCTGTTCTGACGAGCATACTGCCGCGCCTGCGCCGCAATAACCCGTTCACGCACAGTTGCTGAGCTTTCGCCCCTAATACCGGTTTGCCTCAGCAGACCGGGCGGGGGCAGGGGGATCTCGAGAGATAAATCAAAACGGTCGAGAAAGGGGCCAGACAGCTTACTCAGATAGCGCAGCGTCTGCTCCGGCGTACAGCGGTTATGATTGCCCTGATAATGACCCGTAGGGCTAGGGTTCATCGCCGCGACTAGCTGAAACTGCGCAGGGTAGCTTATTTTGGCCCGAGTACGAGACAAATGGATTTCGCCGGATTCAATCGGCTCCCGCAATGCATCCAGCACGCGGCGTTCAAACTCTGGCAATTCATCCAGAAACAAAATGCCGTTGTGCGCCAGTGAGATTTCACCCGGTCCGGGGATCGAACCCCCGCCCACCATCGCGGTAAGAGACGCACTGTGGTGTGGAGAGCGGAAAGGACGGCGGCGCCACTGTTTATGCAGCGACGTAGAACTGACCAGGCTAAATATCGCGGCGCTTTCCAGTGCTTCATGATTATTGAGGGGTGGCAACAGGCCGCTCAATCTGCTCGCCAGCATCGTTTTCCCCGTGCCTGGCGGACCTATCAGTAACAGGTTATGCCCACCCGCGGCCGTTATCTCTAACGCCCGCTTACCCTGTTCCTGACCCATAATATCGCTGAGATCTTCGGGCGAAGCTGGCGCCACCTCGTCATTCTCCTGCGGCTCGGCAAGCTCGTGTCGGCCTTCCAGCCAGGCGCAAACCTCTTGCAAATGTCCTGCGACAAGACACCCCTTTTCGGCGATAAGGCTTACTTCAGAGGCATTTTCATTGGCCACAATGATTTGTCTTCCCGCGCGTATGGCTTCAAGCGCACCCGAGATTGCTCCGGGAACGCCTCTTAACGCGCCTGTAAGCGCTAATTCACCCACGAACTCACACGAGCTTAGCCCTGGCGTATTGAGCTGTTCAGAAGCCGCGAGAAGCGCTATAGCAATAGGTAAATCATATCGCCCTCCCTCCTTTGGCAAATCGGCGGGCGCAAGGTTAATGGTGATCTTCTTCGCCGGAAAAGCATAACCGCTATTAATAATTGCGCTGCGCACGCGATCCCTCGCCTCTTTAACGGTCGTTTCTGGTAAGCCGACCAGCGTCAGTCCGGGCAGTCCATTACTTAAATGAACCTCTACAGAAATAAGCGGTGCCTTCACGCCGATGGCCGCGCGTGTATAAACAACTGACAGTGACATAAGCCCTCCTTGGCGGTGACTATGCCAGCATCATTTTTTCCTGTTTAGCACTAATTCACTGAATTACGGCGCTCGTTCCAGCCTTTTAGCGGCAAAATGTAATCCTTACATGTCGGTGGAATCGGCCTCGCAGAAAAGAAATCATGCGCGCCTTGCCGGATGAAGCAGGACAAAAAAATGAAAAATCTTCATTTCTATTTTTTCCCTATATAAAACAACGATTTTGAAAGAAATAGTTCGCATGCTACAGATATAGGTCATAAAAAAATCTTGTGTCAGATGAAATATCTGTGGTAACTCTTTAGGTATTCCTTCGAACAAGATGCAAAAAGAACTGAAAATGACAGCCCTTCTACGAGTGATTAGCCTGGTCGTGATTAGCGTGGTGGTGATTATTATCCCACCGTGCGGGGCTGCACTTGGACGAGGAAAGGCTTAGAAATCAAGCCTTAACGAACTAAGACCCCCGCACCGAAAGGTCCGGGGGTTTTTTTATGACTAAAAAACTTAAATGAGGAGCAGAGAATGACGACTAGCACAAAATTCTGTTTCTCCAGATTTATGACGGGGAACTAACTATGAATGGGGCACAATGGGTAGTACATGCGTTGCGCGCGCAGGGAGTCGAAACCGTATTCGGTTATCCGGGTGGCGCAATTATGCCGATTTACGATGCACTGTATGACGGCGGCGTGGAACACCTGTTGTGCCGACACGAGCAGGGCGCAGCGATGGCCGCCATCGGTTATGCCCGTGCGACCGGTAAAACCGGCGTCTGTATGGCCACCTCCGGTCCGGGCGCAACGAACCTGATCACCGGCCTGGCTGACGCGCTGCTCGATTCCGTACCCGTGGTGGCGATCACCGGCCAGGTGGCCTCTCCGTTCATCGGCACCGATGCCTTCCAGGAAGTGGATGTGCTCGGTTTATCGCTGGCCTGCACCAAACACAGCTTCCTCGTTCAGTCTCTCGAAGAGCTGCCGCGGGTGATGGCCGAAGCGTTCGAGGTTGCCAGCTCTGGCCGTCCTGGCCCGGTTCTGGTTGATATCCCGAAAGATATCCAGGTTGCACTCGGCGATCTGGAGCCGCATTTCTCTACCGTGGAAAGCGATAATGCGTTCCCGCATGCAGAGGTGGAAGAGGCGCGTCAGATGATGGCGCAGGCCAAACAACCGATGCTGTACGTAGGCGGCGGCGTGGGCATGGCGCAGGCTGTTCCGGCGCTTCGCGCGTTCATTGCGACCACGCAAATGCCCGCCACCTGCACGCTGAAAGGTCTCGGTGCGGTAGAGGCGGATTACCCGTACTACCTCGGCATGCTGGGGATGCATGGTACCAAAGCGGCAAACCTGGCGGTGCAGGAATGCGACTTGCTTATCGCCGTCGGCGCCCGTTTTGACGACCGCGTTACCGGCAAGCTGAATACCTTCGCGCCGAACGCCAAAGTGATCCATATGGACATCGACCCGGCGGAGATGAACAAACTGCGTCAGGCGCATGTCGCGTTGCAGGGCGATCTTAACGCGCTGTTACCGGCGCTGGAGCAGCCGCTGGATATCAACCCATGGCGTCAGCACACCGCTGATATGCGTACTGAACACGCGTGGCGTTACGATCACCCAGGCGACGCCATCTATGCGCCGCTGCTGTTGAAACAGCTGTCAGACCGTAAACCCGCAGACAGCGTGGTAACGACGGATGTCGGCCAGCATCAGATGTGGTCAGCCCAGCACATGACCTACACCCGCCCGGAGAACTTTATCACCTCGAGCGGCTTAGGCACGATGGGCTTCGGTCTGCCAGCAGCCGTTGGCGCGCAGGTTGCCCGCCCGAACGATACCGTTATCTGTATCTCCGGTGACGGCTCCTTCATGATGAACGTCCAGGAGCTCGGCACCGTGAAGCGTAAGCAGTTACCGCTGAAGATCGTCTTGCTCGATAACCAGCGTTTAGGCATGGTTCGCCAGTGGCAGCAGCTGTTCTTCCAGGAGCGTTACAGCGAAACGACCCTGACCGATAACCCCGATTTCCTCACCCTGGCCAGCGCCTTCGGCATTCCTGGCCAGCACATCACCCGTAAAGACCAGGTTGAAGCGGCACTCGACACCATGCTGTCAAGCGAAGGGCCATACCTGCTTCATGTCTCAATCGACGAGCTTGAGAACGTCTGGCCGTTGGTACCGCCCGGTGCCAGTAACTCACAAATGCTGGAGAAATTATCATGATGCAACATCAGGTCGCCGTGCAGGCTCGCTTCAACCCGGAAACGTTAGAACGCGTATTGCGCGTGGTTCGCCACCGTGGCTTTCAGATTTGCTCTATGAATATGGAAACGGCCACCGACGCGCAGAACATCAGTATCGAATTAACCGTTGCCAGCCCGCGGCCGGTCGACTTACTGTTTAGTCAGTTATCAAAACTGGTAGACGTTGCCCATGTTGCCATCTGCCAGAGCACAACCACATCACAACAAATCCGCGCTTAAGCGTGACAGGACGAAAAAATGACGACAAAAAAAGCTGATTACATTTGGTTCAATGGTGAGATGGTTCGCTGGGAAGACGCGAAAGTTCACGTGATGTCCCACGCGCTGCACTACGGCACCTCCGTGTTTGAAGGGATCCGTTGCTACGACTCTCACAAAGGGCCAGTGGTGTTCCGCCATCGCGAACACATGCAGCGTCTGCATGACTCAGCCAAAATTTATCGTTTCCCGGTCTCCCAAAGCGTTGATGAGCTGATGGAAGCCTGCCGCGAGGTGATTCGCCAGAACAAACTGACCAGCGCCTATATTCGTCCGCTGGTCTTCGTGGGTGATGTCGGCATGGGCGTCAACCCGCCCGCTGGCTATAACACCGATGTGATCATTGCCGCGTTCCCGTGGGGCGCCTACCTGGGCGCGGAAGCGCTGGATCAGGGGATCGACGCAATGGTTTCTTCCTGGAACCGCGTGGCGCCAAACACTATCCCGACTGCGGCTAAAGCGGGCGGTAACTACCTTTCCTCACTGCTGGTCGGCAGCGAAGCGCGCCGTCACGGCTATCAGGAAGGTATCGCGCTGGATGTGAATGGCTACATCTCCGAAGGCGCGGGTGAAAACCTGTTTGAAGTGAAAGACGGCATTCTGTTCACCCCGCCATTCACTTCGTCCGCGCTGCCGGGCATCACCCGCGACGCCATCATCAAGCTGGCAAAAGATCTGGGTATCGAAGTGCGCGAGCAGGTACTGTCCCGCGAATCCCTGTACCTGGCTGACGAAGTGTTCATGTCCGGTACCGCGGCTGAAATTACGCCGGTGCGTAGCGTCGATGGCATTCAGGTGGGCGAAGGCCGCTGTGGCCCGGTCACCAAACGCATTCAGCAAGCCTTCTTCGGCCTGTTCACCGGCGAAACAGAAGACAAATACGGCTGGTTGGATCAGGTTAATCACTAAATATAAATTTGGGACGGCACGCACCGTCCCATTAAATAGTCAGACGGGAGTAAATAAAGCATGCCTAAGTATCGTTCAGCCACCACCACCCACGGCCGTAATATGGCGGGTGCCCGCGCACTGTGGCGCGCCACCGGAATGACCGACGCCGATTTCGGCAAGCCAATTATCGCCGTGGTGAACTCCTTCACCCAGTTTGTGCCGGGCCACGTGCACCTGCGCGATCTCGGTAAGCTGGTTGCCGAGCAAATCGAAGCCTCCGGCGGCGTGGCGAAAGAGTTCAACACCATTGCGGTGGATGACGGTATCGCAATGGGCCACGGGGGGATGCTCTATTCACTGCCGTCGCGCGAGCTGATCGCCGACTCGGTGGAGTACATGGTTAACGCCCACTGCGCTGATGCGATGGTCTGTATCTCCAACTGCGACAAAATCACCCCGGGGATGCTGATGGCCTCCCTGCGCCTGAACATTCCGGTGATCTTTGTTTCCGGCGGCCCGATGGAAGCGGGTAAAACCAAGCTTTCCGACAAAATCATCAAGCTCGACCTGGTCGATGCGATGATTCAGGGCGCGGACCCGAAAGTCTCTGACGAGCAGAGCGACCAGGTGGAACGTTCCGCGTGCCCGACCTGCGGCTCCTGTTCCGGGATGTTCACCGCCAACTCCATGAACTGCCTGACCGAAGCGCTGGGCCTTTCTCAGCCGGGCAACGGCTCGCTGCTGGCAACCCACGCCGACCGTAAACAGCTGTTCCTTAACGCCGGTAAGCGCATCGTTGAGCTGACCAAACGCTACTACGAGCAGGACGACGCCAGCGCGCTGCCGCGCAACATCGCCAGCAAAGCGGCATTCGAAAACGCCATGACGCTGGATATCGCCATGGGCGGTTCCACCAACACCGTTCTGCACCTGCTGGCCGCCGCTCAGGAAGCCGAAATCGACTTCACCATGAGCGACATCGACAAGCTCTCCCGCAAAGTGCCGCAGCTGTGTAAAGTCGCGCCGAGTACCCAGAAGTACCACATGGAAGATGTCCACCGTGCGGGTGGTGTGATTGGTATTCTCGGCGAGCTGGATCGCGCCGGGCTGCTGAACCGCGACGTGAAAAACGTGCTCGGCCTGACGCTGCCGGAGTCGCTGGAGCATTACGACGTGATGCTGACCAAAGACGACGCGGTGAAAAACATGTATCGCGCCGGTCCGGCGGGCATCCGTACCACCCAGGCGTTCTCGCAGGATTGCCGCTGGGACACGCTGGATGACGATCGCGCCGAAGGCTGCATTCGCTCGCTGGAACATGCCTACAGCAAAGACGGCGGTCTGGCGGTGCTGTACGGTAACTTCGCGGAAAACGGCTGCATCGTGAAAACCGCAGGCGTGGACGACAGCATCCTCAAATTCACCGGTCCGGCAAAAGTGTATGAAAGCCAGGACGAAGCGGTAGACGCCATCCTCGGCGGCAAAGTGGTGGAAGGCGACGTGGTTGTCATTCGCTACGAAGGGCCGAAAGGCGGCCCCGGCATGCAGGAGATGCTCTACCCGACCACCTTCCTGAAATCGATGGGCCTCGGCAAAGCCTGCGCGCTGATCACCGATGGTCGTTTCTCCGGCGGCACGTCTGGTCTCTCCATCGGCCACGTCTCCCCGGAAGCGGCAAGCGGCGGCAACATCGCAATCATCGAAGATGGCGACCTGATCGAAATCGACATTCCGAATCGCGGCATTCAGCTGAAGCTGAGTGACCAGGAGATTGCGGCCCGTCGTGAAGCGCAGGAAGCCCGCGGCGCCAAAGCCTGGACGCCGAAAGATCGTCAGCGTGAAGTCTCCTTCGCCCTGCGCGCTTACGCGAGCCTTGCCACCAGTGCAGATAAAGGCGCGGTGCGCGATAAATCTAAACTTGGGGGCTAATGATGGCCGAGTCACAACCCTTATCCGCCGCCCCGGAGGGGGCGGAATACCTGAGAGCGGTGCTACGCGCGCCGGTCTATGAAGCGGTGCAGGTCACGCCCCTGCAAAAAATGGACAAAATCTCTTCGCGTCTCGACAACGTCATTCTGGTGAAGCGTGAAGACAGGCAGCCGGTGCACAGCTTCAAGCTGCGCGGCGCCTACGCGATGATGGCCGGGCTGACGGACGAGCAGAAAGCGCGCGGGGTGATTACCGCCTCGGCGGGCAATCACGCGCAGGGCGTGGCGTTCTCCTCGGCGCGTCTGGGGCTGAAGGCGCTGATCGTGATGCCGGTCGCCACCGCAGATATCAAGGTCGACGCGGTGCGCGGGTTCGGCGGAGAAGTGCTGCTTCACGGCGCTAACTTTGACGAAGCCAAAGCCAAAGCGATTGAGCTGGCGCAGCAGCAGGGCTTCACCTGGGTGCCGCCGTTCGATCACCCGATGGTGATTGCCGGGCAGGGTACGCTGGCGCTGGAACTGTTGCAGCAGGACGCCCATCTCGACCGCGTTTTCGTCCCGGTGGGCGGCGGTGGCTTAGCCGCAGGTGTGGCGGTGCTGATCAAACAGCTGATGCCGCAGATCAAAGTGATTGCGGTTGAAGCGGAAGACTCTGCCTGCCTGAAGGCGGCGCTGGACGCCGGACATCCGGTAGATCTGCCGCGCGTCGGGCTGTTCGCCGAGGGCGTGGCGGTGAAGCGCATTGGCGACGAAACGTTCCGCCTGTGCCAGGAGTATCTCGACGATATCGTCACCGTCGACAGCGACGCTATCTGCGCGGCGATGAAAGATCTCTTCGAGGATGTGCGTGCGGTGGCGGAACCATCCGGCGCGCTGGCGCTGGCGGGAATGAAAAAATACATCGCCCAGCACAATATTCGCGGCGAGCGTCTGGCGCACGTGCTTTCCGGTGCCAACGTGAACTTCCACGGTCTGCGCTACGTTTCCGAGCGCTGTGAGCTGGGTGAGCAGCGTGAAGCGCTGCTGGCGGTGACCATTCCGGAAGAGAAGGGCAGCTTCCTGAAGTTCTGTCAGCTGCTGGGCGGCCGCTCGGTAACGGAGTTCAACTACCGCTTTGCCGATGCCAAAGATGCGTGCATTTTTGTCGGCGTGCGTCTGAGCCGTGGCGTGGAGGAGCGCAAAGAGATCCTCAGCCTGCTGCATGACGGCGGTTACAGCGTGGTCGATCTCTCCGACGACGAGATGGCGAAGCTGCACGTGCGTTACATGGTCGGCGGCCGTCCATCCAAGCCGCTGAAGGAACGCCTGTTCAGCTTCGAGTTCCCGGAATCGCCGGGCGCGCTGCTCAAGTTCCTGCATACTCTTGGAACACACTGGAACATTTCCCTGTTCCACTACCGCAGCCACGGCACCGACTACGGCCGCGTGCTGGCGGCGTTCGAACTGGGCGAGCACGAGCCGGATTTCGAAACGCGCCTGAACGAGCTGGGCTATGAGTGCCATGACGAAACCCACAACCCGGCGTTCCGTTTCTTCCTGGCGGGTTAGGTTGTTCGGGAAAATGCCTGATGGCGCTGCGCTTATCAGGCCTACGTTCTAAGGTTTGAACTGCGTGTAGGCCGTGTAAGCGCAGCTCCACCCGGCTTTAGTGGTTCGGCAATATCGTCCAGAACGCATCAATAAGCGGCTCATGCAGCCGCTTTTTTTGTGCGCACACGCCTAGCTCGAACGGCGTTTTCTCGTCGCTGCGTTCTAAAATCATCACGCGATTGCGCACCGGCTCTGGGCTGTTTTCCAGCACCACTTCCGGTAGCAGCGCTACGCCGCAGCCGAGCGCCACCATCGATACCATCGCCTCATGGCCGCCGACCGTGGCGTAAATCGACGGGTTACTGATCTTCTGGCGGCGGAACCACAGCTCAATGCGGCGGCGCACCGGCCCTTGATCGGCCATGATAAACGGCACCGTGGACCAGTCCGGTTTCTCCACCGAAACCTGGTTGCGCACCGGGCAGGGCAGCGCCGGGGCAATCAGCACTACCGCCAGATTCTCCAGCATCGAGAACGCCACCGCCCCCGGCAGCGTTTCAGGTTTTCCGGCAATCGCCAGATCCGCTTCGCCCGTCACCACTTTTTCCATCGCGTCGGCGGCATCGCCGGTGGTGAGCTTAATTTCAACCGACGGATGTTCCGCGCGGAAGCGGTCGAGAATGGGGGGAAGATGGCTGTAGGCAGCGGTCACGGAACAGAAAATATGCAGCTCGCCGGAAAGCGACGGCCCCTGCTGGTCGATGGTGTGTCGCAGCTGCTGGTACTGTAATAACGTCTGCTGAGCAAAGATGCGCAGCTCTTCACCTGCTTCCGTGAGGGTGACGGTGCGGTTATCGCGCACGAACAGCGGCTGGCCGAGGTCTTCCTCAAGGCGCTGGATCTGGCGCGACAGCGTGGAGGGGCTGACGTGCATCGCCCGGGCGCTACGGCCAAAGTGACGGCTTTCCGCCAGGTGCAGGAACATTTTCAGATCGCGTAAATCCACCGATTCCACTCCCTCTTTTTACATTGCATAAATTGCAATGTGACGTTGTGAATATATCAATTTCCGCAATAAATTTCCTGTTGTAATGTGGGTACATTCTCGCTGAAACGCGAACCGAACAATAAGACACACAACATCACGAGGTATCACCCATGGCTAACTACTTTAATACACTGAACTTGCGCCAGCAGCTGGCGCAGCTGGGCAAATGCCGCTTCATGGCGCGCGATGAATTTGCTGATGGCGCGAGCTACCTTCAGGGTAAAAAAGTGGTCATTGTCGGCTGTGGCGCACAGGGTCTGAACCAGGGCCTGAACATGCGTGACTCCGGGCTGGATATCTCCTACGCCCTGCGTAAAGAAGCGATTGCTGAAAAGCGCGCGTCCTGGCGTAAAGCGACCGAAAACGGCTTCAAAGTGGGCACCTACGAAGAGCTGATCCCGCAGGCGGATCTGGTGGTTAACCTGACGCCGGACAAGCAGCACTCTGACGTTGTGCGTTCCGTACAGCCGCTGATGAAAGACGGCGCCGCGCTGGGTTACTCCCACGGCTTCAACATCGTTGAAGTGGGCGAGCAGATCCGTAAAGACATCACCGTGGTGATGGTGGCACCGAAGTGCCCGGGCACCGAAGTGCGCGAAGAGTACAAACGTGGCTTCGGCGTACCGACGCTGATCGCCGTTCACCCGGAAAACGATCCGAAAGGCGAAGGCATGGCGATTGCCAAAGCCTGGGCTGCGGCCACTGGCGGCCATCGTGCGGGCGTGCTGGAATCTTCCTTCGTTGCGGAAGTGAAATCTGACCTGATGGGCGAGCAGACCATCCTGTGCGGCATGCTCCAGGCCGGCTCTCTGCTGTGCTTCGACAAGCTGGTGGAAGAAGGCACCGATCCGGCATACGCGGAAAAACTGATTCAGTTCGGCTGGGAAACCATCACCGAAGCGCTGAAGCAGGGCGGCATTACGCTGATGATGGACCGACTGTCCAACCCGGCAAAACTGCGCGCGTTCGCACTCTCTGAACAGCTGAAAACCATCATGGCGCCGCTGTTCCAGAAACATATGGACGACATTATCTCCGGCGAGTTCTCTTCCGGCATGATGGCGGACTGGGCGAATGACGATAAGAAACTGCTGACCTGGCGCGAAGAGACCGGTAAAACCGCGTTCGAAACCGCACCACAGTATGACGGCAAGATCACCGAGCAGGAGTACTTCGATAAAGGCGTCCTGATGATCGCGATGGTGAAAGCGGGCGTTGAGCTGGCGTTCGAAACCATGGTGGATTCGGGCATCATTGAAGAATCTGCGTACTACGAATCGCTGCACGAGCTGCCGCTGATCGCAAACACCATCGCCCGTAAACGTCTGTATGAGATGAACGTGGTGATCTCCGATACTGCCGAGTACGGTAACTACCTGTTCTCTTACGCCTGCGTACCGCTGCTGAAAGAGTTCATGACCACCCTGCAAGCGGGCGATCTGGGCCAGGCGATTGCGGAAGGAGCGGTTGATAACGCGCAGCTGCGTGACGTCAACGAAGCGATTCGCAGCCACGAAATCGAGAAAGTGGGCCAGAAACTGCGTGGCTACATGACCGATATGAAACGTATCGCGGTAGCAGGCTAAACACGACGAATCGGGTGGCGTAAGCCACCCGAACTGTTTTAGCTACGCAATATCGCGCCGGGATAACCCAGCTGGCGCCACGCCTCATACACCACCACCGACACCGCATTCGACAGGTTCATGCTGCGGCTGTCCGGCATCATCGGAATACGAATTTTCTGCTCAGCGGGCAGGGCATCCAGAATGGTGGCCGGCAGGCCGCGGGTTTCCGGACCAAACATCAGATAATCCCCGTCCTGATAGCTTACGGCGCTGTGCGCTGGCGTACCTTTGGTGGTCAGGGCGAACATGCGCTGTGGTTTTTCGGATCCCAGAAACGCGGCGTAATCGTGATGACGAACGACGGCGGTAAACTCATGGTAGTCCAGCCCCGCGCGGCGCAGACGTTTGTCGTCCCACGTAAAGCCCATCGGCTCAATAATGTGCAGACGAAAACCGGTGTTGGCGCACAGGCGGATAATATTGCCGGTGTTCGGCGGAATTTCTGGTTCGAATAAGACGATGTTAAGCATGCTGCCCCCTTAATTGCGGGGGCAGAATAGCAGAAAAGAGAGGGACTAGGCGACGCCCGGCTCCTGCGCGCGGCTATACAGCATTTTGTAGACGGTTGCCGCCGCAGCCACGAGAGCAGGTACGCTGAGGATCATTAAAATACTGTCCGCCTGCCACTGCATGGAAAGAAGCTGGGCGCTGGTCATGGTGCCCGCCACGCCGCCGAAGCGGCCGATCCCCTGCATCCAGGCGATACCCGTCGCTCGGCACTCGGTAGGGTAAAAGGTGGCGGCCAGGGTCTGCATGCCCGACTGCGCGCCGTTCATCGCGATCCCCATCAGGAAGATTAACCCGCCAAACAGGGCGATATGGTTATGCTCAATGCCGAGTAAAAGAATCAGGCCCATCGTCAGCACGAAACCACACGCGACCACCTTGTGCGCTTCCCAGCGGTCCATCATCCAGCCCGCGAGCAAAATGCCAGCGGTGCCGCCGAAGGTGAACAGCGAGGTGAGCCAGGCGGACTCCGCCAGCGCATACCCCATCCCCTGCATCAGCGTTGGCATCCAGCTCAGCAGGACGTAATAAATCACCAGTCCCATAAAGTAGGTGACCCACAGCATCAGGGTGCCGGGCAGCCAGGGCATGGAAAACAGCTGCGACACGCTGCCTTTTTTCGACGCGACTTTCTCCTCCGCGAGGAAAAAGCCCGTGACGCTATCCAGCGTGCTGCGGGCGAACCGGCTGGCGATGCGGCGAACCTGGGCGACGTCTTTCCCGCGCTGCACCAGAAACTTCACCGACTCCGGCAACAGCAGCGCCAGCAGCACCGTTAAAATCAGCGGCGCAATCGCGCCGGTCAGCAGCACGCTTCGCCAGCCATGGTGAGGGATAAGCCAGGACGAGATCGCCCCGCCGCCCGCCGCACCCAGCGGAAAGCCGCAGTACATGGTGTTAATTGCCATGGCGCGGCAGCGCTGGGGGGCAAACTCGGAGATCAGCGTGATGGCGTTAGGCATCGCGGCACCCAGCCCGAGACCGGTCAGAAATCGCCATAGCGTCAGGGTATTCAGACTTTGCGCCCAGGCCGTGCCCAGGCTCGCCAGGCCGAAGAACAGGCATGAAAAGACCAGTACGCGCTTGCGTCCCATCCGGTCCGATACCGGACCTGCAATCAGGGCTCCCAGCGACAGCCCCAGCAGCGCCGCACTTAGCACCGGCCCCAGATCCTGTTTATGTATTCCCCACTCTGTCGACAGCGTAGGCGCAATGTAACCCATCGCTGCGGTATCAAACCCATCAATCGCCAGCACCAGAAAGCCCAGCACAATTAGAAGCCAGTGAAACCCTGAAAAAGGACTTTCATCGATCACCTGCTGAATATCCACCTTACCTGAATACGCCATACGCTCCACTCCGATCTGATGTTGTTTTTGTGTTCTTGTATTTGCTTGTCTATACAATTGCGGACGGCAGGTGGATGTCAAATTTTCTTATCCAGAATGTTACGCAGGTGTTATTTTCGACAAAAAAAGCGCCCGAGGGGGAAGTCGGGCGCGGAAGAAGGGGAGGCTAACCGGGGGAGATCAGGCCGCGTTTCCCTGAGAAAGAGGGGCCAGCGCCGCAGGCAGCTTACTGAGCTCCTGCACCAGCGAGTCTTTGCTGATTTCACCGATTGTTTTCGTACCGGTCAGCGTCATCGCCACCTTCATCTCTTTCTCGATCAGGTTCAGCAGATTCGCCACGCCCGCCTGGCCGCTGGTGGCCAGCGCGTACAGGTAAGCACGGCCCAGCAGCACGCTGTCCGCGCCCAGGGCGATCATGCGCACCACGTCCAGCCCGTTACGGATGCCGCTGTCGGCCAGGATCGCAATATCGCCTTTCACCGCATCGGCAATGGCCGGCAGGGCGCGGGCGGAGGAGAGCACCCCGTCAAGCTGGCGGCCACCATGGTTAGAGACCACGATCCCATCGGCGCCAAAACGTACCGCGTCGCGGGCATCTTCCGGGTCGAGGATCCCTTTGATCACCATCGGGCCGTCCCAGAATTCGCGGATCCACTCCAGGTCTTTCCATGAGATCGACGGATCGAAATTGTTCGCCAGCCAGCCGATGTAATCTTCCAGCCCGGTCGGTTTACCCAGGTAGGCCGAAATATTGCCCAGATCGTGCGGACGGCCGTTCAGCCCGACATCCCACGCCCACTGCGGGTGCGTCACCGCCTGCCAGTAACGGCGCAGGGCCGCGTTAGGGCCGCTCATGCCGGAGTGGGCGTCGCGGTAGCGCGCGCCGGGGGTCGGCATGTCGACGGTAAAGACCAGCGTTGAGCAGCCCGCCGCTTTGGCGCGCTCCAGCGCGTTGCGCATAAAACCGCGATCGCGCAGGACGTACAGCTGGAACCACATCGGGCGCTTGATGGTCGGGGCGACTTCTTCAATCGGGCAGACGGACACGGTGGAAAGGGTAAACGGAATGCCTTTGGCATCTGCGGCGGCGGCGGCCTGCACTTCACCGCGACGGGCATACATGCCGCATAAACCGACAGGTGCGAGCGCTACCGGCATGGAGAGCGTTTCGTTAAACAGCTTCGTCTCAAGGCTCAGGTCAGACATATTCTTCAGCACGCGCTGGCGCAGGGCCACCTCCGACAGGTCTTCCACGTTGCGGCGCAGGGTGTATTCGGCATACGCCCCGCCGTCAATGTAGTGGAACAGGAACGGGGGCAAAATGCGCTGCGCCGCGGCGCGATAATCACTGGCTGCTGAAATAATCATGCTTTGTTCTCCCTGGAAATATCACTCTCGCCAGGCAGACGGGTAATACGCGCCTGTCGGGCCTGATCTTCATCGAATCGTTTAATGGTGGTATGCACGAAGCCGAGATGCGCCATCATCGCCTTGCGCGCGGCCTCGGCATCACCGGCCAGAATGGCGTTGAGCACCGCCTCGTGCTGTTCGGTCAGCTGAGCAAACACCGGCGGGACCAGATACATGCGCTGGCGGCTCTGCTTCACGGAGGATTGCAGCAGGTCGAAGAACCCGCGCATGGTTTGCAGCAGCACCACGTTGTGCGAGGCCTCGGCAATCGCCAGATGGAACCGCACGTCCGCCTGGGAGGCGATGTCCGGGTCGCTGCTTTGCGTGGCCTCAAAACAGGCTTTGAGCTTCTCTTTGTCGGCGTCGGTTGCCCGCATCGCCGCGTGCCACGCTGTACTGGTTTCGATGGCGTGACGCGCTTCGAGGATGTCGAAGCTGTAGTCCGGGTCGTTTTCCATCAGCGTCTTCAGCGGCTGCACGATGTTTTGTTCGGACCAGTCGTCATGCTGCCAGCGCACGAAGGTGCCGCCGCCGCGACGGCTCAGCAGCACCCCTTCACTAACCAGCGTCGCCAGCGCCTCGCGCAGTGAGTTGCGCGACACGCCAAGCTGAGCGGCAAGCTGACGCTCGGCGGGCAATCTCATGCCCGCTTCCAGCTGTTGTTCTTCTATCAGCGCCCGTACGCGAGTGGCAATCTCGTCGGACAGGCGTCTGGGCATCACTATCATGGAATCATCCAGGTTAAGACATAGGCCTGCAATGTGGTGATCACGCCCACCATGCAGGTAAATATCAGGCTGTGTTTAACGGTAAAGCGGAACAGATCCGACTCTTTGCCTACCAGCCCCACCGCGGCACAGGCAATGGCGATGGACTGCGGCGAGATCATCTTCCCGGTCACGCCGCCGGTGGTGTTCGCGGCGACCAGCAGCACGTCCGAGACGCCAATCTGCTGCGCAGCCGTGGCCTGTAGGGCGGCAAACAGGGCGTTAGATGACGTATCTGAACCAGTCAGGAACACCCCCAGCCAGCCGAGGAACGGCGAGAAGAAGGTAAACGCGTGGCCGGTATGCGCCAGCGCTAACGCCAGCGTCGACGACAGGCCGGAGTAGTTCGAAATAAACGCGAACGCCAGCACCATGCCGATGGAGTAAATCGGCAGCATCAGCTCTTTAATCGTCGCCGCAAAGGTCTGCACCGCGGCGGCAGGCTTCATGCGCAGCCACACTACGGAAAGGATAGCGGCAAACAGGATGGCCGTGCCGGTGGCTGAGAACCAGTCGAACTTAAACACTGCCGCATATGGCGTGGCGTCGTGCACCACCGGCGGCATACGGGCGACCATTTTGTCGAGGAACGGCACGGAGATATTAATCACCATGTCGTACAGCGCGCCGCCCGGGGCGAACAGGGCTTTAAAAGGCGGAATGCTCCACAGCGTCACGGTGGCGGTCAGGAACAGGAACGGTGACCATGCGCGCACAATCTGTCCGGCGGTATAGCCGGTGCGCGCCAGCGTCTGATCCACGTGCGATGCGCCCATGTCAGCAAAGCGGAAGATACGTACCGGCTGCCAGCGTTTCAGGAACAGCGTCAGACAGACCAGCGACACCAGGGAAGAGATGATGTCCGGCAGTTCCGGGCCGAGGAAGTTGGAGCTGAGATACTGGGCAATGGCGAACGAACCGCCCGCTACCATCACCGCAGGCCAGGTCTCCTTCACGCCGCGCCAGCCGTCCATAATCGCCATGATCCAGAACAGCACGATAATGGTCAGGAACGGCAGCTGGCGACCCACCATCTGGCCGATCTCGAAGCTGTCCAGCCCGGTCACCTGGCCCGCCACCAGAATCGGAATGCCCATCGCGCCAAACGCCACCGGGGCGGTGTTCACAATCAGGCACAGGCCAGCGGCATACAGCGGGTTAAAGCCCAGCCCGACCAGCAGAGCGGCGGTGATCGCCACCGGCGCGCCAAATCCTGCCGCCCCTTCAAGGAACGCCCCGAAGGAGAAACCGACAATCAGCATCTGTAAACGCTGGTCCGGTGTAATAGAGAGAATCGACGAGCGAATAATATCGAACTGCCCGGTTTTGACCGAGATTTTGTAGACAAAGACGGCGGCGATGATGATCCACGCAATCGGCCACAGGCCGTAGAAGAAACCATACACCACGGAGGCCAGCGCGCGATCGACCGGCATTTTATAGAAGAACAGCGCCACCAGCAGGGCGATGGCAACGGTGTACGTTGCGGCAAGGTAGCCCTTCAGCTTGAGCTTAATTAGCGCAAAGAAGAAGAACAGGATCGGTAGCGATGCGATCAGGCTCGACAGCCAGATATTCCCGGCCGGATCGTAGTTTTGTTGCCAGAGGCTCATGCAGGTCTCCTGAGGACCACACAGGTGTTCGTCGGGTGAGTCTCTGCTCATCTCAGCGTCACACTTAGTGTAAAAGTGGTCCATCCAATATTGTGATGTAGGGTTAATGGCAATAAATGGTTAACCAGGTGTTGCTATTCGGCAATGGTTTTGTGAAGTGGAGCATCAAAAATGTGAACGATGGATAGCTTTACGCATGATTGGTAGGACCAAACCCGCAAAATTAACTCACCGTGTGCGTTGGGAGCGGTAGTCAGGTGGAGAGCATTACATTCGTTTTTGAGCAGATACGACGCGTAAAAGATGTTGAATAAAATGGGGAGGTGATAATATTACGTGAATTGAATGAGGTTTGTTTGCTTTATTTGTGTTTTTGAAAAGCTGTATATATGTGAGCAGAGTGATTTATTTCCTATAAATAAAATTTTTTTTGGTTAAAAATGCGAAATCTAAGCTGTAGCAAAAAATTTTAATTAAGGTAAATTTCACATATAGATTTTAACAGTGTATTACAAACGATCAATTGCTGATCGATAAAGAAATATCCTGTTTAACCGTGATTTTTCAGGATAAAGGGCAAGATTTTTTTGCTGAAGTGACATTTTTTGGCTAATAATATTCTGAAATAAATTGATCAAACAATGATCAGTTGGCTCTCTTGTAATTTAGTTACGGTATTAAAAGCAAATTAATAATTATCAGGGCAATCGAAAGGGGTTAAATTTGTTAGCTGAGTGTTAATTCCAGAGTGTTTACAGACGCGGCGTACTGCTTTTCAATACGTAGACGCTAAAAGGCATATGATTTACTATTTATTCAGAAGCAACGTTACAGAAGACATTAAATTTATTACTAACCACAACGTATTCAGTGTTATTTTCGGCCAGAAGTCATTTCCTCAGTTGCAGGATATCTGTGTATGGCCTTCTGAAAATATACGGATTATCACCATGGGATGGACCCTGCTTTATTCTATAAGGTCGCGTCACCCATTCTGCTAAAACCCTTTTGGTGGCGTTTTTAAATCCTTATAGCGGTTATTGTACCTGGTACAACAAGTCTATATCTGTTTAATTTACAGAGGGGAAAGTGTTCCAAATGAAAATCAAAAATGTGGCGCTGGCGATTGCCGCGGCGGGGCTGCTGTTATCTTCTCAATCAGTACTGGCAAGCAGTGATTCTGGCGTTAATGCTTCCCTGGATACAGGCGCTGGCTCGCAGAGTACAGGCGGCGTGATCAACTTTACCGGGAAAATCACTCTTATTTCCTGTGATATTACCCCTGCGTCAAAAAGCAAAACGGTAGACCTCGGCGCGTGGGCGAAAAGCTACTTCGACGATCACAGCGAAACGACGCCGCGTGAGTTCAAAATCAACGTAGAGAACTGCCCGGAGACGGTTGAATCTGTTGCGGTACTGTTTGACGGAACCAAAGATACGGTGAATGACACACTTCTACAGGTTACCCCAGGCGAAGGTATGGCGACGGGCGTCGGCGTGAAGCTTTATAACAGCGATCGCAGCACCGCGATTAAACCGGGTACGGTATCTGAAACAACCGCACCGGATGCTGAAGGCAATGCTGAATTAACGTTTTATGCCTCTCTCGACAAAGACGGGTCGGAAATTAACGCGGGCGACGTCAATGCCGTTTCCAACTTCCTGATGGTTTATAACTGATTTCACTCTCAGCCACCTCCAGAGATAATAATGATGAAACGTTTATCGTATATTATGCTCACTGCATTAATGGTTAGTTCTGCGTCAGTTTCCGCTGGCGTTGTAATGGGGGGAACACGGATCGTATACCCACAACACAGCAAGGAGGTGGCATTTTCTGTTTCTAATATGGAAAGTGCGGTTCCCTATCTTATTCAGTCGTGGGATGAAGGTAATGGGCAGGATAAAAATAACGCTGCGCCATTTATTGTCACACCACCTCTGTTCAGACTTGATCCGGAGCAGACCAACACGCTGCGTATTCAATATACCGGCGCTCCGCTGCCCACAGATCGTGAATCTGTATTCTGGCTCGATATTAAAGCGATTGCGCCAAAGCCAAAAGAGAGCAGCAACGAATTACAAGTTAACGTTAAATCGAAATTTAAAATTTTCTACCGCCCGGACAACCTTAAAGGGGACGCTGCCACTGCCTGGCAGAAAATAACGTTTTCGCGGACGGGAAAAGGGCTTAAGGCCGCCAACCCGACGCCATACTACGTCTCTTTTTATCGACTGTCCGTTGGCGGGCATAAAATTGAGCAGCCGGGCATGATCGGTCCAGGGGAAATCCGCGAATGGCCTGTGTCCGCCTCCGGGGGCGTAAGCTGGTCGGCTATTAATGATTTTGGTGCCATCACCGCCACCCACACCCAGCCTCTTTAAGACCATGTCTTTTCGCCTGTTTCGTTACGCGCCGCTTTCGGTGTTGCTGCTTAGCTTCAGCCGCGCGGGGATGGCCGAGGATTACTTTGATCCCGCCGCGCTGGAGCTTTCCTCTACCGAACAGAAAACGGCGGATCTGCACTATTTCTCTGAAAAGGGCGGGCAGATGCCAGGCACCTGGCTCGTGACGCTGGAGATTAACGGACGCGAGGAGCGGCATCAGGAGATCACCTTCGTCAATGAGAAAGGCAGCCTGCAACCCGTTTTTAGCGTATCGCTGCTGGAAGCGCTTGGGGTGAATGTCAGGGCCATTCCTGCATTCTCACGGTTGCGGGAGGGAGAAACGTTCACGCACCTCGCGGATTTCATTCCGGCAGCGCGAACCTCCTATGATTTCAACCAGCAGCGTCTCTTTCTCAGCCTGCCGCAGGCGGCGATGAAACACCGCAGCCGTGGCTACGTGCCGCAGTCGCAGTGGGACGATGGTATCCCGGCGGCATTTACTGATTACAGTCTGTCGGGCGGCCAGGCACATCATCAGCGTGGCGTCACGACATCCAGCTATCTGAGCCTGCGTAACGGTATCAATCTGGGGGCGTGGCGGTTGCGCAACACCTCCGCCTGGAGCCACAGCGACGCGGGCGGCGACCATTTTCAGTCGCAAAGTAGCTGGCTGACCCGGGATATTCGCCGTCTTAACAGCCAGCTACGGATCGGCGATGCCTGGACCGCAGGCGACGTCTTCGATAGCGTGGCGTTTCGCGGGGTACAGCTTACATCAAGCGAAAGCATGTTGCCCGACAGCCAGCGCGGCTTCGCACCAACCATCCGCGGCGTCGCACACAGCTTCGCTAAAGTCTCCGTTTCGCAAAATGGCTATGTGATCTATGAAACCTGGGTGGCCGCCGGGCCATTTATCATTAACGATCTGTTCCCCGGCGCACAAAGTGGCGATCTACAGGTGACGGTCACGGAAAGTGACGGCTCAACGCGCGTCTTTACCCAACCCTATTCTGCGGTGCCGTTTATGCGACGCCTGGGCAGCCTGAAATACAGCCTCAACGCCGGACGATTTCACTCCGGCTCCGGCGATGCGCGTTCACCTGAGTTTGTTGAAGGCGCTTTCTTCTACGGTCTGCTCTCCAGGATGACGGTGTATGGCGGCTTTCGTACGGCGAGCAACTATCAGGCCGGTGCAATTGGCGTAGGCAGAGGGTTTGGCGCATTTGGCTCGCTGGGCATTGACGATACGCTGGCAAAAAGCCGTTTACCCAATGGCAAAAGCGCGATGGGGCAGGCGTGGCGCATTCAGTATCAGAAAGATTTCAGCGCTACCGGCACCGCCTTCAACCTGGCGAGTTATCGCTATGCCTCGCGCAATTACTATGAATTCAGTGAACTGAATCAGTCTGACAGCCAACAGCTGCAACTCAATAATCGCCGTAGCCGCTCGCAGGTCACCTTCTCACAGACGCTGGGTCAGTTCGGCAGCCTCAGCGTCTCGGCATGGATGCAGGATTACTGGCATACGTCCGGGCAGGATAAAACCATCCACATTGGCTGGTATACCAGCTGGCGAGGCATTACCTGGGGCGCGGGGTATGACTACACCGACTCAGCGCTTGAGCAGCATCCCGATCGTACCGTGTCGTTTAACGTCAATGTTCCGCTTGGTCACTGGTTACCGGACAGCTCGGTCAGTTACTTCATCAACCACAACAATCGTGGGATGACCACGCAGCAGGTGTCACTCAACGGCAGTGCGCTGGCGAATCGCAACCTTAATTACAGCGTTCAGCAGAGTAAGGCCAGCGAGGGACAAGCCGACAGTACCAGCCTGGCGCTGCAATACAACGGTGGCTACGGCAACGTCAGCCTCGGTTATGACCACAGCCGAAGCGGTAGCAACGCGAGCCTCGGACTCGCCGGAGGCGTTATCGCCACGCAGTATGGCGTCACGCTTAGCCAGCCGCTGGGCGATACCGTCGCCCTGCTACGCGTGCCCGGCGCGGCGAACGTTGAGCCGGAGGGCTACAACGGGATCCATACCGACAGCCGCGGCTATGCGGTCATGCCAACGCTCTCGGCGTACCGCAAAAATACCGTCAGTCTTGATACGGCGACGCTGGGTGAGAACGTCGACGTTGAGCAGAGCGGTCTGACGCTCATTCCCACCAGCGGCGCGGTGGTGCTGGCCAATTACAAAACCCACATTGGTTATCGCGTTCTGTTTTCCCTGCGCTACCACGGCGAACCGTTGCCGTTTGGCGCGCAGGCTGAAGTGGTGGAGCAGAACCGCCATTCTGCAAACCGAAGCATGGTCGCTGACGGCGGTCAGGCCTACCTGAGCGGGGTACCAGAGCGCGGCACCCTGCGCGTCAGCTGGTATCAGGACGGGGAGCAGCAGCAATGCCAGACACCTTTCAGACTGGGGAAAGCTCATATGGCCCCCGGTATCGCCACGCTATCCGTTGAGTGCCATTAGAGGAATATCATGCGTCGTTTTATTCACTGGTTTTTCTATCTGAGCCTTCTTTCGCTTTTTGGCATGCTGAGTTTTCATGCCCATGCTCAGACCTCATCTTGCCGCACCACGCGCGATCAGTGGGTCGTTCAGGTGCCCTACGCCATAGGGTATGCGCCCGGCACGGCGGACTGGACGCCGATATCTGCGCCGATACAGTCTACCGGGGCGGATTTCTACAGCTGTGATGGCGAGAATGATGCCTGGCGTAGTATCGGCTTTGTCGACGTGGATAACCCCGTCGGCACCGTGGTTGGTGAAGACGGCGCGTCACGTCACGTCTATAAAACTCAGATCGACGGCATCGGCTATGCGCTGGGGTTCCGGGAACAGCAGTACTGCGGCGCCGATGCGGTACGCTATATTGACGGCACAAGTCAGGTGAATGGCAATGAGTCCAGGCGCATTTGCGACGCATCGCAAAACCCCGCCTTTGCCAGCGCCTCAATGTATAAAATGCAGTTCTGGGTGGTGTTTTACAAAATTCCAACGACCAGCGCCATGCCTGACGATAACGCCAATTCCCAGGAGCAAAATGTCGGATCGCTGATATTGCAGGCGGGAGAAAATCAAGCCAGCGCCACCAACGTGGCGACACCGGTACAGATCCATCTCGCCAGCTTCACCGTCAGGCGTACCAGCTGTTCAGTGGGCTCTCGCAGCATTCTTGTTCCCATGGGGAGCGTGAGCCAGCGTGAATTTCATGGCATAGGCTCCCGCGCCGGAGGCGGACGCTTCAGCATTCCGGTGACCTGCGAAAATAACACGGCGGTGAAGATGGGTTTCTTTGGCGATACCACGCCGGGCAACGATCGGGCGCTGGCGTTGACGAAGCAGGAGGATAGCGCCAGCGGTGTCGGGATCGAACTGCTTTACGGTGACAATACCGGTTCGGTTCAGGGGCAGGTGGTACCGTGGAACACCCCACAGGTGTCAGCATTTGGGCAAGTGGGGGATAACCAGACGCAAACCTTCTGGTTTGATGCGCATTACCTTCAGACGGAAGAGAACGTGACGGCGGGAAAAGCGGATGCGATGGCGACGTTTAACCTGATTTACAACTGAGTTTCCCCTGCCGCAGCGGCAGGGGAGGACGATCAGAACGCGGTCTTACAAAAACCCGTCATCTCTTTCAGGCCCATTTCGCGACCAAGCTCAGTCATCGGGTGCACCACCACCAGGCCACGGACGCTTTTCTTCAGCTTGCCCATGTCGGCCTGCTCTTTTTTGGTGATCGCGCGGCGATGCGGCATGTTCATCAGCTTCTGCGCTTCTTTACTCAGCTTCTGGCCTTTCACTTCGCGCAGGCGTTCAATTTCCGCCTCCAGCTTCACGGACTCTTTTTCCAGCTCGGCATATTTCTCGGCAGAATCGACCAGGGAGAGGCCAGCCATCTGATGGCGGATCAGATCCAGACGGTCGCTCAGGCGTTTAATTTCGTTCTTTTCGACTTCTTTCATGACAAATAACTCTGAAAACGGGGAATTTACAGGGAAGGATACACCAATGTGTGCGGGCTTACTTCTGAAACGCTTTTTTTAAGCTGATTTTAGAAATCAGCTCAGTCAGGGAAAGCACCATGGTGGAGCGCACAACCTGTTGATAACGCAGCTTTTGCATCGCGTACAGATCAGGGTCGCTGTTATCAAACTGAGGTGTGGGAGGGAGCGCGGATACGCAGTGCAGTTCGCCGAAGGGCCCCAGTATCTCATCATCGGTAAAGGTGTACTCATTACCGTCATGATTGAGCTCTTCGCGCAGCGTCATTAACAGCTCGGCGTCTTCATACTCCTGGCGGTTCAGCACGCCAAGACCGTAAATCAGCTTCAGCCGTACCGATAAATCGCCCAGCGGTCCGTCTCCGTCCAGTAACGGTTCTACAGCATACTTTACCGCGTAGTCGTCTTTGCGAAACACCTGAAGCACCAGAATGTTCACCGCCTCGGTTAACAGCTCGACGGCGGCAATCAGGAAACTTCGTACGGTTTTGCCAGCATTCAGACGCTCAAGCACACGATTTTCAAAGGCCTGGGTTTGTTCCATTATTGCCTGCATATCTGACAATCTGTTATTCGGGCGCAGGCTAACCTGCGCCGGACTCTGCATCATTTGGTTGCGTTGTATGCGCTGACCGCCTCCGCAACTACGTCACTGTTGGCATCCAGACCGGAGATCTGCGCCAGCGCAGCCTGCGCGCCTTTGTCATCAATCAGCTGAGCCAGCTCAATCGCCTGCGGGTCCTGCTCGCTGCGGTAGTGCATGGCGGCAGCGATGCCCTTCACCAGGTTAGCGTGCGGCAGGCCGTATTCCAGCGTGCCCAGCAGCGGTTTAATCAGGCGGTCGCCCGCGCTTAGTTTACGCAGCGGCTGACGACCCACGCGCTCAACGTCATCTTTCAGATACGGGTTTTCAAAACGACCGAGGATTTTCTGGATGTATGCCGCGTGTTTATCAGCATCAAAACCGTAGCGTTTGATCAGCACCGCGCCGCTCTCTTCCATTGCCCCTTTGACCACCGCACGGATGTTCTCATCGAGGATCGCGTCACGAATCGTCTGATGACCGGCCAATTTTCCGAGGTACGCGGTTATAGCATGCCCGGTGTTCAGCGTGAAGAGTTTACGTTCGACAAATGCCATCAGGTTATCGGTTAATTCCATTCCCGGAATGGTCGGCAGCGCACCCTTAAACTGGGTTTTATCAACGATCCACTCGCTGAAGGTTTCCACGGTCACTTCCAGCGGGTCGTTGGTGGCGGATGCTGACGGCGGAACGATGCGATCCACGGCGGAATCCACAAAACCCACGTGCGCTTCAACCCAGGCTTTATCTTCGTCGGCGACGGCCGCAAGAACGTGGCCTTTCAGCTGCGTGGTGCCGCGCACCATGTTTTCACAGGCGATGATGTTCAGCGGTGTTTCAACGCCCTGTGCTTTACGCTTCGCCAGGCCTTTCGCAACCGCCGGGGCGATACGCTCAAGCACCACCGGACCCACGGCGGTGGTGACCAGATCAACGCTCGCGATAAGGTCAATCACGTCGTCGCCAATGCTGCTTACCGCGTTGACGCCAGAGACCGTTTCAACCTGTTCGTTTTCACCCACCACGTGAACCTGATAGCTATGACGGGCATTCAGGGCATCCAGAACCACCTGATTCACATCGGCGAATGTCAGGGTAATGCCCGCGTCTGCCAGCAGTTTACCGATAAAGCCACGACCAATATTACCTGCGCCAAAATGTAATGCTTTCATAGTGTTAACCTTCATCAATGTTTTTACCCGAGAGGGCTGGGGTGAGGAACGTTTTCCCCTCACCCTAGCCCTCTCCCCGGGGGGAGAGGGAAGAGGCGCTGTTATTTGTTCAGCAGGGCCAGAACTTCTTCAACGCTGGTGGTGTTGGCCAGACGCTCAATAACCGTTTCGTCATCCAGCGCGTTGGTCAGGCTGGTAATCACCTGGATATGCTCGTTGTTGCGAGCGGCGATACCAATCACCAGACGGGCGATGTCGTCCTCTTCTTCACCGAAGCGCACACCATCAGGATACTGACAGAACACCACGCCGGTTTTCAGCACGCGGTCTTTGGCTTCCACCGTACCGTGTGGAACCGCGATGGATTCACCCAGGTAGGTTGGGGTCAGCTTTTCGCGTTCCAGCATCGCCTCAACGTACTCAGGCTGAACGTAGCCGCCTTTCACCAGCTGCTCACCGGCGAAGCGAATGGCCTCTTCTTTATTGGTCGCCGTGCGGCCAAGGAAGATGTTTTCAGCGCCCAGTTTGAACAGATGCGCGTTGCTCTCGTCGAAGCTGTCTTGCAGGCTGGTACGCACTTTCACTTCGTTATCTTCATAGCGCTGCGCCGCCACCAGGCGTTCGGTCAGGCTGGCGTACAGGCCGCTGTCGAGGAAGTTGGTCAGGGAAATGTGCTGTGCCTGCGGTACCTGACGCATAGCGCGTTCGGTCAGATCGCGGTGCGTGATCACCAGGTCAACGTCCGGCGGCAGGCTGTTAATCGCGCTGTTGGTGACGGAGATGTTGGTCAGACCCGCATCCTGCACTTTCTTCCGCAGTACGCCCGCACCCATTGCGCTGGAGCCCATACCGGCATCACAGGCCACGATGATTTTACGCACGTGGCTCAGGTCGTTAGAGACATCTCCCGCCGCCAGCGGCGTTGCGCCTTTGGATTCGGCTTTCATGTCATGCATACGACGGGTTGCCGCTTCGATATCGTCGTCTTCTTTCACCTTGCTGGTTTTCAGCAGGATAGCGGAGGCCACGAAGGAGACCGCCATGGCCGCACAGATCGCCGCGATGTTCGCGAAGTAGGCGCCTTTCGGGGTCATCGCCAGCACCGCCAGGATAGAGCCTGGAGAAGCAGGAGACACCAGACCACCGCCCAGTACGCTCAGGGTGAACACGCCGGTCATACCGCCAAGGATAACGGCCAGGATCAGACGTGGGTTCATCAGCACATATGGGAAGTAAATTTCGTGAATACCGCCCAGGAAGTGAATGATCGCCGCGCCGCCAGCAGACTGTTTCGCGCTGCCGCGACCAAAGAACATGTATGCCAGCAGAACGCCCATACCCGGACCCGGGTTCGCTTCAATCAGGAAGAAGATGGACTTGCCGAGATCGTGTGACTGCTGAATACCCAGCGGTGAGAAGATACCGTGGTTGATGGCGTTGTTCAGGAACAGGATTTTCGCTGGTTCAACGAAGATAGACGCCAGTGGCAGCATGTCGTGCGCCACCATGAAGTTAACGCCTGCGGCCAGCAGCTTGGACAGCACTTCAACCGCCGGGCCAATGCCGAGGAACGCCAGAATCGCGAGGATCATCCCGATGATGCCCGCAGAGAAGTTGTTCACCAGCATTTCGAAGCCGGATTTGATCTTGCCATCAACCCAGACGTCAAATTTCTTGATCGCCCAGCCGCCCAGAGGACCGGCAATCATCGCACCGAGGAACATCGGCATATCCGCACCGACGATCACCCCCATGGTTGTGATGGCCCCCACGACGCCACCGCGGTCACCGCCCACCAGACGACCACCGGTATAACCGATGAGCAGTGGCAGGAGATAGGTAATCATTGGGCCAACAAGTTTTGCCAGCGTTTCGTTAGGCAACCACCCTGTCGGAATAAATAATGCGGTGATAATACCCCACGCGATAAACGCGCCGATATTTGGCATCACCATGTTGCTGAGGAAACGACCAAAGCTTTGCACTTTGATCTTGAAATCGGATGACATAAAACACCCCTTCTTATGTTTACGCTTAGGCTTGTGGCCCGAGGTTTATCGTTAATGTGCGGCGGCAGAGGTAGCCGGGCCCTGTTCTGATGCTGTGAAATCTGGCACTGAATCGTTCAACTGTCCAGACAGTGAAATTTTGTGTGATCTGAATCACATGAATGTAGGGGGTGAGGATATTAATGAAGTGATCGCGATCACAAAATGAGTGTGTAAAAAAAATACATCGCTCAGAAATACGCCATAATGGGCGGCGTTTTGTGATTTGCATCACAATGTTAAGTTGGTTGTTTGTTTCCAGATTGTGATTTGATTCACAAAATATTTTTATGCAGATTTCTCCCGTATCCCCTCATGGCAGGAATGCGATACGCACACCTGCCTTTTTCCACGGCTTGATCCATACTGACCTCTTTGTGGGCATTAAGGATAAGCAATGAAACTCATCGGCAGTTATACCAGTCCTTTCGTGCGTAAGATTTCGATTCTCCTGCTGGAGAAAGGGATTGAATTTGAATTCGTGAATGAACAGCCCTACAACGCAGAGAACGGCGTTGCGCAGTACAACCCGCTGGGGAAAGTCCCGGCGCTGGTAACGGACGAGGGCGACTACTGGTTTGATTCCCCGATCATTGCGGAGTACATCGAACTGCTTGGCGTTGCGCCAGCCATGCTGCCGGCGGACCCAAAAGCAGCGCTGGTGATGAAGCAAATTGAAGCCCTGGCGGATGGCATTATGGATGCGGCATTGACGTCCGTACGCGAGCAGGCAAGGCCCGCCGCCCAGCAGTCAGAAAATGAGCTGCTACGCCAGCGCGAAAAAATCAGCCGCAGCCTGGATATGTGCGAACAGCTGATCCGCGACGGGAAAATTCAGAGCGATAGCCTGAATCTGGCGACGATCGCCATCGCCTGCGCCATTGGCTACCTCAATTTCCGCCGCGTCTCGCCGGGCTGGTGCGTGGATCGTCCGCTGCTGGTCAAACTGGCGGAGACGCTCTTCCAGCGCGAAAGTTTTGCCCGGACTGAACCGCCAAAGGCTTGATGCGGGTTATAACACTTCCTGGCGGGAGGCGGTACAATCCCCCCACATGTTAACTCCCTCTCCCGTCGGGAGGGGGGAAGATATTTACTCGCCAGGCGCATTCATGACTACTCATCATTCCCTCTACAGCCAGATCCCCGCTACCGATCGTCTGCTTCGTGACCCGCGCATCACTGCGGTGCTGGAGCAGTTTGGCCATACTGCAACGGTCGACATGCTACGCCAGCTTCAGGACGATGCGCGTCGCCATATTCAGGCTGAGAACGCGCTACCCGGCTGGTGCGTGGCGTGGGAGCAGGAAGTTGAACGCAGGCTGAGCAAGCACGGGCAAAGCGCGTTGCGCCCGGTTATTAACCTGACAGGCACGGTTCTGCACACCAATCTGGGCCGGGCACAGCAGGCCGAAGAGGCAACAGAGGCCGTCACCCGTGCCATGCGCTCGCCGGTGACGCTGGAGTACGATCTGGACGGCGCCGGGCGTGGGCATCGCGATCGCGCACTGGCGGATCTTCTCTGCCAGATCACCGGCGCGGAAGATGCCTGCATTGTGAATAACAACGCGGCGGCGGTGCTGTTAATGCTGGCGGCCACCGCGAGCGGAAAAGAGGTTGTCGTCTCTCGCGGCGAGCTGGTGGAGATCGGCGGGGCGTTTCGTATTCCGGATGTCATGCGCCAGGCGGGCTGCACGCTGCATGAAGTGGGCACAACCAACCGTACCCATGCAAAAGATTATCGCGCGGCGGTGAATGAAAACACTGCCCTGCTGATGAAAGTGCATACCAGCAATTACCACATTGAGGGTTTCACCAAAACGGTGGAAGAGGCCGAACTGGCCGCCATTGGGCGCGAGCTAAACGTGCCGGTGATTGCCGATCTCGGCAGCGGGTCGCTGGTGGATATGCGCCAGTACGGTCTGCCGAAAGAGCCCATGGTGCAGGAAATGGTTGCCGCGGGCGTAAGCCTGGTCAGTTTCTCCGGTGATAAATTGCTGGGCGGGCCGCAGGCGGGGATTATCGTCGGCAGGCGCGAGCTGATTGCGCAGCTACAGCAGCACCCGCTGAAGCGCGCCCTGCGTGCCGATAAAATGACGCTGGCCGCGCTGGAAGCCACGCTGCGGCTCTATCTCCACCCGGAGAAACTGGCTGACCGCCTGCCCACGTTGCGTTTGCTGAGCCGTGATGCGGCCTCCATTCGCGCGCAGGCGGAAGCGCTACTGCCGCAGGTTGCTCCTCATTACCCTGAGTTTGACGTTCGTATCGAGCCTTGCCTGTCGCAAATTGGCAGCGGCTCGCTGCCGGTGGACAGGTTACCGAGCGAAGCGCTGACGTTCACCCCGCGCGACGGACGCGGAAGCCAGCTTGAGGCGCTGTCGGCGCGCTGGCGCGCATTACCGACGCCGGTGATTGGCCGGATCGGTGACGGGCGCATGTGGCTGGATTTACGCTGTCTGGAAGATGAAGTGCGGTTTCTGGAGATGATGTTGAAATGATTATTGCCACCGCCGGTCACGTTGACCACGGCAAAACCACGTTATTGCAGGCCATTACGGGCGTGAATGCCGATCGCCTGCCGGAAGAGAAAAAGCGCGGCATGACCATTGACCTGGGTTACGCCTACTGGCCGCAGCCCGACGGTCGCGTGCTCGGCTTTATCGATGTGCCCGGCCACGAGAAGTTTCTTTCCAATATGCTCGCGGGCGTGGGCGGGATCGATCACGCCCTGCTGGTGGTCGCGTGCGATGACGGGGTGATGGCGCAAACGCGCGAGCATCTGGCGATCCTCCAGCTGACGGGAAACCCGCAGTTGACCGTCGCCCTCACCAAAGCGGACCGTGTGGATGAGGCGCGTATCGACGAGGTGCGTGAAGAGGTGCTGGCGGCGCTGAGTGAGTACGGTTTTAGGGATGCCGCACTGTTTGTCACCGTGGCGACAGAAGGCCGCGGTATCGACGCTCTTCGCGACCATTTGCAGCAGATCCCGTCTCGTGAACATGCCAGCCATCACCGCTTCCGTCTGGCGATCGACAGGGCGTTTACCGTGAAAGGGGCTGGGCTGGTGGTGACCGGTACCGCGCTGAGCGGCGAAGTGAACGTGGGCGATACCCTGTGGCTGACGGGCGTGAACAAACCGATGCGCGTGCGCGGGCTTCACGCACAAAACCAGCCGGTGGAACAGGCCCACGCCGGGCAGCGTATCGCGCTGAATATTGCCGGTGATGCCGAAAAAGACCAGCTTAACCGCGGCGACTGGCTGCTGGCCGACGCGCCGCCGGAGCCTTCTGAACGGATCATCGTTTCACTCCAGACCCACACGCCGCTGACCCAGTGGCAGCCGCTGCATATCCACCACGCGGCCAGCCACATCACCGGACGCGTGTCGCTGCTGGAAAACGATCTCGCCGAACTGGTGTTCGACTCCCCGCTCTGGCTGGCGGATAACGACCGCCTGGTTCTGCGCGATATTTCGGCGCGGGAAACGCTGGCGGGCGCGCGCGTGGTCATGCTGGATCCGCCCCGTCGCGGCAAGCGTAAGCCCGAGTATTTACAGTGGCTGGCCGCACTGGCCCAGGCCCGCGATGATAAGTCTGCGTTAGATATCCACCTTGAGCGTGGTGCGGTGAATCTGGCGGCGTTCGCCTGGGCGCGCCAGCTCAGCGGCGAAGGATTGCGTCTTCTGACGCAGGAGCCAGGTTTTATTCAGGCCGGGAACAGCCTGCTGAACGCGCCGGTGGCGGCATGCTGGCAGCGCAAAGTGCTGAGCACGCTGGCGACCTACCATGAACAGCATCAGGATGAGCCCGGTCCGGGTCGTGAACGTCTGCGGCGCATGGCGTTGCCCATGGAAGACGACGCGCTGGTGCTGTTGCTGATTGAAAACATGCGTGAAAGCGGCGTGATTGCAAGTCATCACGGCTGGCTGCACCTGCCGGAACACAAGGCCGGTTTTACCGCTGAGCAGGACGCGGTCTGGCAAAAAGTGGCGGCGCTGTTTGGCGATGAACCGTGGTGGGTGCGCGATCTGGCGCGTGAAACCAATACCGATGAGCAGCTGATGCGTCAGGTACTGCGCCATGCGGCGCAGCAGGGGATGATTGTGGCGATCGTGAAAGATCGTTATTACCGCAACGATCGGATCGTGGCGTTTGCGAACCTGATCCGGGAGCTGGATCAGGCGCGCGGATCAACCTGCGCCGCAGACTTCCGCGATCGGCTGAACGTGGGACGCAAACTGGCGATTCAGATCCTGGAGTATTTCAACCGCATCGGGTTTACGCGTCGTCGTGGCAATGACCATGTGCTACGCGACGCGCAGTTATTTCCCTAAGCGTTAAGCGCTGCGCGCCTGCTTCTGCTTAGCCAGCCAGACCGCGCCCAGCCTTCCCGCCTGGTTACCCAGCTCGCAGGGAAGGATGGGCACCCGGAGCGCTTCCCACTCCTCGAATCGCTGTAGGTATTTATCCAGCAGGAGATAGATTTTCTCCTGCTCGCTAATGCCGCCGCCAATCAGCACCGCCTGCGGATCAAACATGGAGATCACGCTGTAGATGCCCCGCGAGAGGAAATGCGCCCACTCTTCTATGGCCTCACGCAGATGCACGTCGCTGTCCATGCGTCTAAACAGCTCCTCACCGTCAGGCATCTCATCTTCCGACACGGCCAGCGCGCGGCGGCAGGCTTTCATCAGGCCGCTGGCGGACGCCACTTCGTGCATCGGCTCGCCGTTGTTGCCAACGGGCAGCACGCCAAACTCACCCGCCCGGTAGTGCGACCCACGGTAAAGATCGCCCTCCATGACGATACCGCCGCCGATGCCGGTGCCGATGGTGATGCAGACAAAATGCTCATAGTCCTTACCGGCGCCCTGCCAGCGTTCGCCCAGCGCCGCGCAGTTGGCGTCATTTTCGGTTGTTACGGGGAGATCGGTCAGCTGTGCGAAAAGCTCGCACAGGTTTTCACCGTCAAGGTAATCCAGCGCCCCGGCCTTGGCCGCTTCGCCGGTATGGTGATTGATGTGGCCCGGAAAACTCACGCCGATGCCGACGATCTCATGCTCCTGGCGGTACTTATCCACCACCGCTTTCCACTTCTGTTTGAAGGTGCTTTCATCGTCAGGCGTATCATATTCATCGGATGTCAGTTCTTCGCCGTTTTCGTTGATCACGCCGTGTTTGATGTGGGTTCCGCCCACGTCAAAGCCGATAAATAGCTGCATTGCATTGTTCCTCATGAGCCCCTGAGCTATTAAGTATGGCTCCGGCGGCAGAAACGAAACGTAAAGTACGGTAATCCGTGATACGGCTCGTAAACCCGTTACCGACTGGCGAGAAAATCACCAGCCGGAACTACCCTTGTTGTACACCTACTGCAAGGAGACGGTCATGACAAACAATCCTCCCTCATCGCGTATCCAGCCAGGCGAGTATGGTTTTCCTCTTAAGCTGAAGCCCCGCTATGACAACTTCATCGGCGGCGACTGGGTGGCGCCCGTCGACGGTGAGTACTATTCCAACCTGACGCCCGTTACCGGCCAGCCGCTGTGTGAAATTGCCAGTTCGGGCAAGCGGGATATCGATTTAGCGCTGGATGCGGCGCATAAGGCGAAAGATAAGTGGGGACAAACGTCCGTTCAGGACAGAGCGGCCATTTTGTTCAAAATCGCCGATCGGATGGAGCAGAATCTGGAGCTGCTGGCGACCGCGGAAACGTGGGACAACGGCAAGCCGATCCGGGAAACCATGGCGGCGGACGTGCCGCTGGCGATTGATCATTTCCGCTATTTTGCGTCCTGCATTCGTGCCCAGGAGGGGGGAATAAGTGAAGTTGACAAAGATACCGTGGCGTATCACTTCCACGAGCCGCTCGGCGTGGTGGGGCAAATTATTCCGTGGAACTTCCCGCTGCTGATGGCGAGCTGGAAAATGGCGCCCGCGCTGGCGGCGGGTAACTGCGTGGTGCTGAAACCTGCACGCTTAACGCCGCTTTCGGTACTGCTGCTGATGGAGGTGATTGGCGACCTGTTGCCGCCGGGGGTCATTAACGTGGTCAACGGGGCCGGGGGAGAGATCGGCGAATATCTGGCTACTTCAAAGCGTATTGCTAAAGTGGCGTTTACCGGCTCAACGGAAGTGGGTCAGCAGATCATGCAGTACGCGACCCAGAACATCATTCCGGTCACCCTGGAGCTGGGCGGGAAATCGCCGAACATCTTCTTTGCCGACGTGATGGATGAAGAGGACGCCTTCTTCGACAAAGCGCTGGAAGGGTTTGCGCTGTTCGCGTTCAACCAGGGTGAAGTCTGCACCTGTCCGAGCCGCGCGCTGGTGCAGGAATCCATTTATGAGCGCTTTATGGAGCGGGCGATCCGGCGCGTGGAGTCGATTCGCAGCGGTAATCCGCTGGATAACGTCACCCAGATGGGAGCGCAGGTATCGCATGGCCAGCTGGAAACCATCCTCAACTATATTGATATCGGCAAAAAAGAGGGGGCCGATGTGTTGACCGGCGGTCGTCGTAAGGTGCTGGGCGGCGATTTGCAGGAGGGTTACTACCTTGAGCCGACCATCCTGTTCGGTAAGAACAACATGCGCGTTTTCCAGGAGGAAATTTTTGGACCGGTGCTGGCCGTCACCACGTTTAAAACCATGGACGAGGCGCTGGAGCTCGCCAACGACACGCAGTATGGCCTGGGGGCGGGCGTCTGGAGTCGTAACGGTAATCTGGCCTATAAAATGGGCCGCGGCATTCAGGCCGGACGCGTATGGACAAACTGCTATCACGCCTATCCGGCTCATGCGGCGTTTGGCGGCTACAAGCAGTCGGGCATCGGGCGTGAAACCCATAAGATGATGCTGGAGCACTACCAGCAAACGAAATGTCTGCTGGTCAGCTACTCCGATAAACCGCTGGGGCTGTTTTAATCTCCGGGCTCAGGTCGTTCCGGGTAGGGTGACCTGAGCCGGGTTAAAGCCGGGTGGCGGCTTCGCCTTACCCGGCCTACTTTTTACTCCCTCTCCCGTGGGAGAGGGCTGGGGTGAGGGCAACAGGCCGCAGTTATTCAGCTTTCATCCACCCATATCCGCATTTCCCCTTCTCCCCGGTTTGCCCAGCTGTACCACGGAATAAAGGTCAGCGTCCGGGGCTGACGTTCTACCGGCGAGTGGTCGTACTGCCACAGGGCATCAGTGTCCTTCGCCTGACACCCGATCCCTTCCGCCTGTATCAACATCTTGTGCGCGAAAATGCCTTTGCCTTCAAATACCCGAAACGCGCTGTCCTGGGGCAAAGAAAGGTTATGCAGATTTGCGCCGTTATCGGCTTCTTCCAGGCAGTAAACCAGCGGTCCACGCTGCAATGCGACTTTCCCCGCCTGCTGGCGCACCTGCGGGTTGCCGTACACGCGGCGGACCGGCATCGGTAACGTCAGCGTCAGCGTGTCGCCTTCCTGCCAGCTTCGGTTGAGGTATAAGTATCCACGGGAGACCTCGCCTGTAATGGCCTGACCATTGAGCGAAACAGCCGGTTCCGCACACCAGTCCGGCAGCCTCAGGGCCAGCGTGTGAGTCACCGGAACTGGTGAGGTAATCTCGATTTTCACCTGCTCATGCCACGGATAGTTCCCGCTAATCCGCAGCTGGAGGATGTTATCCACAACCGGAATGGCGACGTCGTTCCCCACGTACAGGTTGATCAACAGCGTGTCCGGGCGAACGGTATAAATGTAGTGCCCCAGCGAGGTCAGCACGCGCGCAATATTCGGCGGGCAACAGGCGCAGCCGAACCAGCGCTGGCGCACCGGTTTGACGTGGTCATAGATATGGTTAAAGGCCAGGGTTTTCGGGTGCACTTCCAGCGGATTCACATAAAAGAAATGCTTACCGTCCAGCGCCATGCCGCCCAGCACCGTGTTGTACAGCGCGCGCTCCATCACGTCGGCGTAGTGGCCGTCCGCCTCCATCTCCAGCATCCGGCGGGCAAACATCATCAGGCCGATGGAGGCGCAGCTTTCGGCGTACACCGTATCGTTGGGCAGATCGTAATCGCTGCTGAACGCCTCGCCGCTGCTTTGGGAGCCAATCCCGCCGGTGATGTACAGCTGGCGCTGTGCCATGTTGTTCCACAGCCGCAGGCAATCCTGACGTTTCCCTTCGTCGTTACTCAGGCGCGCCAGATGCGCCATGCCCGCCATCAGATAGACAAAACGCACGGCGTGGCCGATGGCCGTTTGTTGTTCCGCAAGGGGCAGATGCGCCTGGCTGTAGGCTTTGTCCTTGACCATCCACGCCGGGCCATAGGTGTTCCAGTATGACGTTCTGCCGCGCTTCTCGTATTCGATATCGTAGAAGTGAGGCTGCGCGCCGCGTTCCTCAATAAAGTATTTCACCAGATTGAGATAGCGCGGCTCCTGCGTGACGTCGTACAGCCGCATCAGCGCCAGCTCGATTTCCGGGTGGCCAGGGTAACCGTGCAGCTGGTTTTCGCCCGGGCCAAACACGCTGTCGATATGATCCGCCAGCCTGCACACCACGTCCAGCAGGCGGCGCTTTCCGGTTCCCTGGAAATACGCCACACCCGCTTCAATCATATGTCCGGCGCAGTACAGCTCGTGGCATTCGGCCAGATTGGTCCAGCGCTCGGCCGGTGCTTTCACCGTGAAATAGGTATTGAGATAGCCATCTTCGCACTGCGCCGCTGCGACCAGCGCGATCACCTCGTCGGCGGTTTTTTCCAGTTCAGCATCCGGCTTCTGGCACAGCGACCACGCCACGGCTTCGAGCCATTTCGCCACGTCGCTGTCCTGAAAGACCATCCCGTAGAACTCCCCCTGTTCCAGACCGGCGGCGATGCGGAAGTTGGCGATGGCGTGGCTGGGTTCGGCCTCCGCCACGCGATCGTTAAGCGCATCCCACTGGTAGGGGATCACCACATCGCGGACCAGCCGTTGGTACTGACCAAGAAACGGGTCGTTGATTTTCAGCTGATGCAGGTCGGCTTCCATTATGGTCATATCGTTCTCCTCAGGACTGTACATGACGCTGGCGCAAATCGGTGGCAATGCGCGACATCACGGGATTGTTAAGCCTGCACCAGCGGATAGCGACCGCCAGCAGCAGGTGGAAAAGGGCAGGAAGCAGCGTCTCCATGGCGGTGATGCCCTGCAATGAGGCGGGTGTCTGGTTACCTGCGCCTGGCTGATAGGCCACGGCAATAAACACCAGGCTGATGATCCCGGCGCTGGATGCCCACGCGAGCTTGATGAAAAACAGATTGAAGGCGAAGTTCATCCCCGATGAGCGCACGCCGGTTTTCCATTCGCCGTAGTCATCGGCAAAGGCCATCAGCGAGAAGTGCAGCGGCAGGGTGAAGCCCAGGATCACGCCGTTACTTAAAATCACGATTAGCCAGAGCGTCTGGTGCGCCGGGCCACCCGGCAGGAACCACATTCCCACCGCAAGCGCAGCGAGTATCAGGTTGGTGTAGTAGTAGAGTTTGACGGTATCAATCCGCCGCGACAGCGGACTGACGATCACCGCGCCCAGAATAGCGGCAAAGGTCACCATGGTGAAAAACAGCGAGGTGTACGCCGTGCTGCCCTGAAGCACGTAGGTGATGAAGTACATGTATCCGCCGCCGCGAATGTTGAAGACGTTGATCAGCAGAAACGACATCACCAGCATCAGCAGCAGCTGATCGTTTTTCCGCAGGCCCGCCAGGTGCTCGCGCAGGGAGAATTTACCCATCAGCGCAAGCGGGACGCGCTCGCGCACCCAGAAGAAGCAGCACAGGAACATCACCACGGCGATGGTGCACAGCACGCCGACGCCCAGCTGATAACCCCGGGCGGTATTGCCCTGTCCCAGCTCTGACACCAGCCACGGCAGGCCAACGGAGACCAGAAAGCCCGCCACGCCGCACAGTACGAAGCGCCAGGACTGGCAGGATATAACCTCGTTGTGGCGGGTGGTCATGGTGTTGATCAGCGCGCAATATGGCACGTTGATGGCGGTATAGCCCACTGAAAGCAACAGATAGGTGCCGAACGCCCAGGCGATTTTCACGCCCATGCTGGCGTCCGGGACGGTGAAGGTCAGCACGCCGACGATCCCGATGGGAAGCGCGACCCACAGCTGCCAGGGACGAAAACGCCCCCAGCGGCTCTGCGTGCGGTCGGCAATCACGCCCATCACCGGATCGGAAATCGCGTCAAATACCCGAAGGGCAATAAACAGCGTGCCCACCAGCGCGGGCGTCAGGCCAAATACATCGGTATAGAAAAAGGTCAGAAAGTTCATGATCAGGCAGGTAATTACCGTGCCGCCCGCGTCGCCCAGGCCGTAGCCAATTTTCTCGCGGACTGACAGCCGGTCATCGGCTGCCTGTTTTGCAACTTCTGCGTCTGTAATCGGTGTGGAAGTCATGGGGTAACTCCTCGATAAACGATTTTTTATCGTATTTGTGCAAGGTACCCCATTTATTCTGCATTCAACGGGCAGACCAACAAGGGAAGGGAAAAGTATAAAAAGGTGACGATTCCGACCTGATGGTGAAACTGTGAGTTTGATCGAGCCGTTCTGCTGATATTTATTAATAATCAAGGGATAAAGAAAATATTAGCCACCAAAAAAGCGGAAAAATGAATATCCATGCTTGAATTATCCATAGCACTTCCGATTAGAGTTCAAAATGGCGGGTTATTTATCTCCCGGGGCGTGGGCCGTCATCCCGCACGAAAATTATCTTCGTGGGAGATAATTTTTGTCGAAAAAGGGACATTAACGATCCAGGAGGAAAATACGCTGTTTGAGGTAAACGCTGGCGAGAGTTTATTACTTTGGCCGAAGCGGCGGCATGTCGGCGTGGAAGATTTTCCGGGCGATCTCAAATTTTACTGGCTGCATTTTGAGGTGGATGAACGCTTGCCGGTGTTGCCAGGCGCGACGCCGCTGTCGATTGAGCAACACTGTAGCGTGCGGGATCCGCAATATGTTATTGCGTTATTCCGTCAGTTTTTAAGCGAGCAGGAAAAATTACAGCGTAGCCAGGCGCTAGAGATAATTTTGCTGTTAATTTTGCAGCAGATATCGCTCTCGCCGGGATATGAAGATAAAGCGGATGATGCGGGCGCAGCAATGGCGTGGAAGGCCAAGCAGCTTATCCGCACGCACTTTCATTTGCCCCTGTCCACTTCGCAGCTGGCAAAAGAGCTGCACTGCAACGCAGATTACCTGGGGCGGGTATTTCGTCGGACGTTTCATTTAACCCTGACGGAGGCAATTCACCGCCAGCGCGTCAGGGCCGCTGAAAAACTGCTGCTGAACGATGCGGCCTCATTAACTGAAGTGGCCGCCCGGTGCGGTTTTAATGACGTGGGTTATTTCCGGCAAATATTCTCAAAACATACCGGGTTAACGCCCGCCGTCTGGAAACGGCGGTACTGTAAAGAGCATATTAATTCCGGATGATCACTGGCCGTAATAGGCATTTGCGCCATGCTTGCGCAGGTAATGCTTCTCCAGTAATTCCTGCTGCATAACCGGAAGCTGAGGTGCAAGCTGGCGCGAGAAAAGCCCCATATAGGCGCACTCTTCCAGCACCACGGCATTGTGTACCGCATCGGCAGCGTCTTTGCCCCAGGCAAACGGGCCGTGAGAATGAACCAGCACCGCCGGGACCTGCATCGGGCTTATGTCGCGCTCCTCGAAGGTTTTGATAATGACTTCCCCCGTCTGGTATTCATATTCACCCGCGATTTCAGCCGTGGTCATCAGCCGCGTGCAGGGGATCGCACCGTAAAAATAGTCCGCGTGCGTCGTTCCCCACGCGGGTAAATCCTGCCCCGCCTGCGACCAGATGGTGGCGTGGCGGGAATGGGTATGCACAATGCCGCCAATTTCCGGGTAACGACGATACAGCGCGAGATGGGTCGGGGTGTCGGAGGAGGGCTTTTTACTCCCCTCGACCACTTTACCCGTGGCGATATTTACCACCACCATATCTTCTGCGTTCATCTCGTCGTACTCCACGCCGGATGGTTTGATCACCATCATGCCGCTGGCACGGTCAACCGCGCTGACGTTGCCCCAGGTGAACGTCACCAGCTGGTGGGCGGGCAGGGCGAGATTTGCCGCCAGCACCTCGGCTTTGAGTTGTTCTAACATGTCATGCCTCCTTCCTGCATTCGGGCTTCAATCCAGCGGCGCGCCTGGATGATCTCCAGCACCGGCTCTTTGGCTTTCTCGGTCCACATTTCAATCAGAAATGCGCCGCGATAATTAAGTTGATTCAGCGTGTTAAACACGCCAACGAAATCGACGCAGCCCTCGCCAAACGGCACGTCGCGGAACTGTCCGGGGCTTTGCTCGGTAACGGGCCGGGTATCTTTCAGGTGGATAGCGGCGATGCGGTCAATGCCCAGCGTCAGCTCGGCGGTGACGTCGTTGCCCCACGCGCTCAGGTTGCCGACGTCCGGGTAAACGCTGAACCACGGCGAGGCGAGCATGTCGTCCCACTTTTTCCACTTGCTGATGGAGTTCATAAACGCAGTGTCCATGATCTCTACCGCCAGCATTACCTGCGCGGCGGCAGCCTGCTCTACGGCCCACGCCAGCCCTTCGGCAAAGCGCTGTTGCGTGCCCTCGTCGTGCTCCTCGTAGTACACGTCATAACCCGCAAGCTGGATGGTGCGAATACCCAAATCACGGGCCAGCCGGATGGCTTTGGTCATGATCTCGCGGGCGCGTTCGCGCACGATTTCATCGCGGCTGCCAAACGGGAAGCGACGATGGGCAGACAAGCACATCGACGGGATGGCCACGCCGGTCTCCAGCATCGCTTCCACAAGAGAGGCGCGCTGCGTGGTACTCCATTCAAGGCGCGATAAACGCTCGTCGGTCTCATCCACCGACATCTCCACAAAATCGAAGCCGCAGCTTTTTGCCAGAACCAGGCGCTCCGGCCAGGAGAGATCTTTTGGCAGCGCTTTTTCGTAAATGCCTAACGGATGCTGACGCATGGTTACTCTCCCCAGATGTCGCGGATTTGCGAATGGAATGCCTGTGCCACCTGCGGCGGATTATCGGCGCCTGCCAGCGCGCGCCCGGCAATGAAGGCTTTGACGTTGATCTGCTTAAACAGCGACAGGTCAGCGGGGGTGATACCGCCAGTTATAGAAAGCTGCAAACCGATATCGGACAGCGCCTTCATTTTGCTGAGATCCGCCTCACCCCACTGCTGGCCGCTGGCCTGTGCGTCGCGCCCGCGGTGGTAAATCGCCTGCTTCACCCCGATGCGATGCCACGCGCGCGCGTCGTCCAGCGTCCAGTTGCCAAACAGCTCCATCTGGATCTCGCCGCCGCCGCGCAGTGCGACCTCGTGGCCACGTTCAACGGTGGCCAGCGGGGCGGCACAGATGATGGTCATCCAGTTTGCGCCTGCGCCAAACGCCTGCTCAGCCAGCGTTTCTCCGGCATCGGCGACTTTCCAGTCCGCCACGATAATTTTATCCGGACACTGCGCACGCAGGGCGCGAACGGCGTTTAGCCCTTCGGTCAGGCATAGAATGGTGCCGGCTTCGACGATGTCGACGTGATCGGAAAGCGTCGCGACATCGCGCTGCGCGGCCTGAAGCGAGGTGTGGTCGAGCGCCAGCTGCAATGATGGTCGGCTCATAGGTCGTACTCCTTAACACGGGCGTGATAGCCCTGTAATGCTGAAATCAGTAGCTGGTAACGGTGATATTTGCGCTGGTAGGCGGCATGGGCACGCATGTCAGGTTCAATCATCCGGATGTCATGCCTGAGGGCGCGCTGAGCGGCGTAAAAATCGGGATAGAGGCCTGTACCGACGAGCGCGGCCAGCGCCGCACCGGAACAGCCGGTCTCTTCCACCTGCGGGAGTTCAATCGCCAGGCCGCTGACGTCTGCGAGCATCTGCATCCACACGTCCGAATGGGTTGGGCCGCCCGTCACACGCAAGGCCTGCACGTGGGGAAAGCGTTCGAGCATACGGTTGAGGTGGGTCATGTGGCTGAATACCACCCCTTCATAAACCGCCTGGAGGAGGTGCGCGCGGGTATGCAGCGCCTGCAAGCCATAGAAGCCGCTGGTCATCTCCAGCCCGGCGTTGCTGCCGTAGAGGAAAGGCAGGAAGAACACATCGCTTTCAGCTTTTGGCAGGCTGGCCACGGCGTGGTTAATCTCATCGAATGACATATCGCCCCATTGGGCCGTCAGCCATTCCAGGTTGCCGGACGACGTGGGGCTGGCTTCATGAACGATGAACTGCTGCGGATGGACGTAGCGGCCATAGACGTAGGGGAAAGGCTCGTTGTCGCGGATGCCGTGGGCAATCCCACTGGTTACGGCCCAGGTCCCCATTACGGCATTCAGCGTATGTTCGTCATGCAGCCCGGCGCAGATCGCGGTGGAAACCACATCAAACAGTCCACCAACGACGGGAGTACCCGCCGTGAGACCGGTCAGTGCGGCTGCCTGAGCGGTGATTTCCCCGCAAATTTCTGCTGAACCGATAATAGGCGGCAGGGCACCGTCAATGTCGCTGATGCCGAGCCAGCGCGTGAGCTGCGGATCGTACTGCCCGGTATTCATGTTGTAGAGATTGGATTCCGAGATGTTGCTCTCTTCGCAGCCTTTGACCCCGGTCAGACACCAGCGCAGGTAATCGTGCGCCATCATCACGCTGCCGATTTGCTGATACCGCTGCGGCTCGTTCTCTTTAACCCAGCGCAGGAGCGAGGCCGGATGCCCCGTCCACAGCGTCTGGCGAGTATGCGGATAGAGCTTTTCGGGTATACCGTCCTGCTGCCAGCGTTGCACGATCTCCAGCGCACGGCGATCGGAGGAGAGTATGGCGTTACCCAGGGGGCGATCCTGTTTATCGAGCAGAAACAGCCCTTTGCCCTGGGCTGAAATGCCAACGCCTTTGATCTGACCGCCGTCAGCGCCTGAATTTTTGAGCAGCAGGGCGACAGTTTTGTGGCAGTGCTGCCAGAGCTGGTGCATATCCCGCTCGGCGTAGCCGGCGCGGGGGCTGAGCGTGGCCACTGAGCGGCGTTCAATACAGACTTCTTTGCCCTGGCTGTTGTATAAACCGGCTTTCAGATAAGTACCGCCACAATCGATACCCAGCCAGAAGGGCTCTTTTTCACTCATCTTCTTCTCGCTTAATTGCCGGGTGGCGCTTCGCTTACCCGGCCTACGGTTTGGTTTAGTGGGTCAGGTGAGGGCCTCAGGCCGCACGTTTATGTGGAGTCACCGTGGGGTTGGGCTCTGCTCCGGCATCGCATTTCGCCGGTAACAGCAGGGCCAGCAGCGATGCCAGCGCCAGCGAAACTGCCAGGCAGTAAACGCCTGCGTCTTTGCTGTACAGGGTGATCAGTACGCCTACCGCATAAGGACCGCAGAACCCGCCGAGGTTGCCCAGGGCATTAATCACGCCGCGAGCGCCACCCGCCATCTCAGCGCTGAACAGACGCGCCGGTATGGTCCAGAACACCCCCGCTGCGGATTGCAGGAAGAAGCCACAGCCCACCAGCGCGGCATAGGCCAGCCAGGTGTGCTCTTTCAGCGCCACGGAGAGGAACATGCAGAGCGCAAAGCCAATCAATGGCAGGGAGACAAACAGCTTGCGCTTGCCGGTGCGGTCAGAGAGCGAAGAGAACAGGAACATACCGGCAATAGCGCCGATGTAAGGCAGAATGGCGAGCATTCCCACCTGGCCGATGCTGGTGTGCGTCAGCTCCTTCAGAATGGTGGGCAGCCAGAGGGTGTAACCGTAAATGCCAGTCTGGTAGAAGAAGTTGAGGGCGATCAGCTGCCACATGGTTTTGTCAGACAGCACCGCGCTGAGCGAGGCGTTTTTAACCTCTTTACCCGCAATGGCCTGCTGCTCTGCCGCCAGCGTTTGTACCAGGTAGTTTTTCTCGGCCTCAGAGATCCAGCGTGCTTCCTGCGGTCGGTCGTAGACGGTGAACGCCCACAGCACCAGCACAACAACGGACATCAGACCTTCAATAATGAACAGCCAGCGCCAGTCGAGAGCGGTAATAATCCAGCCCGACAGCGGGGCGGTGATGATCCCGGCGATGGGCACGAACATGATCACAATCGCGTTGGCGCGGCCGCGCTCGGCATCCGGGAACCAGTTACTGATCATCGTGAGCACAACGGGCAGCATCCCACCTTCCGCCACGCCGAGTAAGAAGCGCAGCACCAGCAGCTGATACTGGTTGGTCACAAGCCCGGTCAGAACCGAGATCACCGCCCAGGCAACCAGCGACCAGCCGATAAACTTCTTACCGCTGCCGTGCACGGCAATTTTGCCGCCGGGAACTTGCAGGAACAAATAGCCGATAAAAAAGATCCCCCCCGCCAGGCCCGCCATCGTGGCGGAAATGCCCAGCTCTTCATCCATACCGCCGGGCATCGCAAAAGCTATATTTACGCGGTCCATATAGGAAATAATGCAGGCGATAAGAATAGGGGGAATGATCCTTAGCCAGCGCTGGCGCGGAATGTCCGCGTGTAGAGCATTAGAAGAAATATTCATAGTTAATATCTCATTGAAGGTAACCGGAAAATGTATTCTTTATTTTTATTGTGACGCTTTATTCATAGCGCTAATGCCGTCGCGCAAAATAGCGATGCGATGGCTGACGTCAGCATTAGCATTTATTTCCAGTAATTTAATACCGGAGAATTTCAATGTTGCGGCGCTCGCCGCAGTAAACAGCGTTTTTACATGTTCAGCGGACATGAGACTGTCGGCGCAGAACGAAGAAAACGGCGCGTGCAGATCCTGCCATTCTCCATACTCACCGTGAGGGGTCGTGCCCGAAAACATCAGCGCCCCCAGCTTCCCGGCAGCGAGTGCCGCCTGAACATGTTCCAGCGGAAGGGCGGTGTTGCGACCTTCGATGGCCGAACGTGCCCAGTTGATACAGACGCTGATATCGGTCTCTTTCACTACCTCCAGCACCTGCTCTAAGGGCAAGAACCCTTTACGCGGCGCCGGGCCATTCATCGCATCACAGTGTTCCAGCACCAGATCGCAGCCCCAGTCCCAGCTCGCGATTTCCCGTACCGAGCGGGAGAATGCTTCTGTCGCTTGCTCGACAGAATCATTACCCGCCTGCGGTGCGGCCTGCATTTCCAGAGCGATCACTTTCCCGGGAAAGCGGGTGTTAACGGCATCAATCTTTTGATGCAGATGGCGGTAATATTCAATGCACGCTTTACGCTGTTCTTCGTCCGCGGACGCCAGGCCAAACGCGCCGTTGCTGCCGCGGCGGCGCATGGTTTCCATAACGGCTGTGACAACGATCTGCCAGTCGCCCGGCGTATGACGAAACAGCCATTCATCACCAAACGGATGGAGATTTTCAAGGCAAGGTTGTTCCAGCCCGCGAATATTTGGCGTGTCGGAAAGTTCCCGCCAGAAGGCGTATTCTTCCTGCTCCCCTTTCTGGTGAAATGAGGGTGCACAGGGGTACGCACCAATAATAAAACCGGTGTTGGTCATTTCGCATTCCTGTATTTATCAGAAAATTAATCTAATTCGCTGATGGCCACTTTCACCACAATTTTACGAATTGCGGATCCCTTGTTTTTAATACAGGCAGGACGATGAACATCCTGCGGGAAAAATATGGCGTAACTGCCAGGTATCATTTCGATAAATGACTCATGTTCGCTGTCGTGATAAAAAATAATATCCCGTTGCTCCAGCAATGATTCGCTGATTTTGTTATTCCCGGTATCAATAGCAATACCGATTTTTTCTTCGCCCCAGGCCAGAAACTGGATATCCAGATAGCGGCGATGTACTTCAGGGCGGTTCTCGTGCTGTTCCTTTGTGGTGAGGTCGAGAACCTGGGCAAAAATGTTGCGGCCTTCAATTTCGATCACGCCCGGCGCCAGGGTGGTGAAATCCGTGGTACGCAGAAAATTAAGCGCCTTTTCTATCGCCAGCGGCAGGCGACATGGATTTGGCTGTGCAATATGTCCGAATATCATGACCCACTCCTTACAGAGACTGGATTTTCGCCCACACGCTGTCGTCAACCGTGATGCCGTTGCGGCGATTCTCCTCCAGCAGGCGTGTGAACTCATGGCCTGGCAGACGGACGGCGACATTTTCATCAGCGCGTTCTGCGGTGGTGATGAAGTCCATGATGCGCTGTAGTTTGGCATCGCGGGTTGGACCGTCGATCAGGCGATCCACTTCGATGGCGATAAAGATCTGCGATACGCCGTATTCGTCGCTGTTGTCCTGGGTCACTTCCGCGACGGACGCGCCGTCAGAGAGCAGGGTGGCGATCATGTCGAGCACAATCGACAAGCCGGAACCTTTCCAGTAGCCCATGGGCAGAATGCGACGGTTTTTCTCAATCACGCCCGGCTCTCTGGTCAGATTGCCTTCATCGTCAAAGCCGCCGTCGACCGGTAATTCGCGTCCGGCCAGGCGATTCACCTCCAGCATGCCGTAGGAGAACATCGACATCGACATATCGACCATGGTGATTGGATTCGACGGGATAGCGACGATCAGCGGGTTTGTGCCGATGCAGCATTCTTTTGATCCCCACGCGGGCATCACGGCAATAGAGTTGGTCCAGCAGATGCCGATATAGCCTTTCTCCGCCGCCTGCCAGCCGTAGCTGCCGCCGCGCATCCAGTGGTTAGCGTTACGCAGCGCCACCAGGCCGATACCGTGATCGGACGCCAGCTCGGTAGCACGGTCCATCATCTTCTTCGCCGTCAGGTTGCCGATGGAACGCTGGGCATCCCACTGTTCGATGGCGCCTAATGTCGTTACGCGCTTCGGCTGGGCGTCAGGGATGATGTCGCCTGCGTCAAGCTGCTGAATAAATCGCGGGAAGCGGTTGACGCCGTGTGAATAAACGCCGGACTCCGTGGTGCGGGCGAACATCTCGGCGCAGGCGTCTGCGGTATCCGCTTTTACACCGCGATCGAGCAGAACCCGATTGAACGCCGCTTTCAACTCTTCGAAGGTCACTTTCATCCCTGTTCTCCTGTTTTTTTAGGGGCAAGTGCGAGTGCTTTTTTATCGCTAAATTTCACTATACGAAATCTGATTTCAAATATAGCGATCAAATTTTGTCAGATCAACGACATTCACGTTTTTCAAAATCGATTAAAATCAAATGGTTGTGTTTTTTCTGTTGAGATCGTGAACTAAACCACACTTTGCGCTACCATCAGGGCGCGATAAACAGGAGCCATTTGATGAGCATAAAAGAGAGCGAAATGACGCAAGAAAAAGAGAGGCCAGCAGGTAGCCAGAGCTTGTTTCGCGGCCTGATGCTGATTGAAATCCTCAGTAACTATCCGAACGGGTGTCCGCTTGCGCATTTATCAGAACTGGCGGGGCTGAATAAAAGCACCGTGCACCGGTTATTGCAGGGGTTGCAGTCGTGCGGGTACGTGACGCCGGCGCCGGCGGCAGGGAGCTATCGTCTGACCACCAAATTTATCGCCGTCGGGCAAAAGGCGCTTTCATCGCTCAATATTATTCACGTGGCGGCGCCGCACCTCGAGGCGCTGAACATTGCCACCGGCGAAACGGTCAACTTCTCCAGCCGTGAAGATGATCACGCGATCCTGATTTATAAGCTTGAGCCGACAACCGGTATGCTGCGCACGCGCGCATATATCGGCCAGCATATGCCACTCTATTGTTCTGCGATGGGCAAAATCTATATGGCGTTTGGTCATCAGGATTACGTGGCGAGCTACTGGGAAAGCCACCAGGAACAGATCCAACCTTTGACCCGCAACACCATCACCGAACTGAGCGCGATGTATGATGAGCTGGCGGAAATTCGCGATCACAGTATGGCGATGGATAAAGAAGAGAACGAGCTGGGGGTGTCATGTATCGCCGTGCCGGTCTTTGATATTCACGGGCGCGTGCCCTATGCCATCTCCATTTCGCTGTCGACGTCGCGCATGAAGCAGGTGGGTGAGAAAAACTTGCTAAAACCGCTGCGTGACACGGCGGAAGCTATCTCGAAAGAACTGGGGTTTAACGTGCGCGAGGCGTAACTGATGAACCGATTTATTCTGACGGATCCAGAAAAATGTATCGGGTGCCGCACCTGTGAGGTGGCGTGCATGATGTCGCATCAAAGCAGCGCCACGCCAGAAGCGCTTACGTCACGGATCCGCGTGGTTAAGGGGGGTACCTTCACCACGGCCGTGGGCTGCCACCAGTGTGAAGATGCGCCCTGCGCGAATGTCTGCCCGACGGGGGCCATTCACCGTGCTGCGGGAGCCTGGCTCGTTGAGCAGGCTCGCTGTATCGGCTGCAAAAGCTGTATGGTGGCGTGCCCGTTCGGGGCAATGCAGGTTCGGGTCGTGGAAGATCGCGTTCAGGCGCTGAAATGTGATTTGTGCGCGCATCGCGAGGGCGGTCCCGCCTGCGTCGAAGCCTGTCCCACCCACGCGCTGCGCTGCATAGACCCCGCCAGATTACGCGCGGAACGGCTGCGTAATCTGGCCTGAGGTTTTATTAACCGGCCTCGCGCCAGGCGTTCTCAATCTCTTCGGCGAGAATTTTCACACCCGCTTCGATTTTTTCCGGGTCCGGGACGTAGTTCATGCGCATGCACTGGTGCGTGTGCGGCCACGGCTTATCCAGCCCCGGGAAGAAGTAATCCCCTGGCACCATCAGTACGCCACGTTTTTTCAGACGCTGATAAAGCAGCTCTGTCGTAATGGGCAGATCCTTAAACCACAGCCACAGGAAAATTGCCCCTTCCGGTTTATGGATCAGGCAGCGTTCTTCCGGTAAGTAGCGGCGAAGGATGGCGATGGTTTCCTGAACGCGCTGAGAGTAAAACGGCTTAATCACCTCATTCGACAGGCGCAGCAGGTCGTTACGCCTGATCATCTCGCACATCATCGCCGGGCCGATGCCGCCAGGAGAAAGGCTAATAATGCCGTTCATATTGGTAATGGCGGTGATGATTTTCTCGTTAGCAATGATAATGCCGCAACGGCTGCCCGGCAGGCCCAGCTTGGAGAGGCTCATGCAGAGGATGATGTTCGGGTTCCATAGCGGACGCGCTTCGCTGAAGATGATCCCCGGGAACGGTACGCCATAGGCGTTATCGATCACCAGCGGGATGCCGTGCTGATTCGCCAGCGCATCCAGCTTCATCAGCTCGTCGTCGGTGATCACGTTGCCCGTCGGGTTGGTGGGACGTGATACGCAGATCATGCCCGTCTCTTCACCGATATGCAGATGTTCAAAATCGACGTGATATTTGAACTGGCCCTCTGGCAGCAACTCGATATTCGGACGTGCGGAAACAAACAGGTCTTCTTCGAGGCCGGCATCGGCATAGCCGATATACTCCGGTGCCAGCGGGAACAGCACTTTTTTCGTGGTGCCGTCGGCGCGGCGTCCGGCGAACAGATTGAATAAGTAGAAAAACGCGCTCTGACTGCCATTTGTCAGTGCAATATTCTGTGGTTCGATATCCCAACCCAGCGCTTCCCGCAGCATTGCCGCCAGAAGCGTCAGTAGTTCTGTTTTACCCTGAGGGCCGTCGTAATTACATAGCGCATCGGTTGCTTTACCGTTTTCCAGCATCTCTGCCAGCAGCGTCTGGAAGTAGGTGTTCATCTCCGGAATTTGAGCCGGGTTTCCGCCGCCAAGCATGATAGCGCCTGGGGTGCGCAGCCCGTCGTTGAGGTCCTCCATCAGGCGGGTAATGCCTGAATGGCGGGTAAATTTGTCGCCGAATAGTGAAAACGTCATAGCAGGTGATCTGTCGGGCTTAATATGAAAGGCAGTAACCATAACGCCAGCACCGTGTTGGTGCAAATCGGCGAATGTGGTCGGATTTGTTGTTTTATGTGGTAGGTTTGTATTTGTGTGGTGAATTGTTCTGGTGAATGCCCCTCACCCTAACCCTCTCCCCCTGGGGCTGAGAGTTCCCCACAAAATAATGCCTGCACAGACGGCCCCCTCTCCCTTGAGGGAGAGGGCTGGGGTGAGGGGGAACATACGGCTCTGGTGGTCATTCCGTTCACGTTATGTTCCTTGCTACTCTGTCACGACATAACCGGTGAACGTGCCAGGGTGGCTCAGTCGCCACCACCCTGGCGACCCGGGCTTCCGGCGGTAAATCGCCGCTTCGCGGTGCCTTCGGCTTATTCCTTCCGGCTTATCGGGGACGGGCGGAGGTAACATCCCTGTAAAGCCCGCCCTCTCGGCGCATCCCTGCGCCTCGCCCCGGCCTACAGGAAACGCCTCAGCGATTTACAGCCGGACCGAGGCATCGCTGAAAGCCCTCAGTTATTCTGAGGCAACGTTATAGCTTTTGCTTTCAAATTACTGGGGATCCCTCAGCCCCTGGGGAGAGGGTTAGGGTGAGGGGGTCTATTGATTACCCGCCCACACCACCATCACCTTATCGCCCTTGTGCTCGCGCACAAAGCCGTAGCCTTCTTTCATCGACAGCGTTGTTTGCTTGCCTTCACCCACCGCCGGATGACGGGCGCGGAACTGCCCCAGAAGCTGCCAGTGGGCGACAGTTAACGCCTGTTTACCCGTGACGTCCTGCCAGTTCATATCCGAACGGGTTCCCTGTAGCGGATCGGAGCCCGTCGGGCCGAATGGACGCTCTGATTCATCGCCGTAATAGATCTGGACGCTTCCCGGTGCCAGCAGCAGTAACTCAGCGGCGCGCTGGCCCCCTTCACGGAACAGACGCGTATCGTGGGAGGAGAGATAGCTCAGCACATTAAAACTTTGCAGCTTTTCTGCCATTTGCTGCCAGGTCAAATCCATATCGGCCAGACAGTCCACCGCTTTCGCCGCCTGCTCCTGATAGTCAAAGTTGATCATCGCATCGAAACCGTGGCGGTAATAATCGCTCTGCATCACGCCGTGGCCCCAGGATTCACCGGTCATCCAGAATGGCGCATTGTCGAGTTTTTTGTCCGGGTTGGCGGCTTTCCACGCGGCCAGCGCCTGGCTGGCCTGGTTTTTCAGTTGCTGCCAGGCTTCAGGCTCAACGTGCTTAGCGGTATCGACCCGGAAGCCGTCGATGCCGTAGTCACGTACCCACTGGCTGAGCCAGTGGGTCAGGTAATCTCGCGGCGTGAAATTCGTCATCACTTTCGCGTTGGTGTCGGGCTTGTGTTGATAAAAGTTCGGCAAACCTGACGGGATCTTAGATTCCGTTTTCAGATCCGGCAGGAAGGCCAGCGACATGGTCAGATCGTCAAAGCCCGGGTTGTCATAATCACCGATATCGGTACGGATCCATTTTTTACCCCACCATTTTTCCCATGCGGCTTTGTCACTGAAGTTGATGTAATCGTTGAAGCTGTGCCAGCTTTGACCGGCGCCTGGCTTCCAGTCAGTCCAGCGCTCGCCGAGGGTTTTTTTCAGCTCATCGCCCTGCAAATAGAGTGCGCCAAACTGATACTCCTGCATATCTGCAAGCGTCGCATAACCCGCGTGGTTCATGACAATGTCAAACAGGACGCGGATACCGCGCCTGTGCGCGTCGTCGACAAGCTGGCGTAAATCATCTTCGCTGCCCATGTTGGCGTCGAGTTTCGTCCAGTCCTGAGTGTAATAGCCGTGATAGGCGTAGTGGGGGAAATCCCCTTTGGTGCCGCCGCCAACCCAGCCGTGGATTTGCTCCAGCGGTGAGCTTATCCAGAGCGCATTCACGCCCAGTTGCTGAAGGTAATCCAGTTTGCTGGTAAGCCCTTTCAGATCGCCGCCGTGGAAAGTACCAATCTCCTGCATACCGTCTTTATGGCGGCCATAGCTGTTGTCGTTGGTGGGGTCGCCATTTACGAAGCGATCGGTCAGCACGAAATAGACGGTGGCGTTTTGCCAGCTGAATGGCGCGGGTTTGTCCGTCTCGGCGCGCTCAAGCAGCAGCAGGCCATTGCTGTTGGCGGCTGGCTGAAGAATTACTTTGCCGTTTTGAACGGTCGCGGTCTGTTTGCTGTAAAAATCACGCACCACCGTGCCTTCCGGAAAGGTGTTAACGACATCGATCGTGAGCGGTTTGCCGTCCCACTTCGGGCACTGGCGGGTAACGTTTGCGACAGGCTGTGGCGCCGCACTTTGTACCGTCAACATCAGCGTCGGCGTTCCAGAGCGCGTATCAATACGCATCTGATAAACGCCGTCACGGAATAACCGCCACTGCGGTGGGGTCCCTTCGCAGGGTTTGAGCGACAGCATCTCGTTGAGCTTAATGGCACCTGTCGGCTGCCAGCACGCGTTATCAAAACTCAACGTCAGCGGGCGGGTACCCTTCGCAAGCGTTGCCTGGCTGGTAAAGACGCCGGTACCTTCAGCGCTAAACGCGTTAAATCCCGGCGATGACCAGTCGGCATGCGCGAATGCGGGTAACATCAGAACAGCTAATGCAGTGCGTTTCATTCCATTTTCCTGTCGCGGCATTTTTGACCAGTGTGCCACTCGGCTCAGGGGAAAAACTCCTCCTCTGAGGCTTTCTGCCAGGAGGACGCGAAGGGATGAGTGATCCCGCGCAAAATTAGGCAGTTATCTGCGATATCGCGCACATTTTTCCAGTGCTGGTGATTTAATGAGCATGTTCCGGATGACATAGTTTCGGAATTGGACTATTTGTATACGTGCTCTTGAGGACTATTTTTGGTATGATTTGAGATTCCGCTCTCAAATTTTTGAAGAAAATAAGGTGTTGGAATGTTTATATCCGACCAGGAGACCTAATGATATCGACTCCCATTCGACGATATGGGGCCGCGATACTCATGTTACTCACCATGGCATTTTCAGGTGAGGTGCTTGCAAAGACGCACGCGGATACAACGAGTAAGAAAGCCCACGTAATAAAGACGACAAGCAGTAAGGTTAGCAGTAAACAAGAGTATTCTCGCAATAGTGCAAAGAGTAGTTCACTTCCTGATTTGCGAAAATACCCTTCCGGGACACCAAGGAAAAAAGCGTTTCTCCGGACGGTAATGCCTTACATTAAAAGTCAAAATGCCGCGATTACTGCGGATCGTAACTGGCTGATCTCCAAACAGTACGATAGCCGCTGGTCGCCGTCTGAGCGCACTCGCCTGAAAGACATCGCCAAACGCTATAAAGTGAAGTGGAGCGGGAACACGCGTCGCGTGCCGTGGAACTCACTGTTAGAGCGTGTGGACATTATTCCAGGCAGTATGGTCGCGACAATGGCCGCCGCCGAAAGCGGTTGGGGCACCTCGAAGCTGGCGCGCAACAACAACAATCTGTTTGGCATGAAATGCGCAAAAGGTCGTTGTACTAATGCACCCGGCAAGGTGAAGGGCTATTCACAGTTTGAATCGGTGAAAGATTCCGTGAATGCCTATGTGGTGAACCTGAACACCCATCCGGCCTACTCCTCGTTCCGTAAGTCACGCGCTCAGCTGCGTAAGGCGGATCAGGAAGTAACGGCTACGGCGATGATCCACAAGCTGAAAGGTTATTCCACTCAGGGACAGCGTTATAACAATTACCTGTTCTCCATGTACCAGGATAACCAGCGTCTGATTGCCGCACATATGTAATGAAAAACGCCTTCCACTGGAAGGCGTTCTTTTTTCTAGAGCAGGACTTCACTGTACCGTTCCCGGTACTCCTTCGGCGTGGTGTCATACTCTTTTCTGAACACCGAATAGAAATACTGAAGCGACGGATAGCCGCACATCTGTGAAATCTCGTTGATCGACAGCGAGGTGGAGATCAGCAGACTGCGCGCTTTCTCCAGCTTTTCCGCATGGATCACGGCGTGAATCGTCTCACCGACTTCCTCTTTGAACCGCTTCTCCAGATTCGAACGTGAAATGCCGACCGAATCGAGCACCTGATCGACCTTAATCCCTTTGCAGGCATGATTGCGAATGTAGTGCATCGCCTGAATCACGGCCGGATCGTTTAAGGAGCGGTAGTCAGTTGAGCGACGCTCGACCACGCGAACGGGCGGAACCAGCAGACGCTGGAGCGGCAGGGATTCGTTGTCTAACAGTCTGTGCAGCAGCTTTGCGGCCTGATAGCCCATCTGACGGGTACCCTGAGCCACGGATGAGAGCGCCACGCGCGACAGATAGCGCGTAAGCTCTTCGTTATCAATACCAATCACGCACAGCTTTTCAGGCACCGGAATATGCAAATGTTCGCACACCTGTAATACGTGGCGGGCGCGGGCGTCCGTCACGGCGATAATCCCTGTCTGGGGTGGCAGAGTTTGCAGCCAGTCAGCCAGGCGATTTTGTGCGTGCTGCCAGTTTTCTGGCGCGGTTTCCAGCCCCTGATAAACGACGCCGCGATACTTCTCCTGGGCAACCAGCTGGCAGAAGGCATATTCACGCTCCATCGCCCAGCGCTTTCCGCTGGTGGCGGGCAATCCGTAAAACGCAAAACGATGTACGCCTTTCTCCTTTAAATGGAGGAAGGCGGTCTCGACCAGAGCATGGTTATCCGTGGCGATGTAGTGAACGGGGGGGTAATGTTCCGGTGTATGGTAAGAGCCGCCAACGCCCACGATAGGCACGTCGACGCCACTCAGCAACTGTTCAATCACGGGGTCGTCAAAGTCAGCGATGACCCCGTCTCCCAGCCAGTCTTTGATGTTCTCCAGACGGGTACGAAAATCTTCTTCGATGAAAATATCCCATTCGGATTGCGACGCCTGCAAATATTCGCCAACCCCTTCAACCACCTGCCGGTCATAGGCTTTATTGGCATTGAATAACAACGTAATGCGGTGACGCTTTTCAAACATGGCTCATTTCCCAAATTAGTCACGATAGTGTTATCAGGCGCGCCGCTTGGTGGCAGAGTCCATCCAGACTGCCAGCAAAAGAATGGCCCCCTTGACGATATACTGCCAAAACGTCGGCACGTCCATCATACTCATCCCGTTATCCAGCGAAGCCATAATAAATGCGCCCATCACCGCCCCCGCCACGCTGCCAATGCCCCCGGCGAGGCTGGTCCCGCCAATCACGCAGGCGGCGATGGCGTCCAGCTCGGCAATATTACCCGCAGACGGGGAGCCCGCCCCCAGTCGCGAACTGAGGATCAGCCCCGCGATGGCCACCATCAGGCCGTTGATGGCAAAGACGGCGAGTTTGGTGCGTTCTACGTTGATACCAGATAAACGCGCGGCTTCCAGATTGCCGCCGATGGCATAAATACGGCGACCGAATGCGGTACGTGTGGCCATAAACATTCCACCTAACAGCAACAGCGCCAGCAGCAGAACGGGCGTTGGGACGCCGCGATAATCGTTTAACAGCCAGATGGCGCCCAGCACAATCACCGCAGTAAGCGCCTGACGGCCGACAACCGAGGTTGAGGCAGGCGAGGCCAGCCCCAGCGCCTGGCGACGCATGCGTCCTCGCCATTGCCACGCGACAAACGCCATCAGCCCAACCACGCCGATCGTAAAACCGACGCCATCAGAGAGGTAGCTTTGGCCAATCTGGGACATCGAGGCGCTGGTCGGGGAGACGGTGGTGCCGTTGGTGATCCCAATCAGAATGCCGCGGAAGGCCAGCATCCCCGCTAAGGTGACGATAAACGACGGGACTTTACGGTAGGCCACCCACCAGCCATTCCACGCCCCCAGCAGCAGACCTAGCACCAGCGTGACCGCAATCGTCAGCGGCAGCGGCCAGCCTAGCCAGACGTCAAAAATTGCCGCCACGCCGCCGAGCAGACCCATCATCGACCCTACCGACAGGTCAATTTCCGCTGAGATAATCACAAAGACCATCCCCACCGCCAGGATCCCGGTGATGGCGGTCTGACGCAGCAGGTTAGAGACGTTACGTGCGCTCAAATAGGAGCCATCGGTCATCCAGGTAAAGAACAACATGATCACGATAATGGCGGCAATCATTACAAAAACTTGCAGATTCAGCGATTTAAGTCCTGCGAACGCACCGGGCGTCGGAACAGCGACTTTAATATCAGACGGGTTGCTTTTCGACATGGCGTTCGCTCCTTAAGGCAGCTTCCATCACCTGCTCTTGCGTCAGGTTCTGGTTGTTCAGGTTGGCTTTGAGTTTCCCTTCATGCATGACCAGCACGCGGTCGCTCAGCCCCAGCACTTCAGGCAATTCGGACGAGATAACAATGACGGCAATCCCTTGCTGCACAAGCTGGTTGATCAGCTTGTAGATTTCATACTTCGCGCCGATATCGATCCCGCGGGTGGGTTCGTCCAGAATTAAAATGCGCGGATTAAGCAGCAGGCAGCGCGCCAGAATCGCTTTCTGCTGGTTGCCGCCGCTCAGGCGTCCTATCGCCAGCTCCGGCGAGGAGGTTTTCACCTTAAGCCGGGCAAGCGACTGGAGAATACACTGCTGTTCTGCGGCATCATCCACGCTGCTCAGCGCGCCGGAAAACTGGCTGAGCGCCGCCAGCGTGATATTTTTTCCCACCGCCATTACCGGCACGATGCCGTCTTTTTTGCGGTCTTCTGGCACCATGGCAATGCCCTTAGCAATAGCCTGCTGGCAGTTGTCGATTTTTACCGGCTGACCGTCGATATAAATTTTGCCTTCCCAGCGCCCCGGCCAGACGCCAAAGAGACACTGCACGGCCTCGGTTCTTCCCGCACCCACTAAACCCGCAATGCCGAGAATTTCGCCGCGGTGCAGCGAGAAGGAGAGGTTATCCACGCGCTTGATATGGCGGTTAACGGGATGCCACGCCGTCAGGTTTTCCACGCGCAGGAGCTCTTCGCCGATGGTGTGCGGTTCGTTGGGATACAGCGCGGTGAGTTCTCGGCCCACCATCATGGTGATGATGTCATCCTCGCTCATGCCTTCTGCTTCACGCGTGCCGATGTGCTGCCCGTCGCGGATGACGCAGATGGTGTCGGAAATGGCTTTCACCTCATTGAGCTTGTGCGAAATATAGATGCAGGCGATACCGTGGTTTTGCAGATCGCGGATGATATTGAGCAGTACGGCGGTTTCCTGTTCGGTGAGTGAGGCGGTTGGTTCGTCGAGGATCAGCAGGCGCACCTGTTTGTTCAGCGCCTTGGCGATCTCGACCAGCTGCTGCTGGCCTAAACCTAAGTCGCCCACGCGCGTATCCGGTGAGATAGCCAGGCTCACCTGAGCCAGCAGTTTTTCGCAGCGCAGCGTCATGGTGTCGTAATCCAGTACGCCGTGGCGTGAGAGTTCGGCACCGAGAAAGATATTTTCCAGCACGGTAAGGTGCTTCACCAGCGCCAGCTCCTGGTGAATGATAGCGATGCCTTTACGTTCGGTATCGCGAATGTGCGTGGCCTGGAGCACCTCACCGGCAAAAACAATTTCGCCCTCGTAGCTGCCGTGCGGGTAGATCCCGCACAACACTTTCATCAGCGTGGATTTTCCCGAGCCATTTTCACCGCACAGCGACATCACTTCGCCGGGATTCAGCCGCAGGCTTACGTTATCGACTGCTTTCACCGCCCCGAAGGCTTTGGTGATGCTTTTCATTTCAAGTAAATAAGACATAACTGCTCCGCATAGCCCAACAGATGAACAGGGCAGGTCAATGCGCCCCTGCCGGGCAGGGGCTGCGCTGGATTACAGTTCACTCTTCTTATGGAAACCGTCTTTCACCACGGTGGCGTCAATATTCTCTTTGTTGACTTCGATAGGGGTAAGCAGGCGAGCAGGTACGTCTTTCAGGCCGTTATTTAACGTCGCGTCTGCTTTAGGTTGCTGGCCATTGCCCAGCTCAACGGCAATTTCGGCGGCCGTATTGGCAAGCTCGGTAATGGGCTTATACACCGTCATGGTCTGGGTACCCGCGATGATGCGTTTTACACCCGCAAGGTCGGCGTCCTGGCCGGAAATAGCGACTTTCCCGGCCAGACCCTGCGCGCTCAGCGCCTGAATGGCGCCACCCGCAGTGGCATCGTTAGAGGCCACCACCGCATCGATTTTGTTGTTATTTGCGGTCAACGCGTTTTCCATAATTTTCAGCGCGTTTTCCGGTAACCAACCGTCAGCCCACTGGTCGCCGACGACTTTAATTTTGCCCTCGTCGATATACGGCTTCAGCACTTTCATTTGTCCCTGGCGGAACAGTTTGGCGTTGTTATCCACAGGCGAGCCGCCCATCAGGAAATAATTTCCCTGAGGCACTTTTGCGACCAGGCTTTTAGCCTGTAATTCGCCCACCTTTTCATTGTCGAACGAAATATAATAATCAATATCGGCATTATTAATCATGCGGTCATAAGCCAGGACTTTTATCCCTTCCTGTTTCGCTTCTTTCACCACGTTGCTTAATACCTGGCCGTTATACGGGATAATGACCAGCACATCGACGCCACGGTTGATCATATTCTCGATTTGCGACATTTGCGTCTCTTCGTTGCCGTTAGCGGACTGAACGAACACCTCCGCGCCGAGAGATTCCGCTTTTTTAACAAAGATATCGCGATCTTTTTGCCAGCGCTCCAGGCGTAAGTCATCAATCGCCATGCCGATTTTGACCTCTTTGGCGTGTCCGGCAAAGCTTGCAAGCAGGAGAGTAGTGCAGAGCGTTAGGGGCAGGTTCTTTATCTTCATAATTATTAGGCCTTTTTGTAGGGGTATGTGTAGCTGAGATAAAAGAAACGTTCACTGCTGAGACGCAGCAAATTTTTAACGTGGAAAGGCCTGCTGGCAATTACAGATTTTTATCTTCTCATTACGATATTTGGTTTATTTCTGAATTTATGACCGCGATCGGATTTTAAAAAGCGTAACCTATTAATTACATTTGATTCTGGAATGCGCGCCGAAAAATAGTTTGTCTGCGCATTATTTTGCGAGCCAGCGCACAATTGCGCATTATCTCAATAGCAGTGTGAAATAACGTAATTGAGCAACCTCCAATGTCTATTCACTATTACTCCAGAAGCAAGACCACGCCGCATACCCTGATTATGGAGCTCAATATGCAAGCTTATTTCGACCAACTCGATCGCGTTCGTTTCGAAGGCACGAAAACGACCAATCCTTTAGCATTTCGTCACTACAACCCGGATGAGCTGGTGCTGGGTAAGCGCATGGAAGATCACTTGCGCTTTGCCGCCTGCTACTGGCACACCTTCTGCTGGAACGGTGCCGATATGTTCGGCGTGGGCTCTTTTGACCGTCCATGGCAACAGCCGGGCGAGGCCATTGAGCTGGCGAAGCGTAAAGCCGACGTCGCGTTCGAGTTCTTCCATAAGCTGAACGTGCCGTACTACTGTTTCCACGATGTGGACGTGTCGCCGGAAGGGGCATCGCTGAAAGAGTATCTGAACAATTTCGCGCAGATGGTCGACGTACTGGCTGAAAAACAGCAGCAAAGCGGCGTCAAGCTGCTCTGGGGTACGGCTAACTGCTTTACCAACCCTCGCTATGGCGCGGGCGCGGCAACCAACCCGGACCCGGAAGTCTTCAGCTGGGCGGCAACCCAGGTCGTGACCGCGATGAACGCCACGCATCAGCTGGGCGGTGAGAACTATGTACTCTGGGGTGGTCGTGAAGGCTATGAAACGCTGCTGAATACCGACCTGCGACAGGAGCGTGAGCAGATTGGTCGCTTTATGCAGATGGTTGTGGACCACAAACACAAAATCGGTTTCCGCGGCACGCTGCTGATTGAGCCAAAACCACAGGAGCCAACCAAGCATCAGTATGATTATGATGTCGCCACCGTGTATGGCTTCCTGAAGCAGTTTGGTCTGGAAAAAGAGATCAAAGTGAATATTGAGGCTAACCACGCTACCCTGGCGGGCCACTCGTTCCATCACGAAATTGCCTCTGCGATTGCACTGGGCATCTTCGGCTCTGTCGATGCTAACCGTGGTGATCCACAGCTGGGCTGGGATACCGACCAGTTCCCGAACAGCGTGGAAGAGAATGCGCTGGTGATGTACGAGATCATCAAAGCGGGCGGTTTCACCACCGGCGGCCTGAACTTCGACGCCAAAGTGCGTCGCCAGAGCACCGACAAATACGATCTGTTCTACGGGCATATTGGTGCGATGGACACCATGGCGCTGGCGCTGAAAGTAGCGGCCCGTATGATTGAAGACGGTGAGCTGGATAAGCGCGTGGCGAAGCGCTACAGCGGCTGGAACAGTGAGCTGGGCCAGCAAATTTTGAAAGGTCAGTTATCGCTTGCGGAGATCGCGAAGTACGCTGAACAGCATCAGCTTGCGCCGCAGCATCAGAGCGGCCATCAGGAGCTGCTGGAAAACCTGGTCAATCACTACCTGTTCGATAAATAACAGCATCCAGGCCCGGTAAGCGCAGCGCCACCGGGCATTTTCGTCAAAGGAGCCACCACATGTATATCGGGATCGATCTTGGCACGTCGGGGGTGAAAGCCATCCTGTTAAGCGAGCAGGGCGATGTATTAGCCACGCAGACTGAAAAGTTGCAGGTTTCACGTCCGTATCCGCTTTGGTCGGAACAAGATCCGGAGCAGTGGTGGCAGGCGACAGAGCGTGCGATGAAAGCCTTAGGCGAGCAGCATAGCCTGCGCGACGTGAAGGCGCTGGGCATTGCCGGGCAAATGCATGGCGCAACGTTGCTGGATAGTCAGCATCGCGTTCTGCGCCCGGCTATTCTCTGGAACGATGGCCGCTGTGCGGCAGAGTGCGCGATCCTTGAGGAGCGTGTGCCTGCATCCCGTGAAATTACGGGCAACCTGATGATGCCCGGTTTTACCGCGCCAAAACTCCTGTGGGTGCAGCGCCATGAGCCTGAGATTTTTCGTCAGGTGGCGAAGGTTCTGTTGCCGAAAGACTACCTGCGTTTTCGCATGACAGGGGATTTTGCCAGCGACATGTCTGACGCCGCAGGCACGATGTGGCTCGACGTGGCGAAACGGGACTGGAGCGAGGCGATGCTGGATGCCTGCCAGCTGACGCGCGACCATATGCCTGCGCTGTTTGAAGGCAGTGAAATCACGGGGGCTTTGCAGCCTTCTGTTGCTGAACGCTGGAACATGCCAGCCGTACCTGTCGTCGCTGGCGGCGGCGATAATGCGGCGGGTGCGGTCGGCGTGGGGATGGTCGAGGCAGGGCAGGCCATGCTCTCACTCGGTACCTCCGGCGTCTATTTTGCCGTCAGTGACGGGTATCGTAGTAACCCTGAAAGCGCCGTACACAGCTTCTGCCACGCGTTGCCGGGTAAATGGCATTTGATGTCGGTGATGCTGAGCGCGGCTTCCTGCCTCGACTGGGCGGCAAAGCTAACCGGAATGGCGGACGTCCCGGCGCTTATCACAGCGGCACAGCAGGCAGATGATAATGCCGGTGCGGTCTGGTTTTTACCGTACCTTTCCGGCGAGCGGACGCCGCATAACAACCCGGAAGCGAAAGGGGTGTTCTTCGGTCTTACCCATCAGCACGGCCCGGCAGAGCTTGCGCGCGCGGTGCTTGAAGGCGTTGGCTATGCTCTGGCGGACGGAATGGATGTCGTGCATGACTGTGGACTGACGCCATCCAGCATTACGTTAATTGGCGGCGGTGCACGAAGCAGCTACTGGCGGCAAATGCTTTCCGATATCAGCGGGTTGCAGCTGGACTATCGTACGGGAGGCGATGTCGGCCCGGCGCTCGGTGCGGCACGGCTGGCGCAAATTGCGCTGAACCCGGATAAACCACTGCACCAGCTTTTGCCCCAGCTGCCGCTTGAACGGCAGCATCGTCCTGATGCGAAAAATCATGCTCGCTATGCTGAAAGACGAGACGTGTTCCGCAAAATCTATCAGCAGCTTTTGCCGCTAATGTCATAAACAGGAGCCGGGTGGCGCTAACGCTTACCCGGCCTACCAGCCTTCAACCGGGTTAGCTTACAAACCTGCGCGTATCGATTCTTTGCAGCAACATTGACAGCAGCAGGCTGACAACCAGCGTAACGGTAAATATCCAGACAATATCCAGCACCGGCCAGCTTTTAAGCTCAACGCCGCGGGTGCGCAGGGCGTGGATCACCAGCGCGTGAAAACCGTAAATGCCCAGCGAGTGGCGAGAGATAAACCCCAGCACCGGAAGCGGGCGGGCATTCAGGGTGTTTTTAACCAGCGTCAGCAGAGAGATCGCGCAGATAAAGACCATCGGCCCGCAGTAGAGATACCAGGTATCGGCAAAGTTGCCGCGCCATTGCAGCTCATGCAGCGTCCCGCGAGAGATAATAAACACACCGACGAGAAACGCGGCCGCGCATAGCCAGTTTATTCCTCGCTTTTGCGTCTCCAACATGCCAATGGCGCGCCCCAGCATGCCGTACAGCACGTAATAAAACGTATCCCCGGTGATATAAAGGTTAACGGGCAGCCATTCAAAGCCATCAATTTTCTGTGAAACGGTATTCGGGTTGGCCACGATCCCGATTATTACCATCAAGGCCAGCAGCATTTTACCGCTGACGTTTTTTACCTGAATTAACGGTGACACCAGATAGATAACGATTATCGCGAAGAAAAACCACAGATGATAGAACACCGGTTTTTGCAACAAATTGAGCAGGGAACGTTCAGCGTTAATTGAAGTGAACAGGATGATATAGAGCAGCGAAATGGCGCTGTAAAACAGCAGACAGGAGACAATACGGATGAAATGTCTTGGCTGCGCGCTACGCTCGCCAAAAAAGAGAAAACCGGAAATCATAAAGAACAGCGGGACGCTCACGCGGGAGGCCGAGTTCAGAATATTGGCGACATCCCAGTTAACAGGGCTGATACTGTGCGCGTTCGTGACATACCAGGTCGTTGTGTGGATCATCACCACCATCAGACAGGCTATTCCCCGCAGGTTATCAATCCAGTTAATTTTTGACTGCATCAGTTCCTCTGTATTCCTGATAAAAAAAGTGTGACTGCGATTGTGTAAAACTTTTCCCTTGGAAAATTCTGAGTTTAGCCAGGCTAACTTGTAGGGAGCTGGCGAGATTCGCAGAATGACGGACTTTAATCTATAAACGTGTTGCTACTAAAAATAACAGCCACTGACCAGGGCGGTAATAAAAATGATGATGAAGCGTGGGGTGTCACTCTTTCTGCTGCTCTTATTAACAGGATGCAGTGCTTCTGAGGAGATACCTGTCCAAAAAGCGCAGCAGGGGAAAATGAGCCCGGAGCGTTCTCTGAATATGGAACAGCTGTGCAGGGATCAGGCGGCTCACCGCTATAATTCCGAAGCACAGAAAATTCATATAAACGGCTTCGAGCGCTTTCAGGGCAGCTATGAACTGAAAGGCTATACGGCGCGTAAAGAGGGCTTTGTCTGCTCTTTTGATGCAGACGGCCAGTTTTTACATCTCTCAATGCGTTAAATTGCTCGTATAAGCAGCAACCAGAGCCTTCGCAGGTTCTGGCTGTAGGGCTTATTCCCCAATTTTCCCTAAACAACCCCGTTTCGTACTGTATATCTTGCAGCCAGCGGGTATACTGATCCCTTCCATTTAAAACCACACGTATCCAGCACGAAATACTATGCAAAAGTTTGATACCAAGACCTTCCAGGGCCTGATCCTGACCTTACAGGATTACTGGGCTCGTCAGGGCTGCACCATTGTTCAACCTTTGGACATGGAAGTTGGCGCAGGCACCTCACACCCGATGACCAGCCTGCGCGCGTTAGGGCCAGAGCCAATGGCGACCGCCTATGTGCAGCCATCCCGTCGTCCGACCGATGGACGTTACGGCGAAAACCCGAACCGTTTGCAGCACTACTATCAGTTCCAGGTGGTGATTAAGCCATCACCCGACAACATTCAGGAACTGTACCTCGGGTCACTGAAAGAGCTGGGTATGGATCCAACCATTCACGACATTCGTTTCGTGGAAGATAACTGGGAAAACCCAACGCTGGGTGCCTGGGGTCTGGGTTGGGAAGTGTGGCTGAACGGCATGGAAGTGACCCAGTTCACTTACTTCCAGCAGGTTGGCGGTCTGGAATGTAAACCGATTACCGGCGAAATCACCTATGGTCTGGAACGTCTGGCCATGTACATTCAGGGCGTAGACAGCGTTTACGACCTGGTCTGGAGCGACGGCCCGCTGGGTAAAACCACCTACGGCGACGTGTTCCATCAGAACGAAGTGGAGCAATCCACCTATAACTTCGAATACGCGGACGTGGACTTCCTGTTCACCTGCTTCGAGCAGTATGAGAAAGAAGCCCAGCAGCTGCTGGCGCTGGAGACTCCGCTGCCGCTGCCTGCCTACGAGCGTATTCTGAAGGCTGCCCACAGCTTCAACCTGCTGGATGCCCGCAAAGCGATCTCCGTGACTGAACGTCAGCGCTACATTCTGCGTATTCGTACCCTGACCAAAGCCGTTGCAGAAGCTTACTACGCGTCCCGTGAAGCCCTTGGCTTCCCGATGTGCAACCGAAACAAATAAGAGGCGGCCATGTCTGAGAAAACTTTCCTGGTGGAAATCGGCACTGAAGAGCTGCCACCAAAAGCCCTGCGCAGCCTGGCTGAATCTTTCGCTGCGAACGTCACTGCTGAGCTGGATAACGCTGGCCTGGCGCACGGTAAAATTGAGTGGTTTGCTGCGCCGCGTCGTCTGGCGCTGAAAGTGGCAAACCTGGCGGCGTCCCAGCCGGATCGCGAAGTTGAAAAACGTGGCCCGGCCATTGCTCAGGCGTTCGACGCGGAAGGCAAGCCGAGCAAAGCGGCAGAAGGCTGGGCGCGCGGCTGCGGCATCACCGTTGATCAGGCTGAGCGTCTGACCACCGACAAAGGTGAATGGCTGCTGTACCGTGCCCATGTGAAAGGCGAAAGCGCCGAAGCGCTGCTGCCTGACATGATCGCGACCTCGCTGGCAAAATTGCCGATTCCTAAGCTGATGCGCTGGGGCGCGTCCGACGTACACTTTGTGCGTCCGGTTCACACCGTGACCCTGCTGCTGGGCGATACCGTTATCCCGGCGACCATTCTGGGCGTGGCGTCCGATCGCGTGATCCGCGGCCATCGCTTTATGGGCGAGTCGGAGTTCACTATCGACAATGCTGACCAGTACCCGCAGATCCTGCTGGAGCGCGGCAAGGTCATTGCTGACTACGAACAGCGTAAAGCCAAAATCAAAGCGGACGCAGAAGACGCGGCGCGCAAAATTGGCGGTAATGCCGATCTGAGCGACAGCCTGCTGGAAGAGGTGACTTCGCTGGTCGAATGGCCGGTTGTACTGACCGCGAAATTCGAAGAGAAATTCCTGGCCGTTCCGGCAGAAGCGCTGGTTTACACCATGAAGGGTGACCAGAAGTACTTCCCGGTTTACGCCAACGACGGCAAGCTGCTGCCAAACTTCATCTTCGTGGCGAACATCGAATCGAAAGATCCGAGCCAGATTATCTCCGGTAACGAGAAAGTGGTGCGTCCGCGTCTGGCGGATGCCGAGTTCTTCTTCAATACCGACCGTAAAAAACGTCTGGAAGACAACCTGCCGCGTCTGCAAACCGTACTGTTCCAGCAGCAGCTGGGTACGCTACGCGACAAGACCGACCGTATCGCGGAGCTGTCCGGCTGGATTGCCCGTGAAATTGGCGCCGACGTTAACCACGCTACCCGCGCGGGCCTGCTCTCCAAGTGCGACCTGATGACCAACATGGTGTTCGAATTTACCGACACCCAGGGCGTGATGGGCATGCACTACGCGCGTCACGATGGCGAAGCGGAAGACGTGGCGGTAGCCCTGAACGAGCAGTATCAGCCGCGCTTTGCCGGTGACGATCTGCCGTCTAACCCGGTTGCCTGCGCCGTGGCGATTGCCGATAAGATGGACACCCTGGCGGGTATCTTCGGTATCGGTCAGCATCCGAAAGGCGATAAAGACCCGTTCGCGCTGCGTCGTGCTGCGCTGGGCGTGCTGCGAATCATCGTAGAGAAGAACCTTAACCTCGATCTGCAAACGCTGACCGAAGAAGCGGTACGTCTGTACGGCGATAAGCTGACCAACGCGAAGGTTGTGGATGATGTTATCGACTTTATGCTCGGTCGTTTCCGCGCGTGGTATCAGGACGAAGGTTACTCCGTTGATACCATTCAGGCGGTGCTGGCGCGTCGTCCGACCCGTCCGGCAGATTTCGATGCGCGTATGAAAGCGGTATCCCACTTCCGTACGCTGGAAGCGGCGTCTGCGCTGGCCGCGGCCAACAAGCGTGTATCCAACATCCTCGCGAAATCCGACGAAACGCTGAACGAGCGCGTCAACGCTGCAACCCTGAAAGAGCCGGAAGAGATTTCTCTGGCGATGCAGGTTGTGGTGCTGCGCGACAAGCTGGAGCCGTATTTCGCGGAAGGTCGCTACCAGGAAGCACTGGTGGAGCTGGCGGAGCTGCGTGATGTCATCGACGCCTTCTTCGAGAAGGTGATGGTGAACGTGGAAGATAAAGAGCTGCGGATTAACCGTCTCTCGATGCTTGAGAAACTGCGTGAGCTGTTCCTGCGCGTGGCGGATATTTCGCTGCTGCAATAACGTAAAAAACCCGCCCCTGACAGGCGGGAAGAACGGCAACTAAACTTTTTCTCTTCGTAGGCCGGGAAAGCGTAGCGCCTCCCGGCAAAAGCCCGATGGCGCGATGCTTATCGGGCCTACGTTACTTTGAGATACTTTTCCTTATTTACACCCTCTCAAACACCGTCGCGATACCCTGACCCAACCCAATACACATCGTTGCCAGTCCGAACTGGGCATCTTTGCGTTCCATCAGGTTAATCAGCGTGGTACTGATACGCGCCCCGGAGCAGCCCAGCGGGTGACCGAGGGCGATCGCGCCGCCGTTGAGGTTAATCTTCTCGTCGATCTGATCCATCAGCCCCAGATCTTTAATGCACGGCAGGATCTGCGCGGCGAACGCTTCGTTCATCTCAAAGAGGTCGATATCACTTGCGCTCAGCCCCGCTTTTTTCAGCGCCAGTTTTGACGCCGGAACCGGACCGTAACCCATGATGGAAGGATCGCAGCCCACGACTGCCATCGAACGCACGCGGGCGCGTGGCGTCAGGCCTAATTCGCGGGCGCGGCTCTCGCTCATCACCAGCATCGCGGCGGCACCGTCGGACAGGGCAGACGAGGTGCCCGCCGTTACCGTACCGGTGACCGGATCAAACGCCGGACGCAGGGTAGAAAGCGCTTCGACCGTGGTTTCCGGGCGGATAACTTCGTCGTAGCTGAACTGCTTCAGTACGCCGTCTGCGTCGTGACCGCCGGTTGGGATGATCTCATTCTTAAAGGCACCAGACTGCGTGGCGGCCCAGGCGCGGGCATGCGAGCGCGCGGCAAACGCATCCTGCATCTCACGGCTGATGCCGTGCAGACGGGAGAGCATCTCGGCGGTCAGGCCCATCATACCGGCGGCTTTCGCCACGTTGCGGCTCATGCCTGGATGGAAATCGACCCCGTGGCTCATCGGCACGTGGCCCATGTGCTCCACGCCGCCCACCAGACAGGCCTGCGCATCGCCGGTCATGATCATCCGTGCCGCGTCGTGCAGCGCCTGCATCGACGAACCGCAAAGACGGTTGACGGTGACGGCCGGAACCGAATGCGGGATCTCCGCCAGCAGGGACGCGTTACGGGCGATGTTAAAGCCCTGCTCCAGCGTCTGCTGCACGCAGCCCCAGTAAATATCGTCCAGCGCTGCTGGGTCCAGCGCCGGGTTACGCGCCAGCAGGCTACGCATCAGGTGCGCGGAGAGATCTTCCGCGCGCACGTTACGGAACGCACCGCCTTTTGAACGGCCCATCGGGGTGCGAATCGCATCAACAATGACAACCTTTTCCATTGTGACTCCTTAAGCCGTTTTCAGTTCGCCAACCGGACGGGCTGGCTCAACTGCTGGGTAGTAGGGTTCGTTATGGCGCGCTTTGTTACGCAGCCCTTCCGGCACCTCATAAAGCGGGCCGAGGTGCTGGTACTGCTGAGCCATATCGAGATAGCGGGCGCTGCCGAGCGTATCCAGCCAGCGGAACGCGCCTCCGTGGAACGGAGGGAAGCCGAGGCCGTACACCAGCGCCATATCCGCTTCTGCCGGGCTGGCGATAATGCCTTCTTCGAGGCAGCGCACCACTTCGTTGACCATTGGGATCATCATCCGTGCGATGATCTCATCGTCGGTGAAGTCGCGTTTTGGCTGACTGACGTTGGCCAGCAGGCCATCCACCGCCGGATCTTCTTCTTTCTTCGGTTTGCCTTTGCTGTCTTCTTTATAGCGCCAGAAGCCCAGACCGTTTTTCTGCCCGAAGCGGTTGGCGTCGAACAGGGCATCAATGGCGTCGCGATAATCTTTCTGCATGCGCTGCGGGAAGCCCGCCGCCATCACCGCCTGCGCGTGATGGGCAGTGTCGATGCCGACAACGTCCAGCAGATACGCCGGGCCCATCGGCCAGCCGAACTGTTTTTCCATCACTTTGTCGATTTTGCGGAAGTCTGCGCCGTCGCGCAGCAGCTGGCTGAAACCGGCGAAGTACGGGAACAGCACGCGGTTAACGAAGAAGCCCGGGCAGTCGTTAACCACGATCGGCGTTTTGCCCATCTTGCTCGCCCACGCCACCACTTTGGCGATGGTTTCGTCGGAGGTTTTTTCCCCTCGGATTACTTCAACCAGCGGCATGCGATGCACCGGGTTAAAGAAGTGCATCCCGCAGAAGTTTTCCGGACGCTTCAGCACGCTCGCCAGTTCGCTGATAGGAATAGTGGAGGTGTTAGAGGCCAGCACGGTTTCCGGACGCACCTTGTCTTCGGTTTCGGCCAGTACCGCTTTTTTCACTTTCGGGTTCTCGACGACCGCTTCAACCACCACGTCCACACGGTCGAAACCGCTGTATTCCAGCACTGGCTGGATGGTGGAGATCACGCCTGCCAGCTTCAGACCGTCAATTTTGCCGCGCTCAAGCTGTTTATTCAGCAGCTTGGCCGCTTCGGTCATGCCCAGCGTCAGGGATTTCTCGTTGATGTCCTTCATCACCACCGGCACGCCTTTCCAGGCAGACTGGTAGGCGATGCCGCCCCCCATAATGCCCGCGCCGAGTACCGCCGCGTGTTTTGGCGTTTCAACGTTTTTGGTGAGTTGTTTGGCTTTGCCCTTCACGAACTGATCGTTAAGGAAGATACCAACCAGCGCGCGGGCTTCGTTGGTGTGCGCCAGCGGGACAAAGCTCTGGTTTTCAAGCTTCAGAGCGTCATCACGGCCCAGACGGGCTGCCGCTTCAATGGTTTTCACCGCCGTGATCGGCGCCGGGTAGTGTTTACCCGCCGTCTGCATCACCATGCCTTTGGCGATGGTGAAGCTCATGGTGGCTTCAATTTTGCTGAGCTTTAATGGCTCCAGCTTTGGCTGACGTTTGGCTTTCCAGTCGAGATCGCCGTTAATCGCCTGACGCAGAATGGCGACAGCGCCTTCAACCAGTTTTTCAGGCTTAACCACGCCGTCCACCAGGCCGATTTTCTGTGCCTGTTCGGCGCCGACATCTTTACCCGCGGCAATGATCTCCAGCGCGCTGTCGGCACCCAGCATGCGCGGCATACGCACGGAACCGCCAAAGCCCGGCATGATGCCCAGCTTGGTTTCCGGCAGGCCGATGCGCAGGTCCGGCGTCGCCAGACGGTAGTCGGTCGCCAGCACGCACTCGCAGCCACCGCCCAGCGCGTAGCCGTTAACGGCGGAAAGGGTCGGGACAGGCAGATCTTCCAGACGATTAAAAACGCTGTTGGCAAAGTGCAGCCACTGGCTCAGCTGTTCTTCGGGCACCAGGAACAGCGACAGGAATTCGGTGATATCCGCGCCAACGATAAAGGCCGCTTTGTTGGAGCGCAGCAGCAGCCCTTTCAAATCTGATTGCTTTTCAAGTACATCCAGCGCCTGGCCAAGACTGGCCACCGTCGCGGTATCAAGCTTGTTCACTGAGCCGGGGGCATCGAACACCAGTTCGGCAATGCCATCTTCCAGCCAGTCTACGTACAGGGTGTCGCCTTTGTAGAGCATGTCGGTCTCCTGAATCCAGCAATTGGATCTGGTCATACCAGATGAAACGGAGTGTGGAATTTATGTTAATAAAATGCAAATTAGTCATTAAGAAATTGCTGCGCTGATCACGGTCGGTGGAAATCACGCAGCCGGAGTGAGGTGTGCTAAGATGCGATGACTTGAGGTCAAAAAAACGAAAGGAAGAATGATGGACTCACTGGCTTCGCTTTATAAAAATCATATCGTTACCCTACAGGAACGTACCCGCGATGTACTGGCCCGCTTCAAGCTGGATGCCCTGCTGATCCACTCCGGCGAGCTGATGAATACTTTTCTTGATGACCATGCTTATCCCTTCAAGGTTAACCCGCAGTTTAAAGCCTGGGTGCCTGTCACGCAGGTTCCAAATTGCTGGCTGCTGGTGGATGGCGTGAACAAGCCGAAACTGTGGTTCTACCTGCCGGTCGATTACTGGCACAACGTGGAGCCGCTGCCGACCTCATTCTGGACCGAAGAAATTGACGTGATTGCGCTGCCAAAAGCAGACGGCATTGGCAGCCAGCTGCCAGCGGCGCGCGGCAACATCGGCTACATTGGTCCGGTTCCTGAGCGTGCGCTGGGTCTGGATATTCCGGCAGATAAACTCAACCCGAAAGGCGTGCTGGATTATCTGCACTACTATCGCGCCTACAAGACCGACTACGAACTTTACTGCATGCGTGAAGCGCAAAAAACGGCGGTGAATGGCCACCGTGCGGCGCACGAAGCGTTCCAGTCCGGTATGAGCGAGTTCGATATTAATCAGGCTTACCTGACGGCGACCGGCCACCGCGATACCGACGTGCCGTACAGCAACATCGTGGCGCTGAATGAACATGCCTCGGTCCTGCACTACACCAAACTGGATCATCAGGTTCCGGCTGAGATGCGCAGCTTCCTGCTGGACGCGGGGGCTGAGTACAATGGTTATGCGGCAGACCTGACCCGTACCTGGGCGGCGAATGCGGACACCGATTTTGCGCAATTGATCAAAGACGTGAACGACGAACAGCTGGCGCTGATTGGCACCATGAAGGCCGGAACCAGCTACGTGGATTATCACATCCAGTTCCATCAGCGCATCGCTAAACTGCTGCGTAAGCATCAGATTGTCAAAGACATGAGCGAAGAGGCGATGGTTGAGAACGATCTGACCGGGCCATTTATGCCGCATGGTATCGGTCACCCGCTGGGTTTGCAGGTTCATGACGTCGCGGGCTTTATGCAGGATGATACCGGTACGCACCTGGCGGCACCGTCTAAATATCCTTATCTGCGCTGCACCCGCGTTCTGGCGCCGCGTATGGTATTGACCATCGAGCCGGGCATCTACTTTATTGAATCCCTGCTGGCACCGTGGCGCGAAGGGCAATTCAGCAAGCACTTCAACTGGGAGAAAATTGAAGCGCTGAAGCCGTATGGCGGCATTCGTATCGAGGATAACGTGGTTATTCACGAGAACAGCATTGAGAACATGACGCGAGATCTGAAGCTGGCCTGATGGAAAGCTGGCTGATACCGGCCGAGCCGGTCACCTTTGTTGAGGAAATCAAGAAAAGCCGCTTTATCACGCTGCTGGCGCATACCGACGGCGTGGAGGCGGCGAAGGCGTTCGTCGAGTCCGTCCGCGCGCAGCACCCCGATGCCCGCCATCACTGTGTGGCGTGGGTCGCAGGGCCGCCAGACGACTCACAGCAGCTCGGGTTTTCTGACGACGGTGAACCGGCGGGTACGGCCGGAAAACCGATGCTATCCCAGTTGATGGGCAGCGGCGTGGGTGAAATCACCGCCGTTGTTGTCCGCTACTACGGGGGCATTTTGTTAGGCACCGGAGGGCTGGTTAAAGCCTACGGAGGTGGTGTCCAGCAGGCGCTTAATCTGCTGATAACAACCCGCAAAACGCCACTTACGGAATATACTTTGTTATGCGATTACGCCCAGCTATCGGGTATCGAAGCACTGCTTAAACAGTTTAACGGTGTCATCGCACACAGTGATTATCAGGCAATGGTGCAATTACGCGTGGCGCTTCCTCAGGCGGAACTGGCTGCTTTTTCAGCAAAACTCGCTGATTTTAGTCGCGGTTCATTGCAATTACTGCCGATTGAAGAATAATCCCCACCTCACAATTTTGAATACCTAAGGAAGCGGCAGAGATGCATTTTCGTGCCATTACCCGAATCGTTGGATTGCTGGTCATACTTTTCTCCGGGACAATGATCATTCCCGGACTGGTGGCGCTCATCTACCGGGACGGCGCGGGGCGTGCATTTACGCAAACCTTTTTTGTCGCGCTGACGATTGGCTCCCTGCTGTGGTGGCCAAACCGCCGTGAGAAAGGTGAACTGAAATCCCGGGAGGGGTTTCTGATTGTGGTCCTGTTCTGGACGGTACTGGGAAGCGTGGGTGCGCTGCCGTTTATCTTCTCCGAACAACCGAATCTCACCGTCACGGATGCGTTTTTTGAATCGTTCTCCGGATTAACGACCACCGGCGCCACCACGCTTGTGGGGCTGGATTCGCTCCCGCATGCGATTCTCTTTTACCGGCAGATGCTCCAGTGGTTCGGCGGTATGGGGATCATCGTCCTGGCGGTGGCTATCCTGCCGATTCTGGGCGTCGGGGGGATGCAGCTTTACCGGGCGGAGATGCCCGGCCCGCTGAAAGATAACAAGATGCGCCCGCGTATTGCGGAGACGGCGAAAACCCTGTGGCTTATCTATGTCCTGCTGACGGTGGCCTGCGCGCTGGCGCTGTGGTTTGCCGGGATGCCTGCGTTTGATGCCATTGGGCATAGCTTTGCGACTATTGCTATCGGCGGGTTCTCCACCCACGATGCCAGCGTCGGCTACTTCGACAGCCCGACAATCAATACCATCATTGCCATCTTTTTGCTGATCTCAGGCTGTAACTACGGTCTACACTTCTCGTTGCTTAGCGGAAGGAGCCTGAAGGTGTACTGGCGCGACCCGGAATTCCGGATGTTTATTGGCGTCCAGCTGACCCTGGTGGTTATCTGTACCCTGGTACTGTGGTTCCACGATGTTTATAACTCGGCGGTCACGACCCTGAACCAGGCCTTCTTCCAGGTGGTATCGATGGCGACAACCGCTGGTTTCACCACGGACAGTATTGCGCGTTGGCCATTGTTCCTGCCGGTGCTGCTGTTGTGCTCTGCGTTTATCGGCGGTTGCGCCGGGTCAACGGGCGGCGGTCTGAAGGTGATCCGCATCCTGCTGCTGTTCAAGCAGGGGAACCGTGAGCTGAAACGTCTGGTCCACCCGAATGCGGTTTACAGTATTAAGCTGGGGAACCGTGCGCTGCCGGAGCGCATCCTCGAAGCGGTGTGGGGATTCTTCTCCGCTTATGCACTGGTCTTTATTGTCAGTATGCTGGCGATTATCGCCACGGGCGTGGATGATTTCTCTGCCTTCGCCTCTGTGGTGGCAACGTTAAACAACCTGGGGCCGGGGCTGGGCGTCGTGGCGGATAACTTCGCCAGTATGAACCCGGTGGCGAAGTGGATCTTAATCGCCAATATGCTGTTTGGGCGTCTTGAGGTCTTTACGCTGCTGGTGCTGTTTACCCCAACATTCTGGCGTGAGTAAGGAGACATTGGTGAAAACGTTAATTCTTTTCTCAACGCGTGACGGACAAACGCGTGAGATTGCTTCATATCTGGCTTCCGAACTCAAAGAGCTGGGCATTTATTCTGATGTGGTGAACCTGAATCGCACAGAGCAGATTGCCTGGCAGGATTACGACCGCGTGGTCATTGGCGCTTCAATTCGTTACGGCCATTTCCATCCGGCGCTGGATCGCTTTGTGAAAAAGCATACGGCGGAGCTCGCTCAACTGCCTGGCGCGTTTTACTCGGTCAACCTGGTTGCCCGTAAAGCGGAGAAGCGTACGCCGCAGACCAACAGCTATACGCGCAAGTTTTTGCTAAGTTCGCCATGGCAGCCCGATATCTGTTCTGTCTTTGCTGGCGCGCTGCGTTACCCGCGTTACCGCTGGTATGACCGCTTTATGATCCGCCTGATCATGAAAATGACGGGCGGGGAAACGGATACGCGTAAAGAAGTGGTTTATACCGACTGGGCCCAGGTCGCCAGTTTTGCCCGTGAAATTGCGCGTTTAACGGACGATGCGCGGGATAAATAAGCGTTGAGTTTGAAAAGTGAGCGAACGAAATTTTTTTTGTATTTAGTGCTTGTCACTTCAGAAGAACTCCCTATAATGCGCCTCCACTGACACGGAACAACGGCACGCAAGCCGCCGGGTCAGCAGAGAAAAGCAAAATAAACGCTTGACTCTGAAGCGGGAAAGCGTAATATGCACACCCCGCGCCGCAGCGAAAACGAAGCGGCACTGCTCTTTAACAATTTATCAGACAATCTGTGTGGGCACTCAAAGTGACATGGATTCTTAACGTCCTCGGACGA
>NZ_JBSKJP010000018.1:0-63551 GCF_053709615.1 Enterobacter sp. UPMP2061
AAGCCACACTCCCAAAACCAGCCCCATCAGCGATAACGCCAGCACGTACCACGCCGGTGCAAGGGGTGACACACCCATCAACACCGTCACCACAATCGGCGTCAGCCCACCGAAAATGGCATACGAGACGTTATAAGAGAAAGAGATCCCGGTGAAGCGTACCTCTGGCGGGAAGGCGCGGACCATCACGTACGGTACGGCGCCAACGACGCCCACGCACAGCCCGACGACACCGTACAGCAGGAACAGCTGTTCAGGATGGGAGCCCGCAAGATGATAAAATGCCCAGCTCGACGCGGCCAGCAGCAGGCTGCCGACAATAAAGGTCGCGCTGGCGCCGAAACGATCCGCCGCCAGCCCGGCGGCCAGACAGCCAAAGCAGAGCATAATTGTCGCGATACTGTTCGCCTGTAACGTCACGGCAGGCGCAAAACCGTACTGTTTTTGCAGCCAGACCGGCGACATCAAAATGACCACCACGATACCCGCAGACAGCAGCCAGGTCAGAAGCATCGACACCACTACCGCTTTTTTATGCCGCACCACCACGGTTTTCACCGGCAGTTCTTGCGCCAGCGCCTTCCGCTGCTGCATCTCCAGAAATATTGGCGTCTCCTGCAACCAGCGTCGCAGGTACATTGCCACCAGCCCGAACGCCCCGCCCAGCAGGAACGGAATGCGCCAGCCCCAGTCGTGAACGGCCTGTTGCGTCATGCTGGTATTGATGATGGTTGCAACCACGGAGCCAAGCAGGATCCCGATCGTCAGCCCTGCGGTCAGCGTTCCACACGCAATGCCGATGCGGCGCACCGGGACGTGCTCAGCGACAAACACCCAGGCGCCAGGCACTTCTCCACCGATGGCCGCGCCCTGGAGAATACGCATCATCAGCAGCAATAACGGGGCGATAATGCCCATCGACTCATAGGTAGGCAAAAGGCCAATCGCCAGCGTCGGCACGGCCATTAGCAGGATGCTGAGGGTAAACATCTTCTTGCGCCCAACCAGATCGCCAAAGTGCGCCATGACAATGCCGCCCAGCGGACGCGCCAGATACCCGGCAGCGAAAATGCCGAAGGTTTGCACCTGACGCAGCCATTCCGGAATATCAGCCGGGAAAAATAGCGCCCCCACGACGGCGGCGAAGAAGACAAAGATGATGAAGTCGTAAAACTCCAGCGCGCCGCCCAGGGCAGCGAGCGTGAGGGTTTTGTAGTCCTGTCGATTCAGAGGTCGGGTGTTATGTGACATAGCGAACCATTGTGCATGTGTTGTGGATTATTTTTTACAGCAATCGTAAAGAAAAAATTACTATATCGTAAATCCATTTACACGCTACTGCGGCTGGCGCTAATGTCACATTTTAATAATTTTCAGGATATTGTTTCGCGGCGAGCGCTTTTAGGGCGAAATGCTGCTACCACGTTGCCGTCAGTTTCCACATACGGACCGTCAAGCAGTTGTATACAATACGGTACACTTGCAAAGATACCGTGGACAATAACGCTGCCGTCTTCCGCTTTAAGCCCTTCGAGGGTCTCTTTGATCGACTTCGGCTGGCCCGGCAGATTCAGGATCAGCGCCTGTTTGCGAATCACCCCGACCTGACGGGAAAGAATGGCCGTCGGGACAAAGTGTAGACTGATCTGGCGCATCTGTTCACCGAAGCCCGGCATTTCACGATCGGCGATAGCCAGCGTCGCGTCCGGCGTCACATCGCGGCGCGCGGGGCCGGTGCCGCCCGTCGTCAGCACAAGGTGGCAGCTCATCTCATCCACCAGTTCACACAGGGTTTGCTCGATGATCGGCTGCTCATCCGGGATCAGGCGAGTCTGGATCTCAAACGGGGTAGTCAGCGCGCTGCCCAGCCACGCTTCCAGAGCAGGGATGCCTTTATCCTGATAAACACCGCTGGAGGCGCGGTCTGAAATCGACACTAAGCCGATGCGTAAGGTATTCATATCCATTCCATTCAAAAAGTACTGATTAATGGGAATGATACACGCAGAGAGAAAATTCAGACAGAGGCGGGGGAAAGACGCGTGACCGGGAGCCCGGTCACGCAGAATGATTACAGCAGGTCGCCGATCATTTTTTCCAGTTTTTCCTGGTCGATAGCAAACTTACGGATACCGTCCGCCAGCTTGTCTACCGCCATTGGATCCTGGTTGTGCTGCCACAGGAACTCAGACTCGGTGATGCGCTCAGGGCGCGCTTTCACTTCGCCGGTGTAGGACAGTTTACGCTCGATAGCACCTTCGCTTTCTGCCAGCTCTTTCAGCAGCGCAGGGGCGATGGTCAGGCGGTCACAGCCAGCCAGCTCAATGATTTCGCCGACGTTACGGAAGCTTGCGCCCATAACAACGGTCTCATAGCCGTGCTGTTTGTAGTATTCGTAGATTTCAGTCACAGAAATCACGCCTGGATCTTCAGACGCCGCGTACTCTTTCTTGTCGGTGTTGGCTTTGTACCAGTCCAGAATACGGCCCACGAACGGAGAAATCAGGTATACGCCAGCTTCGGCACATGCACGCGCCTGCGCGAAGGAGAACAGCAGAGTCAGGTTACAGTTGATACCTTCTTTTTCCAGCTGCTCAGCAGCGCGGATGCCCTGCCAGGTAGAGGCCAGTTTGATCAGGATACGGTCGTTGCTGATGCCCGCATCGTTGTACAGTTTGATCAGGCGTTTTGCTTTGGCGATAGACGCTTCGGTGTCGTAGGACAGGCGAGCATCAACTTCGGTAGAGATACGGCCAGGAACGAGCTTCAGGATTTCCAGACCGATGTTCACTGCCAGTTTGTCAGTGGCATCCACAACCTGCTGCGCGCGGTCATTGCTCTGTGCTTTTGCCCAGGTCACCGCCTCGTCGATCAGTTTGCGATACTCAGGGATCTGCGCGGCGTTAAGGATCAGAGAAGGGTTGGTTGTGGCATCCTGCGGCTGGTACAGCTTCATTGCCGCGATATCTCCGGTGTCAGCGACGACAGTGGTGAACTGACGAAGGGAGGTCAATTTATCCGTCATGATAGTGTTTCTCTTTTAACGTGCCCTGGATAATTCACACTACCGACAGCTTGCCAGCAGCGGAAAAATGACAGGTTTACTTGTTAGGGGGATGTAACCGGTCTGCCCTGATGATAACACGAGTGAGAGGCAGCGCAACCGCAGACAGTGCGCTTAGGCAGAGTATGATAAACTCAGAATATTAACAGGCTGCTAAGTAACAGCATGCACAATCAGTGGTAGCGCTTACATATTCACTTTGGCATCAACAAGAGGGACGTTAGTGCCTGATTTCTTTTTCTTTATCAACGAAGTCCTCTGGGGTTCGATCATGATATACCTGCTTTCAGGAGCAGGTATCTGGTTTACGTGGCGCAGCGGTCTGATTCAGTTTCGCTATATCCGCAAATTTGGCAGAAGTCTGAAAAACAGCGTCACCCCACAGCCGGGCGGCCTGACCTCGTTTCAGGCGCTCTGTACCAGCCTGGCCGCGCGCGTCGGCAGCGGTAACCTGGCCGGTGTCGCGCTGGCGATCGGCGCGGGCGGTCCGGGCGCGGTATTCTGGATGTGGGTGACGGCGATTATCGGTATGGCCACCTCCTTTGCTGAATGCTCGCTTGCGCAACTCTACAAAGAAAAAGACGGCAAAGGTCAGTTTCGCGGCGGTCCCGCCTGGTATATGGCTCGCGGGCTGGGAATGCGCTGGATGGGCGTTCTGTTCTCGATCTTTTTGCTGATTGCCTATGGCCTTATTTTCAATACCGTTCAGGCAAATTCCGTCGCCCACGCGCTGCGCTTTGCCTTCAATTGTCCGGAGTGGCTGACGGGCGGCGCGCTTGCCCTTCTCACCCTGCTGACCATTGTGACCGGGCTCAAAGGGGTTGCCCGCCTGATGCAGTGGCTGGTTCCGCTGATGGCGCTGCTGTGGGTGTCCACCAGCCTGATGGTATGCGCGATACATATCGACGAGGTGCCGAACGTCATCGTCACCATTTTCCAAAGCGCGTTCGGCTGGCGCGAAGCGGCTTCCGGCGCGCTGGGTTACACCCTTAGCCAGGCACTCACTGCGGGTTTTCAGCGGGGTATGTTCTCCAACGAAGCGGGAATGGGCTCCACGCCGAATGCCGCCGCAGCGGCCGCATCCTGGCCCCCACATCCCGCCGCGCAGGGCATTGTACAGATGATTGGCGTCTTCACAGACACCATTGTTATCTGCTCCGCCAGCGCGATGATAATGCTGCTGGCCGGTGCCGCTGAACAACCGTCCGGTAGTACGGCAGGCATTCATTGGGTACAACAGGCGCTGGTCTCCCTCGTCGGCGACTGGGGCGCGGGCCTTGTCGCACTTGTCGTGGGACTTTTTGCCTTTAGTTCCATTGCGGTGAACTATATCTATGCCGAAAACAACCTTATCTTCCTGAAAGTTGACTCGCGTCTGGCCCGCAACATCCTTCGCGCGGGCGTGCTGGCGATGGTGTTTGTAGGTTGCCTGCTCAGCATGCCGATGATCTGGCAAATAGCGGACGTCATTATGGCGCTGATGGCCATCACGAACCTGACGGCCATTTTGCTGCTTTCACCGGTTGTGGCGCTGATCGCGCGCGATTATCTGCGTCAGCGCAAGCTCGGCGTACAGCCCGTCTTTGACGCCTCACGCTATCCCGAAATCGAGTCACAAATTGCCCCTGGCACCTGGGATGATTTGCCGCGGCAATAACAGCTATCGATCAATTCAGGGCGATTTTTTGTTAAAGTCGCTCTAAATTTCCTGCAAGGACTGGATATGCTGATTCTGATTTCACCTGCCAAAACGCTCGACTACCAGAGCCCGCTCGCCACTGAGCGTTATACCCAGCCGGAATTGCTGGACTACTCGCAACAGCTGATCCACGAGGCGCGTAAGCTTTCGGCTCCGCAAATCGCTTCGCTGATGAGCATCAGCGATAAACTCGCCGACCTGAATGCCACCCGTTTTCATGAGTGGCAGCCTGACTTCACGCCCGCCAACGCCCGCCAGGCGCTGTTGGCCTTCAAAGGTGACGTCTACACTGGCCTGCAAGCAGAAACGTTTAGCGAAGCCGATTTCGATTTTGCCCAGCTGCATCTGCGCATGTTATCGGGCCTGTACGGGGTGCTGCGACCGCTGGATCTGATGCAGCCGTATCGTCTGGAGATGGGTATCCGCCTGGAAAACGCTAAAGGTAAAGATCTGTACCAGTTCTGGGGCGATGTCATTACCGACAAGCTTAACGCGGCGCTGCAAGCCCAGGGGGACAACGTGGTGATCAACCTGGCCTCTGATGAGTACTTCAAATCGGTGAAGCCGAAGAAGCTGGATGCGGACATTATCAAGCCGGTATTCCTCGACGAGAAAAACGGCAAATTTAAAGTGATCAGCTTCTACGCCAAAAAAGCGCGCGGTCTGATGAGCCGCTTCATCATTCAAAACCGTCTGACGAAGCCAGAGCAGCTCACTGGCTTTAACAGTGAAGGGTATTTTTTCGACGAGGCATCGTCAGGAAAAAACGAGCTGGTGTTTAAGCGTCACGAGCAATAAAAAGACAACCCCGCCAGCTGGCGGGGTTTGTGTTAATGGTGCTTCCGGTCCGGGCCCGGGCGACGATCGTCATGACGGTGGTGATCGTCACGATCGCGATGTTCATCGTGTGGACGCCAGTGGTTATCGCGCCAGTCATAGTGCGCTTTCCACCAGTCATGGTCGCGCCAGCGGCCGCCATCCCAGTAGTGCCCGTTATTATCCCGATCGCCAATTTGCAGTTTTACCGCTGGCACGAGGGTGATCTCAGCTGCCTGCACCGCCATGGGAGCGACCAGCATCAGTGAAAGCGCGATAAGTGCAGGTTTCAGTGTAGACATAGGTGACTCCTTATTCTTCTTGCCCAACGTGGGCCGATGTAAGGAGAGTACGTGATGGGGACGGGGGATGTTATTCTCTGCAATCCTAAACGCTAAGTGACCGCATTTATTGGGAATTTCTGCTTTTTTCCTGCTGTTTTTCTCCTTAATTTCTTCACAAAAAAGCCGGGTGGCGCTGCGCTTACCCGGCCTACGATGAGTTCGCCGTTGTAGGCCCGGTAAGGCGAAGCCGCCACCGGGCAGCACAATCACGCTCGGGTCATCATCAGCTTACGCAGCGCGGCAAAGTCTGCGGGCAGCTCATGAGACAGCAGCGGCAGGTCGGCGCGATCGGCCAGCTCTTTTGGTAGCGGCAGCGTTTCCCCCAGGATCGCTTCCACGCTCTCTTTGAACTTGGCCGGATGGGCGGTGCCGAGGAACAGACCATACTCACCCGGTTGAAGCTGATCGCGCAGGGCACGATAGGCAATCGCCGCGTGCGGCTCAGAGGTATAGCCCACCGCTTTCAGCTCGCGCATGGTGGCTTTCGTGGTTTCGTCCGTCACCGCTGCGTAACCCAGATCGCCCAGACGCCAGACCTTACGGCGGAACAGCTCTTCCACACGCGGCCAGTTGTTAGGCTGTGACACATCCATCGCATTGGAGAGCGTGGCCTGAGTCGCGTTCGGCGCCCATTTTCCGTCCTTCAGGAAACGCGGCACGGTGTCGTTGGCGTTGGTGGCGGCGATAAAGCGCTTCACCGGCAGGCCGAGGGATTTCGCCAGCAGGCCTGCCGTCAGGTCGCCGAAGTTGCCGCTTGGCACGGAAACCACCAGCTGATTGCGCGCCTCCTGCGGCAGCTGCGCCACCGCTTCGAAGTAGTAGCAGATCTGCGCCAGCAGACGGCTGATGTTGATGGAGTTGGCAGAGTTCAGCCCCAGCGCCGCCTTCAGCTCTTCGTCATCGAAGGCCTGCTTCACTAGCGCCTGACAGGCATCGAAATCACCGTCGATCGCCACGGTTTCAATATTGCCCCCAAGGGTGCAGAACAGTTTTTCCTGAAGCGGGCTGATTTTGCCTTTCGGATAGAGGATCACCACGCGGACGTTTTTCAGGCCGTAGAACGCATGGGCCACCGCCGCACCGGTATCGCCTGAAGTCGCGGTCAGGATGGTCACCGGTTTGTCGCCGCTGATGTGGGTCAGCATCTGCGCCATAAAGCGACCGCCGAAATCTTTGAACGCCAGCGTCGGGCCGTGGAACAGCTCCAGACAACCAACGTCAGGCTCCACCTGCTTCACCGGCGCCGGGAAAGCAAACGCCGCACGCACGCGCTCTTCGAGCAGCTCCTGCGGGATTTCGTCGCCGATAAAGGCAGACAGAATTTTGGTGCTGCGGGTGACAAAGTCCTGCTTCAGCAGCTCATCGATTTCGGTCAGCTGAAATTCCGGCAGGTCGTGGGGGAAGAACAGCCCCTGATTTTTGCCAAGCCCCTGCGTTACCGCCTGCGCGAAGCTGACCTGCTCGTTATGATCTTTAAGGTTGTAGAGTTTCATTCGTTATCCCAGTACTCGTGCGCCAGCCGTGTCCAGACGGCAAATATGAACAAAGCCTTCCTGATTTTGCAGGTAGTGTTTAGAGAGCCAGTCCGCCACGCGCTGCGCGGTGTCTGGCTTGTCGCATAAGGCGAACAGCGTCGGGCCGGAGCCGGAGATGCCGCACGCCTGTGCGCCGATATCCATGGATGCCTGTCGCGCTTCGTTAAAGCCCGGCAGCAGCTTCGTGCGATACGGCTCGGCAATGACGTCTTTCATCAGTTTCGCCGCCAGCTGCGGCTGACGGGTGTAGCAGGCGTGAATAAAGCCCGCCAGATGACGCCCGTGGGCGATACAGTCCTGACGACGATACTGCGCCGGCAGGATCGCACGCGCTTCGGCGGTAGACACTTTAATGCCCGGATAGGCCAGCACCCACAGCCACTCATCAAACCCTGGCACCTGCTGGCTGATGATGCCATTTTCTTCAATCATCAGCTGCATGCCGCCAAGGAAGCACGGCGCCACGTTATCATAATGAATGCTGCCGGAGATGCGCCCTTCCAGCTCGCCCATCAGCGCCAGCAGACGGCTGTTGTTCAGCGGCTTGCCGCAATGCTCATTCATCGCCACCAGCGCGGCGACCACCGAGCAGGCGCTCGAGCCCAGCCCCGAACCAATCGGCATGCTCTTTTCCAGCGTCATGGCGACCGGCACGTTTTTGCCGATCTCCTGACAGAAGCGTTCCCAGCACTGATAAACGATATTCTCGCGCGGTTCAGACGGCAGCTTACTGGCGAAGCGGCCGATGTTATTCAGGCTGAAGCGCTCTGCCGCCTCAACCGTAACCGTATCGCCCAGCAGCGAACCGTCCACCGGCGTGACCGCCGCGCCCAGCACGTCAAATCCGACGCTCATATTGGCGCTGGAAGCCGGGGCATATACTTTAACCATCTTAAACTCCTAACTTCCATGACAGGGTACGCAGCAGATCGGCAAACACGCCCGCCGCCGTCACATCATTCCCTGCGCCATAGCCGCGAAGCACCAGCGGCAGTGGCTGATAATAATGGCTGTAGAACGCCAGGGCGTTCTCGCCGTTTTTCACCTTGTACAGCGGATCGTTGCCATCCACTTCGGCAATCTTCACCCGGCAGACGCCGTCTTCTTCAATGTTGCCAACATAGCGCAATACCTTACCTTCATCACGGGCTTTCGCAACGCGTGCGGCAAAGGCGTCGTCAAGCTGCGGCAACCTGGCCATAAAGGCGCTGACGTCACCGCTGTCATCAAATTCTGCTGGCAGCACCGGCTCAATCACGATATCCGAAAGCTCCAGCTCGCGGCCAGTTTCGCGCGCCAGGATCAGCAGCTTACGCGCCACGTCCATGCCGGAGAGGTCGTCGCGCGGATCCGGCTCGGTGTAGCCCAGCTCGCGCGCGGCGCGGGTGGCTTCCGACAAGCTCATCCCTTCGTCCAGCTTGCCGAAGATAAACGACAGGGAGCCGGAGAGGATGCCGGAGAAACGCTGTAGTTCGTCGCCCGCGTTGAGCAGGTTTTGCAGGTTCTCGATGACCGGCAGGCCCGCGCCCACGTTGGTGTCATACAGAAACTTACGGCGCGACTTACTCGCCGCCAGCCGCAGCTGGTGATAGTAATCCATCGACGAGGTGTTGGCCTTTTTGTTCGGCGTCACCACATGGAACCCTTCGCGCAGGAAATCCGCGTACTGATCGGCCACCGCCTGGCTGGAGGTACAGTCAACGATCACCGGGTTAAGCAGGTGATATTCTTTCACCAGGCGGATCAGGCGGCCCAGGTTAAATGGCTCTTTCGCCTCTTCCAGCTCCGCCTGCCAGTTTTCCAGATTCAGACCGTGGACGTTAGTCAGCAACGCTTTCGAGTTCGCAATGCCGCAAACGCGCAAATCGATATGTTTCTTCTTAAGCCACTCCTGCTGGCGCTTCACCTGCTCCAGCAGCGCGCCACCGACACCACCGACGCCCACCAGGAACAGCTCAATCACCTGGTCGGTGTTGAACAGCATCTGATGCACCACGCGCACGCCGGTAGTGGCGTCATCGTTATCCACGACAACGGAAATGGAACGCTCTGATGAGCCCTGGGCAATCGCCACGATATTGATATTAGCCCGCGCCAGCGCGGCAAAGAATTTGGCGGAGATACCGCGCAGGGTGCGCATGCCGTCGCCGACCACAGAGATAATCGCCAGACGTTCCTGAATCGAGAGCGGCTCCAGCAGCTCTTCTTTCAGCTCCAGATAGAACTCTTCTTCCAGCGCGCGACGGGCACGCAGGCAATCACCCTGCGGAACGCAGAAACTGATGCTGTATTCGGAAGAAGACTGCGTGATCAGCACCACGGAGATCCCGTTGCGGGACATAGCGGCAAAGACGCGTGCCGCCATGCCGACCATGCCCTTCATCCCCGGGCCGGAGACGCTGAACATCGCCATGTTATTGAGGTTAGAAATGCCTTTCACCGGCAGGTCATCTTCATCCGCGCTGGCGCCAATCAGCGTGCCCGGCGCCTGAGGGTTACCGGTATTCTTAATCAGGCAAGGGATTTGGAACTGGGCAATCGGGGAGATGGTACGCGGGTGAAGAACTTTAGCGCCGAAGTAGGAAAGCTCCATCGCTTCCTGGTACGACATCGACTTCAGCAGCCTGGCGTCCGGCACCTGGCGCGGATCGCAGGTATAAACGCCGTCGACGTCAGTCCAGATCTCACAACAGTCTGCGCGTAAACAGGCGGCCAGCACGGCGGCGGAGTAGTCAGAGCCGTTACGCCCCAGCACCACCAGTTCGCCCTTCTCGTTACCGGCGGTAAAGCCTGCCATCAGGATCATATGGTCAGACGGGATTTTGCTCGCCGCAATACGGCGTGTCGACTCGGCAATGTCGACGGTGGATTCAAGGTAGTGGCCCACAGCCAGCAGTTTTTCAACCGGATCGATGACCGTCACGTGGTGACCGCGCGCTTCCAGCACGCCTGCCATGATGGCGATAGAGAGTTTTTCACCCCGGCAAATCAGCGCCGCGTTGATGCTGTCCGGACACTGACCAAGCAGGCTGATACCGTGAAGAACGTGTTTAATCTGGGCAAATTCAAGTTCAACGGTGCTTTTCAGCTGCGCCAGCGGGAAACCAGGCTGGGCGTCGGCCAGCCCCTGAAGCAGATCGGCAAAGATACGCTCGGCGTCGCTGATGTTCGGTAGTGCATCCTGACCACCGATGGTTTTTTCAATCATCGCCACCAGGTGGTTCGTGATTTTGGCCGGGGCAGAGAGCACGGTGGCAACCTGCCCCTGCCTGGCGTTGCTTTCCAGGATATCGGCAACACGCAGAAAACGTTCTGCATTTGCCACTGACGTACCGCCGAACTTCAACACTCGCATGGTTCTACCTCATTTCCTTTAGCCGAAAAAAAAGCCCACACTGTTCAGGTGCGGGCTTTTTTCTGTTTTTCCTGTACGCGTCAGCCCGCATCGTTACCTGTGGTAATGATGATGGTTGTAGTAATGGTGGTGATGCTGATGCGTTTCATGGATGTTGTGTACTCTGTCATTATTATCTGTCTGTGCTCTATTCTTTTAGGGTTAAAGGATCGAGCCCCTTAAGTCAATGAATTTTTAATTCGATCACAATTCGGGACATTCTCACGTCCCGCTGCGGGCAGATTTATTTTCATCGGAATAACCCAGATGCAACCCCAGACATCAGCAGGATCGGCCATAATAAAAACCTATGACACTATTTTACTCGGCTAATTTTTTTTCAATATCATGAAGCAATCGGTGCAGCATTGCCGTATCGCGCTGCTCAAGACGCCCCAGGCGCTGCTGTAACCAGTCCACCATTTTCTGATCGTCAGCGACGCCCAACTGCTCAAGAAGGTTATTTGCACGAACACGCAGTGCCGCCAGCTGGTTTTCATCCGAAACTGTCACCGGTGGCTGAGAAATTTGTATTAAGGATGCTAATTGATAGCAATAGACCATCACCGCCTGCCCCAGATTGAGTGACGGATAATCCGCCACCATCGGCGCGCCCGTCAGCACGTCAGCCAGCGCCAGCTCTTCGTTAGACAGCCCGGAATCTTCTCGCCCAAACACCAGCGCGGCTTTCTCCAGCCACTGGCTTTTCTCTTCCAGCATCGGCACCAGTTCAGCAGGCGTGGCGTAATAGTGAAACTTCGCCCGGCTGCGCGCGGTCGTCGCGACGGTAAACGAAATATCGTGGAGTGCGTCGGCGAGCGTAGCGTAAGTGGTTATATTATCGAGAATATCACCCGAACCGTGCGCCACCCAGCGCGCAGCAGGCTCCAGATGCGCCGTGCTGTCCACAATACGCAAATCGGTAAACCCCATAGTCTTCATGGCACGCGCCGCAGCGCCAATATTTTCAGCTCTTGCTGGTGCCACCAGCACAATCGACAGATGCATTTACGCTCTCTTTTTAATCAGTTAGCAGGTAAAAATGTGATTCAGTTCAACATATTACGCAGCACGAATTTACAATTTTGCAACACAAATCACCGAAATAGCGTTTCATAACAATTAAAAAAAGCTAAACTATTTTGTGGCTGAACAATCAGTTAGAATGTTAACAGAAGTCCATTATCCTTATGTTTTGTAATGATAATGACCATATGAATACTCTTTTCTGATTGGATTCGTACCGTTTATCAATCAATGTCCGCAACTAGTTGGTTTATTGAAAAATTGTGACAAAGGCTAGCATTCAGCTACGATGATTTCATCAAACTGTTAACGTGCTACAATTGAACTTGATATATGTCAACGAAGCGTAGTTTTATTGGGTGTCCGGTGTCACTTAGCCTGTTATGTTGCTGTTAAAATGGTTAGGATGACAGCCGTTTTTGACACTGTCGGGTCCAAAGGGAAAGTACCCACGACCAAGCTAATGATGTTGTTGACGTTGATGGAAAGTGCATCAAGAACGCAATTACGTACTTTAGTCACGTTAAGCCGATCATGTTAATTTGCGACATGCATCAGGCAGGTCAGGGACTTTTGTACTTCCTGTTTCGATTTAGTTGGCAATTTAGGTAGCAAACATGCAGACCCCGCACATTCTTATCGTTGAAGACGAGTTGGTAACACGCAACACGTTAAAGAGCATTTTCGAAGCAGAAGGCTACGATGTCTTTGAAGCGACCGATGGCGCAGAGATGCATCAGATCCTTTCTGAAAATGATATCAACCTGGTGATTATGGATATCAACCTGCCGGGCAAAAACGGGCTTCTTCTGGCGCGCGAACTGCGTGAACAGGCGAACGTCGCGTTGATGTTCCTGACGGGCCGTGACAACGAGGTTGATAAAATTCTTGGTCTGGAAATCGGCGCGGATGACTACATCACCAAGCCGTTCAACCCTCGCGAGTTAACCATTCGTGCACGCAACCTGCTGTCCCGCACCATGAATCTGGGTACGGTAAGTGAAGAGCGTCGTAGCGTCGACAGCTACAAATTCAACGGCTGGGAACTTGATATCAATAGCCGTTCGCTGATTAGCCCGAACGGTGAGCAGTACAAACTGCCGCGCAGTGAATTCCGCGCGATGCTGCACTTCTGCGAGAACCCGGGCAAGATTCAGTCCCGTGCAGAACTGCTGAAGAAAATGACCGGTCGTGAGTTGAAGCCACACGATCGTACCGTTGACGTAACCATCCGTCGTATTCGTAAGCACTTCGAATCTACGCCGGATACGCCGGAAATCATCGCCACGATCCATGGTGAAGGCTATCGTTTCTGCGGTGACCTCCAGGAGTAATTCTCCCGTCACGCAGTAAAAAACGGCGCATTTGCGCCGTTTTTTTTATCAATGCCACGGCATAATCGGTACCGCGCTTATCGCGTTTTTCGGTGAGCCGTCCACGACTTTGTCGGAATAAGCTAGATAAGCCAGGGTGTTACGCTTCGCGTCATAAAAACGGACCACCTGTAGCTTTTTGAACACCAGCGAGGTCCGTTTCTGGAATACGACGTCGCCCTGCGCTTTGCCGTTTTTGATTTTGTCACTCAATTCCACCGGGCCAACCTGCTGGCAGGAGATGGCCGCGTCAGACGTGTCTTCAGCCAGCCCCAGGCCGCCTTTAATCCCGCCGGTCTTTGCCCGGCTGACATAGCAGGTGACGTTTTTAACGTCCGGATCGTCAAAGGCTTCCACCACAATTTTGTGGTCCGGCCCAAACATTTTAAACACAGTATCCACGGAGCCAATTTGCTCCGCCTGTGCCACGCGCCCTGCCATCAGCGCCAGTGCTGTAAAGACTAAAACCTTGTATTTCATATTGTTACCATTCATAAAAATTACGCTGAGCGATTATTCAACAGGTTAGATAAAAATGTAGCAAGATCACAGGATTAGAATATATCCGCACATAAATCACTACAAAAAGCATTTATGCGCAAAAAAAACACTGAATGCTAAAACGTCAAAAAATGCTATTATCCGCTAACCTGTAAACAGGCACCTGCGGCAGTTTTAAGGATGAGGATAGTATATGGATCAGGCTGGAATTATTCGCGACCTGCTCACCTGGCTGGAAGGTCATCTCGACCAGCCTTTGTCACTGGATAATGTGGCGGCAAAAGCAGGCTATTCCAAGTGGCATCTGCAAAGGATGTTCAAGGATGTCACCGGTCATGCTATCGGTGCCTATATTCGCGCACGTCGTTTATCAAAGTCTGCTGTCGCGTTGCGCCTGACCGCGCGACCAATCCTGGATATTGCCCTGCAATATCGCTTCGATTCACAGCAAACCTTCACCCGCGCCTTTAAAAAACAGTTCTCGTTAACGCCAGCGCTTTATCGCCGCTCGCCGGACTGGAGCTCCTTTGGTATGCGTCCGCCGCTGCGTCTGGGCGAGTTTGCGATGCCAAAATATGAAATCATCACCCTGCCGGAAACGCACCTGGTCGGCACCACGCAGAGCTACTCCTGTTCCCTGGAGCAGATCTCCGAGTTCCGCCATCAGATGCGCGTTCAGTTCTGGCGCGAATTTTTAAGCCATGCTCCGGCGATCCCGCCGATTCTGTATGGCCTGAACGAAACGCATCCCAGCCAGGAAAAAGACGACGAGCAGGAGGTGTTCTATACCACGGCGCTGACGCCTGACATGGCGAACGGTTACATTCATGGCTCGAAGCCTGTCGTGCTGGAAGGCGGCGAGTATGTAATGTTCTCATACGAAGGTTTAGGAACGGGCGTTCAGGAGTTCATCCTGACCGTTTACGGGACCTGCATGCCGATGCTGAATCTGAATCGCCGTAAAGGTCAGGACATTGAGCGCTACTATCCGGCGCAAGATGCTAAACCGGAAGAAGGCCCTATCAATCTGCGTATGGAATTCCTGATTCCGGTACGTCGTTAACGCTGCAACTCATCCAGTGCAGGGGCATCAAGATGCGAAATGTCCCCTGCCATCTCAACTACCCACCCCGATGCCAGCCAGGCACTTTCCTGATAGTCGATACGGGAAATGGAACAGTTGCGCAGACGCAAACGGCGTTCGGCGTAAGCCGGCAGTCCCAGAATGGTGCTCACCAGGCAACCCAGCGCGATACCGTGGCTTACCAGCAGCGGTCGGCTACCTGCCGGGAGTTTCAGGCACTCGGCCAGCGCGGCATGCATGCGCACGCTCAGCTCCTGCATGGATTCCCCTTCAGGGATGCGACCATCTTCAGTGCCGTTCACCAGCGTGCGGCGCCAGCCTTCTTCGGTTTCCGTCAGCGTATCGATAGGACGTTTTTCCAGCACGCCCATATTCAGCTCGCGCAGACGCGGTTCGAGGGTCACGTCGCAGCCACAGGCATCGGCGATGATGCGTGCCGTCTGCTGCGTGCGGCCTAAATCACTGGAGATGACGTGAGTGATACCCAGCGTTCTGGCGCGCTCCGCCACCTGCCACGCTTGCTGCACACCTTTGTCGGTGAGAGGACTGTCTGACTGGCCTTGAATACGTCGCTCGGCGTTCCACTGCGTTTCACCGTGGCGAACAAGGTATACCTGTAACATGCTTTTTTTCCGTTATACTGCGATGAATTTTTTAAATCGAGCTTAATTATGCACCATGTTGTCTCTGCTACCACCAATCCTGCCAAAATTCAGGCAATTCTAAGGGCATTTGAAGAGATCTTCGGCGAAGGATCCTGCCATATTGACGCCGTCGGCGTCGAGAGCGGTGTGCCGGAACAGCCGTTTGGCAGCGAGGAAACACGCGCTGGCGCACGAAATCGCGTGGCTAATGCAAAAGCCGCCGCGCCAGACGCTGACTTCTGGGTCGCGATTGAAGCAGGCATCGACGAAGGGGCGACCTTCAGCTGGGTTGTCATCGAAAGCCGTGAGCAGCGCGGCGAAGCGCGTTCTGCCACGCTGCCGCTGCCGGAAGTCATACTGGAGAAAGTCCGCGCGGGTGAGGCGCTGGGGCCGGTAATGTCGCACTACACCGGCATTGATGAAATTGGTCGTAAAGAGGGGGCGATTGGCGTCTTTACGGGTGGCAAGCTTACGCGTTCAGGCGTTTACCACCAGGCCGTTATTCTGGCGTTAAGTCCGTTCCATAACGCGATTTATCGTTAAGTTTGCAGGCCGGATAAGGCGAAGCCGTCATCCGGCGTTTTTCAGCAATACCGCTTCCAGCCACTGACGCAGTTCAACCGGCGCCGACTTCAGGCTGTTTGAACCACGGGTGATGGTCGCGATGCCCGCGCCCAGCTCGTTTTTCAGCTCGCGCTGGCTCATTTCGCCGCGCAGCAGTTCCTCAATAATGCGTACCCGCGTGCCCAGCGCTTCGCGTTCATCGGGCGTCAGCATCAGCTGTAGCAACGGTAAATGCAGATCTTTGTCGTAAGACTGGCGGAGCAACTCCACAAAACGAAGCCACTCCTGATGACGCTGTTCGGCCATGGCCGAGGAATACGGGGAATGCTGGGTCATGTTATGCTGCCTCTTGTACTCATTAGCGAGTACAGCATAACACAACCCGCGCCGATCAGTAACGTCTCTGCCACTCGGCATCGCTCATCAGGGTATCTTTCTGCCCCATGAAGTAGCGATAGTAGGCGTCATAAGCCAGCACATTCTTCACATAGCCGCGCGTTTCCGAGAACGGAATGCTCTCGACAAACGCCACGGCGTCGATGCGCCCTGCGCTGTTGCCAAGCCATGTCCGCACGCGGCCAGGCCCGGCGTTGTACGCCGCTGACGCGAAAATACGGTTATTACCGAACTGCTGATAGACGTACTGCAAGTAGCTGGTACCGATGTTGATGTTAGTCTCCGGATCCAGCAGCTGGGACGGGCTGCTGTAGCCTGGAATATTAAACATCTTCACCGTGTGCGTCGCGGTACCCGGCATAATCTGCATCAGGCCGCTGGCACCCACCGGAGAACGCACTTTCGGGTTCCAGGCGCTCTCCTGACGGGCAATGGCCATCGCATAGCTTTGCGGAATATCTTTGCCGCTGGTGTAGCGATCGAACAGATCCTTATAAGCCAGCGGGAAACGCTCTTCGAGATGATCCCACAGTTTGCCGGCGATCGTCGCCTGCACGCTCAGATCCCACCAGCGATTATCAAATGCATAGCGGGCAAGCTGCGCTTTCTCATCGGTGGTACGGCTGGTGACCAGATTCGCCCATTCGCTGCGCGCGGTATTATCCAGATTCCAGTACATCAGCTCGCGCACGCGCGCCATTTCCGGCCCCTGCGTCAGCGCCGGGTTCGCGTTGGCTGGCGCTTTGTCGATCTTCAGGGTGTACTCCTCGCCCAGACGCTGCGCCGCCGCCATCGGGTAGAATCCGCGCTGCTGCATCAGGGAGTGGAGGATCTCTTTGGCTTCATCTTCACGACCACGTTCCAGCAGCATGTCCGCCTGCCAGTAACGCCATTCATCTTTCTCTTTGGCATCCATCGGCAGACGCGCCAGCCAGGTATTGAGGCCACGACGATCGCCCGTTCCCAGCGCCATGCGCACGCGACGCTCCACCAGCGAGACAGAGTTCGAACGCATCACCGCATCGTCACGCCAGCGCGCCTGTTCGTCGGTGACATCTGTCCCCATCAGTCGCCATGCCACAATATCGCGCAGCTCCTGAGTTTGATCGTCATTAAGCTGCTGGGCCTGCACCAGCTGCGGGATCATCAGCCGGGCGTTTTCCACATCATCACGCGCCACGCTGGCAAAGGCCACCGCCGCCATCTGGCGGGTAAAATCGGTCGCGCCGGTAGTACGCGCAAACGTCAGCACGGTATTGGGATCGTTTGCCAGACTGATAACGGCAGACGCAATGGTCTGATAATCTGCGGGCATCTGGCCCGCCAGCACGGTGACCAGCCGGGTGTTTCCGGCCTTCATCGCCAGGCGAATACGTTCCAGGTAAGAGAGCGGATCCTGCTTGCCCGAGGCGCGCCAGGCGCTGAACAGCGGGTCACAGGCGTTTGGCTGGCTTTTGCCCGTCAACCACAGCTCTTTCGCGCCGGTCCAGGCTTCCTCCTGCTGACCGGTCGCCCATTTCGCATAATAGTAATTACACTGCGCTTCCGTCGCGCCCGGTTTATCCGGGCTGAAAGCCAGCAGGCCGCGCCAGTCTTCGCGACGGGCCAGCTCGTTCACAAACCGGGACTTCAGGGTGCGCGCAGGCGGCAGGGTCGGGTTCGCCTGAATGAAGTTATTCACGGTGACGGTCGGTTGATTCATGAGATCGTCCGTGATCTGACGATACTCAAGATACGGATACAGCGGATAATCCTTCAGCGTCGGCATCAGCGCCTGCACGGTATCCATCTGCTTGTTGTCCCATGCCTGTTTAATCTGGGCATAGCGGTTACGTTGTTCATCCAGTGAATCGGCATGCACCGCCTGGCTTACCGCCATTACGCATACGCTGGCAGCCAGCAGACGCCAGACCACCCGTTTGGCTTTTTCCACAAGCTCTTCCTCATTGTTTTTCGTCAGTTGCAGCGTCTTGCCACGTCAAAGTTACATCAACTTATGCTAACCAGGCATCCCACAACGCGCCACGTCATGGACACTTTTTTACCTTTCTTGCGCGTTTTAACACTCCCGACGTTCCTGGCTGGGATTAGGGCGTGAAAAAGGCTACACTTCGAGGCTGAAATTCATTCTCATCACGATAAAAGAGGCGAAGTCCAACGTGGCTCAATTCGTTTATACCATGCATCGTGTCGGCAAAGTTGTCCCGCCGAAACGTCATATTCTTAAAAATATCTCGCTGAGCTTCTTCCCGGGCGCAAAAATCGGTGTTCTGGGTCTCAACGGTGCCGGTAAGTCCACCCTGCTGCGCATCATGGCCGGCATCGATACAGACATCGAAGGTGAAGCCCGTCCGCAGCCTGGCATTAAGATCGGCTACCTGCCGCAGGAACCCCAGCTGAACCCGGAACACACCGTGCGTGAATCCGTTGAAGAAGCGGTATCCGAGGTGGTTAACGCCCTGAAAGGTCTGGATGAAGTGTATGCCAAATACGCCGAGCCGGATGCGGACTTCGACAAACTGGCCGCTCAGCAGGGCAAATATGAAGAGATTATCCAGGCGCACGACGGTCACAACCTGAACGTGCAGCTGGAGCGCGCGGCTGATGCCCTGCGTCTGCCAGACTGGGATGCGAAAATCGCTAACCTGTCCGGTGGTGAACGCCGCCGCGTGGCGCTGTGCCGCCTGCTGCTGGAAAAACCAGACATGCTGCTGCTTGACGAACCTACCAACCACCTGGATGCGGAATCCGTGGCGTGGCTGGAGCGCTTCCTGCACGACTTCGAAGGCACCGTGGTGGCGATTACCCACGACCGTTACTTCCTCGACAACGTTGCGGGCTGGATCCTGGAGCTGGACCGCGGCGAAGGTATTCCGTGGGAAGGCAACTACTCCTCCTGGCTGGAGCAGAAAGATCAGCGTCTGGCGCAGGAAGCCTCTCAGGAAGCGGCCCGCCGCAAGTCTATTGAGAAAGAGCTGGAGTGGGTGCGTCAGGGCGCGAAAGGCCGTCAGTCTAAGGGCAAAGCCCGTCTGGCACGCTTCGAAGAGCTGAACAACACTGAATACCAGAAACGTAACGAAACCAACGAACTGTTTATTCCACCTGGCGCACGTCTGGGGGATAAAGTGGTTGAAGTGACCAACCTGCGTAAGTCCTACGGCGACCGTCTGCTGATCGACGACCTGACCTTCTCCGTGCCGAAAGGCGCTATCGTTGGCATCATCGGTCCGAACGGCGCAGGTAAATCGACCCTGTTCCGCATGATGTCCGGTCAGGAACAGCCTGACAGCGGCTCTATCACCCTGGGTGAAACCGTGAAGCTGGCTTCCGTGGACCAGTTCCGCGACGCAATGGATAACAGCAAAACCGTGTGGGAAGAGGTTTCCGGCGGTCTGGATATCATGCGTATCGGCAACACCGAGATGCCAAGCCGCGCTTACGTTGGCCGCTTTAACTTTAAGGGCACTGACCAGGGCAAACGCGTGGGCGAGCTGTCCGGCGGTGAGCGCGGTCGTCTGCACCTGGCGAAGCTGCTCCAGGTTGGCGGCAACGTTCTGCTGCTTGATGAACCTACCAACGACCTGGACATCGAAACCCTGCGCGCGCTGGAAAACGCCCTGCTGGAGTTCCCGGGCTGCGCGATGGTTATCTCGCACGACCGCTGGTTCCTGGACCGCATCGCAACCCACATCCTGGACTACCAGGACGAAGGTAAGGTGGAGTTCTTCGAAGGTAACTTCACCGAATACGAAGAGTACAAGAAACGCACGCTGGGCGCAGACGCGCTGGAGCCGAAGCGTATTAAGTACAAGCGTATTGCGAAATAAAAGCAAAACGGCAACTTCGGTTGCCGTTTTTTATGTTTGTACCCTCTCCCCGTGGGAGAGGGCCAGGGTGAGGGCATCAGGCCGCACAGTGTTTAGGCCGGGTAAGGCGAAGCCGCCACCCGGCTTTTTTATTTGCCCACGTAATACCGCTTCACCTCATCAAACTGCATCGCAAAGTCGATATAGCTCATCAGCGCAGGCGAATTGAGCTTACGGCTCGGGTAGGCCAGCCAGAGATCGTTTCCCTCAACGCTCCACGCCGGCAGCACCTTCACCAGCGCGCCCTTTTCGATCTTATCTTCCAGCAGGAATGCGGGTAACAGCGTGATCCCCGCCCCGGCAATGGCGCATTCCCGGGCGTACACCAGGTTATCGGTCATATGGGCGTTATCCGGCAGATACCGATAATCCTCACTCTCGCTTCGCAGAAGCCACTCCGACCATGCCCGGTGCGTAATGCAGCGGTGCTCCACCAGCTGTCGGGGATGGATTAACGGCGCCCGACGCGCCAGGTAGTGGGGCGAGGCCAGCATGTAGCGCGGACAGTGCCCAATCATGCGGCCAATCAGGGAAGAATCCTGCGGTTTGCCGGTGCGCAGCGCCACGTCAAAGCCAGACTCGACCAGATCCACCACGTCGTCTGAGATCGACACATCCAGCGACACGTCCGGATAGCGAAGCTGGAACTCGGCATTCATATGCGCCAGCAGCGTCGCGCCAATTCCCGCCGGACAGGTGATCCGCAGCCGCCCGCTGGGGTTTTCGCGCAGCCGCTGAATGGCATACTCCGCGCGCTCGCTGGCCGCCAGCATCTCGCGACAGTGCACCAGATAGTGCTCGCCTGCAAACGTCAGGCTGATCCTGCGCGTGGTGCGATTCAACAGACGGATCCCCACCTGCTGCTCCAGCTGGCTAATCCGCTGGCTGACGCTGGATTTCGGCAGTTCCGCCTTCTGCGCCGCCGCGGTAAAGCTGCCCATCTCGGCCACCAGCGCAAACAGCGCCATATCCTGAAGCTGTTTAAACATGATTGTTCACCCTGTACGAACGCTGAGTTCTGGATTGTCCATCTTATCATGCAGCTGACCACTTAATAGACTAGCCTCAACAAAACGCATGCCATTGAGGAGCACACCATGTCAGTGAAAGCCATTGCCGTTAACCCGGAAAATCCGTCCACCTTCGTTGAAATCACTCCGCCGATGCCGCAGCCCGGTGAACACGATCTGCTGGTGGAGGTAAAAGCCGTCTCCGTAAACCCGGTGGACACCAAGGTACATGCAGGCATTGCCAAAAGCGGACTGAAGGAGCCGCGCATTCTCGGGTGGGATGCCAGCGGTATCGTACAAGCCGTTGGGGCTGGCGTCACCGGATTCAAACCGGGTGACGAAGTGTGGTACGCGGGGGATATCACCCGTCCGGGCAGTAATACCACGCACCAGCTGATCGATGCGCGCATTGTCGGGCACAAGCCTGCAAGCCTTGACTGGGCCGCCGCGGCTGCATTGCCGCTGACGGCGCTCACCGCGTGGGAAGGCCTGTTTGAACGGCTGAAGATTCAGGATGCCGACGCAGATAAAACGCTGCTGATAATTGGCGGCGCGGGTGGAGTCGGATCGCTGGCGATCCCGTTTGCGAAGCACAACAGCAAGGTGAAGATCGTCGCAACCGCTTCACGAGAAGATTCCGCCCGGTGGTGTCGCGATCGCGGGGCTGACATTGTTGTAAATTACCACGACCTGAAGGGAGAACTGGCGAAACAGGGGCTCACCTTTGTGGATTACATTTTTATCCTCAACGATACCGACGGGCACTGGGATGCGGTCAGCGATCTGATTGCCCCTCAGGGAGACATTTGTTCCATCGTTGAAAACGCGCATCCGCTGAACCAGGACAAGCTGAAGTCCAAATCTGCCGCCCTGCACTGGGAATTTATGTACACCCGTAGCATGTACCAGACCACGGATATGGCGCGTCAGGGTGAGATTTTAGATGAGGTGGCGAAGCTGGTGGATAACGGCGTGGTGGAAAGCTCGCTCAGCGAAACGCTGCACGGGCTAAGCGTGGAAAGCATTACCGAAGCGCACCGCAGGGTGCTGGAGGGGCATATGCGTGGGAAGGTGGTGGTTGAGTATTGAGTGTGGACTGATTCCCTCACCCCGGCCCTCTCCCAAAGGGAGAGGGCGATTAAAGCCCCCTCTCCTGGTGGGAGAGGGGAAGTTATTAACCCTGCTCCCCCATCATCTCCTTCACCAGCTCGACGCAGCGCAGGAAGCGGGAGTCGTAGTCCGACTCTTCCACATGTACAAACTCAACGTTGTTCTCGTTAAGCATCTCCACCAGCATGGTCTGGAACTCCCGCCTGTCCACCGAGCTGCCCAGGCTGCGCATGCCATCGGCCACCCACGGGGTGTTGTTTTCCAGCAGGATCACCAGGTCAAAGCGGTATTCGTCAATCAGCGCCTGCACAAACGGGTGCTCGCGCCCTTCGTACTTTTTGCAGAACGCCTGCGTGGTGACGAAATCGGTATCAATAAAGGCGACTTTATTGGCGTATTTTACCGCAAAATCAATGTACTGGGCATGACCGAGCGCGATTTTATCGTAGTCGGAATACTGCAACGCCATCTCGTCGCCGCCAAGGTGTGAGAAGACGTAATCGCGGCCATACTCCCACGCACTGGTGGTATTGAAGATGTTAGCCAGCTTATTTACCAGCGTCGATTTCCCGCTCGACTCGCCGCCGAGGATCGCCACCGTACGCACGAAGAACGGCTTCACCTCGGTCGGGATGTAGTCCCAGTAACGGAACGGGTTCTCGCGGATCTGCGCCCCGCTGATGTTCATGAAGGTGCGTTTAGGATCGATCAGCACCGTCTCAATGCCCAGATGCTCACGGAACTGCGGCGCGTCGGACTCTTCAGAGGTGTAGATCCAGTTAGGCGCAATGCCCTTCTCTTCCATAAACGCTTTGATGCCGTTGCTCCACACGTCCCAGCCGTGCGGGTACGGTTCCATGCCCTCTTCGTTAAAAGCATGAATGCGTATATTTTTCTGGTACTTAAAGGTCTGAAGCAGCCAGCGCAGGCGGTCCGGCACGGTGGGCTGCTGCGACATGGCGCTGTCTTCAAACAGCTGGCGATCGCGGGTTTCATCATAACCCATGATGATATGCAGTTCGTCGACCTGGCTACAGGCGCGCTGGATCAGATAGATATGCCCGGTATGCAGCGGGTAGAACTTACCGAACACCACGCCAATGTTCTTTTGCATCCGCGGAAATTCAAGCCCCAGAAAACGGTGCAGCGCTTCCAGCTTCTGCGCGCTGGGGCTTTTGATTTTGGCGTTCAGCAGTTGGCTCAGATAGCCCTTGGTCATGCCGCTGGCGTCCGCCACCTGCTGCAACGTGCAGCCCTTCTGGCGGATAGCGGTCTTGATGTAGTCAAATGATGACATAAATTACGGTGCCTCCTGCAAAATCGAATACGTAATTATAAGTCGTCAAAGACATTTAACGCATCTGCGAGTTTTTTAACGCCAAAAACCTGCATCCCTTCCGGGATTTTTTTCGGCACGTTGGCGGCCGGAACAATCGCGCGGCGGAAGCCATGTTTTGCCGCTTCGGAGATACGCTCCTGACCGCTCGGCACCGGGCGGATCTCGCCGGCCAGCCCCACCTCGCCAAACACCACCAGATCCTGCGGCAACGGCCTGTCGCGCAGGCTGGAGACCATCGCCAGCAGCAGCGCCAGGTCCGCGCTGGTTTCCGTAACCTTCACCCCACCAACCACGTTGACGAACACATCCTGATCCGCCATTTGCAGACCGCCGTGACGGTGCAGCACCGCCAGCAGGATCGCCAGGCGGTTCTGTTCCAGACCGACCGCCACGCGCCGCGGGTTGCCCATCATCGATTGATCCACCAGCGCCTGAATTTCAACCAGCAGCGGACGCGTCCCCTCCCACAGCACCATCACCGAACTACCGGACGTGATCTCGTCGCCACGGCTCAGGAAGATGGCCGACGGGTTGCTGACTTCGCGAAGCCCCTGCTCGGTCATGGCAAACACGCCCAGCTCATTCACCGCGCCAAAGCGGTTTTTATGGCTGCGCAGGGTACGAAAACGGGAATCCGCATCGCCATCGAGCATCACCGAGCAGTCGATACAGTGTTCAAGCACTTTCGGTCCCGCCAGCGAGCCGTCTTTGGTCACATGACCAACCATCACAATCGCCACGCCGCGCGTTTTGGCAAAGCGCGTCAGGTAGGCCGCGGTTTCACGCACCTGCGCCACGCTTCCCGGTGACGACTGAATGTCAGCCATATGCATCACCTGAATGGAGTCAATCACCATCAGCTTCGGCTGCTCTTCTTCGGCGATCATGCAGATCTGCTCGATGCTGGTTTCCGAAAGCATATTCAGATTGCCGGTCGGCAGGCCGAGGCGGTGCGCGCGCATCGCCACCTGCTGAAGTGATTCTTCCCCCGTGACGTACAGGGTTTTCATCTGTTCGGCGAGCTTGCAGAGCGTTTGCAGCAGCAGGGTCGATTTACCCGCGCCCGGGTTACCGCCGATCAGAATGGCGCTGCCCGGCACTACGCCACCGCCGAGCACGCGGTCAAATTCTTTGAATCCGGTGGAAAAGCGCGGCAGCGCTTCCAGGCTGATATCCGAAAGTTTTTGTACCTTCGACACGCCTGCATTGCCCGCATAGCCGCTCAGCCGTTCATTGCGGGCCACGCTCGGCGAAGCCGCCACACCACGCACTTCGGTGATGGTGTTCCAGGCATGGCAGGCGCTGCATTGCCCCTGCCAGCGCGGATAATCCGCACCACATTCATTACAGACAAATGCGCGTTTTGGAGCTTTCGCCACGGTTTACCTCGTTATTTCTGTGCGGTCTGCGCGCCGGGTGGCGCTGACGCTTACCCGGCCTACAAAAGCAGGCCGCTATTTTTGATTAATGCTGCCGGAGAGAATGCAGAACACCCCCATCAGATCAGCATGACGGATAGTGACTTCCGTCTTTTCATTCACTTTCGGCTTGGCATGGTAGGCAATACCCAGCCCGGCAACTTTGATCATCGGCAGATCGTTCGCGCCATCGCCGATGGCGACGGTCTGCTCGACCGGAATGGCATATTTCTCCGCCAGACGCGTCAGCGTATTGGCTTTGTACTGCGCATCCACGATGTCGCCGATGACCTGTCCGGTGAGTTTGCCGTCCATGATCTCCAGCTCGTTTGCCACCACGGTGGTCAGACGCAGCTTGTCACGCAGGTAGTCGGCAAAGAAGGTGAACCCGCCGGAGGCAATCGCCACTTTCCAGCCGAGCGTCTCCAGCTTGAGCACCAGCTGCGTCAGCCCAGGCATCAGGGGCAGTTCATCGCGCACCTGACGCAAAATGTTAGCATCGGCCCCCTTCAGGGTCGCCACGCGCTGTCTCAGGCTGGCGGTGAAATCCAGCTCGCCGCGCATCGCGCGCTCGGTGACTTCCGCCACCAGCTCGCCGCTGCCCGCCAGTTTAGCAATCTCGTCAATACATTCGATCTGAATGGCGGTGGAGTCCATGTCCATTACCAGCAGGCCGGGCGTTTTCAGGTGCGGAATTTTGCCGAGGGGGGCAACGTCCAGCCCGGCGTCGTGCGCCAGACGCGTGGCGCGCTGCGTCAGGGAACCCGCCAGGCGAATAACCTGATAATCTTCCACGCACCAGGCCGCAACGATGACCATCGCTGCGCCCAGTTTGGTTTGATACTGGGTGAGGCGTTGCTTATCCAGGCCGCGTCCGTACAGCAGCCAGCCGCTACGGCCAGCGTGGTAATCGAGAGGCATCACCTCATCGCCACTTAAAGAGAGCGGCAATCCTGGCCATAAAGAGACATCCGTTGGCAGGTCGCACCAGGTAATGTTCGGCATTGAAGCTCCTGTAATTTCGTTCGCGCCGGAAGGTTCCAGAGGGAAAATAACGCATGAGGCTACCCTGTAACCATCACTTCTGGCAACATTAAGCCGTAAATTTTAAGCAGGTGGAATATGGCTCGCGCAAAACTGAAATTCCGGCTTCATCGCGCCGTGATTGTCCTGATCTGTCTCGCACTATTAGTGGCGCTGATGCAGGGGGCATCCTGGTTTAGCCAGAATCACCAACGACAGCGTAACCCGCAGTTTGAGGAACTGGCCCGGACGCTGGCGCGCCAGGTGACGCTCAACGTTGCGCCGTCTATGCGCACCGAAACGCCGGATGATAAGCGAATAGCCCAGGTATTGCGCCAGCTTACGGAAAACAGCCGCATTCTGGATGCGGGCGTGTACGATGAACAGGGCGACCTGATTGCCCGCGCGGGTGAGCATGTCGACGTGCGCGACAGGCTGGCGCTGGATGGCAAAAAAGCCGGGGGTTATTTCAACCAACAAATCGTCGAACCCATTCAGGGCAAGAATGGTCCGCTCGGCTATTTACGTCTGACACTCGACACCCACACCCTGCCAACCGAAGCCAAACAGGTGGATAACACCACCAATATTTTGCGCCTGATGCTGCTGCTCTCGCTGGCGATTGGCGTGGTACTGGCGCGCACGCTGCTCCAGGGCAAACGCACCCGCTGGCAGCAGTCGCCGTTCCTGTTAACCGCCAGCAAGTCGGTTCCCGAAGAGGAAGAGAGCGAGAAGAAAGAATAATGATAAAGTAGGCGGATGATTCGGAAAAGGAAATCTGCCATGTCGACGTTACGCCTGCTAATCTCTGACTCTTACGATCCCTGGTTTAACCTGGCGGTGGAAGAGTGCATCTTCCGCCAGATGCCTGCCACCCAGCGCGTCCTGTTTCTCTGGCGCAACGCCGATACGGTCGTTATTGGTCGCGCGCAAAATCCGTGGAAAGAGTGTAACACCCGCCGTATGGAAGAGGACAACGTCCGCCTGGCGCGCCGCAGCAGCGGCGGCGGTGCGGTGTTTCACGATCTGGGCAACACCTGCTTTACCTTTATGGCGGGCAAGCCGGAATACGACAAAACCATCTCGACCTCCATTGTGCTTAACGCGCTCAATTCACTCGGCGTGACGGCTGAAGCCTCGGGACGTAACGATCTGGTCGTGAAAACGCCTGAAGGCGACCGGAAAGTGTCAGGCTCAGCCTACCGCGAAACGATGGATCGCGGATTCCACCACGGCACATTATTGCTGAATGCCGATCTGAGCCGTCTGGCAAACTATCTGAATCCGGACAAGAAAAAGCTCCAGGCTAAGGGAATTACCTCCGTGCGCGGTCGCGTGGCGAATCTGGTGGAGCTCCTGCCGGGGATTACCCATGAACGCATTTGCGATGCGATCCGCGAGGCCTTTTTCAGGCATTACGGTGAACGCGTAGAAGCCGAGGTGATTTCTCCGGATAAAACCCCGGATCTGCCAAACTTCGCGGAAACCTTCGCCCGCCAGAGCAGCTGGGAGTGGAATTTCGGTCAGGCACCGGCGTTTTCACACCTGCTGGATGAGCGATTTACCTGGGGCGGCGTTGAGCTGCACTTTGACGTCGAGAAAGGCCATATCTCTCGTACTCAGGTATTTACGGATAGTCTTAATCCGGCACCGTTAGAAGCGCTGGCTGCACGTTTGCAGGGCTGTCTCTATCGGGCAGATATGCTGCAACAGGAGTGTGACGCGTTACGTGTTGATTTTCCGGAACAGGAACAAGAGTTGCGGGAGTTATCGGCGTGGATTGCGCAGGCAGTACGCTAATAAAAAAGCCCGCTGGCGCTCTGCTTAGCGGGCCTGGAAAACCGCTGGCCGGGTCAGGCGAAGCCGCCACCCGGCACAACAGGTATTACTCTTTATCGCCGAGCAGAACGGATTCCAGCGCGATTTTGATCATGTCGTTGAAGGTGGTCTGACGCTCGGCAGCGGTAGTCTGCTCGTGGGTACGGATGTGGTCAGACACGGTGCAGATGGTCAGCGCTTTCGCACCGAATTCAGCCGCCACGCCGTAGATACCGGCCGCTTCCATTTCCACGCCCAGAATGCCGTATTTTTCCATCACGTCGAACATGTCGCCTTCTGGCGAGTAGAACAGATCGGCAGAGAACAGGTTGCCCACGCGCGCGTCAACGCCCAGCGCTTTTGCCGCGTCAACCGCGTTACGCACCATGTCAAAGTCAGCGATGGCTGCAAAATCATGATCTTTAAAGCGAATGCGGTTGACTTTAGAGTCGGTGCACGCGCCCATGCCGATCACCACGTCACGCAGCTTAACGTCCATGCGCACTGCGCCGCAGGAGCCGACACGGATGATTTTCTTCACGCCGAAATCGGTGATCAGCTCTTTGGTGTAGATGGAGCAGGATGGGATACCCATGCCGTGACCCATCACGGAGATTTTGCGGCCTTTATAGGTGCCGGTGAAGCCCAGCATGCCGCGCACGTTGTTCACTTCACGCACGTCTTCGAGGAAGGTTTCTGCAATGTGCTTCGCGCGCAGCGGGTCGCCCGGCATCAATACGACGTCAGCGAAATCACCCATTTCTGCATTAATGTGAGGAGTTGCCATCTTCAGTTCCTTTTACATTGTTGTTTTTGCCGGGTGGCGGCTACGCCTTACCCGGCCTACATTCTGTTTCTCCCTCTCCCGGTGGGAGAGGGCCGGGGTGAGGGCATCAGGCCGCACCCAATCCGTTTAGAACATAGCCTTGCCATATTCCATGTCAGACGTACCAAAGTATTTCGCAATCGTCTGGCCGATGTCCGCGAAGGTCTCACGGTGACCCAGCGAGCCCGGTTTGACTTTCGGGCCGTACACCAGCACCGGAATGTGCTCACGGGTGTGGTCGGTACCGGTCCAGGTCGGGTCACAGCCATGGTCAGCGGTCAGGATCAGAATGTCATCTTCCCCCACCAGCTCCATCAGCTCTGGCAGACGGCGGTCAAACAGCTCCAGACCCGCAGCATACCCGGCGACGTCGCGACGGTGGCCCCAGGAGGAGTCGAAGTCCACGAAGTTGGTGAAGACAATGGTCTTATCGCCCGCTTCTTTCATCTCTTTGATGGTGGCGTCGAACAGCGCATCCAGACCGGTCGCTTTGACCTTTTTGGTAATGCCGCAGTTGGCGTAAATGTCCGCGATTTTACCCACGGAAACCACGTGGCCGTCTTTCTCGTCGACGAGTTTTTGCAGCACGGTCGGCGCCGGTGGCTCCACGGCCAGATCGTGACGGTTGCCGGTACGCTGGAAGTTACCCGCTTTGTCGCCGATAAACGGACGCGCGATAACGCGGCCAATGTTGTAGCCGCCTTCGGTCAGCTCTTCACGGGCGATCTCGCACAGCTCGTACAGTTTATCCAGGCCAAACGTCTCTTCATGGCAGGCGATCTGGAACACGGAGTCAGCAGAGGTATAGAAAATCGGCTTGCCGGTTTTCATATGCTCTTCGCCGAGCTGATCCAGAATCACGGTACCGGAAGAGTGGCAGTTGCCGAGGTAGCCCGGCAGGTTGGCGCGCTTCACCAGCTTATCGAGCAGCTCCTGCGGGAAGCTGTTCTCGTGATCGGAAAAGTAACCCCAGTCAAACAGCACCGGCACGCCGGCAATTTCCCAGTGACCGGACGGAGTATCTTTCCCGGAAGAGAGCTCGTGCGCCCACGCGTAGGCCCCCACCACTTCCGCGTTACCGTCCATACCGGCTGCGATCTTACCGGTAGAGCCTTCATGCGCTTTTACCAGCCCCAGACGGGTCAGGTTTGGCAGGTTCAGAGGGCCTTTACGACCGTTGTCCGCTTCGCCTTTTGCACAGGCTTCCGCGATGTGACCCAGGGTATCGGAACCCACGTCACCAAATCGTTCTGCATCTTCGGTTGCGCCGATGCCGAATGAGTCCAGCACCATAATAAATGCACGTTTCATAATTGTTCTCCGTACTTAGTGCTTCATAAAAATGCGATCAGATCAGTATACCGCTATTCAGTGATACGACGATAGACCGTCGGTGTGGTTTCCGGTGCTTTATCGTCAAGAGATATTGCCGCCTTCACCGCTTTCGCCGCGTCCTGCCAGCTGGCTTCATCTTTAGCGTGGATCACCGCCAGCGGACGTTGGCCGTCAACGCTGTCGCCCAGACGGGCCATATCGGTAAAGCCGACGCTGTAATCAATGGTGTCCGATGCCTGACGACGACCGCCGCCCATAGACACAACAGCCATGCCGAGCGCGCGGGTATCCATAGCCGAGACAAAGCCTTCGCTGTCCGCATAGACCGCTTTGCTGAGCATCGCGGTGGGCAGGTATTTCGCGTAGTTTTCCACGAAGTCGGTCGGGCCTTTCTGCGCCGCCACCATCCGACCAAAGATCTCCGCCGCTTTGCCGTTGTCCAGCACCGCCTGAAGCTTCGCGCGGGCTTCCGCGTCGTCTTTGGCCAGCTTGCCGGAGATTAACATCTCAACGCACAGCGCCATGGTGACATCGAACAGGCGCGGGTTACGGTATTCGCCTGTGAGGAACTGCACGGCCTCACGGACTTCAACCGCGTTACCGGCGCTGGAGGCCAGCACCTGGTTCATGTCCGTCAGCAGTGCAGTGGTGCGCACGCCCGCGCCGTTGGAGACGCCAACGATCGCTTCGGCCAGCGCCTCAGAGAGTTCATAGGTTGGCATAAACGCGCCGCTGCCCACTTTCACATCCATCACCAGCGCATCCAGACCTTCCGCCAGTTTTTTGGCAAGGATAGAGGCGGTGATCAGCGGGATGGAGTCTACGGTCGCGGTAATGTCACGCGTCGCGTAGAAACGCTTGTCAGCCGGAGCAAGAGAGCTGGTCTGGCCGATAATCGCCACGCCAACGTCTTTAATAATGTCGCGGAAGCGGTTGTCATCCGGGAAGATATCGAAGCCCGGAATGGCTTCCAGTTTGTCGAGCGTACCGCCGGTATGACCCAGGCCGCGCCCGGAAATCATCGGGATGTAACCGCCACAGGCCGCCACCATTGGGCCGAGCATCAGAGACGTCACGTCGCCCACGCCGCCGGTGGAGTGTTTGTCCACAATTGGGCCGTTAAGGTTGAGGCTTTTCCAGTCCAGAACGGTTCCTGAATCTCGCATCGCCATGGTCAGCGACACGCGCTCAGGCATCGACATATCGTGGAAGAAAATGGTCATCGCCAGAGCCGCAATCTGCCCTTCAGAGATGGTGTTATCACGAATGCCATTGATAAAAAAGCGGATTTCTTCGTCGCTTAATGCATGACCATCACGTTTTTTACGAATAATTTCTTGTGCGAGAAACACGGTAACCTCCATGCGGAATCGGGTGAATGGCGGCGGATATGTTGACCCGCCCTACGCTCCTGTAGGCCGGGTTAGCGTAGCGCCACCCGGCAATTCAACTTAGTAGCTGCTTGCGCTCTTACCGTCACCGTGACCCAGCGCTTTCAGCAAGCTGGCCAGCAGGCTGGACGCGCCGAAGCGGTAGTGGCGGGAATCAGCCCAGTCGGCGCCGAACAGCTCGTCGGCAATCGCCAGGAACTGCTGCGCGTCTTCCGCGGTACGCACGCCGCCCGCCGGTTTGAAGCCAACGGTTTTGGACACGCCCATATCACGGATGACTTCCATCATGATGCGTGCGCTTTCCGGAGTAGCGTTGACCGGCACTTTACCGGTAGAGGTTTTAATGAAATCCGCGCCCGCTTTGATGGAGATTTCAGACGCCTTACGAATCAACGCCTCTTCTTTCAGCTCGCCGGTTTCGATGATCACTTTAAGCAGCACGTTTGCCGCCGCACACGCGTCTTTACAGGCTTTCACCAGGTCAAAACCGACCTGCTCGTTGCCGGCGATCAGCGCGCGGTACGGGAATACCACGTCAACTTCGTCCGCGCCGTACGCAATCGCCGCGCGGGTTTCTGCCAGCGCGATCTCGATATCGTCATTGCCGTGCGGGAAGTTAGTTACGGTGGCAATGCGCACGTCCGGCGTGCCCTGCTCTTTCAGCGTTTTGCGGGCAATCGGGATAAAGCGCGGGTAGATACAGACGGCGGCGGTGTTACCCACTGGCGTTTTCGCCTGATGGCACAGGGCGATGACTTTTTCATTGGTGTCGTCATCGTTCAGGGTGGTCAGGTCCATCAGTTTCAACGCGCGCAGGCTGCTTGCAGTTAAATCGGTCATAACATTCTCCAACGGCAGTGCCGTATAAATTTTACCTTGCGGGTCTGTGAGTATTCTAACATTCACCCGCATCCACACTTCGACATTCATCACAGTTAATGAAAACTGTGTGCAAATTTGCATTACTGTAATGAGATCTTCTTCAAATTTTAGTGCGTTAATTGCTGACTAAATCGGCGATATCCCCTGTCTGATCAAAAGCGCCACCAGGCTGGCTTCCTACAATTCGTTCACCATCCGCAGAACAACCAAGGAAGTGAACATGCCCGACGCCCTGCAACAACGTTGCCAGCACATTGTGACCAGCCCGGTGTTAACCCCGGAACAAAAACGTCATTTTCTGGCGCTGGAAGCAGAGAACAATCTGCCCTATCCCGCTCTGCCAGAGGCGGCCCGGGCCGCGCTGGACGAGGGATTCATCTGCGACATGTTCGAAGGCCATGCGCCTTACAAACCGCGCTACGTGCTGCCGGACTACGCTAAATTTCTGGCTAACGGCTCAGAATGGCTGGAGCTGGAAGGGGCGAAAGATCTGGATGATGCCCTCTCGCTGCTCACTATCCTTTATCACCATGTTCCGTCCGTCACATCGATGCCGGTCTATCTGGGCCAGCTCGATGAGATACTCAGCCCCTATGTTAAAATTCTAACACAGGATGAAATCGATAGCCGAATAAAACGTTTCTGGCGTTACCTGGACAGAACCCTGCCCGATGCGTTTATGCATGCCAATATCGGCCCGGCGGATACGCCTGTCACCCGAGCCATCCTTCGCGCGGATGCCGAACTGAAGCAGGTTGCGCCGAACCTGACCTTTATCTACGACCCGGATGTAACCCCCAGCGATCTGCTGCTGAGCGTGGCGGAAAACATTTGTGAATGTAGTAAACCGCATATTTCTAATGGCCCGGTGAATGATAAAATTTTCACAAAAGGTCGCTATGGCGTGGTGAGCTGTTACAACTCCCTGCCGCTGGCGGGCGGCGGCAGCACGCTGGTGCGCCTTAACCTGAAAGCGATCGCGGAACACAGCCGCTCACCGGAAGACTTTTTCACCCGTACCCTTCCCCACTACTGCCAACAACAAATCGCGATCATCAATGCGCGCTGCGATTTTCTATATGAACAATCCGGCTTCTTTGAGAATAGCTTCCTGGTGAAAGAGGGGCTGATTGATGCCGATCGCTTTGTGCCGATGTTTGGCATGTACGGTCTGGCCGAAGCGGTGAATGTGCTGTGCGAGAAAGCAGGCATTACGGGACGTTACGGTAAGAACGAACAGGCCAATGCGCTGGGCTACCGCATCAGTGAACAGCTTGCGGCGTTTGTTGAAAACACGCCGGTGAAACACGGCTGGCAGCACCGCGCGATGCTGCATGCCCAGTCTGGGATCAGTTCCGATTCTGACACCACGCCGGGCGCACGTCTGCCGTACGGCGACGAACCGGACCCTGTCAGCCACCTGCTGGCCGTGGCGCCGCATCATAAACACTATCATTCGGGGATCAGCGATATTCTCACCCTGGAGGAAACGGTTAAACGCAATCCTCAGGCTGTGGTGCAGCTGTGCCTGGGGGCGTTCAACGCCGGTATGCGTGAGTTCACCGCGAATGTAGCCGGAAACGACCTGGTGCGCGTCACCGGGTATATGGTGCGGCTCTCCGATCTGGAGAAATACCGGGAGGCCGGCTCGCGCACCAACACCACCTGGCTCGGCGAGGAGGCCGCGCGCAATACCCGTATTCTGGAACGTCAGCCGCGCGTGATAAGCCATGAACAGCAGATGCGCTTTAGTTAGTCAGGTCATACCCTTCTCCTGCGTGGACGGGCCGGGCAGCCGCCTGGCGTTGTTCCTCCAGGGCTGTAACCTGCGCTGCAAAACCTGCCACAACCCGTGGACGATAGGGCGCTGCAACGACTGCGGCGACTGTGTTCCCCACTGTCCTCATGATGCGCTGGCAATTCAGGCCGGGCGCGTCTGGTGGCAGGAGAGTCACTGTCAGCAGTGCGACACCTGTCTGCACCTGTGTCAGCAGCAGGCGACGCCGATGGCGCAGCGCTATAGCGTCGAGGAGATCCTCTCCCGGGTTCGCACGTCCGCGCCGTTTATTGAGGGCGTGACCGTCAGCGGGGGTGAGGCCACCACGCAGCTGCCGTTTTTGGTTGCGCTGTTCACCGCGATCAAAGCCGATCCGTCCCTGCGCCATCTGACGTGCCTGGTGGACAGCAACGGCCTGTTAAGCGAAACCGGCTGGCAAAAGCTGTTACCGGTGTTTGACGGCGCGATGGTGGATCTGAAAGCCTGGGGCAATGAACATCACCGTTTTCTGACCGGGCGCGAAAACACGCAGATCAAGCAGAGCATCCGCTGGCTGGCCGATCGTCATCGCCTGACGGAGCTGCGCCTGATGGTGATCCCCGCTCGGTGTGATTATCTGCACCATCTGCCATCGCTGACCGCTTTTATCCACGCGTTGGGGAACGTTCCTGTGCGGATCAACGCGTTTCATGCTCATGGGGTTTACGGGGAGGCGGCGCGATGGCGGAGCGCCACGCCGGAGGACATCGAGCCGCTGGCGCAGGCCCTGGAACGGCAGCAGATCACGGTGATCCGCCCGGCCCTTTATTTATAGCGTGATGCCGAAGACCGCGCGGGTGTTTTCCAGCAGCGCGCTGGCAATCACATCTTCAGGCTCCTGACGCAGCTCACACAGCACATCAAAAACGCGTGCCGCCTGCTCCGGGCGGTTGGGCTGGCCCTGAAAACCATTCAGCGGCATGTCAGGCGCATCCGTTTCCAGCAGGAGCGAGGTCAGCGGGAGCTGCGCCATCACATCACGGGTTTTGCTGGCACGCGGATAGGTAATGGTGCCACCGACGCCAATCTTATAGCCCAGCTCAATAAAACGCTGCGCCTGCTGAAGGCTTCCAGCGAAACCATGGACCACGCCCCTGCGCGGCACGTCGATACGCTTCAGGTGCATCGCCAGTTTGTCATGGGTACGTCTGGAGTGGAGGATCACCGGCAGATCGTGGCGCTTTGCCAGCCGGAGCTGCGCATCCAGGATCGTCTGCTGGCGCTCAAACTGCGGATCTTCACGATAGAGATCGAGGCCGATCTCACCGATGGCAACCAGCTTCGTATCCGCATTTTGCAGCGTGGCATCCAGCCTGTCGAGATGGTCATCAAGATGGTGCTCAATAACGATCGGATGCAGACCCAGCGCGGCATACAGCGCATCGTGCTCCCGGGCAAGCGCCAGAACTTTGTCGAATCTCGCCGCTTCAATAGCGGGCACAATAATGGCTCTCACACCGGCCTCAGCCGCGCGCGCAATACTTGATGTTTCCTCCCCGCTAAACGGCGGGAAATCAAAGTGGCAATGGGTATCGATAAAGCAGTGCGTCACGCCAGATCCTCGTTATCGAGTAAGCCATCGTTGGCCTGCGGCGCGTCCACCAGCGGCATCGCCACCGCGTCATTGGCCACAACGGCAGGCGGCAAAATGATGCTTTTATGCCGATGAAGAGGCGGTTGCTCCGCCAGCATTTTCCCGACGGTCGCCAGGAAGTAACGCCCGCACAGCCGCCCCGTTTTGTAATCCATACGCAACGCAGGCAGCCGACTGCCCAGCGCCATGCTCAACAGCGGCTTAGGCGGATAAATTTCAAAGATGCGCAGCTTGCCCGGTGGTTTTTCAATAAAACGCTGCATCGCGCCGTAGGTGGTTTCATGCTGCTTCGCGATATTCACCAGCGGTTGCAGGCTGCTGTCGCCCAGCCAGCGTTCCATCCGCTTAAACCACTGTGGGGTGTAATACATCTGCGAAGGCACCGTGCGGATCACCACAATGGTTTTTGCCCCGCGCCGCGCCGCCTCCTGTACCGGCACCGCGTCGCTGATACCGCCGTCAAGATAGCTTATCCCCTCCAGCAGGGCGCCGGTGCGGTAGAATCCCGGGATCGCGCTGGACGCGCGGATGATATCCAGCCAGTTCTCTTTCTGCGGCGAAAAGTAACCCGGCGAATAGTCATCGCCACGGCTGGCGCACATCCAGAACTCTTTGCCGGTATCGAACAGACGTGACGCGGTATCCATGGCCAGCGGCATCTGGCTGGAGGTAGCATCCAGTAACCAGTCGAGATCGATCAGGTTCCCGCCGCGTACGAAGCGTACCGGATTGAAGAATTCTTTGGAGGTGGTGTAGCGCATAATCACTTTGCGCGCATAGCCGGGCTGGTTGCAGACATAGGCGGAGAGGTTCTGCGCCCCGGCAGAGGTACCGAAATAGAGATCGAACGGGTTGAATTGTGCGCGCATAAATTCGTCAAGCACGCCAGCAGTGAAAATACCGCGCTGCCCTCCCCCTTCACAGACCAGCGCAAGCTGGCCTGCATGAAACGGTTTTAACGTCAGCGGCGCAATATTGCCGAGCGTAACGGGAATTCGTTGCCCCACCTCTGCCTTCCTGTTTTCATTATTTTGATGAGACACAGTAACGCACTTCCCCGGTGGTTCTCAAACGAGAAAAAGCCAGTCACGAGGACTGGCTTGAGTTTGTTTAATAAATATTGCGTTTGCTACGGGCGACGTCGACCCGTAAACAGGCTGACCAGGAACAGAATAATACCGACGACGAAGACAATTTTCGCTGCCCATGCCGCGGTACCCGCCAGTCCACCAAAGCCCAATGCGGCGGCAATTAACGCGATAACCAGAAATATAATGCCCCAACGAAACATAAGCCTCTCCTTTACCATAGTTAATGTCGGCCGCTAAACGTGAGCGCTCAGGTCACTCACCGGCTTTTCCAGAATCGTTTTTATTTCGCCCGCAGTTTTCAGCCTGCGGGCGAATGGTACTGCTTTACTTCGTTTTCAGATCGTTTTTGACGCTTTTCACACCATCAATAGCTTTCGCAATTGACTCGGCACGATCGCTTTGTGCCTGATTCTCAACCGTACCGGACAGCTGGACCACACCATCGGTGGTTTCAACTTTCACCATACGGGATGGCACGATGTCGTCAGCTAACAGTTTAGCTTTGATTTCGCTGGTAGTTGCTGCATCTCCGGCATAGCCCTTCACCGACGATTCTTTGCTGTCACGTACGTGCAATTTGTCGCTGACGGAGCTTACGCCCTCAACGCCTTTTGCCACTTTAACGGCTTCTTCAGCCTGGGTCTGGCTTTCAACGAAACCGCTCAGGGTGACAACCTTATTGTCGGTTTTAACAGAAATATCGGTGCTCTTGATGGATTCGTGATCCACCAGTGCGGCTTTCACTTTTGCTGTGATTGAGCTGTCATCCATGAAATTACCGACTTTATTCATAGAGCTATCGATTTTTTCCCCTGCGGTATTGGCGGAATTTTGCGCTTTATCCATGGTGCTGGTTTCCGCCAGAGCAGAACCGCTTACCAGGACACTACCCAATGTTACAGCCAGCAGAGTTTTAGAAATCTTCAGTCTTGTCATATTCATCGATTTATTCCTGTGTTTTGCCCATTATTTGGGCGACATACTTCCCTAATCTTGGTTTTATATATTGCGAATTAACACCGGGGCAAAATGGAGAACCAATGGACATGCATTGAACAGTTAATTCATCCACGCCCGGTGCTAAACACTGAGTTAAATATAGATCACAATCAGAGGGGTGCATTCAGAATTGGGGAAAAAACGAACGAATAGCGAAAAATTGCGGTGAATTAAGAACATTCCGCAAGGGTTTAATAACACAGGAATTAAAGAAGAGCACGGCGGCTGCCGTGCTCTGAAAGGAAATTAATGCTCGCGCGTTTTGCGGAACTGAACATCAGGATAACGTTCCTGCGTCAGGTTCAGGTTTACCATGGTTGGGGCGATATAGGTCAGGTTATCGCCACCGTCCAGCGCCAGCTGAACTTCGTTCTTACGTTTAAATTCTTCGAATTTCTTCACGTCTGAACATTCAACCCAGCGGGCGGTCGCCACGTTCACCGATTCGTAAATCGCTTCCACGTTGTACTCGCTCTTAAGACGGGCAACCACCACGTCGAACTGGAGCACACCCACCGCGCCTACGATCAGATCGTTGTTGGCGATGGGGCGGAACACCTGTACCGCGCCCTCTTCGGAAAGCTGGACCAGGCCTTTCAGCAGCTGCTTCTGCTTCAGCGGATCGCGCAGGCGAATGCGGCGGAACAGTTCCGGCGCGAAGTTCGGGATACCGGTGAACTTCATCATCTCGCCCTGCGTGAAGGTATCGCCAATCTGAATGGTGCCGTGGTTGTGTAAACCAATGATGTCACCCGGATAGGCTTCTTCTACATGCGAACGGTCGCCCGCCATGAAGGTCAGCGCGTCGGAGATCACCACGTCTTTACCGATACGGACCTGACGCAGCTTCATGCCCTTCTCGTACTTACCGGAGACCACGCGCATAAAGGCGACGCGGTCGCGGTGTTTCGGATCCATGTTGGCCTGAATTTTAAAGACGAAGCCGGAAAACTTCTCTTCCTTCGCTTCTACTTCGCGGGTGTCGGTTTTGCGCGGCATCGGCTGCGGGGCCCACTCCACCAGACCGTCGAGCATATGGTCAACGCCGAAGTTGCCGAGTGCGGTACCGAAGAAGACCGGGGTAATTTCACCGCTCAGGAACAGCTCTCTGTCGAACTCGTGCGACGCGCCTTTAACCAGCTCCAGCTCATCGCGCAGCTGGGCGGCCAGCTCTTCACCGACAGCGGCGTCCAGCTCCGGGTTGTCCAGACCTTTCACAATGCGGACTTCCTGAATGGTGTGGCCCTTGCCGGTCTGGTACAGGTAGGTTTCGTCTTTATAGAGGTGGTAAACCCCTTTGAACAGCTTGCCGCAGCCAATCGGCCAGGTGATGGGCGCGCAGGCAATCTTCAGCTCGTTTTCCACTTCATCCATCAGCTCCATCGGGTCACGGATGTCACGGTCGAGTTTGTTCATAAAGGTGAGGATCGGCGTATCGCGCAGACGGGTGACTTCCATCAGCTTGCGGGTACGATCTTCAACACCTTTCGCGGCGTCGATCACCATCAGGCAGCAGTCCACCGCCGTCAGCGTACGGTAGGTATCTTCGGAGAAGTCTTCGTGCCCCGGGGTGTCCAGCAGGTTCACCAGGCAGTCGTGATACGGGAACTGCATCACGGAGGTGGTAATCGAAATACCACGCTGCTTTTCCATCTCCATCCAATCGGATTTAGCATGCTGGCTGGAGCCACGGCCTTTAACGGTACCCGCGGTCTGGATCGCCTGTCCGAACAGCAACACCTTCTCGGTGATGGTCGTTTTACCGGCATCCGGGTGCGAGATAATGGCAAAAGTGCGGCGTTTGGCCACCTCTTGCAGATAAGGAGACAACGTCATAATCAATTCTTCTTAGGTAAGCGCGGCAGCAGGCCGCGCATCATGGAATACGAAAAATGCGGCTATTTTACCCATCAACAGGGGGCAGGCAATCATTGTTTACACAGGAGCTGCTCCAGTTCGTTCAATGACGTTACGGTCCAGGTCGGCTCGATGCCTTCCGGCAGCGTGCGGCCATGCGCATTCAGCCAGACGGTCGACAGGCTCGATCTCATACCTCCCAGAATATCAGATTCTGCCGTATCCCCCACCATCAGCACGCGATCGCGGTCAGGATTGCCGGCTTGCGCCAGCGCATAATCGAAAATACGCGGATCCGGCTTCGGTACGCCCACCTCTTCGGAGATCACCAGCGCGTCGAAATGATCGCGCAGGCCGGTGCGTTCAAGGCGGATCTGCTGAAGCGCGGTAAAGCCGTTGGTAATGATCCCAAGCTTCACCTTCCCTTTCAGCGAATCCAGCAGAGAAACGGCGCCGGGTAGCGGCGCGCAGATATCCGCCATCGCATTCAGGAAGGCCTCGTTCAGCGCCCCAGGACTGACGTTTAACCGTTCAGCCCACACGTCAAAACGCTGATGCTGAAGCTGTAACGCGGTGATGGCTCCGTTCTGGTAATCCACCCACAGCGGTTTGTTCACCGCCTGATAGTCCTGAAAATCTTCCGCGGTGAACGTCACGCTATAGTCGAGAAACATTCGCTGTAGGCCGCCGAACGAGTCAAACGTAAACAGCGTTTCGTCGGCATCAAAGAAAATCCAGTCCCATTTCATCGTTACAACCTTATTTTCGTTATCCAATCGGCAGAGCCATGATAATGGCGTCTTCACGTCCCTCTGCGGTGGGGTAGTAGTTACGGCGGATAGTCGCCTCGTTGAAGCCTAAGCTTTCATAGAGCGCGATGGCAGCGACATTGGACGCGCGCACCTCCAGCCACAGGGTGAAAACGTCACGGGTTTCCAGCTCACGAATGAGGTGCTCAAGCAGTTCCCTGCCCAGCCCGCGGCGCTGATAAGCGGGATCGACCGCAATATTAAACAGCGTCGCCTCGTCCAGAACGACCTGCGTGATGGCGAACGCAGCCATCGCACCGTCAACGTCCAGGCGGAGATTTAAATAGCGTTCGCCCTGATTGCTGGCAAACGTCTTTTCGCTCCACGGAAAGGCATGGGAGCGGGTTTCAATCGCGAACGCGGTGGTCAGGTCAGCCGTCGTGAGGGAAGAAATCGTGTTCATATTCGCAAATTTGTTGCCATAGCGCGCTACGCGCTTTTGGGTTGGCTTTCAGTTCGTCCAGCGCTGGCGAACTGATCTGGCTTCCTTCAAGAGGTAGCTCGTCCACCGCCCCGATTCGCCAGCTGTTACAGCGGCTGTCAGGGGGAAGCATCGCGACGCTTTCGGGCGCCAGCTGTAATACCTGATCGCGGGTCACCTTCAGGGTGCGAAGGACATCCTCAATCAGGGGCTCGTTCAGGGCAGGCGGCGCTTCTGCCACCATCACCAGGCGGACATGCGCAGGTATGGAGATGGCTATTTCGCCCCGCAACGCCGTCGGGCGACGCAAAGCCCACTGGGTAATGCCCAGCTGCTGCAACTGCCAGTCTCGTCGGGATGTCATAGCGAAAACTCCTGTCTCTCAGGCGCGCAAATATAGCAAATGTGTCGAAACTGCGCCATCTACCTACTATAATCCCCGCCTGAGTTTATTGAGGAACAATTCATGTCTGCATTTACCCCGGCAAGTGAAGTCTTGCTGCGTCACAGTGATGATTTCGAAGAAAGCCGTATTCTGTTTGCCGGAGATATGCAGGATGACCTGCCCGCGCGTTTCGACTGTGCTGAAAGCCGTGCCCACACCCAGTACTATCACCACTGGCAGGTGCTGAGCCGCCAGATGGGCGAGCGCGCGCGCTTTAGCCTGGCGGCTCAGCAGAGCGATATTGCTGACTGCGATACGCTCATTTACTACTGGCCGAAAAACAAGCCGGAAGCCCAGTTCCAGCTGATGAACCTGCTTTCTCTGCTGCCGGTCGGCTGCGATATTTTTGTTGTCGGTGAGAACCGCAGCGGGGTGCGTAGCGCAGAGCAGATGCTCGAAGCCTGGGCGCCGCTGACGAAAATCGACAGCGCCCGTCGCTGCGGACTGTACCATGGTCGTCTGGAAAAACAGACCACCTTCGATGCCGACGCCTTCTGGGACGAGTACCAGCTTGACGGCCTGACCATTAAAACCCTGCCGGGCGTGTTCAGCCGTGATGCGCTCGATACGGGCAGCAAGCTGCTGCTGTCCACCCTGACGCCTCACACCAAGGGCAAGGTGCTGGACGTCGGCTGTGGCGCGGGCGTGCTGTCAACGGTTCTCGCCAGCCACTCACCAAAAGTGCGTTTAACCCTGTGTGACGTGAGCGCCCCGGCAGTAGAAGCCAGCCGCGCCACGCTTGCTGCGAATGGCATAGAAGGTGACGTGTTTGCCAGCAACGTCTTCTCCGACGTGACCGGTCGCTTTGACATGATCATCTCTAACCCGCCGTTCCACGACGGAATGGAGACCAGCCTTGAAGCGGCGCAAACGCTGATCCGTGGCGCAACCCGTCACCTCAACAGCGGCGGTGAGCTGCGTATCGTAGCGAACGCCTTCCTCGCGTACCCGAAAGTGCTGGATGAAACCTTTGGCTTCCACGAAGTGATCGCCCAGACGGGCCGCTTTAAGGTCTATCGCACCGTGATGACGCGCCAGGCGAAAAAGTAAACCCCCGGTCCGGCGATGGCTGACGCTGCCATCGCCCATTTTTGCAGCAATCAAAACAACGTGCGCAATTTTCTGTTGACGTAAAGCTGAAAACATCTAGAATGCGCCTCCGTGGTTACGATACTTTTACAGTGTCGATGGTATGCGAAGGTGGCGGAATTGGTAGACGCGCTAGCTTCAGGTGTTAGTGTCCTTACGGACGTGGGGGTTCAAGTCCCCCCCCTCGCACCATAAATCACGTTGATATTGCTCGCACTGGGCGAAGGTGGCGGAATTGGTAGACGCGCTAGCTTCAGGTGTTAGTGTCCTTAGGATGTGGGGGTTCGAGTCCCCCCCCTCGCACCAACGAGGCGATATCAAACCAGTAAGATGACTGTGCGAAGGTGGCGGAATTGGTAGACGCGCTAGCTTCAGGTGTTAGTGTCCTTACGGACGTGGGGGTTCAAGTCCCCCCCCTCGCACCAATTATCTTACATCCCCTCAGCAGTGCCTCCTGTTTTTCCCTTTTATTTCAAACTCATCAGAATCACCAGCAGTCCACTGATTAGAGCAACGCATGATGGCAGCAGCACGTAATGCCGTAACTGTTTGTGCCAGATCATTGCGGATGTCACCAGCAAGCCTGAAACAATCATTGCTTTCCAGACATCAATGGGGAGATCGGCAAACATTAGCCCACCGATAATGGAACCAGGCAGTAATATTCCCCACCCACTTCCCAGCGCTTTGCTCAACATGGTTTCACCTCTCGCACTGATAATGATAACCAGTATCATATGATAGTAATTATCACTTGTCAGCATGCGACGTAAGAAATTGCGCCAGCAATTGCTTTCCCATAATGACAGAGAATGTGTAAGGTGATAAATTGCCCACCTGTTAACTTCCGATAAAGTTTTTCTGATAATAAAAATTCAATTTTGTAGCGCCCAATATTACACAACAACACCTTGCTCATTGTTTTAATTGAGTTTTAATAAAAACGCACGCATATGACATCACAATCCTGGCTGTCTTTAGTCAACAAGAAATATCAGCTATCTTTACGTTTGTTTTTATTTCTGAACGCCGCATCAGCATTGTTCTCGGTAACAAACCCTCTCTATTCCGTGCGTGTGTTATCAGTCCCGCTCTTTGCCGTACTGACTATCAGCACAGGCTTACTTATCTGGCACTGGAAAAACAGCACGCGAAAAATAAATATCCCTGTTGTTTCAGCTATTTTTGGTCTTTTATGGGCCTGGCAGATCGTCTCTAAATTTCTGTTAATCACGCACGATCACGCGACCTATTTAATGATGGCGCTATTAACAGTGCTTTTTATAGGGTCTCTGGCGTTCGCAAGTAATATTAAAGCCTTTACGTTACATTCATTTCCCGCTTTTATATCCTGCCTGTGGCTTAGTCCGTCCGAAAACTGGCTGAGAATGGCCTATTTTTTCGCGCTGCCGGTGGTCGCCATTGGTATCCATCATGTTCTTCAGCGGCGCAATGACCGTTTCGCCCAGGAGCTGCTTTCCGAACTGCTGGAGGAGCGCGAAACCCTGACCGATCTCAGCATGATGGACCCGCTCACCGGCCTATATAACCGTCGCGGGCTGCAAAGCCGGCTGGAGAATCTTCCCAGGCCTGACGCTGGCGAGCACTTCGTGCTGCTAATGGATATCGACCACTTCAAAGCCTACAACGACCATTATGGCCATATGATGGGCGATCAGGCCTTGATCAGGGTCTCGGCTGCGATACGCGACGCCGTGCGCTCACGCGATGTTGTCGCCCGGTTTGGCGGGGAAGAATTTATGGTGCTGTTGAGTAACATCCCGCTGGAGCAAGCGCGACAGACGGCTGAACGCATACGTCAGAAGGTTTACGATCTTAAAATCCCCCATATGTTTAACGAAAGCGTCGCCACTAACGTGACCATCAGCATCGGCATCGCCATGTTCGAAGGTGAAGACGTTGAGGGCGCGCTGGCGAAAGCCGATAAAGCCCTCTATGAAGCCAAGCATATGGGACGTAACAGCATTCTGCTGAGCGAAGAGCTTCATACCGCCTGAAACCGCCTTCACAGCGCCAGGATAAAACGCTTGCGCTCGGTTTTATCTATAGTTAGGATTGGCAATCATTATCATTTAGATTTGTAATCCACACTATGGCGACTCGTACCGCACACATCGTTGAGCCCCTGCTCTGGCGAGCTCCACTCTCCGCCGGGGAAACGACGCTTGCGGATGCCATTCGGGAAAAAATTGCCGTAACGCGCGCCCATCTGCTGGATTTCATCAAACTGGATGAAGCACCGCCGCATCATGCTCTGACGCTGACTGAGTGGCAACGCCCTGCGGAGCTGCAGTCACTGCTGGCAACCTATTCCGACCATATTTATCGTAACCAACCTACCCTGACGCGGGAAAACAAACCGCTGTTATCCCTCTGGGCACAGTGGTATATCGGGCTGATGGTGCCGCCTGTCATGCTGGCCCTGTTGACCCAGGAAACGATGCTCGATCTCTCGTCGGAACATTTCCATGTTGAGTTTCATGAAACCGGGCGCGCTGCCTGTTTCTGGATTGATGTACACGAAGATCCGAGCGCGAGACACCTGTCAGCGCAGGCGCGTATGGAACGGCTGATTACAAGAGCGCTGGTTCCGGTCATTGATGCGCTGGAAGCGACGGGAGAGATTAACGGCAAACTGATCTGGAGTAATACCGGGTATCTTATCCACTGGTATTTAACGGAGATGAAGCCGCTGCTCGGCGACGAGAAAGTGGATGCACTGCGTCAGAGCTGTTTCTTTGCCAGACAGCTGTCGGATGGACGGGATAACCCTCTTTACCGCACCGTGGTTCCGCGTGAGGGACTTCTGGTACGTCGTACCTGCTGTCAGCGCTACCGTTTGCCGGACGTCCAGCAGTGTGGCGATTGCACGCTTAAGTAGTCTGGCCCGGCCTGAAACCCGCAGAGAGAGGGAACAAACATTAAAAACGGCAACCTGCGTTGCCGTTTTGCTTTTACCTAAGCGACCTGCTGATTTTCCTCTTCTCCATTACGCTGTGCTTCTTCCGCTTCCTGCTGAAGCAACTGTTTCTCGTACACCTTGAAGAACGGGAAATAGATAATGGCGGAAACGCAGGCCAAAACCAGCACCAGAATGGCTGCACGGAAATCCCAGCCCAGCGCCCAGGCGGCACCAACCGGAGCCGGTGCCGTCCACGGCACAACGGAAATCACGCGGCCAATCAGATCAAACTTCATCGCTGCCCATGCCAGCACGGCATTAACCATCGGCGCCAGCAGGAAAGGAATAAAGAACACCGGGTTCATCACAATCGGCGTACCGAAAATCACCGGTTCATTGATATTGAAAATGCTTGGTACCACGCTCAGGCGTCCAATGGAGCGCAGGTGCGCGGAGCGGCTACGCAGATAGCAGAACACCAGCCCCATCGTCGCCCCCGATCCGCCGATAACGATAAAGAACGTCCAGAAGGCTTCCATAAAGATGTGTGGCAAAGGCTGGCTCGCCGCCAGCGCGGTCTGGTTCGCCCCCAGGTTTGTCAGCCAGAACATTTGCAGCATCCCGGAGACAATCGCCGCGCCGTGGATCCCGGCAAACCACAGCAGGTGGCCAATCAGCACCGCCAGCAGGATCGCAGGCAGCGAGTCAGCCGCAGAGACCAGCGGTTTGAATATCGACATGATGGCCTGTGGGATCAGCATACCGAACTGCGACTGGATCAGCAGGCTCAGCGGGTAGAGCGTGAGCACCACCACCAGCACCGGGATCAGCAGGTCAAACGAGTTTTTGATCATCGGCGGTACCTGGTCTGGCAGGCGGATCCCGATATTGTGTGCTTTCAGGAAACGCATCATCTCAACGCAATAGATCGCCACCAGAATCGCGGTGAAAATACCGGTCCCTCCCAGGCTATCGACCGGCAAAGCGCCTTTGGTTTTAGGGGCGGCGACCAGCAGGAACGCCATCAGCGACAGCATCGCGCACATGAACGGATCCAGCTGATGCGTTTTAACGTAATGTTTGCCCAGGTTGTAGGCAATAGCCGCACAGATATAAAGGGACATCACCCCCATTGTCATATCAAACGGCGTCAGAATTTGACCTTCAAACTGCTTCGCCATATCCAGCCAGGCGCGAGCAAAACCCCAGGTGGTATCAGGCGAAAAAGGCGGGTAAGCGAACACTAATAAAAACGAGCCTACAATCATAAACGGCATCGCTGAGATAAACCCGTCACGAATAGCCATAACGTGACGCTGGGAAGAGATGCGCCCGGCAATAGGGCTGACATAATTTTCAACGAAGCGGAAAATCAGATTAAATGCAGCGTGGTTGGCAGACATAGCAGATCTCCTGTCAGACGTTCGTTTTGGACGCTCTCACGTCACACGTTGTTCCATACATCAGCGTCACAACCTTGCCGGATCGTGTACCTGCGGTACTGCTCAAACGGAATGGTTTCATAATTAGCTCTTATTATTAGATACAGGGGAAGTTACACACTTAGTATTAATCTCTGCATCACGCTCTGCAACCGGTTACTGTAACCGGTTTCTGTGAATGTGAAGGCGATCCAGAAATCGCCCCTGACGGATATTTGTTACTTAAGGGATATTTACAGCGACTAAATTCTTATGACAGATTACGCAGGATATTTGTCAGGAGGAATCAATGAGTTTGCAGTCTGTACAACAGTTTTTTGCCGAACACGCTCCGGATATAGAGATCATTGAGCTTAACCAAAGCACAGCGACTGTTGCCCTTGCTGCTGCCGCGCACAACGTTGAACCCGGCCAAATTGCCAAAACGCTGTCACTGAAAATTAAAAATGACGTGATTCTGGTGGTTGCAAAAGGCGATGCGCGTCTGGATAACAAAAAGCTTAAAGAGACATTCGGCGCAAAAGCCCGCATGCTCAGCAGCGATGAGGTAGTCACCCTGACGGGTCATCCTGTCGGCGGCGTCTGCCCTTTCGGACTGGAAAATCCGCTCTCTGTTTACTGTGACATCACATTAAAACAGTACGCGGAAGTGTTACCCGCAGCGGGTGCCATCCACAGTGCGGTGCGTATATCGCCCGACAGAATGGCGGAGCTGACCGCAGCAAAATGGGTCGATGTCTGCATTTAAACGTTGCGCCAGAAGAACTCTGGCGCACCACTTAACGCTGAGAGAATGAAGGAACGGTGAGAGCTGAACGACGCACTTCCCGGGCAGGGAGATGCGCCAGGATATCCGCCGCATCCAGTAATCCCACGTCAGAATTGACGCCCAGCTTTACCATTGCGTTAAACTTATGCGCCCGGATGGTTTTAATATTGCGTTCAAGCTGCGCCGCAATTTCAGGGATTGAAAATCCCGATGACATATAACGCAGTATTGCCCTTTCGGTTGGGCTTAACATACGATTCTGGCTCACACACCAGTGATTGTACATGTTGTCATTCACCTGATGCGTTTCGCTGAGTAATGTCTCCAGCCCCTCCATTAGCTGCTTTAGCGGAACCGATTTACTGATTATCCCATGCAAGCGAGAAGGCGAAAGATGGCTGACCAGCCTCGCCTCCATTTCGTCAGAGGCCAGCACGATACGCTGGACGTCGCTGTGGGTGAAGGTGAGATCCCGTAAACAGGCCAGACAGTTTCTCCGCTCTTCACGCTCATCAGACAGTGAATAGATAACCGCATAGAATGAGATATCCACGAGCGCCGCTTTAAAGCTGGCGAATCTGCTAAACAGGTGCACCTGGTAATGGCTCAGGGCGGGCATCGCAAAGAGATGCTTCAGCCCTACAGCGCTCATTGAGCAGCTTTCGATGACGGCGATATGTCTTGTTGCAGTGGTCTTTTCCATTCCTCAAACTCTCCATAAGCCGACATTAAACTGAGTTCTCGCATTCCCTGGGTACTGCTTATCCACGCGTACATATCGGCATTACTGCGAAGTGATAAGCGGCGCATTGCACTGTTTTTCTGTGCACTGATCGTTTTATTACTTTTATTCAGCAGCGTGGCTATTTGGTTGATTCCCCAACCTTTACCTAATAAACGCAACACCTTGCGTTCAGAGTGGGTGAGCGCAATCATTTGCTCACTCTCTTCTTCAATATCGGACGTTTCCGGTATTAATAACGTCTGGCTTATTCGCTCGGCACGTTCACTGCCCGCGCGAATAGCGTTAATAACGCCTTCGATCGGTTCCATATCCGAAAGCAGCGTGCTTTCCGGACGCATAAGAAGCTCTACTGCAAGTGGATAAAGGGGACGCGAGACAAGGAATATCCAGTGAATGTCCCGATACTGATTCATTAATCCATAATACTGCTCAAGCGTGCCGCGAGGATTACGATACTCACCTGAAATATCGGCAATAACGACCCCAGCGCGACGCAATTGTAGTAGCGTCAACTCCTGCATCGAACGGCAGTACGTTATTTCAAAATCAGGAAAATGACGCGTCATGACGCCACCTAGCCCATTTTGCATGACCGGCACTCTACTAATCACCACTCCGTGTTTACCATTCAATGGCAACATAGACCCTCCCTGTCATAAATTCATTATTTAAGAACGAACTAACCCTACGAGTTTAAACACGCTTGCATCCCTCAGTACAAAACGGCTTAATACTCGCAAATCAGAAGAAATGTCACATGGGTTAAGAAACGCCCAATACTGGCTTAATATCGCATAAAGACCACAAAACTTTAATTAAGATTGCGTGAAAAGATTGAAAATATGAAATTAGAAATACTTAATATATTGTCTTTATAAATCTCTATTTTTATATTCATTAAATAAATAGAAAGTGCGGTTTTCTCCCCCTGCTCACGCGACTGATTGCACAAATGTTGATCTGGCCCAGCGCAAAGGGCCCTGCCCTTTGTGTTAAAAGTAAGCAATCTCTCTTCTCTTCAGGGCGTTTCATGCAGGCAGATCGGTCTACGCAACGTGCTACCACGCGGCTATGTATTCAGTGCGGGCTTTTTCTCTTACAGCACGGGGCAGAAAGCGCCCTCGTGGAAGAACTTTCCACACGCCTTGGGCTGGCGCTGGGGATGGACAGCGTTGAGAGCTCTATCTCGTCAAATGCCATTGTGCTGACCACCATTAAAGACGGACAGTGCCTGACCTCCACCCGTAAAAATCATGACCGCGGCATTAACATGCACGTCGTGACGGAAGTGCAGCACATCGTGATCCTTGCTGAACACAAGCTGCTCGATCTGAGGGAGATAGAGAAACGCTTCAACCAGATCAAACCTCTCCGGTATCCACGCTGGCTGGTTGTGCTGATGGTGGGACTCTCCTGCGCCTGCTTCTGCAAGCTCAACGCGGGCGGCTGGGACGGCGCTGTCGTGACCTTCTTTGCCAGCAGCATCGCGATGTATGTCCGCCAGTTGTTGACGCACAGGCAACTGCATCCGCAAATTAACTTCTGCATCACGGCGTTCGTGGCGACAACCGTATCCGGCCTGCTTTTGCGCCAGCCTTACTTCGCCAGCACGCCTACTGTTGCGATGGCCGCCAGCGTATTGCTGCTGGTGCCGGGTTTTCCCTTAATCAACGCCGTCGCTGATATGTTCAAAGGCCACATCAACACCGGTCTGGCGCGCTGGGCGATAGCCAGCCTGCTGACGCTGGCGACCTGTATCGGGGTGGTAATGGCCATGACACTCTGGGGGTTACGCGGATGGGCGTGATGGATTTTCTGCTCGCACTGGCGCAGGACATGCTCCTGGCAGCCCTTCCCGCCGTTGGCTTTGCGATGGTGTTTAACGTACCACAGCGTGCATTACCCTGGTGTGCGCTGCTGGGTGCCATTGGCCACGGCTCACGTATGATCATGATGACCTCGGGCTTTAATATCGAATGGTCGACGTTTATCGCCTCCATGCTGGTCGGCAGCATCGGTATTCAGTGGTCCCGCTGGTATCTGGCGCACCCGAAAGTGTTCACCGTGGCGGCAGTCATTCCTATGTTCCCGGGCATTTCAGCCTATACGGCGATGATCTCCGCCGTCAAAATCAGCCACTTTGGCTACAGCGAACCGCAGATGATCCTGCTTCTGAGCAATTTCCTTAAAGCCTCGTCGATTGTGGGCGCGCTCTCCATCGGCCTGTCGATCCCCGGATTATGGCTTTACCGCAAACGTCCACGCGTATAATAAAATCGCTTGCAATTGTATCGTGCGCTATCTATATTCATTTCATGGACGCAAAAACGAACGACACTACCAACGCGCTTCTGCTGGATAACCAGCTCTGTTTTGCCCTCTATTCGGCAAATCTGGCGCTTAACAAGCTGTACCGGCAACTGCTGGCGCCGCTTAACCTGACTTACCCGCAATACCTGGTGATGCTGGTGCTGTGGGAGCAGGATGATATTACGGTGTCAGACATTGGCGAGCGGCTGTTCCTGGATTCCGCCACGCTGACTCCCCTGCTGAAACGCCTGGAAAGCGCAGGATTAATCTTCCGCCAGCGTTCCCGTCAGGATGAGCGTCAGGTCGCCGTCACCCTGAGCGACGCGGGTCGGGCGCTGCAACAGCAGGCCGTGACGATACCCCACGCCGTGGGCTGTGCAGCGCAGTGTGATACCGACACCATGCTGGCGCTCAAGCACCAGCTCGAACTTTTGCGCCAACAGCTTCATCGCGCGTAAGGCTATACTTTACGCGTCTGATTTTAACTTAATACATCGTGCGCTATTTAATAGTGCATATAAACGTAAGATGAGGAACCTGCCATGTCTTTAGAAAAAGTTGTCTACACTGCCAAAGCCAAAGCAACCGGAGGCCGTGATGGCCGCGCAACGTCTTCCGATGGCGTTCTGGATGTCAAACTGGGTGTGCCAAAAGAGATGGGCGGCATGGGGGGTGAAGTAACCAACCCTGAACAGCTGTTCGCTGCGGGCTACTCCGCCTGCTTCCTGGGCGCAATGAAGTTCGTTGCGGCACGCGACAAATTCGCTCTGCCAAAAGACGCCTTTATTGAAGGCGAAGTGGGGATTGGCCCGCTGCCAACCGGTTTTGGTATCGAAGCGAAGCTGAACATCCACGTTGAAGGGATGGACGCAGCGGAAGCTAAAAAACTGGTGGATGCAGCGCATATCGTCTGTCCGTACTCTAACGCGACGCGCGGCAATATCGACGTGACGCTGAACATCATCGCGTAAACAGCCCTTGTGATTTTAGCCCCGGTAAGCGTAACGCCGCCGGGGAAATCCTCTCCTTTCCTCTCCTCTCTCTGTGCTACCATAACCCTCAATCACGTCCGTAGTAATCAGTTGAGAAAGTGTTATGTCCTCCAGAATCCTGACCACCAGCATTGCTGGCATTGATGCCTTTATGCGCGATCCTCGCGGTGTGTTGACGCACGCCGAAGGCGGCACGCTCGCGGTATTTGCCGACAACGCCCCGGCGTTTTATGCGGTCACGCCGGAACGTCTGGCGCAGCTTCTGGAAATTGAAGCGAAGCTGTCGCGTCCGGCGAGCGATGTCATGCTGGATAATCAGTTTTTTGACGAACCCGCCAGCGCCCCGGTGGCCGTTCCAATGGGGAAATTTCCCATGTACGCCGGTTGGCAGCCGGACGCCGATTTTCAGCGGCAGGCGGCCTTATGGGGAATAGCCCTCGCGCAGCCCGCGACGCCAGAAGAGCTGGCGGCCTTTACCGCTTACTGGCAGGCTGAAGGAAAAGTCTTCCACCATGTTCAGTGGCAGCAAAAGTTCGCGCGCAGTCTGCAAATCAACCGCGCCAGCAACAATGGCCAGCCAAAACGTGATATCAATGCCTTTTCAGAACCGGACAAAAAAATCCCTGATGGATTCCGAGGTGCGAAATGAAAAACGTCGGCGACCTGATGAAACGTTTGCAGAAGATGATGCCCGCCAACGTGAAGCCCGCCTTCACCACCGGTGAAGAGCTGCTGGCATGGCAAAAAGAGCAAGGTAAAATTCGCGCGGCTGCCCTCGCCCGCGAAAACCGCGCGATGAAAATGCAGCGCACCTTTAACCGCTCGGGCATTCGCCCTCTGCACCAGAACTGCTCCTTCGAGAATTATAAGGTCGAGTCACAGGGGCAGATGAACGCCCTCAACCAGGCGCGCCAGTACGTGGATGAATTTGACGGCAACATTGCCAGCTTCATCTTTAGCGGAAAACCCGGCACGGGGAAAAATCACCTTGCGGCCGCAATCTGCAACGAGCTGCTGCTGCGCGGGAAGTCAGTGCTGATTATCACCGTGGCCGATATTATGTCCGCCATGAAGGACACCTTCAGTAACCGCGAAACCAGCGAAGAACAGCTGCTGAATGATTTGAGTAACGTGGATTTGCTGGTCATCGACGAGATCGGCGTCCAGACGGAGTCCCGCTACGAAAAAGTGATCATCAATCAGATTGTCGATCGCCGTTCGTCGTCAAAACGCCCAACCGGTATGCTGACGAACCACAATATCGACGAGATGACCCGACTTCTTGGCGAGCGGGTGATGGATCGCATGAAGCTGGGTAACAGCCTGTACGTCATCTTCGACTGGGACAGCTATCGCAGCCGCGTCACCGGCAAAGAGTATTAAGATATTTCCAGGGAGCACTGGAAGAGCAGAGGTATATACTGAACCCACTTTTGGCCCAAAACGGACCTTGTTGAGTAAATCATTATGAAAAAACAGTTTCTTATCAGCATCCTTACTGGCGCCCTGCTGGTGACTGGCGCAGCGCAGGCCGCATCATGGCAGGAGTCGCTCTCCAGCGCAGCAAGTGAGTTAACCAAAGAGAGCGGCACTTCCCAGGGCGGGCTGTCAGCCTCGTCCCTCACCGGCCTGCTGAGTAACAGCTCCCAAAGCCTGAGCGCCGGAACGATGAACAACGCGGCGGGCATTCTGGAATACTGCGCGAAGCAGAAACTGGCTTCCGTTACCGATACCGAAAACATCAAAAACCAGGTACTGGGTAAACTGGGTCTGGACACCCAGGAGCAGAAAGCGGACACCAACTATATGGACGGTATTCAGGGTCTGCTGAACGCGCAAAATGGCCAGCAGCTGAACCTCAGCACCCTTGGAAATTCATCTCTGGCGAAACAGGTAAAAACGAAAGCCTGCGATCTGGTGCTGAAACAAGGCGTTAATTTCCTCTCCTGATCGCCTCCCATTTTCTGCCACAACACGCCGGGTTTATTACGTTAGTCTTACACCGCGGCGTGAAGTGCGTTTTTTTACCCCCTGCCACCACCTCAGCCTCCGTGTGCCACGCTGCGACTGTATTCAAAAATCCGATTTTATAAACCAAATCCTAACAACAGCACACTTTCGTGACACTAAAATTGCAGCTAAGCGACATCGCAATTACATTGTATTACCCAAAAAATAAGCAATTAGTCGGCTAAGCGTCCGGCATGATGAGGATCTGCTGTTGTCAGAGTTAATGTCCCTTGTCCTTTTCCTGGCTTCCATCGGCGTTTATGCCTGGAAAGCCGGTCGTCACACCTGGTGGTTTGTGGCCACCCTGGTGGTGCTCGGCATTTTTATTGTTTTAAACATTACGTTATATGCCAGCGATTACTTTACCGGCGACGGTATTAACGACGCGGTGCTCTACACGTTGACCAACAGCCTCACCGGCGCTGGTGTGGGTAAGTACATCCTTCCGGGTCTGGGGCTGGTGGTCGCCCTGGTGGGCATCTTCGCCGCGCTGGCCTGGGTTCTGCGCCGTCGCCGTCACCGTCCGCATCATCATGGCTACAGCCTGCTGGCGCTGTGCCTGGCGCTGGCCTCCGTGGATGCCAGCCCGGCATTCCATCAAATTACCGAGCTGGTAAAATCCCAGTCGCGCGATGGCGATCCGGACTTTGCGGCCTATTACAAAGAACCCTCGAAGAAGATCGACAATCCCAGACTCAACCTGGTCTATATCTACGGCGAAAGTCTGGAACGCACCTATTTTGATAACGATGCTTTCCCGAACCTGACGCCAGAGCTTGGCGCGCTGAAAAACCAGGGCCTCGACTTCAGCCACACCATGCAGCTCCCTGGCACGGATTACACCATCGCCGGGATGGTGGCCTCTCAGTGCGGCATTCCGCTGTTCGCCCCGTTTGAAGGCAACGCCTCCGCCTCAATGTCGAGCTTCTTCCCGCAGAACATTTGCCTCGGCGATATCCTAAAAAACTCGGGCTATGAAAACTACTTTATGCAGGGCGCTAACCTGCGCTTTGCCGGGAAAGATGTGTTCCTGAAATCCCACGGTTTCGATCACCTGTATGGTTCCGAAGAGCTGAAAACCACGGTGGCCGATCCGGCCTACCGCAACGACTGGGGCTTTTACGACGATACCGTTCTGGATGAAACCTGGAAGAAATTCGAGGAGCTTTCCCGCGCCGGTAAACGCTTCTCGCTGTTTGCGTTGACCGTTGACACGCATCATCCGGATGGTTTCGTCTCACGCACCTGTAAACGTCAGGGCTATGACATTGACGGTAAAAACAACAAGTCGTTCAGCGCCGTGACCTGTAGCCAGGAGCATATCGCGGCGTTAATCGAGAAAATCAAAGCGTCGCCGTATTTCAAAAATACGGTCATCGTCGTCTCATCTGACCATCTGGCGATGAAAAACAGCGCCTGGGATGAACTGAATAAGCTGGATCGCAGCAACCTGTTCTTTGTGCTGCGCGGCGATAAACCGCAGCAGGAGATCATTGCCGCTAAACGTAACTCGATGGATAACGGCGCTACCGTGCTGGATATTCTGGGTGGCGATAACTTCATTGGCCTGGGCCGCAGTACGCTGTCGGGCCAGTCCCTGTCGGAAATCTTCCTCAACATGAAGGAAAAAATCCTCGCCTGGAAGCCGGATATCATTCGTCTGTGGAACTTCCCGAAAGAGATAAAAGACTTCACCATCGATCAGGATAAAAAAATGATCGCGTTCTCCGGCAGCCATTTCCGCCTGCCGCTGCTGCTGCGCGTGTCGGATAACCGCGTCGAGCCGCTGCCGGAAAGCGAATACTCCGCGCCACTGCGCTTCCAGCTGGCGGAATTTGCCCCGCGCGATAATTTCGTCTGGGTCGACAAATGCTACAAAATGGGCCAGCTCTGGTCGCAACAGCTGTCGCTGTCCACCGACTGGTGCGTCTCTCAGGGGCAACTCGGCGGCGAGCAGACCGTGCAACACGTTGACAAACCGCAGTGGCAGGGAAAAACCGCGTTTAAAGATACGATTATTGATACCGCACGCTATCAGCGCAACGTAGACCTGCTGAAAATCGTCGACAACGACATTCGTTATAAAGCAGACAGCTTCATCTTTAATGTTGCCGGCGCGCCGGAAGAGGTGAAGCAGTTCAGCGGTATTTCACGGCCGGAATCCTGGGGGCGCTGGTCTAACGCGCAGTTGGGCGATGAGGTGAAAATTGAATATACCCATCCGCTGCCGGAGAAATTCGATCTGGTGATCACCGCCAGGGCATTTGGTCCCAACGCAAACCGTCCTATACCGGTGCGCGTCGGTGATAAAGAACAGACGCTGACGCTGAGCAACGATGTCACCACCAGCACGCTGCATTTCGATAACCCAACGCGCAGCAATACGCTGGTCATTGTGCCACCCGATCCGCAGTCCACTAACGAAGGGAATATTCTCGGTCACGCTCCGCGCAAGCTGGGGATCGGCATGGTGGAGATTAAAATTGTGAGCAGCGCTGGCTGATGACGGCGTTCACTCTTCGCCCGACGCGCATCGACGACGTCGCTGCCCTGCCCGCCATTGAACGCGCGGCGGGGCAGCGGTTTCGCGACGTTCCTGAGCTGGCCTGGCTGGCAGACAATGAGGTTATTTCTGTTGAAGATCACCTCGGTTACGCCGGACGCGGATTAAACTGGCTGGCGCTGGCTGACGACAGGCCCGTGGGTTTTATTCTCGCCGAAGCTCATCCATCGTCGCTGTTTATTGTGGAACTGTCGGTTCACCTGGACTGGCAGGGACGAGGTCTTGGACGCCAGTTAATCGCCCGTGCCGCCGCGCATGCCCGCAGTCTGGGGCTGAACTCGCTGACGTTAACGACGTTTCGTGATGTCCCGTGGAATGCGCCCTTCTACAGGCGATTAGGGTTTGAAATGATGACGACGCTGACGCCGGAACTGCGCCAGAAACGCGAGGAAGAGACGGCGCACGGTTTAGCGTATGGTTCCCGCTGCGCCATGCGCCTGCCTCTGTAAAATCGCCCGGTGGCGCTGCGCTTACCGGGCCTACAAAACCCAATTCCGCCGTCCGGGTAAGGCGAAGCCGCTCCCGCCAAAACGCACACCCTGTAGGCCGGGTAAGGCGTAGCCGCCACCCGGCGAAACGCACAACCCGTAGGCCGGGTCAGGCGCAGCCGCCACCCGGCAAAACGCACATCCCGCAGGCCGGGTCAGACGCAGCCGCCACCCGGCAAAACGCACAATCCGTAGGCCGGGTCAGGCGTAGCCGCCACCCGGCGAAACGCACAATCCGTAGGCCGGATCAGGCGTAGCCGCCACCCGGCAAAACGCACAGCGTCAGAACGTTTCCCAGTTATCGCCCGCGTCTGCGGTCGCCGGTTTACGCGCTACTACCGGTGCGGCAACGCTTTTCGCGGAGGCGAACTCGCGCGCCTTCATCTGTTCCTGCTGAATACGGAACACCGCAACGGCCTGCGTCAGACGGCTCGCCTGCTCTTCCAGTGCCGCGGCCGCCGCCGCAGACTCTTCCACCAGCGAGGCGTTCTGCTGGGTCACGCGATCCATCTCAGCCACCGCCAGCCCAACCTGGTCGATACCGCGGCTCTGCTCGTCAGACGCAGACGCGATTTCGCCCATGATATCCGTCACGCGCGTTACCGCATTCACGATCTCACCCATGGTTTCACCCGCGCTTTCAACAAGCGTTGAACCAATTTCCACGCGCCCCACGGAGTCTTCAATCAGGCTCTTGATCTCGCGAGCCGCCTGGGCGCTGCGCTGCGCCAGGTTTCGGACTTCACCTGCAACCACCGCAAAACCACGCCCCTGCTCGCCCGCACGCGCCGCTTCTACCGCCGCGTTCAGCGCCAGAATATTGGTCTGGAAAGCAATCCCGTCGATCACGCTGATGATATCGGCGATTTTCTGCGAACTGCCGGCGATGTCACGCATGGTCTGCACCACGTTATCCACCACCTTGCCGCCTTTCTGCGCGGTTTCAGACGCGCTCAGCGCCAGGTTGCTCGCCTGACGGGCGTTCTCGGCGTTCTGCTTCACGGTGGCAGTCAGCTGTTCCATGCTGGCGGCGGTCTCTTCCAGAGAGGCAGCCTGCTGTTCGGTACGGGATGAGAGATCGTTATTGCCCATCGAGATTTCGCTCGCACCGCTGTAAATAGCGTTGGCGCCGTTACGCACGTCACCCACGGTACGCACCAGCTCGCCCTGCATATGGCGCAGGGAGTCAGCCAGTACACCCATCTCGTTGGAGCCTTCCACGTCGATGCGCTTCACCAGGTCGCCGCTGGCGATATGACGAATGCTGTCAATCAGACGGTTCAGCGGCGAAATCAGCGCCTGACGAATACCCAGCCAGACGGCAACAATCACCACCAGCACCGCAGCCAGCACGCTAATCAGCACCCAGATAGCCTGGCGGTAAGAGCTGTTGCTGTCTTCAACCGCGGTCTGATACAGCGCGTCGTTCTGTTGCAGGTAGTTGACGTACTGCTTCTCAAAGCCATCCTGATAGCTCTGGGTCGGCTGGTCGAAGAACTCATTGATTTTGCCCGCCCCCAGCAGCTGGATCAGCTCAGCCAGCGCGCCATGGTAAATATCGTAATTACGTTTGATTTCCAGTGCCGCAGCGTCGCTCTGACGCGGGTCGCGCGGCAGCGCTTCGTAATCCGCCCAGTTTTTTTCCGCCTGTTTCAGAGACGCAGAGGCAATCTGCATCAGCTCGGCGACGGTTGAGCCGCTGCCGATATTGTTCTGATCCATCATATAGCGGATACCCGCGCGGTTCAGGGTGTTACGGGTTTGCAGCAGCGCCACCCAGCTACCGTTCAGGGTGGATTGTTGCTGGCGAATGGTTTGCAGGATGGTGAAATTCTCTTTGTCATGCTTCAGGGCATTGAAGAAAAGACCACCAGACGTGAGTTGTAAAAGGCCAAATATCGCTAAAACCAGCAGTAAGCTGGTGACAATCTTGATTCGGTTTAACATGTTTTCTCTTTCCTCAGGCAGATACAGAATATTCGGCCTGGCATGAGAAAACTTTACGAAAATCATCCTGGAATTTAGGGTTTTTACGCTTCGTCCCTCGCGGCGATATGTCGGTTTCCAAGTTCAATAAACTCTTCCAGCAGCGCCGTGAGCTGCTTCATCTTCTCAGGCGTATATTCCGCCTCAATCTGCAGGTACGCCTCTTCCACCTGAGCCTGAGCACGCTGGTACAGCGCGTTGCCTTCTTTCGTCAGCGACACGTACAGCTTGCGCTGGTCAGTCACCGGTTTTAAGCGCAGCACCAGACCGTCGCGCTCCATCCGCGTCAGAATGCCGGTCAGGCTTGGGCGCAAAATACAGGTGCGGAACGCCAGATCGTGAAAATCCATGGAGGGATGCTCGGCCAGCACGCGGACGATACGCCACTGCTGCTCGGTCAGATTATGCCGCTTCACTATCGGGCGGAAGTAGCCCATCGCCGCTTCACGCGCCTGCAACAGCGCGATGGTTAATGAGTCATGCATCATCTACCCCTTACATCATTAACAAATAAACAATTAAAAACTGATGCTTTTATAGACAACACGTTTTAACCCAAAAAGTCTAACAGAAACAAAGCTATTTTTTTAACTTATTGATTTAAATATCAATCCACCCTTTTATGTAAATTTATTGTTATTTGCATCACAAATTATTCACTTCTGATTGCGAAACGAACAGCAAAAGCATAAAACCAGATCATTAACATATTAATGAAATCAAAACCGGACAGCCGGTTTGAGGAGTATGGGAATGAAAGGTACTGTTTTTGCCGTAGCGCTAAACCACCAAAGCCAGCGTGTGGCCTGGGCTGAGGCGTTTGAAAAAGCCCCCTATAACGCGCCGCCAAAAACGGCGGTGTGGTTTATCAAGCCACATAACACTGTTATCCGCGCAGGCGAACCGATTCCCTTCCCGCAGGGAGAAACCGTGTTAAGCGGCGCGACGGTGGCGCTGGTGGTGGGCAAAACCGCCAGCAAAGTACGCGTTGAAGAGGCGGCGGCGTACATCGCCGGCTACGCGCTGGCTAACGAAATCAGCCTGCCGGAAGAGAGCTTCTACCGTCCGGCGATCAAAGCCAAATGCCGGGATGGATTTTGCCCGCTCGGCGAACCTGTCGCCGTTGATAATGTGGATAATCTGACCATCATCACCGAGATCAACGGCCGCGAAGCGGACCACTGGAACACGGCCGATCTGCACCGCAACGCCGCCGAACTGCTGAGCGCCCTGAGCGAATTTGCCACCCTGAACCCCGGCGATGCGATATTGCTCGGCACTCCGCAAAGCCGCGTCGAAGTTCGCCCGGGCGATCGGGTACGTATTCTGGCAGAAGGATTTCCGCCGCTGGAAAACCCGGTGGTGGAGGAACGCGACGTTGCCATCGCTTCGCGCACGCCGCCGCACGCCACGCTGTTTGCCCTCGGTCTGAACTATGCCGACCACGCCAGCGAGCTGGACTTCAAGCCACCCACCGAGCCGCTGGTGTTTATCAAAGCGCCAAACACCTTTAACGGCGACAACCAGACCTCGGTGCGCCCAGACAACATTGAATACATGCATTACGAAGCCGAGCTGGTGGTGGTCATCGGCAAAACCGCGCGCAAGGTCAGCGAAGCCGAGGCGATGGACTATGTTGCGGGCTACACGGTGTGCAACGACTACGCCATCCGCGATTATCTCGAAAACTACTATCGCCCGAACCTGCGGGTGAAAAGCCGCGACGGGCTGACCCCCATCAGCCCGAACGTGGTGCCAAAAGAAGCCATTCCTGACCCGCACAACCTTCGTCTTCGCACCTACGTCAACGGTGAACTGCGTCAGGAAGGCACCACGGCAGACCTGATCTTCAGCATCCCCTACTTGATTGCGTATCTGAGTGATTTCATGACCCTGCAACCGGGCGACATGATTGCCACCGGCACGCCGAAGGGGCTGTCCGACGTGGTGCCGGGCGATGAGGTGGTGGTGGAAGTGGAAGGCGTAGGCCGTCTGGTAAACCGAATTGTCAGTGAGGAGACTGCAAAATGAAAAAGATTAACCACTGGATCAACGGTAAAAACGTCGCCGGAAGTGAGTACTTCCACACCACCAACCCGGCCTCCGGCGAGGTGCTGGCAGAAGTGGCCTCCGGCGGCGAAGCCGAAATCCATCAGGCCGTTGCCGCCGCCAAAGAGGCGTTCCCGAAATGGGCCAACCTGCCGATGAAGGAGCGCGCGCGCCTGATGCGTCGCCTGGGGGATCTGATTGACCAGAACGTGCCGGACATTGCCGCGATGGAGACCGCCGACACCGGCCTGCCGATCCACCAGACCAAAAACGTGCTCATTCCGCGCGCCTCGCACAACTTCGAGTTCTTCGCCGAGGTGTGCCAGCAGATGAACGGCAAAACCTACCCGGTCGACGACAAGATGCTCAACTACACCCTGGTGCAGCCGGTGGGTGTCTGCGCGCTGGTGTCGCCGTGGAACGTGCCGTTTATGACCGCCACCTGGAAGGTCGCGCCGTGCCTGGCCTTAGGGAATACCGCGGTGCTGAAGATGTCTGAACTCTCCCCGCTGACCGCCGACCGTCTGGGCGAGCTGGCCCTCGAAGCGGGCATTCCGGCGGGCGTGCTCAACGTGGTGCAGGGCTATGGCGCCACGGCGGGCGACGCGCTGGTGCGTCATCATGACGTGCGCGCCGTCTCCTTCACCGGCGGCACCGCCACCGGGCGCAACATCATGAAAAACGCCGGGCTGAAGAAGTATTCCATGGAGCTGGGCGGCAAATCGCCGGTGCTGATTTTTGAAGACGCGGACATTGAGCGCGCGCTGGACGCCGCCCTGTTTACCATCTTCTCCATCAACGGCGAACGCTGCACCGCCGGCTCGCGCATCTTCATCCAGCAGAGCATCTACCCGGAGTTCGTCAAACGCTTTGCCGAGCGCGCCAACCGCCTGCGCGTGGGCGACCCGACCGATCCGAACACCCAGATTGGCGCGCTCATCAGCCAGCAGCACTGGGAAAAAGTCTCCGGCTATATCCGCCTCGGCATTGAAGAGGGGGCAACCCTGCTGGCGGGCGGCCCGGACAAACCGACCGATCTGCCTGCGCACCTGAAAGGCGGCAACTTCCTGCGCCCGACCGTGCTGGCGGATGTCGATAACCGCATGCGCGTGGCGCAGGAAGAGATCTTCGGGCCGGTGGCCTGCCTGCTGCCGTTTAAGGATGAAGCGGAAGGCCTGCGCCTGGCGAACGACGTGGAGTACGGCCTGGCATCTTACATCTGGACCCAGGACGTTAGCAAAGTGCTGCGTCTGGCGCGCAGCATCGAAGCGGGCATGGTGTTCGTCAACACCCAGAACGTGCGCGACCTGCGCCAGCCGTTTGGCGGCGTGAAGGCCTCCGGCACCGGGCGTGAGGGCGGCGAGTACAGCTTCGAGGTCTTCGCGGAGATGAAGAACGTCTGTATCTCCATGGGTGACCATCCGATTCCAAAGTGGGGGATCTGATCATGGGAAAATTAGCCTTAGCAGCAAAAATCACACACGTTCCGTCAATGTATCTCTCTGAACTGCCGGGCAAAAACCACGGCTGCCGCCAGTCGGCCATCGACGGGCATAAAGAGATCAGCAAGCGCTGCCGCGAGCTGGGCGTGGACACCATTATCGTCTTCGACACCCACTGGCTGGTGAACAGCGCGTATCACATCAACTGCGCGGACCATTTTTCGGGCGTCTACACCAGCAACGAGCTGCCGCATTTTATTCGCGACATGACCTACGACTACGACGGCAACCCGGAACTCGGCCAGCTGATTGCCGACGAAGCGGTGAAGCTTGGCGTTCGCGCCAAGGCGCACAACATCCCGAGCCTGAAGCTGGAGTACGGCACGCTGGTGCCGATGCGCTACATGAACGCGGATAAGCACTTCAAAGTGGTCTCCATCTCGGCGTTCTGCACGGTTCACGACTTCGCCGACAGCCGCAGGCTTGGCGAGGCCATCATCAGTGCCATCGAAAAATACGACGGCACCGTGGCGGTGCTTGCCAGCGGCTCGCTCTCGCACCGCTTTATCGACGACCAGCGCGCGGAGGAAGGGATGAACAGCTACACCCGCGAGTTTGACCGCCAGATGGACGAGCGCGTGGTGAAGCTGTGGCGCGAGGGGCAGTTCAAGGAGTTTTGCAGCATGCTGCCGGAGTACGCCGACTACTGCTACGGCGAGGGCAATATGCACGACACGGTGATGCTGCTGGGGATGCTCGGCTGGGACAAATACGACGGTAAGGTGGAGTTTCTCACCGAGCTGTTCGCCAGCTCCGGCACCGGCCAGGTCAACGCCGTTTTCCCGCTGCCCGCGTAAGGAGCCACCATGCCGCATTTTATTGCTGAATGTACCGACAACATCCGCGAGCAGGCCGACCTGCCAGGGCTGTTCGCCAAAGTGAACGAGGCGCTCGCCGCCACGGGCATCTTCCCCATCGGCGGCATCCGCAGCCGCGCCCACTGGCTGGACACCTGGCAGATGGCAGACGGTAAGCACGATTACGCCTTTGTGCATATGACGCTGAAGATTGGCGCGGGGCGTAGCCTGGAAAGCCGGAAAGAGGTCGGTGAAATGCTGTTTGCGCTGATCAAAACGCACTTCGCAGAGCTAATGGCGGGCCGTTATCTGGCGCTCTCTTTCGCCATGGAAGAACTCGATCCGACGCTGAACTACAAACAAAACAACGTGCACGCGTTGTTTAAGTAGACATCT
>NZ_JBSKJP010000019.1:0-61229 GCF_053709615.1 Enterobacter sp. UPMP2061
CCGCTTCGTTTTCGCTGCGGCGCGGGGTGTGCATATTACGCTTTCCCGCTTCAGAGTCAAGCGTTTGTTTTGCTTTTCTCTGCTGACCCGGCGGCTTGCGTGCCGTTGTTCCGTGTCAGTGGAGGCGCATTATAGGGAGTAATTCCGAACCTGCAAGGATAAAGTGAAAATTATTTCCTGACCGCTCATTTTCCAGGCAAATCACATCCCAGACCTCAATTTTCGCCTGGTTTTTAAACAAAAACGAGCCGCAAGCGGCCCGTTTTTGCGTTTTGTGACTTACTGCACTGCCACAATGCGATCGTCGTTGGCTTCCAGACGAATAACTTTGCCCGGAACCAGCTCCCCAGAGAGGATTTGCTGTGCCAGCGGGTTTTCGATCTGCTGCTGGATAGCACGTTTTAACGGACGCGCACCATAAACAGGATCGTAACCATTCTCGCTCAGCAGTTTCAGCGCATCGTCGGAAATGTGGATTTCATACCCACGCTCTTCCAGACGTTTGTACAGACGCTGCAACTGGATCTGCGCAATCGACGCGATGTGTTTCTCGCCCAGCGGATGGAACACGACCACTTCATCAATACGGTTGATGAACTCCGGACGGAAGTTTTGACTGACCACACCCAGCACAAGATCTTTCATATGGCTGTAATCCAGCTCACCGAAGCGTTCCTGAATCAAATCGGAACCCAGGTTCGAGGTCATGATCACCACCGTGTTACGGAAGTCGACCGTTCTTCCCTGCCCGTCCGTCAGACGCCCATCATCCAGCACCTGCAACAGAATGTTAAACACGTCAGGATGAGCCTTTTCCACTTCATCCAGCAGGATGACGGAATAAGGACGACGACGAACCGCTTCCGTCAGGTAACCGCCCTCTTCATAACCGACATATCCCGGAGGCGCACCGACCAGACGCGAGACGGAGTGTTTCTCCATAAACTCGGACATATCGATACGCACCATCGCGTCATCGCTGTCGAACATAAAGTTAGCCAGCGCTTTACACAGCTCAGTTTTACCGACACCGGTTGGCCCCAGGAAAAGGAACGAGCCGATTGGACGATTCGGATCGGACAGCCCCGCACGGCTACGACGAATGGCGTTAGATACCGCTTCGACCGCTTCGTTCTGTCCAATGACGCGCTGATGCAGATCCTGCTCCATACGCAGCAGTTTCTCACGTTCGCTTTCCATCATGCGAGCCACAGGAATACCCGTCCAGCGCGCCAGCACTTCGGCAATCTCGGCATCCGTCACTTTATTACGCAACAGACGCATGGTTTTGCCTTCCGACTGCGTGGCAATCTCTAGCTGTTTTTCCAGCTCAGGGATCTTGCCGTACTGTAGCTCGGACATCCGTGCCAGATCCCCCACGCGACGCGCCTGCTCAATGGCAATTTTCGCCTGCTCCAGCTCCGCCTTGATTGTCTGGGTGCCAGAGAGGGAGGCTTTCTCAGCTTTCCACTCTTCTTCCAGCTCAGAATACTGACGCTCTTTCTCGTCCAGTTCTTCGTTGAGCATATCGAGGCGTTTCTTACTCGCTTCATCAGACTCTTTGTTCAGCGCCTGCTGTTCCAGCTTGAGCTGGATAATGCGGCGATCGAGTCGGTCCAGCTCTTCCGGTTTCGAGTCAATCTGCATACGGATGCTGGACGCCGCTTCATCGATAAGGTCGATGGCTTTATCCGGCAACTGACGGTCGGCAATGTAACGATGCGAAAGCGTCGCCGCCGCAACGATGGCCGGGTCAGTGATCTGCACGTGATGGTGCAGCTCATAACGCTCTTTCAGTCCTCGCAAAATGGCGATGGTATCTTCAACGCTTGGTTCAGCGACAAACACCTTCTGGAAGCGACGCTCCAGCGCGGCATCTTTTTCAATGTACTGACGATACTCGTCCAGCGTAGTGGCGCCGACGCAGTGAAGTTCACCACGCGCCAGCGCAGGTTTCAGCATGTTCCCGGCATCCATTGCGCCGTCAGCTTTACCCGCCCCCACCATGGTGTGCAGTTCGTCGATAAACAGAATGACGTTACCTTCCTGTTTCGCCAGATCGTTCAGCACGCCTTTCAGACGCTCTTCAAATTCACCGCGGTATTTCGCCCCGGCCACCAGCGCGCCCATATCCAGCGCCAGTACGCGACGGCCTTTCAGCCCTTCGGGCACTTCGCCATTAACGATACGCTGCGCCAGCCCTTCAACGATGGCGGTTTTACCGACGCCAGGCTCACCAATCAGCACCGGGTTGTTTTTGGTACGACGTTGCAGTACCTGGATAGTCCGACGAATTTCTTCGTCACGGCCGATCACCGGGTCAAGTTTGCCCTGCTCGGCACGTTCGGTCAGGTCGACCGTAAATTTCTTCAAAGCCTGACGTTGGTCTTCGGCTCCCTGGTCGTTCACGCTTTCACCTCCGCGCATTTTCTCAATCGCCTGGGTCACATTAGCGGTGGTTGCACCGGCGGATTTCAGCAGGTCGGTTAAGGTACCGCGTGATTCAAGCGCCGCCAGAACAAACAGCTCTGACGAAATAAAGTTGTCCCCACGTTTTTGCGCCAGCTTGTCGCAAAGGTTCAGCACGCGCACCAGATCCTGCGACGGCTGCACGTCGCCGCCGGTACCTTCTACCTGCGGTAAACGGCTCAGCGCCTGATCGATGGCGGTGCGTAACTGGCCGGCATTAATGCCAGCGGACGTTAATAAAGGACGTACCGATCCCCCTTCCTGATTCAGCAAGGCGCTCATTAAATGAAGAGGTTCGATAAATTGGTTGTCGTGCCCCAGTGCAAGGGACTGGGCATCGGCGAGAGCAAGCTGGAATTTATTAGTAAGACGATCCAGACGCATAACTCCTCCCATAACAGGTCAAATTTGCTACTGGAGATTAAATGAGGTCATCCCTCAATTATTCAAGGTTAATAACCTGAATTATGTGAAAAGAAAACGGCGCGTACCGGATCGTCTTGATTCTTTAGGTTATATCAGCCAAATGAAACTTGCCATACGACCTGTCGTCTTGTCGCGGCGATAGGAGAAAAAATCACCCTTTTCGGTGAAGGTACAGCGATCTCCGCCGAAGATTTGGGTCACGCCGACGTTATTCAGGCGCTGGCGGGCAAGCTGATAAATATCGGCCAGATATTTATCTCCGGAAGCCACAAACGCTTCGACCGCTTGCGGATCTTTTTCCATAAAGGCATCCCGCACTTCGGGCCCTACCTCAAACGCCTGCGGGCCAATCGCCGGGCCAAGCCAGGCGATGAGATTTGCAGAATCGTCATGGAAGCAGGCAACGGTCTCTTCCAGCACGCCTTCGCACAGGCCTCGCCATCCGGCGTGGGCAGCAGCCACTTCAGTCCCTGCCTGATTGCAGAACAACACCGGCAGGCAATCAGCAGTCATCACCGCGCAAACCGTTCCCGGCGTATTGCTGTACGAAGCATCGGCGCGCTTAGACGCATAGGGCTCCCCCGTCAGCTTCAGCACCGCTTTACCATGCACCTGCTCAAGCCAGACCGGTTTTGAAGGAAGGTTTCCCGCAGCAAAGAGGCGTTTACGGTTCTCTTCAACGTGCTCCAGGTTATCACCACAGTGCGCACCGAGGTTCAGTGACTCCCACGCGCCCTGGCTCACGCCACCGATACGGGTTGAACTACAGGCGGCCACGCCTTCAGGCAGTGGCCATTCCGGGACAATCAGTTTGGTCATAACCAGTCCACGTGATCCTTATGTTCTTCGAAATCTGCGCGCATCGCGTCGATAAGTTCCACCATATCCTGTGGGATCGGCGCATGCCATTCCATCTGAATTCCGGTGATTGGGTGGTAAAGACGTAGCATCGTCGCATGCAGCGCCTGGCGATCGAATTTACGCAGCACGGAGATGAATTCATCCGATGCGCCCTTTGGTGGACGCGGACGACCGCCGTAAACAGGGTCCCCCACCAGCGGATGGGTAATATGCGCCATGTGCACGCGGATCTGGTGAGTACGCCCGGTTTCCAGACGCAGACGCAGGCGCGTATGAATACGGAAATGTTCCATGATGCGGTAGTGGGTTACCGCCGGTTTGCCCATCGGGTGTACAGACATATGCGTACGCTTGGTTGGGTGACGGCTGATAGGCTCTTCCACCGTGCCGCCAGAGGTCATATGACCAATCGCCACCGCTTCATACTCACGGGTGATTTCGCGCAGTTGCAACGATTCCACCAGGCGAGTCTGGGCGGGAACCGTCTTCGCCACCACCATCAGACCCGTGGTGTCTTTATCCAGACGGTGAACGATACCGGCACGCGGTACATCGGCAATCGGCGGATAATAATGAAGGAGAGCGTTAAGTACCGTACCGTCAGGATTGCCCGCGCCCGGGTGAACAACAAAGTCGCGCGGCTTGTTGATGACCAGAATGTCGTCATCTTCGTAGACGATATCCAGCGGGATATCCTGCGGCTCGAAGCGGACTTCCTCTTCGATTTCAGCATTGATGGCGACAGCTTCCCCACCAAACACTTTCTCTTTTGGTTTGTCCCAGATCTTGCCGTTTACCAGCACGCGCTGGTCAAGGATCCATTCTTTTATGCGTGAACGCGAATAATCAGGGAACAATTCGGCCAAAGCCTGATCTAAGCGTTGACCGAGCTGATTTTCGGAGACTGTTGCGGTGAGTTCTACTCGTTGTGCCATAAACTGCTTCTTCGTTTAACGTTGGGTTTTACGGCTTTGCCGTTTAATATAGTGTGCTATTGTAGCTGGTCTTAATCGGGAGCAGGAACTGAGTTTCTCCCGGACAAACATTTGAGGAAAGTCAAAACGTCATGACGCGCATGAAATATCTGGTGGCAGCGGCCACGTTGAGCCTGGCTTTGGTGGGCTGCTCCGGTTCGAATGAACAGGTCCCTGACAATCCGCCGAATGAAATCTATGCGACTGCACAACAAAAGTTGCAGGACGGTAACTGGAAACAGGCGATAACGCAACTGGAAGCGTTGGATAATCGCTATCCGTTTGGCCCGTATTCGCAGCAGGTACAGTTAGATCTTATCTACGCCTACTACAAAAATGCCGATCTGCCGCTGGCTCAGGCAACCATCGATCGTTTCATGCGTCTGAACCCTACCCATCCTAACATCGATTACGTGATGTACATGCGCGGCCTGACTAACATGGCGCTGGATGATAGTGCATTGCAGGGCTTCTTCGGGGTGGATCGTTCCGACCGTGACCCGCAACATGCGCGTGATGCTTTCAATGACTTCTCCAAACTGGTGCGTAGCTACCCGAACAGCCAGTACATTACCGATGCCACTAAGCGTCTGGTATTCCTGAAAGATCGTCTGGCGAAATATGAGTACTCCGTTGCGGAATACTACACCCGCCGTGGCGCATGGGTTGCCGTGGTTAACCGTGTAGAAGGCATGCTGCGTGATTATCCGGATACCCAGGCCACGCGTGATGGCCTGAAGCTGATGGAAAATGCGTATCGCCAGATGCAGATGACGGCTCAGGCTGACAAAGTGGCGAAAATCATCGCCGCGAACAGCAGCAACACCTGATACCGCTACAACGCATAACGGCAGCCCGCGGGCTGCCGTTTTTTTATTCTTTCACACTTACGCTGAAGCGGTTTAGCTTCAACACATCCATTCAACTATGACCGCAATTGTTGGCTTCGACAAGGTAAATCTCACCTCTTCCTGCCCTGCCTCACAAAAAAGATTCCCTGACAAAAACCGACAAAATAACGTGATCTAAATCACACATTTTGACATTAGGTCGGGTATGCTGGAATCACCAAGACGGAAAGACAAGAGGTAAAATTTATGACAATGAACATTACCAGTAAACAAATGGAAATTACTCCGGCAATCCGCCAGCACGTCGCAGACCGTCTCGCCAAACTGGATAAATGGCAAACACATTTGATTAATCCACATATCATCCTGTCCAAGGAGCCGCAGGGTTTCATCGCTGATGCAACTATCAATACTCCAAACGGCCATCTGGTCGCCAGCGCAAAACACGAGGATATGTACACCGCAATTAACGATTTGATCAACAAGCTGGAACGGCAGCTCAATAAAGTGCAACACAAAGGTGAAGCACGTCGCGCCGCAACCTCGGTGAAAGACGCCAGCTTCGCGGAAGAAGTTGAAGAAGAGTAATCCTCTAAAATTGAGTGTACCGACAACGCGCCTTCGGGCGCGTTTTTTATTGACAGGATCAAAACAGTGCAGGTACTTTAACCTATCAATTTCAGGATGACCTTATGAAACAGACGCCGTTTTTCTTCGCATTCTTTTTTACCTTCCCCTGACCGGGAGGCGTTTCGTCGTGTGATAAAGAATGCGAAGACGAACAACAAGGCCTCCCACACCGGGAGGCCTTTTTTATTGATAACGATAAAATGAGACAGACAACACTATGACACCGGAAAACCCGCTCCTGGATTTACGCGTAAAAATCAGTGCACTCGACGAAAAATTACTGGCCCTGCTGGCAGAACGCCGCGCGCTCGCCGTTGAAGTGGGCAAAGCCAAGCTCGAGTCCCATCGGCCGGTGCGCGATATCGATCGCGAACGTGATTTACTGGAACGGTTGATTCAACTCGGCAAAGCGCATCATCTGGATGCGCACTACATCACCCGCCTGTTCCAGCTCATCATCGAAGACTCCGTTCTGACGCAACAAGCCCTGCTCCAGCAGCATCTGAACAAAACCAACCCGCACTCTGCTCGTATCGCTTTCCTCGGCCCGAAAGGGTCCTATTCTCACCTGGCAGCTCGCCAGTACGCAGCCCGCCATTTCGAAGAGTTTATTGAGAGCGGCTGCGCGAAATTTGCAGACATTTTCAACCAGGTCGAAACCGGCCAGGCAGATTACGCCGTAGTGCCTATTGAGAACACCAGTTCCGGTGCCATCAATGATGTTTACGATCTGCTCCAGCACACCAGCCTGTCGTTAGTCGGCGAGTTGACTATCCCTATCGATCACTGCGTGCTGGTCTCTGGCTCAACCGATCTGAGTCAGATCGAAACGGTGTACAGCCACCCGCAGCCGTTCCAGCAGTGCAGCCAGTTCCTGAACCGTTATCCGCACTGGAAAATTGAATACACCGAAAGCACCTCGGCGGCGATGGAAAAAGTGGCGCAGGCAAACTCTTCTGCCGTCGCGGCTCTCGGTAGCGAAGCGGGCGGCGCGCTGTATGGCTTACAGGTGCTGGAACGCAATCTGGCCAACCAGACGCAGAATATCACCCGTTTCGTGGTTCTGGCCCGCAAGGCCATCAACGTGTCGGACCAGGTCCCGGCGAAAACCACCCTGCTGATGGCGACCGGCCAGCAGGCGGGTGCGCTGGTTGAAGCGCTGCTGGTGCTGCGTAATCACAACCTGATCATGACGAAGCTGGAATCCCGCCCAATACATGGCAACCCGTGGGAAGAAATGTTTTATCTCGACGTTCAGGCCAACCTGGAGTCTGCGTCCATGCAGAAAGCCCTGCGCGAACTGGGCGAGATCACACGCTCCATGAAAGTGCTGGGCTGCTATCCGAGCGAAAACGTGGTCCCGGTCGATCCGGCTTAACGTTCGATAAAGCGGCTTTTCTTCATCCCTGCCACATTTACAGGCAGGGTGAAGATGGCACCGGAAAGCGGATATTTCGCCAGCTCCTCCGCCTCCATATTTTCCCGCGTGGTGGTGATAAACAGCGTTTTCATATCGTCGCCGCCAAAGCAGACCATTGTCGGGCAGCGTACCGGCAGCCGATACTCTTCCAGCTGTTCGCCTTGCGGTGAAAACCGTGCGATACGCCAGCCGTCAAACAGTGCGCTCCAGTAGCAGCCTTCCTCATCCATTGCCGCACCGTCGGGTATACCTTCTCCCTCGCTAAACCGGCGAAACTCTTCGCGCTTACCGGGTTCTCCCTGCTCATCAAGCGGCGTACGGTAGATCACGCCGTTCGGCGTATCAGAAGTAAACATCCACCGTTTATCAGGACTAAACGCTAAACCGTTATGCCCGTGAATATCGCACTGGATCACTTGCGGCGTCAGGTCGTTGTCGATACGCATCAGCATGGCGCCGTTATAATCTCCCGGCCCCCAGAACGTGCCCGCATAAAACCGTCCCTGATGATCGGTACCGCCATCGTTAAAGCGTGCAAGCTGCGGGTTGGACGGGTTATCGCAAACCTTACGCTGGAGCAGGCCGTGTTTATCGGTCAGCCAGATGGCGTTTCGCATCGCGACGATAAATCCGCCGCGTTCACGCAGGGCAAAACACCCAACTTCTTCATGGAATGAGAGCACCGAGTGTTCCGCGGTGGGCAGATGGTACCGATGGATCTCCCCTTCCAGGATATCCGCCCAGTAGAGCGCCTTCTCGTCTGCACTCCATGTCGGGCATTCGGGCAGATGCCCGGTATAGTTCAACAGCAGCTGCGGTTCAGCCATGACAGTTCCCCAAAATGAAAAAAGCCAGCAATGCTGGCTTTCAGTATATACATCATCGCATTACTGGCGACTGTCATTTGCCTGGCGCAACAGCGTGCGGCTTTCACTCTGGAATCGCGTGGCGTAATCACCGAACCAGTGCTCCACTTTACGGAAACTGTCGATAAAGGCTTGTTTATCGCCGTGTTCCAGCAAGGTGATCGCTTCGCCAAAACGCTGATAATAGCGCTTGATCAGCGCCAGATTATTTTCAGACGACATGATGATGTCGGCGTAAAGCTGCGGATCCTGGGCAAACAGTCGCCCGACCATCGCCAGCTCCAGACGATAGATTGGCGAGGAAAGCGCCAGCAATTGTTCAAGCTGAACGTTCTCTTCCGCCAGGTGCAGCCCATAGGCGAAGGTTGCAAAGTGGCGCAGCGCCTGAATAAACGCCATGTTCTGGTCATGCTCTACCGCGCTAATGCGGTGCAAACGTGCTCCCCAGACCTGGATCTGTTCCAGGAACCACTGGTAGGCTTCCGGCTGCCGTCCGTCACAGTAAACCACTACCTGCTTCGCCAGGCTTCCGCTGTCCGGGCCAAACATCGGGTGTAACCCAAGCACGGGGCCAGTGTGCGCCGCCAGCATTGCCTGTAGCGGACCATTTTTAACGGAGGCCAGGTCCACCAGTATGCAATCTTCCGGCAGCGGAGGAAGTTTCGCGATTATTTGCTCCGTCACATGGATCGGCACGCTGACGATAACCATTCCGGCGTCTTTCATCAGCTCCGGCGCGTGCGACCAGTCCTCTTTCTCCAGAATGCGCACCTGATAGCCAGAAAGCGTCAGCATTTTCTCAAACAGACGCCCCATCTGCCCGCCACCACCGACGATAACCACCGGGCGCAGCGACGGACAGAGGGTTTTGAAGCCCTTGTCGTTTTCGCTGGAATAGGACTCGCGCATCACGCGACGCAGAACGTCCTCAATCAAATCAGGTGATACGCCCAGGGCCTGCGCCTCTTTACGGCGGGAGGCGAGCATAGAGGCCTCGCGCTCCGGAACGTAAATCGGCAGGCCGTATTTACTTTTAACCTCGCCGACCTCAGCAACCAGTGCCATGCGGCGCGCCAGAAGATCCAGCAACGCCTTATCCACTTCATCAATTTGATCGCGTAATGCGGTCAATTCAGCAACCATAACTACCCTCTTATGCCAGACGCGTCGCCAGCTGGCCGTTCAAATCTTTGTGGATCTCACGCAGCAGCGCATCGGTGGTTTCCCAGCTAATGCAGGCATCGGTGACCGAGACGCCGGGCTTCATCGCGCTACGCGGCTGTTCCGATGACTGATTGCCTTCATGAATATTACTTTCAATCATCAGGCCGATAATTGAACGGTTGCCATCTTTAATCTGAGCAATCACAGATTCTGCAACCGCAGGCTGGCGACGGTAATCTTTATTCGAATTACCATGACTGCAATCTACCATCAGCGCCGGACGCAGTCCCGCCTGTTCCATCTCTTTTTCACACTGCGCGACATCCGCCGGGCTGTAGTTTGGCGCTTTACCACCGCGCAGGATCACATGCCCGTCCGGGTTGCCCTGCGTTTGCAGCAGGCATACCTGGCCCGCCTGGTTGATCCCGACAAAACGATGGGGCATGGCGGCGGCGCGCATGGCGTTAATCGCCGTGGCCAGGCTGCCGTCGGTACCGTTTTTAAAACCAACCGGCATAGACAGGCCAGACGCCATCTCGCGGTGGGTTTGTGACTCGGTGGTGCGCGCCCCAATCGCAGACCAGCTGAAGAGATCGCCCAGGTACTGCGGGCTGTTCGGATCCAGCGCTTCGGTAGCCAGCGGCAGCCCCATGCTCACCAGTTCCACCAGCAGGCGACGCGCAATTTTCAGTCCTGCTTCCACATCAAACGAGCCATCCATGTGCGGATCGTTGATCAACCCTTTCCAGCCAACGGTCGTACGTGGCTTCTCAAAATAGACGCGCATCACCAGATAGAGGCTATCGCTGACCTCCTCCGCTAATGCTTTAAATCGACGAGCGTACTCAATGGCGGTTTCAGGATCGTGAATAGAGCAAGGACCACATACCACCAGCAGGCGCGGATCGCGGCCAGCGATAATGTCAGAAATGGTCTGGCGCGAGTGCTCAATCTGAGCTTCCTGCGCGACGCTCAGCGGGAATTCCGCCTTCAGTTGATCCGGGGTGATTAACACCTGTTCGTCAGTGATATGTACGTTGTTCAGCGCGTCTTTTTGCATGATTGCGATCCTGTCAAACTCGTTTGCGATAGTGGTTTTCCTCGAAGAGGTGACACAACGATATCACATTAAGTAAAGATTTCAATCCAAAACACGTACACATTACTTTACACCAACCCTTTAATTGCAAAAATAATGGCCTAAAATCGTAAAGTTAAAATTACACATGCACGCCTGTAAGCCAGGCTATGCTCACAAAAAGGAGAATAGCCATGCGTTCAATTGCTTTTATGTTGTTGTCGCTGATTTTGTCGGGTTGCCAGATCAATCCTTATACTTTTCAGCCTAACTGGACCAGACCGGACTGGTTCACGGCCGGTAAAGAAGACGCTATGAATGGTGTTCCGGTTAAAGATAACCAGGCTCTGGCCGATAGTTTTAATGACCCTCAGGTTGATCGAGCGGAATATCTTCGTGGCTACGCTGACGGACAGAAAAAAATATGCGAAGAGGGCTTTATTCACGCCTGGGGATTAGCGGGCAAATCATTTCCTGCCAGCTGCGATGCAACTGAAAATGCAGTAAAACTGCATGAATCCTGGCAACAAGGATTGGATGAAAGTATGCGTTCCAGCAGGCTTAATTGAGCCTGCCTTAATTCCTCTGAATATAGCTCACTGTAAGATTTAGCTTAGGTCAAAACAGGGATATTTCTGACATAATGACGGCTTTGATAAACAATGGTATTCTGCCGACAATTCTTAAGGACATCTATTTCCGGGGCGGTTTGGCGGATTCTGATGAGAAATGCAATCTTGATCGCTTTGCTCCGACTCCCCCTGGCGCTAATACTGTTCATTTTAGTAGCCCCTGCAACGGCAGGCTCGTTCACGGAAACGGATAAATCAGTACGTTCGATTGTTTCTGGCATTGTGAGCTACACCCGATGGCCAGCACTGTCCGGCCAGCCTAAGCTCTGTATTTATGCCTCTTCCCATTACAGACAGGCGCTCAGCAGTGAAGATGAACACAACCCGTTGCCCTATAGTCCTGTCATTGTGCATAGCGATCGGGAAGCACTCGCAGCAAGGTGTGATGCCCTCTATTTCGGGAGCGAGTCGCCGGCAAAACAACAGGAAATAATAAATCAATATCAGGGCCAGGCGTTGCTATTAATGTCAGAACAAAATCCTGAATGCGTTATTGGCAGCGCATTTTGTCTGATAATAGAGCACAACCTCGTCAGGTTTTCCGTAAATCTGGATGCGCTGGCGCGCAGTGGCGTAAGAGTCAATCCGGATGTATTAATGCTCGCACGGAATAAGAAGCATGAATAAGGAAGTCGCACCAACACCGCGTCCGACGTTTAAAAGAACGTTGCGACGAATCAGCATGATAAGCGTCATTATAACGATGACGTTTATATGGTTGCTGCTGTGTTTCGCTTCCGTGGTGACATTAAAGCAATACGCGCAAAAAAACCTCGAACTTACCGGCGCCACCATGAGCCACAGCCTTGAAGCCTCTCTGGTGTTCAACGATGCCGTGGCGGCAAATGAAACGCTGGCGACCCTCGGCAAGCAGGGGCAGTTCGCCGTGGCGGAAGTGCTTAACGCACATCATAAACGGTTTGCCTGGTGGTCATGGAACCCGGCGGATAATACCGACACGCTGGGCGCGCTGGTCAACCGGTGGTTGTTCCCTGTTCCTGTCGCACAGCCCATCATACATAATGGCAATGTGATTGGCGAAATTCGTCTGACCGCGCGAGACAGCCTGATTAGCCACTTTATCTGGCTCTCATTTGCGGTCCTCACCGGCTGCATTCTTTTTGCCTCTGCCGTCGCATTGACCATCACCCGCTCGCTACATCATGGCATGGTTGTTGAAATGCAAAACATCACTGACGTTGTGCATGACGTTCGCACTAACCGCAACTTCTCTCGCCGGGTAACGGAAGGCCGCATTGAAGAGTTCCACCAGTTTGGTGAAGACTTCAACAGCCTGCTGGATGAAATGGAAGAGTGGCAGCTCAAGCTACAGGCGAAAAACGCTCAACTGTTGCGTACCGCCATGCACGATCCGCTCACGGGGCTTGCAAACCGCGCCGCGTTTCGCAACAACATTGCGGCATTAATGAACGACGCTTCAGCAAAAACCAATTCTGCCCTGCTCTTCCTGGACGGTGATAACTTCAAGGTTATCAATGACACCTGGGGTCATGCCGCAGGTGACTGCGTACTGATCGAAGCCGCCAAAAGGATGGTCGAGTTTGGCGAAAAACGTCATCAGTCTTACCGTCTTGGCGGCGATGAATTTGCCATGATCCTTTACGGCGTCCACACCGCACGTGAGGTCGAATTTATTTGCGCTGCGCTGTCGCAGCAATTTATCCGTCCGTTTGATCTGCATAACGGGCACACAGCATCAATGTCCCTCAGCATTGGCTTTGCTCTGGCGTGGGAAAATGCCTCCGTTGAAGCATTACTGGAGCAAGCCGATCGCAATATGTATCTGGTCAAAAACCAGCGTTCGAAAACAATATCCTGAAAGGAAGACGATATGTTAAAGCGATACTTTGCGCCGTTAATACTGGCATCACTGGTAATGTCCGGATGCCAGTCATCCCCTGAAGGGAAATTCACGCCAGAGCAAATTGCGGCCATGAAATCCTACGGCTTTAACGAACTGAATGGCGACTGGTCTCTGGGCCTGTCGGATAAGATCCTGTTTGATAAAAATGACGCCAGGCTGCGCCCGGAAAGTGAAACGCAGATCCAGACTATGGCCTCACGCCTGGCGGCAACCGGTCTGAACCACGCCAGGATGGATGGCCATACGGATAATTATGGCGAAGAGAGCTACAACGAAGCGCTTTCGTTAAAACGTGCCAATGTTGTGGCGGATGCCTGGGCGAAGGGCGCGAACATCCCGCGCAGCAATCTCACTACGCGGGGCTTAGGCAAAAAATACCCTGTCAGCAGCAACCGCACTGCGCAGGGGCGCGCTGAAAACCGCCGGGTTGCGGTAGTCATCAGCACGCCTTAAGGCTATTTAACGGATGTTCCGGCGAGCGACACGCCTGAAACCGCTCGCCAGCGCAGCCAGTCAATCACAATAAAGACCGCCAGACTGACGCCCATTACCGGCAACGCCAGCCCCAGCAGGAGGCTTATCAGGAACGACACTCCCCTTCCCCACAGCGGCAATGCCAGCCAGCTTTGGCAGAGCGTCTGTACCGGGTTCGCGGCTGACGTTGCAGGGCGACGCATCCACCACATCCGGTATCCCCAGATAATCAACACACACAGCGCAACGCCAAACGCGATGAGCAGCAGCTGATTTGCCAGACCAAACAGGATCCCCATATGGAAATCCACGCCCCAGCGGGTGAGTTTAGCCATCAGCGGGAAATCCCCGAAGCGAGTGCTGTCCAGCACCTTCAGTGAGTGGGGATCCACGGCAACGGCATCAACCTGCGTAGGCCAGCGGCGATCGATTTCCGTCACCGTCCAGGCCTGGTCGACCCTGCTTGCCGGACGGATCTCAACGTTGTTCGCATCAATCCCTGACTGGCGGGCGACCTGCAATACGTTGTCAAAAAGCGACAGTTTGACTGGCATTTCAGGCATCGTCATTCCCCCGTGATGACCACGATGTTCGGCGTGTTCATCCCTCATTTCCGGCGCACCGGAAAGGGTGGTGTTTACCTGCGGCGTCAGCCAGTTCATCTCTGCACGCAGCTTATCGACGTTGCCACCGGCCCATTGTGACCAGGTTAACCCGGTGACTGAGAACAACAGCATTCCCGCCAGTAACGTCCAGCCTAAGATCACATGCAGGCGACGACGATTCTGGAAACGATTGTTAATACGGCGCTTCGGTCGGGTGTAGAACCACAGCGCGATCCCGCCCAGGGCAGCAACCCACATCCACGAGGCGGCTAACTCGCTATAGAGCCGCCCGATGTTGCCCAGCATCAGCGAGGTATGCAGATAATCGATAGTCTGACGCAGCGGTAAAATCCCGCTGGTGCCGTACACGGTCATATCCCCTCGAATCTCAAGGCTGGTGGGATCAATAAAAATAGCCCGATGCTCGGAGGTACCCAGCGCCGGGTCGGCAAACATCACGCGGGTCGTTTCGCCCCCTTCCAGCCCCGGACGTACAGCATGTAAACGCAGCGCTGAACCCACGGCCTTTTCCGCCACGGCAATTTGTTCAGCAAGAGGCTGCGCCTCACCCACGGCATCCGTGTGGAGTGCATGATGGTACAGCGCCTTTTCAAGCTGCGGCGTGGCGACATACAGCGTTCCGGTCAGCGCTGCGAAGAAGATAAACGGACCGACAAACAGCCCGATATAGAAATGGAGGCGACGCAGCAGGTTTCCCCATGCCGCGCGCGGAGTGCAGGTAGTCATACTTTTCCTTTTTAAGGCAAAAAGTGAGTGATTTTGTTTTAAAGGGAGAAAGCAGACCGACGCGGCGGCGCGCGGGTATCGGGGTAAAGCCAGGGGAAAAAGTGCCAGTGGCTGACCGCCTGACGAGGCGGTTTCACGCGCAGCCGCTGCAACACCACGCTGAGCAGAACGATAAGCGCCAGCATCACGCCCGGCACATGCGCTAACAGCACGCAGTAGCCGCATGCTTCCGCATGGTCAACTGGCATAGAATGCGGCATATCACCATGATGCTCGTCCATCGACATCATGCTCATGTCATGGTGCATACCCGGCATGGCGCTCATGGGATCTTTTTGCAGCGAGACGGAGATCAGCGGCGCCACGACGATCAGCAAGATCGCAAACAGCGCGGTCAATGCCGCTGCGCGTTTCCAGTTACGCTGATGCAGTACGTTATCCACTTACCCTCCACCCAAGAGGCGAACATTGTAAATGATTTATGACGGAAGGGTTAACGCGAGAGGTGCGATGGGATAAAAAAAGGGCCAGCCTTTCGGCCAGCCCTTTCTAACAGGATGTCGCTTAAGCGAATCTTAGTTCAGACGCTCTTTAATACGAGCAGACTTACCAGTACGCTCACGCAGGTAGTACAGTTTAGCTTTACGTACAGCACCACGACGTTTAACAGCAATGCTGTCAACTACCGGAGAGTGAGTCTGGAAGACACGCTCAACGCCTTCGCCGTTGGAAATTTTACGAACAGTGAATGCAGAGTGCAGACCGCGGTTACGAATAGCGATAACCACGCCCTCGAATGCCTGCAGACGTTTTTTGGAACCTTCAACAACCCATACTTTCACTTCCACGGTGTCACCTGGACGGAAGGAAGGTACGTCCTGCTTCATCTGCTCTTGTTCAAGTTGCTTAATAATGTTGCTCATAATTTAATCTCTTATCCTGGGTAAACTGATATTCGGGAGCGTATTACGCTTTCCCATCATGTTCATGCTGCTGGTGCGCGTGTTCAGTTTTGAACTCGGCCAGCAACTTTGCTTGCTCTTCAGTCAGAGCCAGGTTTTCCAGAAGTTCAGGTCTTCTAAGCCAGGTTCGGCCCAGCGACTGCTTCAAACGCCAGCGACGTATCTCGGCATGGTTTCCAGACAGTAACACTGCCGGGACTTCCATCCCTTCTAACACTTCAGGACGAGTATAGTGTGGACAGTCCAGCAATCCATCGGCAAACGAATCTTCTGTCGCCGAAGCTTCATGGCCCAGTACACCCGGAATGAACCGGGCAACGGAGTCAATCAGCGTCATTGCCGGTAACTCACCACCGCTGAGAACGTAATCGCCGATAGACCATTCTTCATCAATCTCGGTTTGAATTACGCGCTCATCTATCCCTTCGTAGCGACCACAGACCAGAATCAGCTTTTGATTCGTCGCCAGTTCGCTCACGCCCGCTTGATCAAGCTTGCGTCCCTGAGGTGACAGATAAATCACCTTCGCGCCTTCACCTGCCGCGGCTTTTGCTGTGTGAATGGCGTCCCGTAAGGGTTGCACCATCATCAACATCCCCGGTCCGCCGCCGTAAGGACGATCGTCCACGGTACGGTGCCGGTCGTGCGTGAAGTCACGAGGACTCCAGCTCTGGATGCTCAGCAGGCCATTCTTTACTGCCCGGCCAGTTACCCCGTAATCGGTAATCGCGCGGAACATTTCAGGAAACAGGCTAATTATGCCAATCCACATAGCGCCGTCTTTTACCGTTTATCCGGAGAATTTAAAAACCAGGATCCCAATCTACTTCAATGGTTTGAGTAGTGAGATCGACTTTCTTGATAACCTGTCCATCGAGGAACGGAACCAACCGCTCCTTGATGCCAAATGCATCTTTCAGGTTTGCCTTAATGACGAGAACGTCATTTGACCCGGTTTCCATCATGTCGATGACTTTCCCCAGGCTGTAGCCTTCAGTGGTCACTACCTGGCAACCCATAAGGTCTTTCCAGTAGTAGTCACCCTCTTCCAGCTGTGGCAACTGCGACGAATCCACGACAATTTCACAATTAGTCAGCGCATTCGCGGCATCACGATCGTCAATGCCTTTCAGCTTGATGATGATGTCCTGATTGTGGTGACGCCAGCTTTCCAGCTCGACCTCTTCCCACTTACCGCCTTTCTGGATAAACCAGGGCTGGTAATTAAAAATGCTATCAGCGTCTTCAGTGGAGGAAAACACTCTGAGCCAACCACGGATACCGTAGCAAGAACCCATTTTTCCCAATACGATCGGTTCAACAGGTGCTTTATTGCTCATCATGACCACCGTGACAGATTAAGCTGCTTTGTTTGCTGCTTTGATCAGCGTAGCAACGCGATCGGAAACAGTAGCGCCCTGGCCAACCCAGTGAGCGATACGATCCAGATCCAGACGGGTTTCTTCTTCTGCGCCAGCGGCCAGTGGGTTGAAGAAACCAACGCGCTCGATGAAGCGACCGTTGCGTGCATTACGGCTGTCAGTCACAACAACCTGGTAGAACGGACGCTTTTTAGCGCCGTGACGAGCTAAACGAATAGTTACCATAACATCCTCTTGTGTGAATAAAACAACCGGGCCCCATCGAGGAACGGAGCCCGGGTGTCATATTAAAAGCCCGAAAATTTTACTCATTTTCGGGCAAAAAGCAATCTCAAAAGCGATTAACGCCCAGGAAAACCGGGAGGCATCATGCCTTTCATGCCGCGCATCATCTTCGCCATGCCGCCTTTCTTCATTTTCTTCATCATGCGCTGCATGTCGTCGAACTGTTTCAGAAGGCGGTTAACGTCCTGCACCTGCATGCCGCAACCGGCTGCGATACGGCGTTTACGGGAACCTTTGATGATTTCTGGCTTCGCGCGCTCTTTCAGCGTCATCGAGTTGATGATGGCCTCCATACGCACCAGCACTTTGTCATCCATCTGGGATTTGACGTTGTCCGGGATCTGGCCCATGCCTGGCAGTTTGCCCATCAGGCTTGCCATGCCGCCCATGTTTTTCATCTGACGCAACTGCTCAAGGAAGTCGGTGAGATCGAAACCGTCGCCTTTTTTCAGCTTGCTGGCCAACTTCTCGGCCTGCGCGCGGTCAACCTTGCTCTCGATATCTTCGATCAGCGACAGCACGTCGCCCATGCCGAGGATACGGGAGGCAATACGATCCGGATGGAACGGCTCCAGCGCTTCGGTTTTCTCGCCCACGCCGAGGAACTTGATTGGCTTACCGGTGATATGACGAATAGAGAGCGCCGCACCGCCGCGGGCATCGCCGTCGACTTTGGTCAGCACCACGCCGGTTAACGGCAGGGCTTCGTTAAACGCTTTTGCGGTGTTCGCTGCATCCTGACCGGTCATGGCGTCAACAACAAACAGGGTCTCTACCGGATTGATAGAGGCATGCACCTGCTTGATTTCGTCCATCATCGCTTCGTCAACGTGCAGACGACCGGCGGTATCCACCAGCAGCACGTCGTAGAATTTCAGCTTCGCCTCTTTCAGCGCCGCGTTAACGATATCGACAGGCTTCTGCGCCACGTCGGACGGGAAGAAGTCTACGCCAACCTGCTCGGCCAGCGTTTCCAGCTGTTTGATCGCCGCTGGGCGATACACGTCCGCCGACACCACCAGCACCTTTTTCTTGTGCTTTTCGCGCAGGAATTTCCCCAGCTTACCAACGCTGGTGGTTTTACCCGCACCTTGCAGACCCGCCATCAGTACGACGGCCGGCGGCTGAGCCGCCAGGTTAAGCACCTGGTTCTCTTCACCCATCGCCGAAACCAGTTCGTTACGGACGATTTTGACGAACTCCTGACCCGGAGTCAGGCTCTTGTTCACTTCATGGCCAACCGCTTTCTCTTTCACGCGGTTGATAAAATCACGTACGACCGGCAACGCGACGTCTGCTTCCAGCAGCGCCATGCGCACTTCGCGCAGCGTTTCCTTGATGTTCTCTTCGGTGAGGCGTCCACGGCCGCTGATGTTGCGCAGCGTGCGCGACAAACGATCGGTTAAATTATCAAACATTGTCTCTCGCCTGGGGTAGAAACGTTGGGTCGCCTGGGCGACACATACACAGAATTTTGCCGGAGTATAACATGAAGGCGCCTTTGTTGTTATGCAACGGTTGGAGCAGGCGTCACGTAACGTTATACTGCTTCTCTTTCTTATTAAGACAACTGTCGACGCCTATATGCCTGTTTTCGCACTGATCGCCCTTGTTGCCTACTCTGTCAGCCTCGCGCTGATCATTCCTGGCCTGCTGCAAAAAAACAGCGGCTGGCGGCGCATGGCTATTCTTTCGGCAGTGATCGCACTGATTAGCCACGCGTTTGCGCTGGAATCACGCATCATTTCCGGCGACGGCAGCGTGCAGAATCTGAGCGTACTGAACGTCGGCTCGCTGGTCAGCCTGATGATCTGTACGGTCATGACCATTGTCGCGTCTAAAAACCGTGGCTGGCTGCTGCTGCCGATAGTCTACGCCTTTGCGCTGATCAACCTGGCGTTAGCCACGTTCATGCCCAATGAGTTTATTACTCACCTGGAAGCCACGCCGGGGATGCTGGTGCATATTGGCCTGTCGCTGTTCTCCTACGCGACGCTGATCATCGCCGCCCTTTACGCCATGCAACTCGCCTGGATTGACTACCAGCTGAAAAATAAAAAGCTGGCGTTTAACCACGAAATGCCGCCGCTGATGGTGATTGAGCGTAAGATGTTCCACATCACCCAGGTCGGTGTGGTTCTGCTGACGCTGACGCTGTGCACGGGCTTGTTTTATATGAAGAACCTGTTCAGCGTGGAGAATATCGATAAAGCGGTCCTCTCCATCATCGCGTGGTTTGTCTATATTGTCCTGTTATGGGGCCATTATCATGAAGGCTGGCGCGGTCGTCGCGTGGTCTGGTTCAACGTAGCGGGTGCGGGCATTCTCACGCTTGCCTATTTTGGTAGCCGCTTCATACAGCAATTTGCTGGCTAAGTAACAAAAGGAGTTCCCCCTGGAACACATCTCTACCACCACGCTGATCGTCATTCTGGTCATCATGGTGGTCATCTCCGCTTATTTCTCTGGCTCTGAAACCGGCATGATGACGCTGAACCGCTACCGGTTACGCCATCGCGCCAAGCAGGGTAACCGTGCCGCGCGTCGTGTAGAAAAGCTTCTGCGTAAGCCGGACCGGCTGATTAGCCTGGTGCTTATCGGTAACAACCTGGTCAATATTCTCGCCTCTGCACTGGGCACCATCGTCGGGATGCGTCTGTACGGCAACGCAGGCGTGGCGATTGCCACAGGTGTGCTCACGTTTGTGGTGCTGGTGTTTGCGGAAGTGCTGCCCAAAACCATCGCGGCGCTTTACCCGGAAAAAGTCGCCTACCCGAGCAGCTTCCTGTTAGCACCGCTGCTTATTCTGATGATGCCGCTGGTCTGGCTGCTGAATATGGTGACACGGGTGCTGATGCGCATGGTGGGTATAAAGGCAGACGTCACCATTAGTAGCGCGCTCAGCAAAGACGAACTGCGTACCATCGTGAATGAATCCCGCTCGCAGATCTCCCGCCGCAATCAGGACATGCTCCTGTCGGTGCTGGATCTGGAAAAGGTCAGCGTTGACGACATCATGGTGCCGCGCAATGAAATCGTCGGGATTGATATCAACGACGACTGGAAGGCCATTGTCCGCCAGCTGACACACTCCCCGCACGGGCGTATCGTCCTCTATCGCGATTCCCTCGACGATGCCATCAGCATGCTGCGCGTGCGCGAGGCCTATCGTCTGATGACTGAGAAAAACGAGTTCACCAAAGAGGTAATGCTGCGCGCCGCCGACGAAATTTACTACGTGCCGGAAGGCACCCCACTCAGCACGCAGCTGGTGAAGTTCCAGCGAAACAAGAAGAAAGTCGGCCTGGTGGTGGATGAATACGGCGACATACAGGGGCTGGTGACGGTCGAAGATATTCTGGAAGAGATTGTCGGGGACTTTACCACGTCGATGTCGCCTTCCCTTGCGGAAGAAGTCACCCCGCAAAACGACGGGTCAGTGCTTATCGACGGCAGCGCCAACATTCGTGAAATCAATAAAGCTTTCAACTGGCATTTGCCGGAAGACGAAGCGCGGACGATGAACGGAATGATCCTGGAAGCGCTGGAAGAGATCCCGGCGGCAGGCACGCGCGTGCGCATTGAACAGTATGATATTGATATTCTGGACGTTCAGGACAACATGATTAAGCAGGTGAAGGTCCTGCCCGTTAAGCCTCTACGCGAAAGTATTGCCGAATAAAATGTAGGCCGGGTAAGGCGAACGCCGCCACCCGGCACTACAGGCAGCACGTTATGCTTTCGCTTTCGCCACGGTCACCATCGCAGCGCGAATAGTACGACCGTTCAGGGTATACCCTTTTTGCATCACGCCCAGCACGTTACCCGCGGCAACGTCTTCGGATTCCACCATCGCAATGGCCTGGTGAACGTTTGGATCCAGCGGTACATCCGTATCGGCAATCACCTCAACACCGAACTTACGCACCACATCCAGCATGGATTTCAGCGTCAGCTCAATGCCTTCAATCATCGCCGCGTTATCCGGGTTAGCTTTATCCGCCACTTCCAGCGCGCGATCCAGGCTGTCGATCACCGGAAGCAGTTCGTTGACGAATTTCTCCAGCGCAAATTTGTGCGCCTTTTCAACGTCCAGCTCGGTACGACGGCGCAGGTTTTCCATTTCCGCTTTGATACGCAGTACGCCATCGCGTTCGCGATTCTGCGCTTCTACCAACTGAGCTTCCAGGTTGGCAATTTTTTCATCGCGCGGGTCCACCTGCTCAGCAGACGTGTCTGGCTCTACTGCCTCAACTTCATCGTGCTGTTCCGTGATAATTTCTTCAGGGGCTTGCCCCTCAGGCGTTTTCTGTTCTTTACTACTCATGAATTTCTCCGCGTTTTTCTGCATTCATCTCGCTAACTTCGCTTATTATGGGGATCAGTTTCCTGGATTCAAGGGAACAAGGCAGATTGTCATCATTCATCAGGCACAAGGACCTCCAGAAAATGAATAATCATTTCAGGTGTATTGGTATCGTCGGCCATCCGCGTCACCCTACCGCATTGACGACACATGAAATGTTGTATCGCTGGCTGTGTGGTAAAGGCTATGAAGTGATGGTCGAGCAGCAGATCGCCCAGGAGTTGCAGCTTAAAAGCGTCAGAACCGGCACGCTGGCGGAAATTGGCCAGCAGGCGGATCTCGCCGTGGTGGTCGGTGGCGACGGCAATATGCTGGGCGCGGCGCGAACGCTGGCTCGCTATGATATTAAGGTTATTGGTATTAACCGTGGCAATCTCGGTTTCCTGACCGACCTCGACCCGGACAATGCGCAGCAGCAGCTGGCGGACGTGCTGGAAGGCCACTATATCAGTGAAAAACGGTTTTTACTGGAAGCCCAGGTGTGTCAGCAAGACTGCCAGAAGCGCATCAGCACCGCCATTAACGAGGTGGTTCTCCATCCCGGTAAAGTGGCGCACATGATCGAGTTCGAAGTCTATATCGACGAAATATTCGCTTTCTCGCAGCGTTCTGACGGGCTGATTATTTCAACCCCGACGGGGTCAACTGCCTACTCGCTTTCAGCCGGAGGCCCAATCCTGACGCCATCGCTGGATGCCATTACTCTGGTGCCGATGTTCCCGCATACGCTCTCGGCGCGTCCGCTGGTGATCAACGGCGACAGTACCATCCGCCTGCGTTTTTCCCATCGCCGTAACGACCTGGAGATCAGCTGCGACAGTCAGATTGCGCTCCCCATTCAGGAAGGTGAAGATGTCCTCATTCGCCGCTGCGATTACCATCTGAACCTGATTCACCCGAAAGATTACAGCTATTTCAACACATTAAGCTCCAAGCTCGGCTGGTCAAAAAAATTGTTCTGATTTTGCATCCAGCACTTTACTGTATATAAAACCAGTTTATACTGTATACAAACACAGTTATGGTTTTTCATACAGGAAAACAATTATGCTGGCACAACTGACCATCAGCAACTTTGCCATTGTTCGTGAGCTTGAGATCGACTTCCATAGCGGAATGACGGCGATTACCGGAGAAACCGGTGCAGGTAAATCCATTGCCATTGATGCCCTCGGCTTGTGCCTCGGCGGTCGTGCTGAGGGGGATATGGTGCGCACAGGCGCCGCCCGTGCCGATCTCTGCGCCCGCTTCTCGTTGAAAGACACACCTGCCGCCCTGCGCTGGCTGGAAGCGAACCAGCTCGAAGACGGACGTGAGTGTTTACTTCGCCGCGTCATCAGCAGCGATGGCCGCTCCCGCGGTTTTATCAATGGTACAGCGGTTCCCCTTTCCCAGCTTCGCGAGCTGGGCCAGCTGCTCATCCAGATCCATGGTCAGCATGCGCACCAGCAGTTAATCAAACCCGAACAACAGAAAGCCCTGCTTGATGGCTACGCAGGTGAGTACGCGCTTACTCAACTCATGGCGGAGCACTATCGTCAGTGGCATCAAAGCTGCCGCGAACTTGCGCAGCATCAGCAGCAAAGCCAGGAGCGTACCGCGCGCGCCGAGCTGCTGGAATATCAGCTGAAAGAGCTGAACGAATTTAACCCGCAGGCGGGTGAATTTGAGCAAATCGACGAAGAGTACAAGCGTCTGGCCAACAGCGGTCAGCTGCTTTCCACCAGCCAGACTGCCCTTAATATGCTGGCGGATGGCGAAGACGTGAATTTGCAGAGCCAACTGTATAACGTGCGTCAGCTTGTGACCGAACTGACCGGCATGGACAATAAGCTTTCTGGCGTACTGGAAATGCTGGAAGAGGCCGCGATTCAGATTTCAGAAGCCGGGGATGAACTGCGCCACTACTGTGAACGTCTGGATCTCGACCCGAACCGTCTGTTCGAGCTTGAGCAACGCATCTCCCGTCAGATTTCACTGGCGCGTAAGCATCACGTAATCCCGGAAGAGCTGCCGAATTACTATCAGTCTCTGCTGGAGGAACAGCAGCAGCTGGACGATCAGGCCGATTCCCTTGAAACCTTGTCTCTGGCGGTCAATCTGCATCATCAGCAGGCGCTGGAAACGGCGAAACGGCTGCATGACGTGCGGCAACACTATGCGCTGGAGCTTAGCCAGCACATTACCGACAGCATGCATACGCTGGCGATGCCGCATGGGGTGTTCACCATAGATGTTCGCTTTGAAGAGAATCACCTGACGGCGGAAGGCGCAGACCGCGTAGAATTCCGCGTCACCACCAACCCGGGCCAGCCTTTGCAGGCGATTTCGAAAGTGGCTTCCGGCGGTGAACTGTCGCGTATCGCCCTGGCCATTCAGGTGATTACCGCCCGTAAAATGGAAACCCCGGCGTTGATTTTCGATGAAGTGGATGTGGGTATCAGCGGCCCGACCGCGGCCGTTGTCGGCAAACTGCTGCGTCAGTTAGGTGAATCGACGCAGGTCATGTGTGTGACTCACCTGCCGCAGGTCGCCGGTTGTGGTCATCACCACTTTATCGTCAGCAAGAAAACCGATGGCGAAATGACGGAAACGCACATGAAGCCGCTGGATAAACGCTCACGCTTGCAGGAGCTGGCACGCCTGCTCGGCGGCAGTGAAGTCACCCGCAATACGCTTGCGAATGCGAAAGAACTGCTGGCGGCATAAACTTTTTCGGGATCTCAGGGTCATACAGAACAACAAAAACGCCGCCAGACCGGTTTCAAAGTGGGGCAAGGTCTATTATCATCGGCATATTACATATGAGCCGCGTACTGCTCGGGCCCGAAAAGGAATCAAATCACTATGCGCTGTAAAACGCTGACCGCTGCCGCAGCGGTTCTTCTGATGTTGACCGCAGGCTGTTCCACTCTGGAGAAAGTGGTTTACCGTCCTGACATCAACCAGGGGAACTACCTTACCCCTAACGATGTGTCCAAAATCCGCGTGGGTATGACACAACAGCAGGTCGCTTATGCCCTGGGAACCCCGATGATGTCCGATCCGTTCGGCACAAACACCTGGTTCTATGTATTCCGCCAGCAGCCTGGTCATGAAGATGTGACCCAGCAAACCCTGACGCTGACCTTCAGCAGTGCTGGCGTGCTGACCAACATCGACAACAAGCCTGCCCTGACCAAATAATCAGGCGTCAGCAACGCAAAAAGGTGCTCAATGAGCACCTTTTTTGTATCTGAATTCTTACGCAGAATCGTAGCCCCGGTAAGCGAAGCGCCACCAGGGGAGAAAGCGCTACTTACCCGATTTCTCCGCTCGCTGACGGCGCAGCTCTTTCGGATCAGCAATCAGCGGGCGATAAATCTCAACCCGATCGCCATCCTTCAGCGCATCAGCAAGCTTAACCGGACGGCTATAAATGCCGACTTTATTCTTCGCCAGGTCAATATCACGGCGAAGTTCAAGGATGCCGGAGGCCCGGATAGCCGCCTCAACGGTGGCGCCCTCTTCAAGCATCACGCGCTGCAAATACTGCTTCTCCGGCAGCGCATACACCACCTCAACAGCAATCTTATGCGACACTGTAAACCTCTTTGGCGCGCGTGGTGAACGCCTGAACCATATTCGAGGCCAGCTCTTTAAAGATACGGCCAAACGCCAGTTCGATCAGCTTATTGGTAAATTCAAAATCCAGATGAAACTCAATGCGGCAGGCGTCAGCGCTCAGCGGCGTAAACTTCCACCCCCCCATCAGTTTTTTAAACGGACCATCCACCAGATGCATCAAAATACTCTGATTGCTCGTCAGGGTATTGCGCGTGGTGAACGTTTTGCTGATCCCCGCTTTGGAGACATCCACGGCCGCAGTCATCTGCGTCGGGCCGGATTCCAGCACCCGGCTACCGGTGCATCCCGGAATAAATTCCGGATAGGACTGAACGTCGTTCACTAACTGATACATTTGTTCCGCGCTGTAGGGAACAAGCGCGGTACGGCTAATCTGAGGCATAGCATTTTCCATGGTCACACAACAGACAAATAATAACATTTATCACCTGTTAAAAAAACGCTAAGCCTTATCTCGTGCTAAGATAGCGCGTTAGACCTCACAGGACGCAATGAGGTGACTTTTTAAAATCAGATTACCGACGGCTTTACGACACTTATGACGAAGAAAAAAGCACATAAACCTGGTTCGGCGACCATTGCGCTTAACAAGCGTGCTCGCCACGAGTATTTCATCGAAGAAGAATTCGAGGCCGGCCTTGCGTTGCAGGGCTGGGAAGTAAAATCGCTGCGTGCCGGGAAAGCCAATATCGGCGACAGCTACGTGATCCTGAAAGACGGTGAGGCCTTCCTGTTCGGCGCGAACTTTACGCCGCTGACCGTCGCCTCTTCACATTACGTCTGCGATCCTACCCGCACCCGTAAGCTGCTGCTGAACAAGCGCGAACTGGAATCCCTCTACGGACGCATCAACCGCGAAGGCTTCACCGTGGTGGCGCTCTCTTTGTACTGGAAAAATGCCTGGTGCAAAGTGAAAATCGGCGTGGCGAAAGGTAAGAAACAGCACGACAAACGTACTGACCTGAAAGCACGCGAGTGGCAGCTCGACAAAGCACGTATCATGAAAAACGCAGGACGTTGATTCTGCGCACTTATTGTACTATTCAATAAGTTAGCGTTTCGGGCTGGTGTCGAGGAAGTAAAATCTGGTATACTGAGTTCAACACTATTGGGGCTGATTCTGGATTCGACGGGATTTGCGAAACCCAAGGTGCATGCCGAGGGGCGGTTTGCCTCGTTAAAAGCCGCAAAAAAATAGTCGCAAACGACGAAAACTACGCTTTAGCAGCTTAATAACCTGCTAAGAGCCCTCTCTCCCTAGCTTCCGCTCTTAAGACGGGGATCAAAGAGAGGTCAAACCCAAAAGAGATCGCGTGGAAACCCTGCCTGGGGTTGAAGCGTTAAAACTAATCAGGCTAGTTCGTTAGTGGCGTGTTTGTCCGCAGCTGGCGTGCGAATGTAAAGACAAACTAAGCATGTAGTACCGAGGATGTAGAAATTTCGGACGCGGGTTCAACTCCCGCCAGCTCCACCAAATGATGATCCGGATACGTCCGGTGAAGTACAGAAAGCCCGCATGGCACAAGCCCTTCGGGCTTTTTTGTGTCTGACGTTGTCCGAGAACATCCGGCTAAATCCGGTGATTATTGGTATACGTTTAGGTATACGGTAGGATGTATACCTAAAAACGTATACCAATTCATGAAGGAGCGGCCACAGTGGCACGGACAACACGCCCCCTTACCAACACCGAAGTTCTGCGCGCTAAGGCGTTAGAGAAGGATCTAACGCTGCACGATGGCGACGGGCTTTTCCTGATAGTGAAAACTAGTGGCAAAAAGCTCTGGCGCTTTCGCTATCAACGTCCGGTAACAAAGCAGCGGACAATGATGGGGCTCGGTGCCTTCCCCGCCCTATCGCTTGCTGATGCCCGAGGATTAAGAGCGGATTACCTTGCCTTATTAGCCAACGGACTCGACCCGCAAATTCAAACTGAAGTTGCAGAGGAACAGCAGCAAATAGCACTGGACAGTATTTTTTCAACGGTCGCCGCTAACTGGTTCCAGCTCAAAAGCAAAAGCGTTACCCCTGATTACGCAAAAGACATTTGGCGCTCACTGGAGAAAGATGTATTCCCTGCCATCGGTGAGATCCCCGTTCAGCAAATCAAAGCACGGACACTGGTTGAAGCTCTTGAGCCAATCAAAGCTCGTGGGGCGCTTGAGACTGTACGTCGACTGGTGCAGCGCATTAACGAGATAATGATTTATGCCGTAAACACTGGCCTGATTGATGCTAATCCAGCATCAGGTGTTGGGATGGCCTTTGAGAAGCCCAAAAAACAAAACATGCCGACGCTTCGGCCAGAAGAGTTACCAAAACTCATGCGTTCTTTGGTGATGTCAAATCTCTCTGTTTCGACTCGCTGTTTAATTGAATGGCAACTCCTGACGCTTGTGCGCCCTTCTGAGGCCTCCGGTGCTCGTTGGGCAGAAATCGATCTCGATGCAAAGCTTTGGACTATTCCATCCGAACGGATGAAGGCGAAACGTGAGCACATAGTACCTCTCTCAACTCAGGCATTAGAGATTCTTGAAGTGATGAAACCAATCAGCGCTCACCGTGAACATGTTTTTCCCAGTAGGAATGATCCAAAACAATCCATGAATAGCCAAACAGCTAATGCAGCTTTGAAGCGTATAGGATATGGAGGAAAATTAGTTGCACACGGTTTACGATCTATTGCAAGTACTACATTGAATGAAGCGGGCTTTAATTCAGATGTGATAGAAGCGGCATTAGCTCATACAGATAAAAATGAGGTAAGAAAAGCATATAACCGCTCTATCTATTTAAAGCAAAGAATAGGCATGATGGAATGGTGGGGTGAAAAAGTTTATAATAAAAACTGAAAAAAAATAAAAGCTCATTCTTATGAGCTTTTATTTTCCTGCATTATCTTTCGAATTATCAGCATCCTGTTTATTTTGAAAAGTCATAAAGGTATTATACCAACTAGAAACACGGAATATAGCAAGAACAGCTGCTAATGCAGAGAATACTGAGTAAATAAATATAAAGTAAGCAAAAAAACTAAATGTTAATAACGCATACTTATAGAAAACACCTAAATAATAATACATAAAAGCATTATTTATGAGAATACTACTATAGGCCTTGGTAACCAAGGCCGTAATAATAGTTAGTAATTGCAACAATATAAAATGGACAAAAGTTGCATTGACTGACATATAAGGAGAATATTCTACTTCCCCACTTTCACTTTTTTCATCACCAGTTATTATTTTTTTAAAGGCCTCATCACCAATAGCTATCCACATAGCAAAACCACCTAATGAAAAGCCCAGAAGGTTCGGCATCAATGATAGGATATCATTCCACCACCCCTGATGAGACCAAGATGGATAAAGAATCACTGTCATTAAAAAAGCACACCAAAAATAGCGACTTTTAAACACAGCCCCAGCGCCACCATAGATTTTCCAGTATCTAGCCAATGCACTGGTTGATTCTTTTTCTTCACTCATTACTTTCTCAGAAGCCTCTTAAATTCATCTGCTAATGATTTTGCCCTTAATAACAATAGCTCAGAAACCGATGTTACGTCAGAATCATATGGTTCAACCCTTTGAAGTGGTACGTCACTTGAGGCATGAATCTCTACTAATCCCGCCTCATTAATCCTGCGTATACTAACTTCACCATTTCTCGAAGCAATAAGAGCATCCTGTTTTAACTCACCATCAGGTTTAATTTCCTGACCTCGCTCAGACTTATATGTTTTATCCTCTTCAATAACCCCAATACGCTTGAAGCGCTTTTGCATAACACTTTCTGCAGAAGCGAGATCATCCGGATTAGGACGTCGAGTGACCATATTTATACACGTAATACCTTTTAAAGAAAGCATACGTTCTACACTATCTGGCTCAGTCAATATTGTAACATTAACTTTTCCAAATTTCTCTATAATTCTCTCGTGAGAAAATATCCCATTCAGAAAGCTTTCTATTTGTCTTGATGTAAGATGCCGGCTCTTGTCCTGCATTTCGTAAACTAAAAGATGACTTGCGGGTAGAAAAACAAAAGAGAATCTAGCTACATTTGGTTTTAAATTATCAGGTATATTTATTCTTTCCTTTTCCTCATCTGAAGCTATATCTTTCTTTACGATATCGAACCAGTCGCCATTAACGTCAATATCTGTATACTTTAGAATTTCCCCCTCAAAAGGTTCACTAATTACCTGACCTTTCTTATAAGGGTAAAAATATGATAAAGTTGCGAATGAGTCTCCTCTTAAATTAACATTGCTCGCATTTTTTCTTGCCATCCTGAATAACTCGACATACTTTTCTGGCGAGTGGGGGTGCATGGTTATATTCACAGCCCCGTAAGTTAATTTTTTTGCCCTTGCCATTTTTATCTTTGTTCCCTTATTTCGTGAAAGAATCATATATACATGAAAGATTTAGGGAAAACTATGTCTTAACGCACACCTTCTAATAGCCAAAGGAAATAAAAATACAATTCATTATTCAAAATGGGAATATTATTTCCTCCACGGATAATGCTCATTGGTTCTACTACCAGATTCGTAAAAATTAAAAAAACAACATCCAAGAACAGCGCGCAATGCTCTCCCCGCCCCGCCTGCCCGCTTAAGGGGGCGCTTTTAATGCAGGTGCATGACCAGCCTCAGGGCGCGCCAGTGCTGGCGCTGGCGGGGAATTCAGTGACGTTAAAACGCATGCAAAACCATGCACCTTATGCATGCATGGCTTTTATACGTAAAAATAGCGGGATTTTCGGGGATTTTTAAGCGAACTATTGCACAGCCAGTTCTGCACGGCGGCGGTTGTAATTCAGGTTCTGTGCAGGTGTAAATTTTTCACGATTATCATCACGCGAAGCCGCGTCAGGTCTGAATCCGATGGCCGTTAAAATGTCATTATCCTGCGCCGAATAATTAATTTTTTCACCGGCGACCAGCCAGAGCTGTAGCGCCTCACGCAGATAATCGAGTGAGTGCTGCATGGCGCAGCGCTGAACGGCGGAATGTTGCCCGGAATAATTCATCAGCTCAGGGGCAAGGGCGGCGGCCAGCTCCGCGCCGTGCGCCTGCATAAAATCATTTAATCGGTCGCGGATGCTGATGCGCTGCACCTCCTCATGCGAACGGATATAGCGACCGGCAGCCTGATTAATTTCCCATTTTTTCACGTCGATAATCTCGCGCAGGGTTTGCAGGCTCTGGCCGCTGTGGCCGCTGCCGGCAAGCTGTTCGCGGTATGCCTGTTCGGCCTGCGTCAGTTCATCCCTGCGTTGCAGCCAGGCGGATTTATTTGCCTGACAGGCCTCAAAGGCTTTCTGTAGCGTCAGTGTGGTCACGTATGTTTCTCCTGATGACTGGCCGTGCTTACGCACCGGCACGGTTAACGGTGGCCGCCGGTGCGGGTAGCGGGATAACCGGCTCTGTCACCGGTGAACGAATAACCCCGTCGATGGATTCAAGCGTGCGGAACGTGGCCGAGCACTCGATGTTCATGCACTGGTGATAGCGCTGTTTGACGTTATCGGACAGATAGCGACTGGTGCGGGAATGCGCGCTGGTTTTGCAGAACGGGCAGTGAAACATGCTTACCCCTCCGCTTCTGTCTCGCCATTTTCAGCCAGCTTTCTGGCAAGCATCATTCTCTTCGCAGGGCTGCGTAACAGCTCCGTATCAACGTCAGTAATCTGCGGCCGGTGCATGCCCGTCACGGACAACACCGGCTCCTGCGTCATATCGAAGTGATACAGGCTGCCCTGACGGCTCAGCGCATCGCGCAGTTCACTGATGGCCACGGACTGAGGAGCGCTTTCTCCCTTCATTTCGAGGGCACGAATGCGCAGCATGAAAGCACGAATGAGGGCGACGGGAACCGCATTGACAGCCTGAGCCCATTCCGCACTGGCATAAGCGGTAAAGGCATCTTCATGCGCTGAAAGGTATTTATTTCCGGTGGAGCAGGCATTCAACATGGCGCGTGTCCGGTCGGTCTCCAGCTCCGCAATCAGACCGGTGAACTCATCGGCCAGCTCTCGACTGGCGATACGCCTGCTGTGCTCAGCTTTCATTTCAGGGGTGAGACTGCCGCGCAGGGTGCGAAAGCGGCTGCGCCAGTCCTGCTCCGCCTCAGTGCTCTCATCGAGGGCGGTCTGCCGCTCCTGCTTGCAGCGTTCAATGGACGTATCAATCTCTTTCAGCGCCTGCATGCTGGCCGCGTGGGTGTCTCTGGCCACAGTAAATGCGCTCAGCTTGCCGGTGATATGCGGGTTGTTCTCTGCGGACTGCCTGGCGGCAACATTTTGCAGGGCGGTAATGACTGTTTCGGGTTTCATGTTCAGGCTCTCCGTTTATTCAACCTGAAATGATTCTGCCCTTCATCACACAACATCTCGATTCATTGCAGTTGTGGCAGTTCTGGCACAAACAGCACTCAAAACCCGGCTGGCCAGAGAAAGACCTCAGCAAAACCTTGCTCATCGTTTGTTTTTTTACTTATAACTGTTCACTACTGTTCACCTTAAATAAAAATATAAGTAATACAGTGAGATAAAGGGTGAACAGTTGAGGGACTGACTGTTCACCGTCTGTTCACCACTGTTCACCCTCCTGTTTTGCTCTGTCTATACCACTTAGACTTTATTCCGATTAAAAATGAAAAATGTATAACTAAAAGCAATAGAAATTGCTGCATTGTAATGCAGTGATTTGCATATCTTTGCCAGCGTTTGTCTTTGTTTGCCAGAGCGAAAAGTCAATGTTTGTTTCACCGAAAATCTCACATGACCTGAGGAAAAATATAGACATAATAAGGAGCTACCCGAAGCCGGACGGACATAACCGGCACTGTATGGACATTATGAGGTAGCCCGATGCAAACCGCTTTTTCTTCCCCGTCTTCTGCCCCTGCCGCACCACTGATGCCGGTTTCTGATGCCGTTCAGGAGCGCTTTATCCGCCTGCCCGAAGTGATGCATCTGTGCGGCCTGTCCCGGTCAACCATTTACGACCTCATCAGCCGGGAGGCTTTCCCGAAACAAATCAGCCTGGGCGGTAAAAACGTGGCGTGGGCGCAGTCTGAAATCACCGCATGGATGGCAGATCGCATTGCCGAACGCAACCGGGGCTATGACGCATGATGATGACCGTTCAGCAAACAGCCCCCTTTTCTGGCTTGCTTCCTGTCGCCGTTTCCAGGTATAGTTTTCCTGCTGTCGCAAAATCGGCAGCCGGGATTTGCAGCCCGTGTAACTCAATGGCGACACCAGACGCGCCTTGCGTCTTTTTTTACGTCGTAGCTCAGACACACCCATTCTTCGGGCTGTGGTGTTTACACCGTGGCTCCTGTCAGATAATGGTGGTTCGGGCGGGGCAGCCTTCGGGCTGGCCGGTATCCATTGAGGCCGGTACTGCAAACCCTGTCCGGGCCACCACCCATGAGATTTGCAGCTCCGGTGGTGGCGATAACCGCTACTCAATGGAGGTTGCCCTTATGGCTACGACCCTCACCCCGTCACACCCGCAGTTCGTCTTTGTGTTTGCCGCCGTTCGTCGCGCAGACCGTAAACCCCGTATCTGTATGCTCCGCACCATTGCCGGTGATGAACACGCCGCACGCCTGTCCCTCGTTCGCGACTACGTCCTCTCGTTTGCCGGCCGCCTGCCGGTTGCGGAGGTGCGTGCATGAGACACACCACCATCAGCGCCCGTGACCTCGAATGCCTTGAGCACATGCGCAACGTCGGCCAGCTCGTCAACGAGCTGATGCAGGTGCAGGACTGCGCGACCGTTCGTCGTGACCCGGCGCAGCAGTCACAGCTCACTTCCGTGATTTACCTCATGACCGCCCAGCTCGACGGCGTGGTAGAGCGCTGCAATCAGCGCTGGCTGACCGGGGAGGGCAACGTATGAAAAAGCCATTACCGCCCGTATTACGCGCCGCGCTGTATCGTCGCGCTGTCGCCTGTGCGTGGCTGACAGTCTGCGAACGTCAGCACCGCTATCCGCACCTCACCCTCGACGCACTGGAAAGCGCCATTGCCGACGAGCTGGAGGGCTTCTACCTGCGCCAGCACGGCGAGGAAAAAGGCCGCCAGATTGCCTGTGCACTGCTGGAAGATTTAATGGAAGCCGGACCGCTCAAGGCCGCGCCGTCGCTGTCCTTTCTCGGGCTGGCCGTGATGGATGAACTCTGCGCCCGTCATATCACATCGCCTGTTATGCACTGAGGGAGAAAATAACGATGAAAATGAACGTAACGGAAACCGTAAAACAGGCGTGCGGCCACTGGCCGCGCATTCTTCCGGCGCTGGGTGTGAAGGTCATGAAAAACCGGCATCAGGCCTGTCCGGTGTGCGGCGGCTCTGACCGTTTCCGCTTTGACGATAAAGAGGGGCGAGGGACGTGGCTCTGTAATCAGTGCGGCGCGGGGGATGGCCTGAAACTGGTCGAAAAGGTGTTCGGTGTAAAACCATCAGAGGCAGCCCAAAAGGTGAACGCCGTGACCGGCAACCTGCCGCCGGTTGCCACGGAAGTGATTGCGGCCGCAGAGGCTGAAACGGAGGCTGACCGCCAGGCTGCGGCCGCGCTGGCCGTAAGGCTCATGGAGAAAACCCGACCGGCCAGCGGCAACGCCTACCTCACCTGCAAGGGCTTCCCCAACCGGGAATGTCCGGTACTGTCGGCCACACACAAAACCGGCGGCGTGACGTTCCGCGCCGGGGATGTGGTTGTCCCGTTGTATGACGATACCGGCGCACTGGTTAACCTTCAGCTTATCAGTTCTGACGGTCTCAAACGCACCCTGAAGGGCGGTCAGGTTAAAGGGGCATGTCATGTCATCGAAGGGAAAAAACAGGCCGGAAAGCGCCTGTGGATTGCGGAGGGCTATGCAACCGCGCTCACCGTGCATCACCTGACCGGTGAAACCGTCATGGTGGCGCTGTCGTCCGTGAACCTCCTTTCTCTGGCGAGCCTTGTCCGTCAGAAACACCCGGCCTGTCAGATTGTGCTCGCCGCCGACCGCGACCTGAGCGGCGACGGCCAGAACAAAGCCGCTGCGGCCGCAGACGCCTGTGAGGGCGTTGTCGCCCTGCCGCCGGTATTCGGTGACTGGAATGATGCGTTTATGCAGCACGGCGGGGAGGCAACGCGGAAAGCCATTTATGACGCCATCCGGCCACCGGCGCAAAGTCCGTTTGATACCATGAGCGAGGCGGAATTTACCGCCATGAGCGCCAGCGACAAGGCCTTGCGGGTGCATGAGCATTACGGCGAAGCGCTGGCTGTGGATGCAAACGGCCAGCTCCTGTCCCGCTATGAAAGCGGCATCTGGAAAAATATCCCTGCCGCCACTTTCTCACGAAATGTGGCTGACTTATTCCAGCGTCTGCGCGCCCCGTTCTCGTCCGGGAAAATTGCCTCGGTGGTGGAGACCCTGAAACTGATTATTCCGCAGCAGGATACACCGGCACGCCGTCTGATTGGCTTTCGCAACGGCGTACTCGATACCCAAAGTGGCCTGTTCAGCCCGCACAGTAAATCGCACTGGCTGCGCACCCTGTGCGACGTGGATTTTACCCCACCGGTGGAGGGGGAAACGCTGGAGACGCACGCGCCGAACTTCTGGCGCTGGCTCGACCGTGCAGCCGGTAAAAATTCCCAAAAACGCGACGTGATTCTGGCTGCGCTGTTTATGGTACTGGCGAACCGTTACGACTGGCAGCTCTTTCTCGAAGTCACCGGTCCCGGCGGGAGCGGTAAAAGTATTCTGGCTGAAATCGCGACCCTGCTCGCCGGGGAAGATAACGCCACGTCAGCCGATATCGACACACTGGAAGACCCGCGCAAGCGTGCATCCCTGATTGGCTTCTCGCTTATCCGTCTGCCAGACCAGGAAAAATGGAGCGGTGACGGGGCAGGACTCAAGGCAATCACCGGCGGTGATGCGGTCTCGGTTGACCCGAAATACCAGAACCCGTACTCAACACATATTCCGGCGGTGATTCTGGCCGTCAATAACAACCCGATGCGCTTCACCGACCGCAGCGGCGGTGTGTCACGTCGCCGGGTGATTATTCACTTCCCGGAGCAGATTGCGCCGGAAGAGCGTGACCCGCAGCTCAGGGATAAAATTGCGCGCGAGCTGGCCGTTATCGTGCGCCAGCTTATGCAGAAATTCAGCGACCCGATGACCGCCCGCGCACTGCTCCAGTCGCAGCAGAACTCCGACGAGGCACTCAGCATCAAGCGCGATGCTGACCCGACGTTTGATTTTTGCGGTTATCTGGAAATGCTGCCGCAGACCAACGGGATGTTTATGGGTAATGCCAGCATCATCCCGCGTAATTATCGTAAATATCTTTATCACGCGTATCTGGCCTATATGGAGGCTAACGGGTACAGGAACGTGCTCAGCCTGAAAATGTTCGGACTGGGGCTGCCCATGATGCTGAAAGAGTACGGCCTGAATTATGAGAAGCGGCACACAAAGCAGGGGATACAGACCAACCTGTCGCTGAAAGAGGAAAGCTACGGCGACTGGCTGCCGAAATGCGATGAACCCGCAGCGACATAACCCACTCCAGACCGGCTACAGCCGGTCTTTTTATATCAGCTGAATATGCGGAGTTTAAATAAATAAGGAAGGTTAAGAATTTACTCTTATCAACCGAAGAAAGTTTTGGCTATTATCGAGTAAGGATATGGGGGAATGGGATACTGTTATGGAAGAAGGTGGAATGGTCGTTGTTATGTCGCCGGTACAACTGGCGGCGGTGCTTTCAGATAAGAGCGTCACAGAGGCGGAAACGCTGAGCAACCGACTGTTGGGTGGACTTGGTGTTTTACTCGGAGCGGTAGAAATGGCCGGTGCCACAGCACTATGTATCGCGCCAGAACCAACAGGACTAACGAAAGCGGGATGTGTGGTTGTTGGCGCACATAGTCTTGACGCTGTTCAAAGCGCAGCCAGACAGGTGATAACTGGTCGTGATACGCGCTCAGCCACCTGGCAGATTGCTGTGAGCGCGGCAAGAGAACTTGGTGCTGATGAAGACACCGCCCTCAATATCGGCATGACAGTTGATATAGCCGTTCCGCTTGGATTTGCAGCTGCTATTGGTGCCGTCCGTGTAGCTGCAATTAAAGCTGGTCGCATCAAATTGATCCAGCATGAATCAGTTACGGGTCTCAAACCCGGCGGGCATACACTCGCAAATCATGTCGGAAAAACTGACAGTGAGTTACTTGCCCGATTCGAGAAAAATAAGCGACTTGTTATGTCTTCAACGTTTAAAGATTTAAATGTTGCTGAAAATGTTATTTCGAGGGCAGTCTATCTTAACCGGGCAAATATCAAATCCTTACTCGGAGGTGGTAAAAACGGTGGGCGCCTTACCATCAATTATCCTGCCGGTCAGGAGGTTGGGTATGGATTCACGCGAGGCAGCACACAGCGCATCAGCATGCGTGGAGTGAGGATTGTTATCGAACTGCAAGAGTATAACGGAAAACCTTACTATATCCTTACAGCATTCCCGACCCCATAGGACAGGTGGATTATGCAAAGTTTCTATCATCTTGATCAGCTGATTCAGGGTTATTTCAATCAGGATCATGACCTCATAAATGAGGGAGAGGATACTATTGAAGGCACTGTTGAACTCTATAAAAAAACAGCTCCCGACTGGATGTTAAAAGAGTTAGCCGAAGAGGTCGATTCTTTCCTTGCGCTTTACGGAGACAGGCTGGATGAGGAGTTCAAAAGCCGGTACGGATTTGATTTTTCACCTGAGTTGTGGGATTCAACCCCATTCAATTTCCTGATGACTGTGCGCAGACTTGCCCTTTCTTCGAAGTAGCTATAGGTAGACAAACCCGCAGCAGCTTAACCGACCTCAGATGGCAACAGCCGGTCTTTTACTCCCTAAACATAACTTAAGAGTGAACAGTCCACTGTTCACTCTTCACCGTATGTTCACCATCTAACCGAATGAAATTACTTGTAAAAAATCAAAGGTGAACAGTGTGAACAGTTAAATGCAAAAAAACTTTTTTCTTGATGTGGTCCATTCGAAAAACAGGTTTGCTTAAACTCAGGCGACACTGCAACAAATCGCCATTGGTATACGCTTAGGTATACCGATGAAAGTTGAATTGATAAAATTCCAATAAAAACATTAATTTAATGGATTTATTCAGACTCCGCCAGCGGCGTCCAGCCGACAAAATTGGTGTGGTTGACGTTGATGTCGGTTTTTTCCAGCAGCTCACGCACGATTTCAACGTGCCCTTTTTCACTGGCAGGGGTAATGCCCACGCCGCCAAAGCGCGTCAGACGATCGAGATCCGGATTTGCCGGAAGGACAATGCGCAGCAGGGTTAAATCATTGGTCAGGCAGCCGATCAGGAAGGGGTTAAAACAGGTCTGGTCCTGTTTATCAATATCCGCCCCGGCGGCAATTAAAAACTCCACACAGGCGTAATGCTTTTTCAGGCTGGCAATAATAATGGCGGTTCTTTTCTGGCGGTTGGTCGCGTTAATATCCACGCCTTTCTCCAGGCAGGCTTTTAGCGCGTCGATATTGCCCTCTTCTGCCGCTAGCAGAAATTCTGTAACCAGTGCAGTTGCAGACATATTCAGACTCCCTATGTTTCACTTCTGATGACCTGAGAATAGCAACAGCCTGGTCATAAAAGAATCCGCTTAAAAATGATTCATCGACACGCAATTCATTGTTGAGTTAAATTCAACGGTCCGGGAGAAATGTGCGTCTGTGCAACCTTTTTCTTATGTTTTACCGCTTTTACGCGCTTCAGGCTGCATTATCCTTATGGTTGAAAAAGCCTTACACAGCGCGGTTCTACGTAAAAATCCAGAACTGTGATCGACATCAACTATGATGTAACGCCGCTGTTAAAATATGTTCAAAACTGATGGTCACCAGGAGCCATAATATGAATTCCATCTTTACCGAAGAGAATTTGCTGGCCTTCACCACCGCGGCACGTTTTGGCAGTTTTAGCAAAGCGGCTGCCGAGCTGGGCGTGACCACCTCCGCCATCAGTTACACCATCAAACGCATGGAGACCGGACTGGACGTGGTGCTGTTTGTACGCAACACGCGCAGCATTGAGCTGACCGAATCCGGTTTTTATTTTTATCGTAAAGCGACCGACCTGCTGAATGACTTTCATGCCATCAAGCGCGGGATTGATACCATTTCTCAGGGCATTGAGACGCGGGTGCGCATCTGCATAAATCAGCTTTTGTATACGCCACGCCATACCGCGCGTTTGCTCCAGGTGCTGAAAAAACAGTTTCCCACCTGCCAGATCACGGTGACGACCGAGGTGTATAACGGCGTCTGGGATTCCATCATTAATAATCAGGCCAACATCGCCATTGGCGCGCCGGATACGCTGCTGGACGGCGGCGGCATTGATTACACCGAGATAGGGGCGATCCGCTGGGTATTTTCCATCGCGCCCACGCATCCGCTGGCGTTCGCCCCGGAGCCCATTTCCGAAAGTCAGCTGCGTCTGTATCCCAATATCATGGTCGAGGACACCGCGCATACCATCAACAAGAAGGTGGGCTGGCTGCTTCACGGTCAGGAGGCGATTCTGGTGCCGGACTTCAACACGAAATGCCAGTGTCAGATCCTGGGGGAAGGTATTGGCTTTTTACCGGAATATATGACGCGTGAGGCGGTGGAGGACGGGCTGCTGGTAACGCGGCGGATCAATAATCCACGTCAGGATTCGCGCATGCTGCTCGCCACGCAGCATGCGGCGACCGGTCAGGTCACGCGCTGGATCAAACAGCAGTTTGGCCCCGAAGGCGTGCTGACCCGGATCTACAGTGACTTACTGTGGCGCACCTAGCTCTTCGTCTGAACCCAAAACGCGTGGATAAGACCGGGGAAGTAGCCCAGGATGGTCAGAAGGATATTCAGAATAAACGCCCAGCCCAGCCCCTTGCCAAGCAGCACGCCCAGCGGCGGGAGAATAATCGTAAAAACAACGCGCCAAAAACCCATAAAAAACTCCGTGCAAGCTAACCAATTGAAAATTATAAAAGACACTTCTCTAAGCGTAGCCAGTTTACGGTTAACTGCCATGCGTCTCTCGCGCTTTTACCTGCCTTTACCCTCTTTACACTGGCTTAAACCCCCGCCTTAAATGCTCTACTGTTCTGAAATTGACCGTAAGGAAACGCAATGTCTCTTCCTCTTATTTCGCCGCAGCAGGCAAACGCGCTGATTGCTGAAAGTGATGCCGTGGAACCGACGTACCTGATAAGGAGTATCTGAAAGATTAGGCTGTACCCCGCCCCCGGACGTGGGCTATGGTGAAGATCATGACAATGATGAGGAGGTGCTATGTTTTCTGTCGGTGATTATGTCCAACCGCGTCAGGGCGGTCCGAAACTGAAAGTGCTCGAAGTGAATGGTGAAAACATTGTGGCTGTGCAGGCCAGCAATGAGCAGGGCGAGAAATATCACCTGAAAGCGGCGGACGTGGTTCTGTACTCCGAAGACGGTGACTTTGGCGTCTGCTAAGTCAATAATCGGGCGGAATACACCGCCCGAATAATCATCAGATCAGGAAATCGTCCAGCGATTTACCGTTTGCCAGTGCGGTTGCAATTGGCTTTGGCGTACGCCCCTGGCCGGTCCAGGTTTTTTCTTCACCGTTCGCGTCAATAAAACGATATTTCGCCGCACGCGCTTTACGTTTTTTCGTCGGCTGACCCGCCTGCGCCAGATCACTGCCTAACAGATCGCTCGGAGAAATACCGTCAGCTTTCATCAGTTCCAGCAGAGCATTAATTTTATCCTGCTGTTCAGCGCGTTGACGCTCTAATTCAGCCTGCTCGCTGCGTTTTTCTTCAGTGACAATCCGGAATTTTTCCAGCACTTCTTCCAGAACATCCATGGATAATTCACGTGCCAGCGCCCGGAGGGTACGAATATTATTAAGATTCTGTAACGTTAAAGCCATAATAATGAAAAACCTTTCTTCGTGTGTATAACATAAATCAGGCAACAGAATAATTGATTTTTGTTCTGATATCTACCCACCCTGACGTTTTGACATTATTGTAAATGTTTTAGAATATCCCGTTAATATAACCCCGAAATATATGTCTGTTTTAATGCGTAATATACCGCCCTTCCCCAGGCCAAAAACCCCTGTTTAAAACAGTTCAAAAAACCGCCTCCACTCTCCCACACAACAGAGGTTTCACACGCACACAGACAAACTAATCCATTGATATATTTCACTAAAATAGGCGCGAGGAGAGAAAATAACGAAGCGCGCAAAAAACGAACAATTTTAGAGAATTTTATGGCCAAAGCGCCTGTAAATAAAAATTAATCACTACTTGTTAGTTAAAAGCCAGAGAGATACGCTATACACTCAAAACAAACCAACCTAAAGCACTAAAGGCCGCAGGTAAAACGCCACTTTTTTGTCCTGTTCGAGGAGTTCAGACATGTTCTCACCGCAGTCTCGCCTGCGCCATGCGGTAGCGGATACATTCGCGATGGTCGTTTACTGTTCCGTCGTGAATATGCTGATTGAAATTTTCCTGTCGGGAATGTCCTTTGAGCAATCCCTCTCGTCGCGCCTGGTGGCCATTCCGGTGAATATCATGATTGCCTGGCCGTACGGCCTGTATCGCGATGCAGTGATGCGTTTAGCCCGGCGTATTAGCCCGGTGGGTTGGGTAAAAAACCTGGCGGACGTGCTGGCTTACGTAACGTTCCAGTCCCCGGTGTATGTGGTTATTTTGCTGACGGTGGGCGCAGACTGGCATCAAATCGCCGCTGCGGTAAGTTCAAATATCGTGGTATCCATGCTGATGGGTGCGGTGTACGGTTACTTTCTTGACTACTGCCGCCGCCTGTTTAAAGTCAGCCCTTATAGCCAGGCAAAAGCGTAAGGTAAGGCGACTGGCTCAGGCCAGTCGCAGAGTTATTGTACGTCGCCAAACAGCCCTTTCAGGAACCGCTCCAGCGCCATACGCGAGCTGAAACCGTGCGGAATACCATAATGTTCATGCGTCTCGCCGCCTAAATAGAGCGGAAATTGCTGATAATGATCGCAGGTTTTAATATCCGAGGCGGGCTCAGCAAATGACAGGCTTCTGTCTTTGAGTGTCGGGTGAATAATGAGAGCAGTACGCCCCATTCTTGCTTCACGGTTGACGTAAACATAATTCTCACCACGGCGATATCCGTACGCTTTTGATGTTACCTCATCCATGGTGAACCCTTCTTTTTCAAGAACGCGCGCCACCTCATCGGGTCGTAAATACATATCTTTTCCTCATTATCATTCCTGCCCGGCAACCTTACAGTATTCAGCATTAGCAGGGCTTTCAGAATATTCCATAAACTGCCCTATAAGCCGTGACTCGCTTCAGATATTACATTTCTGGACTAAACTAAACGGGAACACAAATTATGGAGGATCGTATGTTTAACAGACCGAACCGAAACGATATTAATGACGACACACAGGATATTCGTAACGATGTCAGCCAATTAGCGGACACGCTGGAAGCCGTATTGAAATCCTGGGGCTCTGACGCGAAGGACGAAGCAGATGCCGCGAAACGTAAGGCTCAGTCTCTGCTGCGTGAAACGCGGGCAAGGATGAATGGCCGCTCACGTACCACTCAGGCGGCCTGCGACATGGCCAGCTGCGCCACCACCTTCGTACGTGAAAAACCACTTTGTACGCTGGGAACGGTCGCGGCGGTCGGGATTTTTGTCGGCGCCCTGCTTAGCCTGCGTAAGTAAGCGCGCGTTCTCAGCCCCGGCCGCCTCAGGCGCCGGGGCTTTTCTTTGCCTGACAGCCTGAAAAACCCGCACAGCCCGCCCTGCCCCGCCAGGCTCATCGTTGGGGCCTTATTAATCTGTATTTCCCATATCTTGTGTGGTTGAAACTTATCGCAACTACATCTAGTATTCCCTTTAGCAAGACACACACAACATGACGCGTTTACTCGCGCCGTTCTCTCATTCTAAATGGAAATACGAATCATGAGCATTATTATTTACACTCGTAACGATTGTGTTCAGTGCCACGCCACGAAACGGGCGATGGAGAGCCGCGGCGTGGCATTTGAGATGGTCAATATTGATCAGGTGCCCGACGCGGCAGACACCCTGCGGGCGCAGGGTTTCCGTCAGCTTCCGGTTGTCGTTGCCGGCGACACCAGCTGGTCTGGCTTCCGTCCGGACATGATCAACCGCCTTGCCGCTCAGGGCGTCAGTGCATGAGCACGCTGGTCTACTTTTCCAGCAGCTCGGAAAACACGCTTCGGTTTATGGAGCGTCTCGGGCTGCCCGCGATACGCATTCCGCTGAACGAGCGGGAGCGTATTCAGGTAGACGAACCCTACATTCTGGTGGTGCCCAGCTATGGCGGTGGCGGCACCGCAGGGGCTGTGCCTCGTCAGGTGATCCGCTTTCTGAACGATCCCCATAACCGGCAGCTGATTCGCGGCGTGATCGCCGCAGGCAATCGCAACTTCGGCGAGGCCTTTGCCCGCGCCGGGGATGTCATCTCTCAAAAATGCGGCGTGCCGTATCTCTATCGTTTTGAACTGATGGGGACACAGCAGGACGTAGAGAACGTGCGTAAAGGAGTGAACGAATTTTGGCAACGACAACCGCAGAACGCGTGATTCAGGCGACGCCGGATTACCACGCATTAAACGCCATGCTAAACCTCTATGACCGCGAGGGGCGCATTCAGTTTGGCAAAGATCATGAGGCGGTGGACGCCTTTTTTGCCGCTCATGTACGCCCGAACAGCGTCGTCTTTGGCAGCCAGCAGGAACGTCTCGACTGGCTGGTAAAAGAGGGTTATTACGAAGAGCGTGTCCTGACACGCTACGACCGCGCCTTCGTGGTGGCATTGTTTGAACGGGCGCACGCCAGCGGTTTTCGCTTCCAGACGTTTCTCGGCGCGTGGAAGTATTACACCAGCTACACCCTGAAAACCTTTGACGGCAAACGCTATTTAGAAAGCTTTGAAGATCGGGTGGTGATGGTGGCGCTGACGCTGGCGCAGGGCGATGAAGCGCTAGCCGAAAGACTCACGGAGGAGATCCTCTCCGGTCGCTTCCAGCCCGCCACGCCAACGTTCCTTAACTGTGGGAAAGCCCAGCGCGGCGAACTGGTCTCCTGCTTCCTGCTGCGTATTGAAGACAATATGGAGTCGATTGGCCGTGCGGTGAATTCGGCGCTACAGCTTTCGAAACGCGGCGGCGGCGTGGCGTTTCTGCTTTCGAACCTGCGGGAAGCGGGCGCGCCGATTAAGCGCATCGAAAACCAGTCTTCCGGCGTCATCCCGGTGATGAAGATGCTGGAAGATGCCTTCTCATACGCCAACCAGCTTGGCGCACGTCAGGGCGCGGGTGCGGTTTATCTGCACGCGCACCACCCGGACATTCTGCGTTTTCTGGATACCAAACGTGAAAACGCCGACGAAAAGATCCGCATCAAAACCCTGTCGCTCGGCGTGGTGATCCCGGATATCACGTTTAAGCTGGCTAAAGAGAATGCCGACATGGCGCTCTTCTCACCGTATGACGTTGAGCGGATTTACGGCAAAGCCTTTGGCGACGTGGCGATAAGCGAGCTGTACGACGAGCTGGTGGCCGACGATCGCATTCGCAAAAAAACCATCAACGCCCGCGATTTCTTCCAGACGCTGGCTGAAATTCAGTTTGAGTCCGGCTATCCGTACATCATGTACGAGGACACGGTGAACCGCGCGAACCCGATTGCCGGGCGCATCAACATGAGCAATCTGTGCTCGGAGATTTTGCAGGTCAACAGCGCGTCCAGCTACGACGAGAACCTCGACTACGCGGACGTGGGCAAGGATATCTCCTGTAACCTCGGGTCGCTGAATATTGCCCATACCATGGATTCACCCGATTTTGGCCGCACGGTAGAGACCGCCATTCGCGGGCTGACGGCGGTATCGGACATGAGCCACATCCGCAGCGTACCGTCCATTGAGGCGGGCAACGCTGCGTCGCATGCCATCGGCCTTGGGCAGATGAACCTGCACGGCTATCTGGCGCGGGAGGGCATCGCCTACGGTAGCCCGGAAGGGCTGGATTTCACCAACCTTTATTTCTACACCATCACATGGCATGCGCTGCATACCTCGATGATGCTGGCGCGCGAACGCCACCAGCGGTTCGCAGGCTTTGAGCAGTCCCGCTACGCCAGCGGAGAGTATATCAGCCAGTACCTGGAAGGCGACTGGCAGCCGAAAACCGAAAAAGTACGCGCGCTGTTTGCCCGCGCTGGCATCACCCTGCCGACGCGTGAGATGTGGCAACAGCTGCGTGAAGAGGTGATGCGCTACGGCATTTATAACCAGAACCTTCAGGCGGTGCCGCCAACCGGCTCCATTTCCTATATCAATCACGCCACGTCGAGCATCCACCCCATCGTGTCGAAGATTGAAATCCGTAAGGAAGGCAAAACCGGGCGTGTCTACTACCCTGCCCCGTTTATGACCAACGAGAATCTGGCGCTGTACCAGGACGCCTATGAGATTGGCCCGGAAAAGATCATTGATACCTACGCCGAGGCGACTAAACATGTGGATCAGGGGCTGTCACTGACGCTCTTCTTCCCGGACACCGCCACCACGCGGGATATCAACAAAGCGCAGATCTACGCCTGGAAGAAAGGCATCAAAACGCTGTACTACATTCGCCTGCGCCAGCTCGCGCTGGAAGGCACCGAAATTGAAGGCTGCGTGTCCTGCGCGCTGTAAGGAGAAAGGATGAAACTGTCACGCGTAAGTGCCGTTAACTGGAACAAAATTCAGGATGATAAAGACCTGGAGGTCTGGAACCGCCTGACCAGCAACTTCTGGCTGCCGGAAAAGGTCCCGCTCTCCAACGATATTCCGGCCTGGCAAACCCTGAGCCATGCCGAGCAGCAGCTGACAATCCGCGTCTTTACCGGCCTGACGCTGCTGGACACCATTCAGAATACCGTGGGTGCGCCCGCGCTGATGAGTGATGCGCTGACCCCGCACGAAGAGGCGGTAATGTCGAATATCAGCTTTATGGAGGCGGTCCATGCCCGCTCCTACAGCTCGATTTTCTCCACCCTGTGCCAGACCAGAGACGTGGACGCGGCCTACGCCTGGAGTGAAGAGAGCGCGTCATTGCAGCGCAAGGCAGATCTGGTGCTGGAATATTACCGGGCCGACGAGCCGCTGAAGAAGAAGATCGCCAGCGTGTTCCTGGAATCTTTCCTCTTCTATTCCGGCTTCTGGCTGCCTATGTACTGGTCGAGCCGGGGCAAGCTCACCAACACCGCCGATTTGATTCGCCTCATCATCCGCGATGAAGCGGTACACGGGTATTACATCGGCTATAAGTATCAGAAAGGGCTGGAGAAAGTCAGCGCGGAAAAACGCGAGGAACTCAAAGGTTTTGCCCTCGATTTACTGATGGATCTGTATGACAACGAGCTGAGCTATACCGAAGAGCTGTACGCCGGAACGGGCTGGGAAGAGGACGTAAAAGCCTTCCTCTGCTATAACGCCAACAAGGCGCTGATGAACCTGGGCTACGAAGCGTTATTCCCACCAGAAATGGCGGAGGTGAACCCGGCGATCCTCGCGGCGCTGTCGCCCAACGCCGATGAAAACCACGACTTCTTTTCCGGGTCCGGCTCGTCGTACGTGATGGGTAAAGCGGTGGAAACGCAAGACGAGGACTGGGATTTTTAATGAATGAATTAACGTTCATTAATTAACTCTGCATTTCATTATTTCCAGCCGAATATTCCACTACGTACTACACTGTAATTTCCCCGTCATATTCGCCTGAATCACACCGATTCAGGCGAAATTTCCCGATGCAGCAGCAAAAAATTGAGAAAAATTCAAACCGCCCTCAGCCCTTTATTCATGGGAAATTCAGCCGTTTCGCTTGCGGCAAAATTCCGCCCTCAGGCCGGTCCAGGGTTGTCTCAGATTCTGAGTATGTTAGGGTAATGCCAGTTAACTATTCACCATGGTAATCATATCGACATAAACAAATAACAGGACACTCTCTATTGCATGGCAATTAAATTAGAAGTGAAAAATCTTTATAAAGTATTTGGCGAGCACCCGCAGCGCGCATTCAAATATATTGAGAAAGGCCTTACGAAAGAGCAAATTCTGGAAAAAACCGGGCTATCGCTTGGCGTTAAAGACGCCAGTCTGGCCATTGAAGAAGGCGAGATTTTTGTCATCATGGGATTATCCGGTTCGGGTAAATCCACTATGGTTCGCCTTCTCAATCGCCTGATTGAACCCACCCGCGGACAGGTGCTGATAGACGGCGTGGATATCGCCAGAATATCAGACGCAGATCTCCGCGAGGTGCGCAGAAAGAAAATTGCGATGGTGTTTCAGTCATTTGCACTGATGCCGCACATGACGGTACTCGATAATACCGCCTTTGGCATGGAGTTAGCCGGCACGCCCGCTCAGGAACGTCAGGAAAAAGCCCTTGATGCACTGCGTCAGGTCGGGCTGGAAAATTATGCTCATGCGTATCCGGATGAACTCTCCGGCGGTATGCGTCAGCGTGTGGGATTAGCGCGCGCATTAGCGATTAATCCGGACATCTTATTAATGGACGAAGCCTTCTCAGCGCTCGATCCCTTAATTCGCACCGAGATGCAGGATGAGCTGGTAAAATTACAGGCCAAACATCAGCGCACCATTGTTTTTATTTCTCACGATCTGGATGAAGCCATGCGTATTGGCGACCGTATCGCCATTATGCAAAATGGTGAAGTGGTGCAGGTCGGCACACCGGATGAAATTCTCAATAATCCGGCGAATGATTATGTGCGCACCTTCTTCCGCGGCGTGGATATTAGCCACGTATTCAGTGCGAAAGATATTGCCCGTCGAACACCAAACGGCATTATTCGTAAAACGCCAGGTTTTGGCCCGCGCTCCGCGCTGAAGCTGTTGCAGGACGAAGACCGTGAATACGGTTATCTGGTTGAACGCGGCAATAAATTTGTCGGCGTGGTCTCCATTGACTCTCTGAAAACCGCCCTGAGCGAAAACCAGGGAATCGATGCGGCGTTGATTGACGCTCCGCTTGCCGTGGACGCCGAAACGCCGCTCAGCGAGTTGCTCTCTCACGTGGGTCAGGCGCCGTGCGCCGTGCCGGTCGTCGGTGAAGAACAACAGTACGTTGGCATCATCTCAAAACGGATGCTGCTACAGGCTTTAGATCGCGAGGGGACAAACAATGGCTGATCAATCAAACCCATGGGGCACCACTGAAGCAGCGGACAGCGCGGCGCAATCTGCCGATGCGTGGGGGTCGACGCCTGCGCCTGCCGATGGCGGCGGCGCGGCAGACTGGCTCAACAGCGCACCAGCGCCTGCCCCAGAGCATTTCAATATTATGGATCCGTTCCACAAGACGCTGATCCCGCTGGATAGCTGGGTAACGGAGGGGATCGACTGGGTCGTTACCCACTTCCGTCCGGTGTTCCAGGGGATCCGCATCCCGGTGGATTACATCCTGAACGGCTTCCAGCAGCTGATGCTGGGCATGCCCGCGCCGGTGGCGATTATCGTGTTCTCGCTGATCGCATGGCAGTTCGGCAGCGCGGGTATGGGGATCGCCACGCTCATCTCCCTGATTGCCATCGGCGCGATTGGCGCGTGGTCTCAGGCGATGATCACCCTGGCGCTGGTGCTGACCGCCCTGCTGTTCTGCGTGGTGATCGGCCTGCCGATGGGGATCTGGCTGGCGCGCAGCCCCCGGGCCGCGAAGATTATTCGCCCGCTGCTGGATGCGATGCAGACCACGCCAGCGTTCGTTTACCTGGTGCCTATCGTCATGCTGTTCGGCATCGGTAACGTACCGGGGGTGGTCGTGACCATTATCTTCGCCCTGCCACCGATTATTCGCCTGACCATTCTGGGCATTAACCAGGTGCCTGCGGATCTGATAGAGGCATCGCGCTCGTTCGGCGCCAGCCCGCGTCAGATGCTGTTTAAGGTTCAGCTTCCGCTGGCGATGCCGACCATTATGGCAGGTGTTAACCAGACGCTGATGCTGGCGCTGTCGATGGTGGTGATCGCCTCGATGATTGCCGTTGGCGGGTTAGGTCAGATGGTACTGCGCGGCATTGGCCGTCTCGATATGGGGCTGGCGACCGTCGGCGGCGTCGGGATTGTGATCCTCGCCATCATTCTTGACCGCCTGACCCAGGCTGTCGGTCGTGATTCACGTAGTCGCGGCAACCGTCGCTGGTACACCACCGGCCCTGTCGGGTTACTCACCCGCCCATTTACAAAATAAGGAACAACGATGCGACATAACGTACTTTTTGCCACAGCGTTTGCGACCCTTGTCTCCACCAGCGCAGTTGCCGCTGACCTGCCGGGCAAAGGCATTACCGTGCAGCCGGTGCAGAGCACCATTTCGGAAGAGTCCTTCCAGACCCAGATTGTCAGCCGTGCGCTGGAGAAACTGGGCTATACGGTGAATACCGCCAGCGAAGTGGATTACAACGTGGGCTATACCTCCATTGCCTCCGGTGACGCCACCTTTACCGCCGTGAACTGGCAGCCGCTGCACGACGACATGTATGCCGCCGCAGGCGGTGACAAGAAATTCTACCGCGAAGGCACCTTTGTGACCGGCGCTGCGCAGGGATATCTGATCGACAAGAAAACCGCCGATAAATATCACATCACCAATATTGAACAGCTGAAAGATCCGAAGATCGCAAAACTGTTTGATACCAACGGTGACGGTAAAGCCGACATGATGGGCTGTTCGCCGGGCTGGGGCTGTGAAGCGGTGATTAACCACCAGAACAAAGCCTTCGATCTGGCGAAGACCGTCGACGTGAGCCACGGCAATTACTCTGCGATGATGGCCGACACCATCGCCCGCTTTAAAGAAGGCAAGCCGGTGATCTACTACACCTGGACGCCGTACTGGGTGAGCGACGTGCTGAAGCCGGGCAAAGACGTGGTGTGGTTGCAGGTGCCCTTCTCCTCCCTGCCAGGCGAGCAGAAAGATATCGACACCAAACTGCCAAACGGCATGAACTATGGCTTCCCGGTGAACACCATGCATATTGTGGCGAACAAAGCCTGGGCCGAGAAAAACCCGGCGGCGGCGAAGCTGTTCTCGGTGATGAAACTGCCGCTGGCAGACATTAACGCCCAGAACGCGATGATGCACGCGGGTAAATCATCCGAAGCTGATATCAAAGGCCACGTGGATGGCTGGATCAAAGCCCACCAGCAGCAGTTCGATGGCTGGGTGAAAGAGGCGCTTGAGGCGCAGAAGTAAAACATTTTCCCTCACCCTAACCCTCTCCCCCTGGGAGAGGGTCGGGGTGAGGGGATCAAACCGCACCCAACCTTAACCGCACAATCCACCACGTAACAATTCCCCAACATTCACCATCATTGGTTATTATGTTTCCGGAAAAATAATCACTTAACTCACGATTCCTGAAACTAATGACAAAAACAACTCAAGGGCTTAGCCCCGCACTCATCCTTTTAATGTCCGTGGCAACGGGTCTGGCCGTCGCCAGCAACTATTACGCACAACCACTGCTCGACACCATCGCACGCGCCTTCGATCTTTCAGCCAGCTCCGCCGGGTTTATTGTCACCGCCGCACAGCTCGGCTATGCCGCCGGGCTGCTGTTCCTGGTGCCATTAGGCGATATGTTTGAGCGCCGGATGCTTATCGTCTCCATGACGCTGCTGGCGGCGGGCGGGATGTTGATCACCGCCAGCAGCCAGTCGTTAACGATGATGATTATCGGCACCGCGCTGACGGGGCTGTTCTCGGTGGTGGCGCAAATTCTGGTTCCCCTCGCCGCGACGCTGGCTTCCCCGGAAAAACGCGGCAAAGTGGTCGGCACTATCATGAGCGGCCTGCTGCTGGGCATCCTGCTGGCGCGAACCGTTGCCGGGCTGCTGGCGAGCCTCGGCGGCTGGCGCACCGTTTACTGGGTGGCGAGCGTGCTGATGGTTATCATGGCGCTGGCCCTGTGGCGCGGCCTGCCAAAGGTGAAGCAGGAAAATCACCTGAACTATCCGCAGCTCCTCGCCTCCGTTTTCAGCCTCTTTACCCGGGATAAACTCCTGCGCACGCGCGCCATTCTGGGGTGTCTCACCTTCGCTAACTTCAGCATCTTATGGACGTCGATGGCGTTTCTGCTCGCCGCGCCGCCGTTTAACTACTCAGAAGGCGTGATTGGCCTGTTCGGGCTGGCAGGCGCGGCTGGCGCACTGGGCGCGCGCCCGGCGGGTGGGCTGGCCGACAAAGGCAAATCTCATATGACCACCTCCGCAGGGCTGGTTTTACTCCTGCTCTCCTGGGCGGCCATCTGGTACGGACACGTATCTGTGCTGGCGCTGATTGTCGGTATTCTGGTGCTCGACCTCACCGTGCAGGGTGTACATATCACCAACCAGACCGTGATTTACCGCGTGAAGCCGGATGCCCGTAACCGTCTGACGGCCGGGTACATGACCAGCTACTTTATCGGCGGCGCGGCGGGCTCGCTCATCTCAGCCTCCGCCTGGCAGCATGCGGGCTGGACGGGCGTGTGCGCCATCGGCGCCATTGTCGCGGCGATAAATCTGCTGGTATGGTGGCGCGGCTATCACCGTCAGGAAGCAATTCACTAAGTTTTACATTGCTTTGGGCCCCCTGGGGTGTAAAGGGGGCCTGCATCTGTTAAGGTAACGGTAATCATTTATCCCAGAAATTTTACTGTGGGTGACATATTTACTACCGGCATGAATAGTTCAGACCCCTGTCCTCACATCCCCTCTTTCGCGGGTACACACCCCACGCTCTCTGTGTTCACCGGGTCACGGATTTACCCGGCGCTTTCTGATGGTGACATACGTTTGGCGGATATAACCGCACAAATAATTCATTTACATTATTTGTCACTGTCGTTACTATATCGGCTGTAATTAATGAGGTTATGCCCAAAATGGATAGTTCGTTTACGCCCATTGAACAAATGCTTAAGTTCCGCGCCAGTCGTCATGAGGATTTCCCGTATCAGGAAATTCTGCTGACCCGCCTGTGCATGCACATGCAGGGTAAGCTGCTGGAAAATCGTAACAAGATGCTGAAAGCGCAGGGGATTAACGAGACGTTGTTTATGGCGTTAATTACGCTGGAGTCTCAGGAAAATCACAGCATTCAGCCGTCGGAACTGAGCTGTGCGCTGGGGTCATCCCGTACCAATGCGACCCGTATCGCGGATGAACTGGAAAAGCGCGGCTGGATCGAACGCCGTGAAAGCGATAACGATCGCCGCTGCCTGCATCTGCAACTGACCGAGAAAGGTCACGAATTCTTGCGCGAAGTGCTGCCACCGCAGCACAACTGCCTGCACCAGCTCTGGTCTGCCCTCAGCACCGCCGAGCGCGACCAGCTTGAGCACATTACTCGCAAGCTGCTCACCCGTCTGGACCAGATGGATGAAGACGGCGTCATCCTTGAGGCGCTGCGCTAACGCGACGATCCGCTCAACATTCCAGATTGCTAAAAAGAAAAACTGACAGGCCAGCACGTGAAACTGCTGGCCTTTCTGACAACAGGTCGGCTCAGCCGATGTGAAAATAAAAAGATCGTGGAGAACAACAATGAGCGCAAATGCGGAGAACACCCTCCCGCAGCAACCGGCCAACAAAAAGGGCAAACGTAAGAGCGCCCTTATTCTGCTGACCTTGCTCTTTATTATTATTGCCGTGGCATATGGGATCTTTTGGTTTTTAGTCTTGCGTCATGTTGAAGAGACAGACGATGCATACGTGGCAGGGAATCAGGTTCAAATCATGGCCCAGGTGTCAGGCAGCGTGACGAAAGTCTGGGCTGATAACACCGACTTTGTGAAAAAAGGCGATGTGCTGGTCACGCTCGACCCGACCGACGCCCAACAGGCGTTTGAAAAAGCACAGACGGCGCTGGCCTCCAGCGTTCGCCAGACCCGCCAGCTGATGATCAACAGCAAGCAGCTTCAGGCCAATATCGACGTGCAGAAAACGGCCCTGGCTCAGGCGCAGAGCGACCTCAATCGTCGTGTTCCTCTCGGCACCGCCAACCTGATTGGCCGTGAAGAGTTGCAGCACGCCCGCGACGCGGTGGCCAGCGCACAGGCGCAGCTGGACGTGGCGATCCAACAGTACAACGCTAATCAGGCGATGGTGCTGGGTACCTCTCTGGAAAACCAGCCAGCGGTGAAACAGGCGGCGACCGAAGTGCGTAACGCATGGCTTGCCCTGCAACGTACCAAAATCGTCAGCCCGATGACCGGCTACGTTTCCCGTCGTTCCGTACAGCCTGGGGCGCAGATTAGCACCACCACGCCGCTAATGGCGGTCGTTCCGGCGAACAATCTGTGGGTCGATGCGAACTTCAAAGAGACCCAGCTGGCGCATATGCGTATCGGCCAGACCGCGACCGTGGTCAGCGATATTTACGGCGATGACGTCAAGTACACCGGAAAAGTGGTCGGTCTGGACATGGGGACCGGCAGCGCGTTCAGCCTGCTGCCTGCACAGAACGCCACCGGCAACTGGATCAAAGTGGTACAGCGCTTGCCTGTGCGTATCGAGCTGGATCCTAAGCAGCTGGCAGACCATCCGCTGCGAATTGGCCTTTCCACGCTGGTGACGGTCGATACCGCCAACCGCGACGGTCAGATCCTCGCAAGCCAGGTGCGCAGTACGCCAGCTTATGAAAGTAACGCCCGTGAAATTAGCCTCGATCCGGTCAATAAGCTGATCGATGACATCGTGAAGGCAAACGCCGGTTAAGCCGAAGGTGAGCGTTATGCAACAGCAAAAGCCGCAAAAACCGCTGGAGGGGGCGCAGCTGGTCATTATGACCATTGCGCTGTCGCTGGCGACATTCATGCAGGTGCTGGACTCCACCATCGCAAACGTGGCGATCCCTACGATCGCCGGGAACCTTGGCTCATCGCTGAGCCAGGGGACCTGGGTCATTACCTCGTTCGGGGTGGCGAACGCCATCTCCATTCCCATCACCGGCTGGCTGGCGAAGCGCGTCGGTGAAGTGAAGCTGTTCCTCTGGTCGACGATCCTGTTCGTGCTGGCCTCCTGGGCCTGCGGCATGTCCAGCAGCCTGACGATGCTGATTTTCTTCCGCGTCATCCAGGGGATTGTCGCCGGGCCGTTGATTCCGCTGTCGCAGAGTTTGCTGCTGAACAACTATCCGCCCGCCAAGCGCTCCATCGCGCTCGCGCTGTGGTCGATGACGGTGATCGTCGCCCCAATTTGCGGGCCAATCCTCGGCGGCTATATCAGCGATAACTATCACTGGGGCTGGATCTTCTTCATCAACGTGCCCATCGGTGCGCTGGTGGTGCTGATGACGCTACAGTCTCTGCGTGGTCGCGAAACGCGGACCGAACAGCGGCGGATCGACGGCATCGGGCTGGCACTGCTGGTTGTCGGCATCGGCAGCCTGCAAATCATGCTCGACCGCGGCAAAGAGCTGGACTGGTTTGCCTCTACGGAAATCATTGTGCTGACGGTGGTCGCCGTGGTGGCCATCAGCTTCCTGATTGTCTGGGAGCTGACGGACGATAATCCGATAGTCGACCTCTCGCTGTTTAAATCGCGAAACTTCACCATCGGCTGCCTCTGTATCAGTCTCGCCTATATGCTCTACTTCGGCGCGATTGTTCTGCTGCCGCAGCTGTTGCAGGAGGTGTACGGCTATACCGCAACCTGGGCGGGGCTGGCCTCCGCGCCGGTGGGGTTAATTCCGGTTCTGCTGTCGCCGATTATTGGCCGTTTCGCCCATAAGCTCGACATGCGCAGGCTGGTGACGTTCAGCTTCATCATGTACGCCGTGTGCTTCTACTGGCGCGCGTATACGTTTGAACCGGGAATGGACTTTGGCGCCTCCGCGTGGCCGCAGTTTATTCAGGGCTTCGCCGTAGCGTGCTTCTTTATGCCGCTGACCACCATTACGCTTTCCGGCTTACCGCCTGAGCGGATGGCGGCGGCATCGAGCCTGTCGAACTTCACCCGTACGCTGGCGGGCTCCATCGGGACTTCGATCACCACCACGCTGTGGACCAACCGGGAATCGATGCACCATGCTCAACTCACCGAAGCGGTGAACCCGTTCAACCCTAACGCTCAGCAGATGTATAGCCAGCTTGAGGGGATGGGGATGACGGAGCAGCAGGCGTCCGGCTGGCTTGCCCAGCAGATCACCAACCAGGGGCTGATTATCTCGGCAAACGAGATTTTCTGGATATCGGCGGGGATCTTCATCGTCCTGCTGGGGCTGGTGTGGTTTGCCAAACCACCGTTTGGGGCCGGTAGCGGGGGCGGTGGGGCGCACTAGCCCTGTGCACGGGTTGCCGGGTGGCGGCTACGCCTTACCCGGCCTACGATCGTAGGCCCGGTAAGCGCAGCGCCACCGGGCAACAATCGCCCCCCTTGTCCAAAATGCGACAGCGATTGTCAGTTCCGATAAAGCAGCGCGCCTGAAATCGATTCACGATAGTGAAAAGACAACAGGAGCGCACCATGCTGAACACACCCGCCGAAAAATACCAGCCTTACCCCACCCTTTCGTTGCCCGACCGCCGCTGGCCGGAGCAGATTATCACCCGCGCCCCGCGCTGGCTCTCGACCGACTTACGCGACGGTAACCAGGCGCTGGCCGAGCCGATGGACAGCGCGCGCAAGCTGCAATTCTGGGATCTGCTGCTGAGCTGCGGGTTTAAAGAAATCGAAGTCGCCTTCCCGTCCGCCTCGCAGACGGACTTCAATTTTGTGCGTCAGCTGATTGAGGAGAACCGCATCCCGGATGACGTCACCATTCAGGTGTTAACGCAGGCGCGGGACGATCTTATCCGTCGCACTTTCGACTCCCTGCGCGGCGCGAAGCAGGCCACCGTTCACCTGTATAACGCCACCGCCCCGCTGTTCCGCCGTCTGGTATTCGGCATGGAGAAAGCGCAAATCGTCGAGCTGGCGACGCGCGCGACGCGCCTGATTCGTCAGCTGTGTGAAGAGAACCCTGACACCCGCTGGCAGTACGAGTACTCCCCGGAAACCTTCTGCTTTACCGAACCGGAGTTTGCGCTGGAGATTTGTGAAGCCGTGGCGGAGATCTGGCAGCCGTGCGCGGCGCGTCCGATGATCGTCAACCTGCCCGCTACCGTCGAGGTGAGCACGCCGAACGTCTATGCCGACCAGATCGAGTATTTCTGCCGCCACTTCAGCCGCCGCAGTGACGTCTGTATCAGCGTGCACCCGCATAACGATCGCGGTACCGGCGTCGCCAGCGCAGAGCTGGCCGTCATGGCCGGGGCTGACCGCGTGGAGGGCTGCCTGTTTGGTAACGGTGAGCGCACGGGCAACGTCTGCCTGGTGACGCTGGCGATGAACCTCTACAGCCAGGGCATTAGCCCGAATCTGGATTTCAGTGATATGAATCGGGTGGTTGAAACGGTAGAAACCTGCAACCAGCTGCCCGTCCATCCGCGCCATCCGTGGGCGGGTCGTCTGGCTTACACCGCCTTCTCCGGCTCGCACCAGGATGCCATCAAGAAAGGTTTCGATGCCCGTAAGCCTGGCGAACGCTGGGAGATGCCCTATCTGCCCGTCGACCCGCAGGATATTGGCTGTACCTATGAAGCGGTGATCCGCGTGAACAGCCAGTCAGGAAAAAGCGGAAGCGCCTGGCTTATTGAGCAAAACCACGGCCTGAAATTGCCTCGCGCCCTGCAACAGGATTTTAGCCAGCACGTGCAGCAGGAAACGGATAACCATGGAAAAGAGATGACGCAGAATGCGCTCTGGCAGCTGTTCCGCGCCCGCTACGGCCTGGTGGCGAGCCCGCCATTAGCGCTGCAATCGTACCGCAGCGACAGCCAGCAGGACGGCCAGCTGCGGCTGACGGCAAGCGTCGCCACGCAAGGGGGCACCCGCCAGCTGGAAGGCCAGGGAAACGGTTTGCTCTCCGCCGCCGCTCACGGCTTAAGCCGCTGGATCAACGCACCGTTTGTGATCAAGGATTATCACGAACATACGTTAGGCGAACGCAGCGACAGCCGCTCGGTGGCCTATATCCGCTGTCTGTTCCAGGATGGGACCAGCCGCTGGGGCGTGGGCATCGACAGCGACGTGGCACGCGCGTCGATTCAGGCGCTTTTTAACGCGGTCAGTCGTTCCTGAAGTAATCGCTGGGTGAGACACCCATTACCCGGCGAAACATTGCCGTAAAGGCGCTGTGGCTGCCATACCCCAGATCCAGCGCCACGCGTAATACCGGCTGGCCCTGCGCCAGCCGCACTAAGGCTTCCAGCAGTCGCGCCCTTCTCACCCACTCGCCGTAGCTCAGGCCTGTCTGCTGCTGAAAATGGCGGTTCAGCGTGCGTTCGCTCATCCCCACAATACCTGCGGCCTGGGCGCTGCTCCAGCTTTCTCCCGGGGCCATTCGAATCTGCTGGCAGAGGTGGCGCAGCGCTTCGCTTTCCGGCTCGGGCAGGTGAAACGGCAGTACCGGCATGAGGCGAATTTCATCGAGGATCAGTTCATAAACACGTTCATCGCGGCTTCCGGGTGCGTAAGATTCAGGAAGCGTAAGGGAGGTCAGGATCAGCTCGCGCAGCAGGGGCGAGATCTGCACGATCTGGCAGGTCGCCGGAAGATCGGCGCGCGCCAGCGGGTCGATAAACAGCGTGCGGGCAGCAACGTTGCCGGTGATGCGCAAGGCGTGCTGCGTACCCGCAGGTAGCCAGACGCCGCGACCGGGCGGCACCACCCAGCAGCCGGATGCGGTATCGACCCGCACGACGCCGGTGAGGCTGTGCAGGAGCTGCGCGCAGTCGTGCTGATGCCACGGCTCGCTGTCGCCATGAGCATAATCATGCGAAAACGGCACAAGCGGGCGATGGGTAAAGGAGAAGGTGGTGGTTGTCGTCATCAGGATTGTAGGCCCGGTCAGCGAAGCGCCACCGGGCATCCACAGGCACGATACTAAATGTGCAGTTCCTGAAGTTTTTCTTTTGGCAGGGCCAGCTCGTCATTGCTGTTTACACGAACATCACGTTCGATGATATGACGGGCAATCTCCTGAGCTTCTTCCAGAGAGTGCATCTGGTAAGTGCCGCACTGGTAAACGTTCAGCTCAGGGATCTGGTTCTGCTCTTTCACCTTCAGCACGTCTTCCATCGCCGCTTTCCACGCATCCGCGACGCGTTTCTCATCAGGCTGACCAATCAGGCTCATGTAGAAACCGGTGCGGCAGCCCATCGGAGAGATATCGATGATCTCCACGCCGTTGCCGTTCAGGTGGTCGCGCATGAATCCGGCGAACAGGTGTTCCAGCGTGTGAATGCCTTTCTCTGGCATCACTTCTTTATTGGGCACGCAGAAGCGCAGGTCGAAAACGGTGATCGTGTCGCCGTGCGGCGTGTTCATGGTCTTCGCCACGCGGACTGCTGGTGCTTCCATACGGGTATGGTCGACAGTAAAGCTATCTAATAACGGCATACGTCACCTCCGATAGTGATTTTTTTAAAATAAACTGAACTCTTCTACAGAATGCGCGTCTGAGTATATGAAAGACGCGCATTTGTTATCATCATCCCTGAATTCAGAGATGTATATTTTGGCCACAGCGATGTGGCCTTTTTCTTTTTGGTTCAGGCCTGCTTCGCCAGAAACGCCTCAAACGACTCCGTATCCGCCGCTTCGACCTCTTTCTGACGCACAACGGACGCATCACGCTCTGTCACAAAATCCGCTTCGCTCAGGATCTCTAACGGCTCCTGCATCAGCATCTCACGGTACTCCGCTGAGAGTGAACGCCCTGTGCCACCAATTCCCTGCTCAATCATAGAACGCAGAATACGTGCTGAGAATGTCAGTTCCGGGTTATCAAAGCTTTCAACCAGTTCGTCGCAGACCTTCTGGTAAGCTTCGCCGCCGTACACGCTGTCCAGCGTCTGGGCTACGCGCTTCAGGTCATGGAACAGATCCTTCCCTACCTTAGACAGTGGGAACTGAGCCGTTTCACAGCCAATACCTAACGTCAGACCCGGCTTGCGCCCTTCCAGAATCACGCGATTCCAGTTGGCACGGGTACACAGCAGTTCGTCGGAACTCATTTCCGGCGCATCCGCCAGTACGCACCAGACCATAAACAGGTCAAGGAAGCGAACCTGCTGCTCGTCAACGCCAATCGGTGAGAACGGGTTGATATCCAGCGAACGTACTTCAATGTATTCAATCCCGCCGCGCTGAAGCGCATCTGACGGGGTTTCACCGCTGCGCGTTACGCGCTTAGGACGAATAGGCGCATACAGCTCGTTTTCAATCTGCAATACGTTGGTGTTAATTTGCAGGCGCTTACCGTCTTTTTCGAGGCCGATTTTTTCGTACTCTTCCGACGGGGTTTTTATCGCCCGCTTCAAGCCTGCCACATATTCGTGCAGATCGTTAAACGTAATTCCGAGATTACTTTGCGATTTATTGGTATAGCCAAGGTCGCTCAGGCGCAGGGAGGTCGCGTACGGCAGGTAATACATGCCACATTCGGTCTTCTCGAACGGCAGCGTGGTCGGTTTCCCTTGCAGGAACGAAGAACAGACGGCCGGTGACGCGCCGAACAGATACGGAATAACCCAGCCAAAACGGTAGTAGTTGCGGATCAGGCGGAAGTAACCCGCGGAGATCGCTTCTTTATCCGTTTCACCGCACTTCGCCTGCCAGAACGCCATCGGCAGAGAGAAATTGTAGTGCACGCCAGAGATCGTCTGCATCAGTGCGCCGTAGCGATTTTTCAGTCCTTCGCGATACAGCGTTTTCAGCCGACCAATATTCGAGGTGCCGTACTGCGCCAGCTCGATATCCTGCCCCTGCTCGATATAGCACGGCATGCTGAGCGGCCACATACGCTCGTCGCCGAGGTTGCGGGCGGTGAAGCGATGCACGTCGCGCATGATCGTCAGCATATGATCAATATCACCGTCTACTGGCGTGATGAACTCCAGCAGCGCTTCGGCGAAATCGGTTGTGATCCATTTATGTGTCAGCGCCGAGCCTAACGCCTTCGGGTGTCCCGTAGTCGCTAAGCTACCATCCGCATTTACGCGCAGCGTTTCGCGCTCAAGCCCACGCTGAATACCCTTCAGTGCCTGAGGGTGATTTTCCAGCCAGGCCAGCGCCTGTGATACGTCCGGGATCAATTTGACCTCCCGCCTGTCAAAAAATTGTCACTCAGCATAATTGTAATGGTTGACGATTGAAGGTCGCGAATTCATTCCACCAATTAGTGCCACCACGTCATACCCTGTAGTGTTACCCATGCCAGTAAAACATAGCGTAACGCCTTGCCAAGGCACAAAAAAAAGAGCACCGGTCCCCAGGAAATGCGCATCCATCCCGCCAGCAGACACAGTAAATCGCCTATTACAGGCATCCAGCTTAATAACAGCGTGGCAGCGCCATAGCGTTTTAGCCAGCCCACTGCCTTTTCCTGCCAGCGAGATTTTTCGCGTAGCGGAAAGAAACGTCCAAGAATAACGTTAGTCAGCCCTCCAAGGCTATTACCCATTGTTGCTATTAAGACCAGCAACCAGGGCTGACTTACGCCGGACAACAGCATCGCCACCAGCACCACTTCCGAATTCCCCGGTAAGAGGGTGGAGCTTAAAAAACTGCTGGCGAATAATGAAGCGAGTGACAGCGCGTCACTCACAGTAAGCGAACGTCCACCGCCGCCATTCCGGCATCACGCGCGGCCTGAATGCCAAAATCAGCATCTTCAAACACCACGCATTTTGCAGGTGGAACACCCATTAATTCTGCACAGAGCAGGAAGGTATCCGGTGCGGGTTTGTGATGTTTAACATGATCGGCGGCAACGACGGCAGAAAAATAGTGGCGCAGGCCAAGGTGGTTGAGTAGTGCTTCAGCAATCGCGCTCTCGCTGCCCGTACCGACAGACATAGGACGACGCCCATGCCACTCCTTGACGACGTCAATGAGTGGTAAAGGCTGCACGGTGTCTAACAGTATGGCTTTTACCGCGTCGGTTTTTTCACGCGCGAGCTGATGCGGGTCGAGATCGGCCTGATTCAGCTCAATCACGGCCTGTGCGATACGCCAGGTGGGCGATCCATTGAGGGCAATCATCGCCTGTAAATCGAAACGCATACCGTAACGGCCCAGGACTTCGGTCCAGGCCTGACGATGCGTGGGTTCGGTATCCAGGAGGGTGCCGTCCATGTCGAAGATCAAACCGTCATACTGTGCGTACATCGTGCTCTCGCTAAACGATTAACAAAGCATTACTTTATCGTAAAAGGGGATTTTTGTCGCTGATTGCGAAGTGATAACAATGAGAGTGATTAAGAACTAAACATCGAAGGGGATCACAAGAAGA
>NZ_JBSKJP010000020.1:0-29098 GCF_053709615.1 Enterobacter sp. UPMP2061
GACATTAAGAATCCATGTCACTTTGAGTGCCCACACAGATTGTCTGATAAATTGTTAAAGAGCAGTTGCGACGCGCTTCAGCGCTCTGCCGCGAGGTGGCGTATATTACGCTTTCCTCTTTCAGAGTCAACCCGTTATTTCAGGATTTTTTCTCTTCAACCGACCCGGTTGTTTGTGAAGTGATTCACATGTTCCGTGTCGATGGAGGCGCATTATAGGGAGTTCTCCGCAGGCCGCAACCGCTAAATGACAGAAAAATGACTGACTGCTGCATTCCACAGCAAAACCCCGCCTTATACCTTTTTACGCACAGACTTATCCACAATGATACGAAAAAGTAAAAATGTGCGAGCGTTGCGCAAACGTTTTCGTTAAAATGCTCGCGCTTCACAAGGATGCCTCGTCAGGTGTGTTAGATGAGTTTTTCACAGGAAAATTCATCTAACGCTCTCTGTAATCGTGAAATCCAGGGGATTTACCATGCAACAACGTCGTCCAGTCCGCCGCGCTCTGCTCAGTGTTTCTGATAAAGCCGGTATCGTCGAATTCGCTCAGGCACTTTCCGCACGCGGTGTGGAGCTGCTTTCTACAGGCGGTACCGCTCGCCTGTTAGCAGATAAAGGTCTGCCGGTAACCGAAGTGTCCGATTACACCGGTTTCCCGGAAATGATGGATGGACGCGTCAAAACCCTGCACCCGAAAGTGCACGGCGGTATTCTGGGCCGTCGCGGTCAGGACGACGGCATTATGGAGCAGCACAATATTGCCCCCATCGACATGGTGGTTGTTAACCTCTACCCGTTCGCCCAGACCGTTGCCCGCGAAGGCTGTTCTCTGGAAGACGCTGTTGAGAATATCGACATCGGCGGCCCGACCATGGTGCGCTCCGCAGCCAAGAACCATAAAGATGTGGCCATCGTGGTAAAGAGCAGTGACTACAACGCCATTATTAATGAGATGGATGCCAACGAAGGGTCCCTGACGCTTGAAACGCGTTTCGATCTCGCCATCAAAGCCTTCGAGCATACCGCCGCCTACGACAGCATGATCGCCAACTATTTCGGTAGCCTGGTACCTGCCTACCACGGTGAAAGCAAAGATCCATCTGGCCGCTTCCCGCGCACCCTGAACCTGAACTTCATTAAGAAGCAGGATATGCGTTACGGTGAGAACAGCCACCAGCAGGCTGCCTTCTATATAGAAGAAGAGGTAAAAGAAGCCTCTGTAGCGACTGCCCAGCAGGTTCAGGGCAAAGCGCTCTCCTATAACAACATTGCCGATACCGACGCCGCGCTGGAATGCGTGAAAGAGTTCAGCGAGCCAGCCTGCGTTATCGTCAAGCACGCCAACCCATGCGGCGTTGCGGTAAGTGCGTCTATTCTGGAAGCTTACGATCGCGCCTACAAAACCGACCCGACCTCCGCGTTCGGCGGCATTATCGCCTTCAACCGCGAGCTGGATGCGGAAACCGCGCAGGCCATCATCTCCCGTCAGTTTGTCGAAGTGATCATCGCGCCATCAGCATCCGAAGAGGCGCTGAAAATCACCGCGGCGAAACAGAACGTGCGCGTACTGGTTTGCGGCCAGTGGGCAGAGCGCGTTCCAGGCCTGGACTTCAAGCGCGTGAACGGCGGGCTGCTGGTTCAGGACCGCGATCTGGGTATGGTGGGCGAAGCCGATCTGCGTGTCGTCACCAAACGTCAGCCAACCGAGCAGGAACTGCGTGACGCGCTGTTCTGCTGGAAAGTGGCGAAGTTCGTGAAATCCAACGCCATCGTCTACGCCAAAGAGAACATGACCATCGGAATAGGCGCAGGCCAGATGAGCCGCGTTTACTCTGCGAAAATCGCGGGTATTAAAGCAGGTGACGAAGGTCTGGAAGTCAAAGGTTCCGCCATGGCCTCTGACGCCTTCTTCCCGTTCCGCGACGGTATCGATGCGGCCGCTGCTGTGGGCATCACCTGTGTGATCCAGCCTGGCGGTTCAATCCGTGATGACGAAGTGATTGCCGCTGCCGACGAGCATGGCATCGCAATGATCTTCACCGACATGCGCCACTTCCGCCATTAATTCCCGGAGCAGAAAATGAAAGTATTAGTGATTGGTAACGGCGGGCGCGAGCACGCCCTGGCGTGGAAAGCAGCGCAGTCTCCGCAGGTTGAAACCGTCTTTGTGGCACCGGGTAACGCCGGGACCGCGCTGGAGCCCGCGCTACAGAACGTCGCCATCGGCGTAACCGACATCCCGGCGCTGCTGAGCTTTGCCCAAAACGAGAATATCGATCTGACGATTGTTGGCCCGGAAGCACCGCTGGTGATCGGCGTTGTAGATGCCTTCCGCGCCGCGGGCCTGAAAATTTTCGGCCCAACGGAAGGGGCTGCGCAGCTGGAAGGCTCAAAAGCCTTCACCAAAGATTTTCTCGCGCGTCATAACATCCCGACGGCGGAATATCAGAACTTCACCGAGGTAGAGCCTGCTCTGGCTTACCTGCGTGAAAAAGGCGCGCCGATTGTGATCAAAGCCGACGGCCTGGCTGCCGGGAAAGGCGTTATCGTGGCGATGACCCTCGAAGAAGCGGAAGCCGCCGTGCAGGATATGCTGGCGGGTAACGCCTTTGGCGACGCGGGCCACCGCATCGTGATTGAAGAGTTCCTCGACGGCGAAGAAGCGAGCTTTATCGTGATGGTTGACGGCGAGCACGTTCTGCCGATGGCGACCAGCCAGGATCACAAGCGCGTAGGCAATGCCGACACGGGGCCAAACACCGGCGGGATGGGGGCTTACTCCCCTGCTCCGGTGGTCACTGACGAAGTACACCAGCGCACCATGGACCGCATCATCTGGCCAACCGTGAAGGGGATGGCTGCGGAAGGCAATACCTACACCGGTTTCCTTTACGCAGGCCTGATGATCGACAAGCAGGGTAACCCGAAGGTGATTGAATTCAACTGCCGCTTCGGCGATCCGGAAACCCAGCCGATCATGCTGCGCATGAAGTCCGATCTGGTTGATCTGTGTCTGGCGGCGTGCGAAGGCAAGCTGGACGAGAAAACTTCCGAGTGGGACGAGCGTGCCTCTTTAGGTGTGGTGATTGCTGCGGGTGGCTATCCGGGTAGCTACAACACCGGAGATGAGATCCACGGCCTGCCGCTGGAAGAGATTGACGGTGCGAAGGTGTTCCACGCCGGTACAAAGCTCTCTGACGACGACCGCGTGCTCACCAACGGCGGTCGCGTGCTGTGTGCGACCGCGCTGGGCCAGACCGTGGCAGAGGCGCAGAAGCGCGCCTATGCGCTGATGGCGGATATTCACTGGAATGGCAGCTTCAGCCGCCAGGATATCGGCTATCGTGCCATTGCGCGGGAGCAGGGAGAGTAATTTCCCCCTCACCCTAACCCTCTCCCTCAAGGGAGAGGGGACTTAAATCAAAAACTCTTTTCCGTCGGCTGCCAGGTGCAGAAATCTTCATTCGCCACCAGCAACAGCTGAGAGCCTTCCGGCGCTTCCAGCCATGCCACACTCACCTCCACAGATGAATGCCGCTGACGACGCTGAATGTGTTCGGTTGCCCAGGATTCAAGCTCAGGCTTCACCGTCTGCCCTTCGCAGGTGGTCACCGTGCCGTCGGCATGCCAGCGCCCCTGGCGCAGCACCACGCGGCCCTGACGCAGCGCATCGCTGGTCTGGCGGAGTTGTTCAGCACGGTAGCGGTAGAGAGCGACCTGATCGCTGGAAAGCTGCTGTTTCAGTCCACTGACCTCATGCTGCATAAAGCTCAGCTCGCCGTGGTCGTCGAAACGCACCTTCACGTGTTCGGGAGTCTTACTGTAGATATTCAGTTCAATGAGCGACAGCGCATCGCCCTGCCAGCGGTATTCTGCGGTCGAGGTGTTGCCGTTATGCCACGGGCTGAATGCGGTGAGCATATGGACTTCATCGCTGGAATCTTTGCGCCAGATCCTGACCGCACCCTGGTTGTCAGCGTAGCCGCTGGCGGTAAACGGGGGGAGTGAGGAATCATGGCTACAGGCAGACAGCAACAGTACGCCTGCCAGCGCGAGCGTTCCACGCCAGAATGACAAAAGGGGCGTTGCCGCCCCTTCGTTAAAACTGTTCACTGCCACGCGTCTTACTTAACTGCGTCTTTCAGTGCTTTACCAGAAACAAATGCCGGCACGTTAGCTGCGGCGATTTTGATTTCTTTACCGGTCTGCGGGTTGCGGCCAGTACGCTCAGCGCGGTGGTTCACTTTGAAGGTACCGAAACCAACCAGTTGTACAGCATCGCCTTCTTTCAGAGACTCAGTAATAGCAGCCAGGGTAGATTCCAGAGCAGCTTTAGCCTGCACTTTAGACAGATCAGCCTTGTCCGCAATTACATCAATCAGTTGAGTCTTGTTCATAAGTTATCCTTTCAATGTGTTTATCGCTTGCTAAGCATCGAGTGCGACGAAAATGCCAAAAAAGCACTCTCCTGCATACACGCACCGATAGCCACTTTTTTTCGCCCCCCAAATGTAGACCAGACGGGGGGCGAAAGGGAAGAGTCGAGGAGTGACAAAACAGGCGTTAAATCACGTTTTGTTGTCTCATTGGTTAAAAATTATACCAATATTGCTCTCACCGGCCTCGCGAAGGTCCGCGCGAAGCCCTTTGATCAGCTCAATATCACGTTCTTCACACTCCGCCAGCAGACGGAAAATTTCCCACTGAATATCCCATTCCTGTTCAACCGCCGGGTTAGCACGCAGCTCCTCGTCGGTCATTTCACGGCCTTCCTGGGTCATTTCCAGCATCGCAACGGTGGTAATGGATGCCTTACTGACTTCAATGGCGTGTTCCAGGGTTTCACCGCTCAGACGGGAGTGGATCAGCTCGCTCAACGCCACACAGGCATCAATGGCCGGGTAGACGCCATACAGGTCGAAATCATCCGCAGCCGGAATAGCCTCTTCCAGCTTTTCGAGCTGAGAGTCAAAATTTACCTTCGCATCTTTGACCGTCAGCGTCTCCCAGATTAAATCCAGGATACGACGATAAATCTGGCCTTCGCCAAACGCCGTCTGCTTGCAGAACGCGGCATAGTTGGGATACATGCGCTCGCACAGGCAAGCCATAAACGTCACGTGCTGCCAGCTTTCCAGCTTCTCAAGGCGCAGATGAATCGGGTTTTGTAACATGATGATGTCTCGAATCGAAAATTAGCCGCAGTTTACCTGAATCACGGCTGAATTTCCTGCCAACGAATGAATGCCGGACGTGAAGAGGCCACGGCGTCGGCCCAGCGGGTTGGCTCCGGTAAACGGTAGCCCTTCATACAGCGTTGCACCCACGCCAGGGCGCTATCCATGCTGACCCGATGCCCGGTGGCGATAAACAACGGGTTGCAGCGCGCTTTACTGCGCCAGACCCACGCCAGCTGCTCGCCTTTATGGATAAGCGGCGCCAGTGCGCCCGGTTCGGCAGAGAGCGGCTCAAACGCGCCGCACAGGCGTTTTTTCGCCACGCCGATGGTCGGCACGTCCACCAGCAGACCAAAGTGGCTGGCGACGCCTAAGCGACGCGGATGGGAGATACCATGCCCATCAACAAACAGCAGATCGGGTTTTCGCGAGAGTTGCTCCCACGCGGCCAGCAGCGCGGGATATTCGCGGAAGGAGAGAAAGCCGGGGATATAGGGCATGGTAGTGGCGATACGCGCCACCTTGTACTCCACCAGCTCCAGCGAAGGGTATTTCAGCACCACCATCGCCGCTCGCGTCACTTCACCGCCCTGCTCAAATCCGACGTCCGCCCCGCCAATGTACCGCGGAGGGTCCGTATCCAGACGATCCTCGCGGATCACTGATGAAGCCAGTTCGATTTGCTGAGCGCGTAGCGACGCGAGATCCATAACCACTCCTTACTTATGATACTGGGCAGAAAGCCGATGCACCGCCTCCACAAATACGCCAGCGTGTTCTGGCGGTACATCCTGATGAATACCGTGACCGAGGTTGAAGACGTGGCCTTCGCCCTGGCCGAAACCAGACAGTATAGTCGACACTTCTTCTTCGATACGGGCAGGCTCCGCATAGAGCATGGACGGGTCCATGTTGCCCTGGAGCGCCACTTTGTCCCCCACGCGACGGCGCGCATCGGCAATATCGGTGGTCCAGTCGAGGCCCAGCGCGTCGCAGCCGGTGGCCGCCATCGCTTCCAGCCACTGACCGCCGCCTTTGGTAAACAGCGTCACCGGCACGCGACGGCCTTCGTTTTCACGCAGCAGGCCATCGACAATTTTGTGCATGTAGTACAGGGAGAACTGCTGATAATCACGTCCGGTCAGCACGCCGCCCCAGGTGTCGAAAATCATCACCGACTGCGCGCCCGCTTTAATCTGCGCGTTGAGATAGAGCGTGACGCTCTTCGCCAGCTTGTCGAGCAGGGCATGCAGGGCCAGCGGCTCGGCGTACATCATCTTTTTGATGACGGTAAAGGCTTTGCTGCTGCCGCCTTCCACCATGTAGGTGGCCAGCGTCCACGGACTACCGGAGAAGCCAATCAGCGGCACGTCGCCTTTCAGTTCGCGGCGAATGGTGCGCACGGCGTTCATCACATAGCCCAGCTCGCCTTCAGGATCGGGGATCGGCAGCTTATCAACGTCGGCTTTGCTTTTGATCGGAGAGGTAAAACGCGGGCCTTCTCCGGTTTCGAAATAGAGCCCAAGGCCCATCGCATCCGGAATGGTGAGAATGTCCGAAAAAAGAATGGCGGCATCGAGCGGGAAGCGGCGCAGCGGCTGGAGCGTCACTTCACAGGCCAGCTCGGCGTTTTTGCACAGCGACATAAAATCGCCTGCCTGCGCGCGCGTGGCTTTGTACTCTGGCAGATAGCGTCCCGCCTGGCGCATCATCCACACCGGGGTGACATCAACGGGCTGGCGCAGCAGCGCACGCAGATAACGATCGTTCTTCAGTTCGGTCATTTTGCAGTTCCTTATTGCGTCAGTCCGTCAGTGTAACACTACTCATACTCGGCCCGACACATTGCCACGGTATCTTCTATCAGGCGACGCGCCACCGTTCCCGGCGGGGGCAGCAGCGGTAAATCGTCGTAGCGATACCAGTTCGCCTCCAGCAGCTCTTTCTGATCGATAACAATCTCGCCGCTGTCGTATTCCGCCATAAACGCGGTCATCAGGGACATCGGGAACGGCCACGGCTGCGACGTCACATAGCGCAGGTTTTTCACCTTAATGCCGCTCTCCTCCATCACCTCGCGCGCCACCGCCTGTTCCAGCGTTTCGCCGACTTCCACGAACCCGGCGAGGACGGTGTGAATGCCGTTGCGATGGCGGGTATGCTGCGCCAGCAGGATGGAATCATCACGGCGGATGGCGACAATGATGCACGGTGCGATTTGCGGGTAGTAGCGTTCACGGCAGTGGCCGCAGAGCATTGCCCACTCGGTTTTGCTCGGGTGCATGGTGTGGCCGCAGTAGCCGCAGTATTTGTGCGAGCGGTAAAACTCCGCCAGCTGCACGCCGCGCCCCGCCAGCTGGAACAGGCCGACATCCCGATCCAACACCTGACGAACGGATCCCATATCCTGACGACGAGCCTGTTGGATCAACCATACCGGATCGCCCTGCCACTCGCCGATCCGCAGCGCCGGTTGGCCGACGAGATCGAAGATGTCTGCCGCACCGTAGGGTATCTCCCCACCGGGCAGCCATAATTTTTGTTCGCGACTGACGATCCACCAACCCAGATCTGATTTTTCAATAATACGATCCATATCTATTGCACTACCTTCGCTTCACTGACATGTTGTTAGCATTATGGTTACATTTTGGATAAGCAGATCCCATTCTAAACCTTATGGAGTCGACCATGTTAAACCAGCTGGAAAGCCTGACTGAGCGCGTTGGAGGAAGTAACACCCTGGTGGATCGCTGGCTACATGTGCGCAAGCATCTACTCGTGGCGTATTACAATCTGGTTGGTCTTAAGCCTGGCAAAGAATCCTTTATGCGGCTGAATGAAAAAGCGCTGGACGACTTCTGTCAGAGCCTGGTCGACTACCTTTCCGACGGCCATTTCAACCTTTATGAACGCATTATCCGCGAAATGGAAGGGACAACGCCGTATTTAGCGGCCAGCAAACTCTGTCCGCTGCTGGAAGCCAACACCCAGCAGATCATGGACTACTACGATTCCACGCTAGAGAACGCTATCGATCACGATAACTATCTTGAGTTTCAGCAGGCGCTTTCCGACCTTGGCGAAGCGCTGGAAGAGCGATTCACGCTGGAAGACAAGCTCATCGCCCTCGTGCTGGACAACAACCTGAATATCAGCACCAGCGATAACGTTGCGCGCCCTGCTTGAGTTCTTAATCGTTAACGAGTAATTTACAACCATTCGCCCCTCTCACGAGGGGGATTTTTCTTGTCGGAGTGCCCAGTGTGAAAGCACGGGCTGAGACCGTTAATTCGGGATCCGCGGAACCTGATCAGGTTAATACCTGCGAAGGGAACAAGAGTCACACTGCTGTTGTATCGCCCCTGAGGCGATCTTCTCTTGCTTCATCCGTCGTCTGACAAGCCATGTCCTTCACATCTGGAATGAGCTATGTCTACAACAAAACTGACCCGCCGCGAACAGCGCGAACACGCACAACGCTTCATCGACACCCTGGAAGGCACCGCTTTCCCGAACTCAACGCGCATCTACATCACCGGTTCACAGGCTGATATCCGCGTGCCGATGCGCGAAATCCAGCTCAGCCCGACGCTTATCGGCGGCAGCAAAGAAAACCCGCAGTTTGAAGACAACGAAGCCGTGCCGGTGTATGACACCTCCGGCCCGTACGGCGACCCTTCTGTTGCTATCAACGTACAGCAGGGTCTGGCAAAACTGCGCCAGCCGTGGATTGACGCCCGTAACGACTGCGAAGAACTGAGCGTGCGCAGCTCGGCGTATACCAACGCGCGCCTGGCCGACGACGGTCTGGACGAGCTGCGCTTTACCGGCCTGCTGACGCCGAAACGCGCCAGAGCGGGTAAATGCGTGACCCAGCTGCACTACGCGCGCCAGGGGATCGTCACGCCGGAGATGGAGTTCATCGCCATCCGCGAAAACATGGGCCGCGAGCGCATCCGCAGCGAAGTGCTGCGCCACCAGCATCCGGGTGAAGGGTTTGGCGCTCGCCTGCCGGAAAACATCACGCCGGAATTTGTGCGTGACGAAGTGGCCGCCGGGCGCGCCATTATCCCTGCCAACATCAACCACCCGGAATCCGAGCCGATGATTATCGGCCGCAACTTCCTGGTGAAGGTCAACGCCAATATCGGCAACTCAGCGGTGACGTCATCCATCGAAGAAGAGGTGGAAAAGCTGGTCTGGTCGACGCGCTGGGGCGCGGACACGGTGATGGATCTTTCCACAGGCCGTTATATTCATGAAACCCGCGAGTGGATCCTGCGTAACAGCCCGGTGCCGATCGGTACCGTCCCGATTTATCAGGCGCTGGAGAAGGTCAACGGCATCGCCGAAAACCTCACCTGGGAAGCGTTCCGCGACACGCTGCTGGAGCAGGCGGAACAGGGTGTGGACTACTTCACCATCCACGCGGGCGTGCTGCTGCGCTACGTGCCGATGACGGCGAAACGTCTGACCGGTATCGTCTCACGCGGCGGTTCGATTATGGCGAAATGGTGCCTTTCCCATCATCAGGAAAACTTCCTCTACGAGCACTTCCGCGAAATCTGCGAGATCTGCGCCGCGTACGACGTCTCCCTGTCGCTGGGCGACGGCCTGCGTCCTGGCTCCATCCGCGATGCTAACGACGAGGCGCAGTTTGCCGAGCTGCACACGCTGGGCGAGCTGACCAAAATCGCCTGGGAGTACGACGTGCAGGTGATGATTGAAGGCCCGGGCCATGTGCCGATGCAGATGATCCGTCGCAACATGACCGAAGAGCTGGAGCACTGCCACGAAGCACCGTTCTACACCCTGGGGCCGTTGACCACCGATATTGCGCCGGGCTACGACCACTTCACGTCAGGCATTGGCGCGGCGATGATCGGCTGGTTCGGCTGCGCCATGCTCTGCTACGTGACGCCGAAAGAGCACCTCGGGCTGCCAAACAAAGAGGACGTGAAGCAGGGGCTGATCACCTACAAGATTGCCGCCCACGCAGCGGATCTGGCGAAAGGCCATCCGGGCGCGCAAATTCGCGACAACGCCATGTCCAAAGCACGCTTTGAATTCCGCTGGGAAGACCAGTTTAACCTGGCCCTCGATCCGTTCACCGCCCGCGCCTATCACGACGAAACCCTGCCGCAGGAATCGGGCAAAGTTGCGCACTTCTGCTCCATGTGCGGACCTAAATTCTGCTCGATGAAGATCAGCCAGGAAGTACGCGATTACGCCGCCGCGCAGACCATTGAAGTCGGCATGGCGGACATGTCGGAAACCTTCCGCGCGAAAGGCGGCGAAATCTACCTCAAAAAGGAGGAGGCGTAATGTACCAGCCCGATTTCCCCTCCGTGCCCTTCCGCTTAGGGCTTTACCCGGTGGTGGACAGCGTGGAGTGGATCGCCCGCCTGCTGGAAGCTGGCGTTCGCACCCTCCAGCTACGCATCAAGGATAAACGCGATGAAGAGGTGGAGGCCGACGTGATCGCCGCTATCGCGCTGGGACGTCGCTACCACGCCCGCCTGTTTATCAACGACTACTGGCGGCTGGCGGTTAAACACCAGGCGTACGGCGTGCATCTGGGACAGGAAGATCTGGAAACGACCGATCTCAACGCGATCCGTGACGCCGGTCTGCGGCTGGGCGTTTCTACCCACGATGATATGGAGATCGACGTGGCGCTGGCGGCCCGCCCCTCTTATATCGCGCTCGGGCACGTTTTCCCGACGCAAACCAAACAGATGCCGTCCGCTCCACAGGGTTTGACGCAGCTGGCGGCCCACGTTAAGCGCCTTGCCGATTACCCCACCGTCGCCATCGGCGGGATCAGCCTTGAACGTGCGCCCGCGGTGCTGGAGACCGGCGTCGGCAGTATCGCCGTCGTCAGCGCTATCACCCAGGCGGCAGACTGGCAGGCCGCCACCGCGCAGCTTTTACAACTGGCAGGAGCAGGTGATGAAAGATCGTGATTTTATGCGTTACAGCCGCCAGATCCTGCTGGAGGATATCGCCATCGAGGGGCAGCAAAAGCTGCTCGCCAGCCGGGTACTGATTGTCGGTCTGGGCGGATTAGGCACCCCCGCCGCGCTGTATCTGGCCGGCGCGGGCGTGGGCACGCTGGTGCTGGCCGATGACGACGAGGTACATCTCAGCAATCTGCAACGGCAAATTCTCTTTACGACAGAAGATATCAACCAGCCTAAAGCGCACGTTACGCGCCAGCGGCTGAACCAGCTTAACCCCGATATCGAACTGGTCGCACTCCAGACGCGGCTGAGCGGGGAAGATCTGCAACGCGAAGTGGCCCTTGCCGACGTGGTGCTGGACTGTACGGACAATATGGCGACACGTCAGGCCATCAACGCGGCCTGTGTTGCGCAGAACACGCCGCTGATCACCGCCAGCGCGGTCGGTTTCGGTGGGCAAATAATGGTGCTTACGCCGCCGTGGGCACAGGGCTGCTACCGCTGCCTGTGGCCGGACGAGGCTGAACCGGAGCGTAACTGCCGCACGGCAGGCATTCTGGGCCCGGTGGTGGGCGTGATGGGTACTCTTCAGGCGCTGGAGGCCATCAAGTTGCTCAGCGGCATGGAGACAGAACGCAACACGCTGCGGCTGTTCGACGCCCGCTCCAGCGGCTGGCGTCATCTGGCGTTAAACCGTGCCAGCCACTGCCCGGTATGCGGAGGCCGCAATGCGCATTCTGTTTAACGATGAGCCGATGACGTGCGACGACGATCTCACCGTTGCCGCCCTGCTCGACATGCTGCGCCAGCTGAAGCCGGGAACGGCGCTGGCGCTCAATCAACAGATCCTGCCGCGCGAGCGGTGGGATCATCAGCAGGTCAATGAGGGCGACCAGATCCTGCTGTTTCAGGTTATCGCAGGGGGCTGAGATGTTACGTATTGCCGACAAAGTCTTTGATTCACATCTGTTTACCGGAACCGGAAAATTCGCCTCCCCGCAACTGATGGTGGATGCCATTCGTGAAAGTGGCAGCCAGCTGGTGACGCTGGCGATGAAGCGCGTGGATCTGCGTCAGCACAACGATGCCATACTTGCGCCGTTACTGGAGGCAGGCGTGACGCTCTTACCGAATACCTCCGGTGCGAAAACGGCCGAGGAAGCAATTTTCGCTGCGCAACTGGCGCGGGAAGCGCTCGGCACCCGCTGGCTGAAGCTGGAAATTCATCCGGACGCCCGCTGGCTGTTGCCCGATCCGATCGAAACCCTGAAAGCGGCAGAGAAGCTGGTGCAGCAGGGATTCACCGTTCTGCCCTACTGTGGTGCCGACCCCGTGCTCTGTAAGCGTCTGGAAGAGGTCGGCTGCGCGGCCGTAATGCCGCTGGGCGCCCCCATTGGCTCCAACCAGGGGCTGGAGACCCGCGCGATGCTGGAAATCATTATTGAGCAGGCGACCGTGCCCGTGGTGGTGGATGCGGGCATCGGCGTACCCAGTCACGCCGCGCAGGCGCTGGAGATAGGGGCCGATGCGGTGCTGGTCAATACCGCGATTGCGGTGGCCGACGACCCGGTGATGATGGCGCGTGCGTTCCGCCTTGCCGTGGAGTCCGGTCTGCTGGCTCGGCAGTCCGGCCCCGGCTCGCGCAGTGTTCAGGCGCAGGCCACCAGCCCGCTGACCGATTTTCTGGAGGCGCTCTGATGGCTACCTTTACCGATCGCTGGCGTCAGCTTAACTGGGACGATATTGCCTTACGCATCAACAGTAAAACCTCTGCGGACGTAGAGCGGGCATTAACAGCCAAACATTTGACGCGCGAGGATTTGATGGCCCTGCTTTCTCCGGCAGCCAGCGCGTACCTTGAACCAATGGCCCAGCGCGCGCAACGCCTCACCCGCCAGCGTTTTGGCAACACGGTGAGCTTTTACGTGCCGCTCTATCTTTCTAACCTGTGCGCCAACGACTGCACCTACTGTGGTTTCTCCATGAGCAACCGTATTAAGCGTAAAACGCTGGATGAGCATGAGATCGCCCGCGAGTGTGCGGCTATTCGTGAGATGGGTTTTGAACATCTCCTGCTGGTGACGGGTGAACATCAGGGCAAAGTGGGGATGGACTATTTTCGCCAGCATCTTCCAGCCATCCGCCGCGAATTTGCCTCGTTGCAAATGGAAGTGCAGCCTCTGTCGCAGGAGGAATATGCGGAGCTGAAAACCCTCGGGCTGGACGGCGTAATGGTTTATCAGGAAACCTACCATGAGGCGACCTATGCCCGGCATCACCTGAAAGGGAAGAAGCAGGATTTCATCTTCCGGCTGGAAACGCCGGACAGGCTGGGGCGCGCCGGTATCGATAAAATTGGGCTGGGCGCGCTTATCGGTCTGTCCGACAGCTGGCGGGTGGACTGCTATATGGTGGCGGAGCATCTGCTGTGGCTACAGCAGCAGTACTGGCAAAGCCGCTATTCCATCTCTTTCCCGCGGCTGCGTCCCTGTACGGGAGGCGTTGAACCCGCCTCGCTGATGGATGAGCGCCAGCTGGTGCAAACCCTGTGTGCATTTCGCCTGTTCGCGCCGGAAGTGGAATTGTCGCTCTCCACGCGTGAATCCCCCGCGTTTCGCGATCGCGCGATCCCGCTGGCGATCAATAACGTCAGCGCCTTTTCCAAAACGCAGCCGGGCGGTTACGCGGACGATCACCCGGAACTGGAACAGTTTGCACCGCACGACGGCCGACGGCCCGAAGCGGTGGCGGAAGCCCTGACTGCACAGGGGCTACAGCCGGTGTGGAAAGACTGGGATAGCTGGCTGGGAAGAGCCTCGCATTAGCGCTGAAACTGTCTGCAAAAATGCGAAAAGGTTACGAGGCGGCTCGTAAGATCATAACCGGGCGATTGAGGCGATCTGCCCGGTTTTCTTATGCTTAACCACGTCAGCAACGGACGCTGACCAGGGTGAAAATGCTTCTTCCTCGTTTCGCCCTGCCCTCCGCCTCTTAAACAAAATTCAATTGATACAATAAATACGTCGTTTCTTATCTACGCTTAAGATAAATCATCTCGTCGGTAATCGCCTTCTGTATAATTTACTACCAGCAACCGGACAGCGACTATGCTGAGGGTATCGACAGACGCAACGCGTCTACCATCTGGATTGATGTACAACTCATGGCACTCCACAGTAAAAAGCTCTCTTTTACCCGGCCAATTATGGTCAGCTTCGCGGGGATCCTGTTCAGTTTCGCGCTGATCGCCATCCTGGTCATCCTTTCACAGAGAAAGGATTTTCTTGAGGATTATCATAAAATTAATGGTAATTTCACCCATAATCTGGCGGTGAACTATACCGAATCCATCCTGCGAGAAAATGACTATATTCTTGGTCGCGCTGCGATGTACTTCGCCCGTAACGACAGAGTAAATCAGACAATAAATATCGATCCGACACACGGTTTGCAGATGTTGATGCATTTGCAGAACCTGATGCCGACGGTGTCGTCTATCTCTCTGGCGGACACAGAAGGGCGCCATCTGCGCGCGCCGGAAGTGCTGCCAACGGAGAAAAGTAAGTCGTTCGACGCCAGAACCCGCCCATGGTTTGTCGGGCAAGCGGAAGCCAGCAACTTTCCTCACTACACCCGCCCCTATCTGGACTATTTCACCCAACATCCTACTGTCACCCTCTATAAGCCGGTCATTTCACCGGAAGGCCGTCTGAAGGGCACGCTCGCTTTCCATCTTGATTTAACGTCCATGGGGTATACCCTGCGCCAGATGGTGGCGCCGGTTCAGGGTGAGTTTTTTGTCGTGGAGCGTGAGGGCGCCGTTGTGCTGCATCCGGACACGGGGGCGCTCTTTAAGCAGTACGTAAGCGAAGCGCTGATGGACAAAATGACCAGCGGCGAAGGCCATCTTTTCGACCCCAAAAGTAAAACCTGGTATTACTACTACTCTTTCACCAATCCGGACTGGTTTGTGATTTATCGGGTCTCCGATGCCACGCTTACCGTCATCACCCGGCATGAAACCACCGTCGTCGGCTGGGGATTTGCGCTGGCGGCAATCATCATCATTTTGTTCGGGCTTTACCTTCGTCATGCCTCGCGTTCTGTGCTGATGAACATTATCAACGCCATCAAAACCGGCGACGTCAACCAGGCACCACGCCTTGAGGCGATGCTCAGCCATACCATTCGAACCAATAAAGAACGCGAGCTGGCCTATGTCCGTCAGGCCACCCATGATGCGCTGACAGGCTGCAAAAATCGCCGTGCGTTCGATAACGATGTGGATGAGCTGCTGACCGCTCATCAACCCTTCGTTCTGGCGCTGATCGACATCGATAACTTCAAATCCATTAACGACACCTGGGGCCACCTGAGCGGGGATATTGTGCTGCGCAACGTGGCGCGGGAAGGTATTCAGATCATGCAGCCGCACCACGTTTCCGTTTACCGCTACGGTGGAGAAGAGTTCGGCGTGATATTCCCGGCCGAGCTGATGAACTCCGCGCACGCGCTACTGGAAGCCTGGCGCACCGCCGTTGAAAAGCGGACCTGGCGGGAAGAGAACCTGCGAGTGACCTTCAGCGCCGGGATGGGAGAGTGGCACTTCGAACCGCTGGAACAATTTATCGGTAGCGTAGATGAAGCGCTGTATACCGCTAAACAACAGGGTAAAAACCGCATCGTAAGCACGGCCTGCCGATAATACCCTTCCTCAAATTCTGCCCGATCTGACGGGCAGAATGCTCTCCGCTGTAAAATTGTAACCGGTTTCAGAAAAATGCCGATTTCTTTGTGATGCCTGACACACAATCGCGGTAAAGCGGTTGTTGAAGCGGTCTGCACGGGATAATTATCAATAAACACATGTAGATCGAGGCTGACTATGAAGAACATCGTTTTATGCTGTGCAGCGGGAATGTCAACCAGCATGCTGGTTCAACGTATGAAAGATGCCGCGCAGAAAAAAGGAGTCGAAGTAACCATTAAAGCCGTTCCGGTCGCGGAGTTTAAAGATAACATCGCGACGGCTGATATCGTATTACTGGGGCCACAGGTTAAATACGAACAGGCAAAACTCCAGGCGCAGGCCGATCCGCTCGGAAAAAAGGTTGCGGTCATCGACATGATGGATTACGGCATGATGAAAGGTGATGCCGTACTGGAAAAAGCGCTCAAACTTCTGGAGTCATAATGGAAGACTTAGAAACCACGATTATGGAACTGCTGGTCAACGCAGGCGCAGCGCGCAGCGCGGCCCTGACGGCGTTACAGATGGCGCGAAAAGGCGACTTTGATGAAGCCGAGAAAGCGATGGAAGAATCGCGTGAATATGTGAAACATGCGCATACGATCCAGACGCAGCTTATCGGTCTTGATGAAGGGACCGGGAAACTTCCGGTTAACCTGATCACCGTTCACTCTCAGGATCACCTGATGAACGCGATGGTTATTCAGGATCTGGCGGGCGATATGATTGAGCTTTATCGACGTATCCCGTTAGTGAACTGAAGACATACAGATGTAAAAAAACCCGCCGAGGCGGGTTTTTTATTGTCGGGTGGCGCTACGCTTACCCGACCTGTGATTCATATGCCCGGTAATTTTACCTACCGGGCATCAACGATTACTCGTTGTCGGAACCGCCCAGACCTGCGTTCAGCAGTTCTGCAAGGCTCGCGGATGCATCTTCGGCAGTCACCTGCGGTGCAGCTGGCAGTTCGCCCGCTGCGCGACGACGCATACGATCCTGGTGGTACGCATAACCGGTACCGGCCGGGATCAGACGACCCACGATAACGTTCTCTTTCAGACCGCGCAGTTCATCACGTTTACCTGCAACAGCCGCTTCGGTCAGGACACGAGTGGTTTCCTGGAACGATGCAGCAGAGATGAAGGACTCGGTTGCCAGAGACGCTTTGGTGATACCCAGCAGATCGCGTGCGAAGGTCGCACCGATTTTGCCGTTCGCTTCCAGATCGCGGTTAGCGATCTTAACGCGTGAGTATTCAACCTGCTCGCCTTCCAGGAAGTCGGAGCTGCCCGCGTTTTCGATGGTTGCTTTACGCAGCATCTGACGAACGATAACTTCAATGTGTTTATCGTTAATCTTAACGCCTTGCAGACGGTATACGTCCTGTACTTCGTTAACAATGTAACGGGTAACAGCATGCACACCACGCAGACGCAGGATGTCGTGCGGCGCTTCTGGACCATCGGAAACCACGTCACCACGTTCTACGCGTTCACCTTCGAACACGTTGAGCTGACGCCACTTAGGAATCATCTCTTCGTACGGCTCGCTGCCATCTACTGGCGTAATAACCAGGCGGCGCTTACCTTTGGTCTCTTTACCGAAGGAGATGATACCGCTGATTTCAGCCAGGATCGCAGGCTCTTTCGGACGACGTGCTTCGAACAGGTCCGCAACGCGTGGCAGACCACCGGTGATGTCCTTGGTACCGCCGGATTCCTGAGGAATACGCGCCAGGGTGTCACCAGAGCTGATCTGTACGCCATCTTCCAGCTGTACAATCGCTTTACCCGGCAGGAAGTACTGCGCAGGCATATCGGTACCAGGGATCAGAACGTCGTTGCCCTGAGCATCAACGATTTTCAGTGCAGGACGCAGATCTTTACCGCCGGTAGTACGTTCAGCAGAATCCAGAACCACCAGAGAAGACAGACCGGTCAGCTCGTCGGTCTGACGAGTAATGGTCTGGCCGTCGATCATGTCAGTGAAGCGGATGAAACCACTTACTTCGGTGATAACCGGCATGGTGTGTGGATCCCAGTTTGCAACGGTTTCACCGCCAGCAACCTGCTCGCCATCACCTTTCGCCATAACCGCACCGTAAGGCACTTTATAGCTCTCTTTGGTACGACCGAATTCGTCGATCAGCTTCAGCTCGGTGTTACGGGAAGTGATAACCAGTTTACCGCTGGAGTTCACAACCGACTTCGCGTTGCTGAGCTTGATGCTACCTTTGTTTTTCACCTGGATGCTGGATTCAGCAGCCGCACGAGATGCCGCACCACCGATGTGGAACGTACGCATCGTCAGCTGTGTACCCGGCTCACCGATGGACTGTGCCGCGATAACGCCGATAGCCTCACCTTTGTTGATGATGTGGCCACGCGCCAGGTCACGACCGTAGCAGTGCGCACACACACCAAAGTCGGTGTCACAGGATACAACGGAACGCACTTTCACGGAGTCAACAGAGTTCGCTTCCAGCAGGTCACACCACTGTTCGTGCAGCAGGGTGTTGCGTGGAACCAGAATGTCTGCGGTGCCCGGCTTCAGAATGTCTTCCGCGGTCACACGACCCAGTACGCGATCGCGCAGCGGCTCTTTAACATCACCACCCTCGATAACCGGGGTCATGGTGATACCTTCGAGGGTGCCACAATCGTCTTCGGTGACGACCAGATCCTGCGCAACGTCAACCAGACGACGCGTCAGATAACCGGAGTTCGCCGTTTTCAGTGCGGTATCCGCCAGACCTTTACGCGCACCGTGCGTGGAGATGAAGTACTGGAGTACGTTCAGACCTTCACGGAAGTTCGCGGTGATTGGCGTTTCGATGATGGAGCCATCTGGCTTCGCCATCAGACCACGCATACCTGCCAGCTGACGAATCTGTGCCGCAGAACCACGCGCACCGGAGTCGGCCATCATGTAGATGCTGTTGAAGGAGACCTGCTGCTCTTCTACGCCGTCACGGTTAATCACGGTTTCGGTTTGCAGGTTATCCATCATCGCTTTAGATACACGATCGTTCGCCGCAGCCCAGATATCGATAACTTTGTTGTAACGTTCGCCTGCGGTTACCAGACCAGACTGGAACTGCTCCTGGATCTCAGCAACTTCAGCTTCCGCTTCAGAGATGATCTCGTGTTTCTTCTCTGGGATGACCATGTCATCGATACCAACAGATGCACCTGAACGCGCTGCATAAGCAAAGCCGGTGTACATTGTCTGGTCAGCGAAGATAACGGTCGGCTTCAGACCCAGAATGCGGTAACAGGTGTTCAGCATTTTGGAGATCGCTTTCTTGCCCAGCGCCTGGTTGACGATGGAGAAAGGCAGACCTTTCGGTACGATCATCCACAGAATGGCACGGCCAACGGTCGTGTCTTTCAGGCTGGTGTGCGCAACGAACTCGCCGTTTTCATCTTTTTCGTATTCGGTGATACGCACTTTAACGCGCGCATGCAGAGAGGCCAGGCCAGCGCGATAAATACGCTCAGCTTCTTTCGGGCCAGTCAGCACCATGCCTTCGCCTTTGGCGTTAACACAGTCACGGGTCATGTAGTACAGACCCAGTACAACGTCCTGAGAAGGAACGATGATAGGTTCACCGTTCGCTGGAGACAGGATGTTGTTGGTAGACATCATCAGCGCACGCGCTTCGAGCTGGGCTTCCAGCGTCAGCGGTACGTGAACAGCCATCTGGTCACCATCGAAGTCGGCGTTATAGGCCGCACAAACCAGCGGGTGCAGCTGGATCGCTTTACCTTCGATCAGGACTGGCTCAAAGGCCTGGATACCCAGACGGTGCAGAGTTGGTGCACGGTTCAGCAGTACCGGGTGTTCGCGGATCACTTCGTCCAGGATATCCCAAACGACAGCTTCTTCACGCTCAACCATTTTCTTCGCGGCTTTGATGGTGGTGGCGAGGCCACGCAGTTCCAGCTTGCCGTAGATGAACGGTTTGAACAGCTCCAGTGCCATTTTCTTCGGCAGACCGCACTGATGCAGACGCAGGTATGGACCTACGGTGATTACAGAACGACCGGAGTAGTCAACACGCTTACCGAGCAGGTTCTGACGGAAACGACCCTGCTTACCTTTGATCATGTCGGCCAAAGATTTCAGAGGACGTTTGTTAGAACCGGTGATCGCACGACCACGACGACCGTTATCCAACAGGGCATCGACTGCTTCCTGAAGCATACGTTTTTCGTTGCGTACGATGATGTCCGGCGCAGCCAGATCCAGCAGACGTTTCAGACGGTTGTTACGGTTGATCACGCGACGGTACAGATCGTTCAGATCCGACGTTGCGAAACGACCACCATCCAGCGGAACCAGCGGACGCAGATCTGGCGGCAGAACCGGCAGAACGGTCAGGATCATCCACTCTGGTTTGTTACCAGACTGAACGAACGCTTCCAGCAGTTTGATACGCTTGGTCAGCTTTTTACGCTTGGTTTCGGAGTTGGTTTCGTTCAGCTCTTCGCGCAGAGTTTCACACTCTTGCTCCAGATCCATGCTCTTCAGCAGGGCCTGGATAGCTTCCGCACCCATCTTCGCGTCGAATTCGTCACCGAACTCTTCCAGCGCGTCCAGATACTGTTCTTCGGTCAGGATCTGGTTACGTTCCAGATTGGTCATCCCGCCTTCGATAACCACATAAGATTCGAAGTACAGAACACGTTCGATATCGCGCAGCGGCATATCCAGCAGCAGACCGATACGGGACGGCAGAGATTTCAGGAACCAGATGTGAGCGGTCGGAGACGCCAGCTCGATGTGGCCCATACGCTCACGGCGTACTTTGGTCTGGGTCACTTCAACGCCGCACTTCTCACAGATCACACCACGGTGTTTCAGGCGCTTGTACTTACCGCACAGGCACTCGTAATCTTTTACTGGCCCGAAAATACGCGCACAGAAAAGGCCGTCACGCTCAGGTTTGAACGTACGGTAGTTAATGGTTTCCGGCTTTTTAACTTCACCGAAAGACCATGAACGGATCATGTCTGGCGAAGCCAGAGCAATTTTGATCGCATCAAACTCTTCGGTTTTAGTTTGCGCTTTCAGAAACTTTAATAAGTCTTTCACGGATTTGCTCCCGTCGGAGTTAGCACACTCTGCTGTCGGGCGTTAACCCGACAGCAGTGACCTGTTTGAGCGAGAATTACTCGTCTTCCAGTTCGATGTTGATACCCAGCGAACGAATCTCTTTCAACAGTACGTTGAAGGATTCTGGCATGCCCGGTTCCATCTGATGGTTGCCGTCTACGATGTTCTTATACATCTTAGTACGACCGTTCACGTCATCAGACTTAACGGTGAGCATTTCCTGCAAGGTGTATGCTGCGCCGTATGCTTCCAGCGCCCACACTTCCATCTCCCCGAAGCGCTGACCACCGAACTGAGCCTTACCACCCAGCGGCTGCTGAGTAACCAGGCTGTAAGAACCGGTAGAACGAGCGTGCATCTTGTCGTCGACCAGGTGGTTCAGTTTCAGCATGTACATGTAACCTACGGTTACCGGACGCTCGAACTGTTCACCGGTACGGCCGTCAAACAGCGTAATCTGACCAGACGTTGGCAGACCACCCAGTTGCAGCAGCTCTTTAATTTCAGCTTCTTTTGCACCGTCGAATACCGGCGTTGCAATTGGCATACCTTTGCGCAGGTTCTCTGCCAGACGCAGCACTTCTTCATCGCTGAAGGTGTTCAGGTCGACTTTCTGACGAACGTCGGTACCCAGATCGTAGGCACGCTGGATGAACTCGCGCAGTTTCGCGACTTCCTGCTGCTGTTTCAGCATGGCGTTGATCTTATCGCCGATACCTTTCGCAGCCATACCCAGGTGGGTTTCCAGAATCTGACCGATGTTCATACGAGACGGTACGCCCAGTGGGTTCAGTACGATATCTACCGGCGTACCGTTAGCATCGTGCGGCATATCTTCGATCGGGTTGATCTTAGAGATAACACCCTTGTTACCGTGACGACCTGCCATCTTATCACCAGGCTGGATCTGACGTTTAACAGCCAGATACACCTTAACAATCTTCAGCACGCCTGGTGCCAGATCGTCGCCCTGAGTGATTTTGCGGCGTTTCGCTTCGAGTTTTTTCTCGAACTCGTGTTTTAGTTCGTCATACTGCTCAGCCAGCTGTTCCAGCTGATTCTGTTTCTCTTCGTCGGTCAGGCCCAGTTCCAGCCAGCGATCGCGTGGCAGTTTGTCGAGCTTCTCAGCTTCAACGCCTCCGGCAACCAGCACCGCATAGATACGGCTGAACAGACCTGCTTCGAGGATTTGCAGTTCTTCAGACAGGTCTTTCTTAGCCTGTTTGAGCTGCATCTCTTCGATTTCCAGCGCACGCTTATCTTTCTCAACGCCGTCACGGGTGAAGACCTGAACGTCGATAACCGTACCGGAAACACCGTTTGGTACGCGCAGAGAAGAGTCTTTAACGTCAGACGCTTTCTCACCGAAGATAGCACGCAGCAGTTTCTCTTCTGGCGTCAGCTGGGTTTCGCCTTTCGGCGTGACCTTACCAACCAGAATGTCACCGCCGGTCACTTCCGCGCCGATGTAAACAATACCGGATTCATCCAGTTTAGAGAGCGCAGCTTCACCCACGTTCGGGATGTCAGCGGTGATCTCTTCTGGCCCCAGCTTGGTGTCACGGGACACACATGCCAGTTCCTGAATGTGGATGGTGGTGAAACGATCTTCCTGAACCACACGCTCGGAGACGAGGATGGAGTCTTCGAAGTTGTAACCGTTCCACGGCATGAACGCTACGCGCATGTTCTGACCGAGCGCCAGTTCACCGAGGTCGGTGGACGGACCGTCTGCCAGCACGTCGCCGCGCTCAACTGGCTCACCCAGAGACACACATGGCATCTGGTTGATACAGGTGTTCTGGTTAGAACGGGTGTATTTGGTCAGGTTGTAGATGTCGATACCCGCTTCGCCCGGATACATCTCGTCTTCGTTAACTTTGATAACGATACGGGATGCGTCAACGTACTGAACGGTACCGCCACGCTTAGCAACTGCTGTAACACCAGAGTCAACGGCAACAGCACGTTCCATACCGGTACCAACCAGCGGCTTATCAGCACGCAGAGTTGGAACGGCCTGACGTTGCATGTTCGCACCCATCAATGCACGGTTGGCGTCATCGTGTTCCAGGAACGGGATCAGGGACGCACCGACGGATACCACCTGCTGGGTGGATACGTCCATGTAGTCAACCTGGTCGCGGCTGAACAAGCTGGATTCGCCTTTGCTACGGCAGGTAACCAGATCTTCTACAAAGTGGCCTTCGTCATCCAGGTTGGAGTTCGCCTGAGCGATAACGTAGTTGCCTTCTTCAATAGCAGACAGGTAATGAATTTCGTCAGTAACAACACCGTCGGTCACTTTACGATACGGGGTCTCGAGGAAACCGTATTCGTTCGTCTGTGCGTACACGGACAGGGAGTTGATCAGACCGATGTTTGGACCTTCAGGCGTTTCGATTGGACATACGCGACCGTAGTGAGTCGGGTGTACGTCTCGAACTTCAAAGCCTGCGCGTTCACGGGTCAGACCGCCTGGGCCGAGTGCGGAGATACGACGTTTGTGCGTGATCTCAGACAGCGGGTTGTTCTGGTCCATGAACTGAGACAGCTGGCTGGAACCGAAGAACTCTTTCACTGCCGCAGAAATCGGCTTCGCGTTAATCATATCCTGAGGCATCAGGGTATCCAGATCGCCCAGAGACAGACGCTCTTTCACCGCACGCTCTACACGTACCAGGCCAACGCGGAACTGGTTTTCCGCCATTTCGCCTACGGAACGGATACGACGGTTGCCGAGGTGGTCGATATCGTCCACTTCGCCTTTACCGTTACGGATATCGATGAGCTTCTTCATCACTTCAATGATGTCGTCTTTGCTCAGGATACCGGAACCTTCGATCTCGTCGCGCAGCAGAGAACGGTTGAACTTCATACGACCAACCGCGGACAGATCGTAGCGGTCTTCGGAGAAGAACAGGTTCTCGAACAGGCTTTCAGCCGCTTCGCGAGTTGGTGGCTCACCAGGACGCATCATGCGGTAGATTTCGACCAGCGCGCTCAGACGATCGTTGGTTGGGTCGACGCGTACAGTCTCAGAGATGTACGGACCGTGGTCCAGATCGTTGGTGAACAGCGTTTCGATACGTTTGTGGCCAGACTGGCTCAGCTTAGCCAGCAGATCCAGGCTCAGCTCCATGTTCGCCGGGCAGATCAGCTCGCCAGTTGATTCATCAACGTAATCTTTCGCGGCTACTTTTCCTGCAATGTATTCAACCGGAACTTCGATGTGTTTGATATCATCTTTTTCCAGCTGGCGGATGTGGCGCGCGGTGATACGGCGACCTTTTTCCACATACACTTTGCCGTCGGCTTCGATGTCGAACGACGCGGTCTCACCACGCAGACGTTCCGGCACCAACTCCATCTGCAACTTATTGTCGCGGATTTCAAAGATCACTTTCTCAAAGAACAGGTCCAGGATCTGCTCAGTGGTATAGTTCAGTGCACGCAGAATGATGGTTGCAGGCAGCTTACGACGACGGTCGATACGGACAAACAGGTTGTCTTTTGGATCGAATTCGAAGTCCAGCCATGAACCACGGTAAGGAATGATGCGTGCGTTATACAGTACTTTACCGGAAGAGTGCGTTTTACCTTTATCGCTGTCGAAGAAGACGCCCGGGCTACGGTGCAGCTGGGAAACGATAACACGCTCAGTACCGTTGATAACGAAAGTACCGTTGTCCGTCATGAGTGGAATTTCACCCATGTAGACTTCTTGTTCTTTAATGTCTTTTACGGTGCCTTCCGGCGCTTCGCGCTCGTAGATCACCAGACGCAGTTTTACGCGCAGCGGTGCGGAATAGGTCACGCCACGGATCTGACATTCCTGAACGTCAAACACCGGTTCGCCAAGGCGGTAGCTGACGTACTGCAGCTCGGAATTACCGCTGTAGCTCTGAATCGGGAACACGGAACGGAAGGCTGCTTCCAGGCCGTACTGCCCTTCAGGATCTTGCTCGATAAACTTCTGGAACGAGTCAAGCTGGATAGAAAGGAGATATGGAATGTCCAGAACTTGTGGACGTTTACCAAAATCCTTACGAATACGTTTTTTCTCGGTATAGGAGTAAACCATAGGGTTCCTCAGCTCGCTGACAAGTCGACCCATCTGTCCGACGAAGGGACAGTTTGTGCAACACCATTTTGTGGACCGGAAAATTGAATACTTTCCGCAATACCTGTTGCTATCACGCTTAAACCATTTCATTGCGATTTACACAGAGCGAGCACCCTGTCGCAGTATATTAAGTCGTCGATAGAAACAAGCATTGTCAGGACAACCAGCAGTCAAACAGTGTGAAATGCTGCTGATGCCTTACAGCGCAAAAAGGCTGGTGACTAAAAAGTCACCAGCCATCAGCCTAATTACTTAGGCTGCAACCAGAAAAGTTGGCTTATTTAACTTCAACTTCAGCGCCAGCTTCTTCCAGAGATTTTTTCAGTGCTTCTGCGTCGTCTTTGCTCACGCCTTCTTTCAGCGCAGCTGGAGCAGATTCTACCAGGTCTTTAGCTTCTTTCAGACCCAGGCCAGTTGCGCCACGTACTGCTTTGATTACAGCAACTTTGTTCGCGCCAGCAGCTTTCAGAATTACGTCGAATTCAGTTTTTTCTTCAGCAGCTTCAGCCGGGCCCGCAGCTACAGCTACAGCAGCAGCAGCAGAAACACCGAATTTTTCTTCCATTGCAGAAACCAGCTCTACAACGTCCATTACGGACATAGCTGCTACTGCTTCAATGATTTGATCTTTAGTGATAGACATTTAAATTGTTCCTGAAAATCAGAATAAGTTTATACGTAAGCAAATGCTTTATAAAGATAACTGCGATTAAGCAGCTTCTTTCGCATCGCGTACAGCAGCCAGAGTGCGAACCAGTTTGCCAGCCGCAGCTTCTTTCATGGTTGCCATCAGGCGTGCAATTGCTTCTTCGTAGGTCGGCAGGGTTGCCAGGCGATCGATTTGCGATGCCGGGATCAACTCACCTTCAAAGGCTGCAGCTTTGACCTCAAATTTTGCATTCGCTTTCGCGAACTCTTTGAACAGACGAGCAGCAGCGCCCGGGTGTTCCATAGAGTATGCAATCAGGGTCGGACCAACAAACGTGTCTTTCAGGCACTCGAACTGAGTACCTTCAACTACGCGACGCAGCAGGGTGTTACGAACAACACGCATGTATACGCCAGCTTCACGACCTGCTTTACGCAGTTCAGTCATTTTGTCTACAGTAACGCCACGGGAATCCGCAACTACTGCAGACAGCGCGCCTTTGGCTACTTCGCTGACTTCAGCAACAATCGCTTGTTTGTCTTGAAGATTTAAAGCCATTAGCTTTGCTCCTGGATGTTTGCCGGAACTCATGTTCCGGAACTCACTTCACTCGACCCAACGGGAAGAGCGTCTTAATACGGTGAGCAGAAACAAGCCAGAGTATTTAAAATAATCTTAGCGTTCTGTCACCGTCTACGCAGGGGATTAAGTTTCTTGCGAAACACCTGCGGTCTTCGACGGAGGCCTGGATAGGCCAGGCTCCAACGAACAATTCTTTTAGCCGCTAACTTTTGTTAGCAAACGTGGGGGTAAGATTGTAGACAAAATCACCGCCCACGTAAAGGCATTAGTTTGCAGCAGCGCTCAGGCCAGCCTGGTCAACTGCAACACCTGCACCCATGGTGGTGGAGATGCTAACTTTCTTGATGTACACGCCTTTCGCCTGAGTTGGTTTTGCTTTTTTCAGCGCAACCAGCAGAGCTTCCAGGTTTTCTTTCAGTTTGTCAGCGTCAAAGTCCACTTTACCGATGGTGGTGTGGATGATGCCGTTTTTGTCGTTACGGTAACGAACCTGACCTGCTTTAGCGTTCTTAACCGCTTCAGCAACGTTAGGCGTTACAGTACCCACTTTCGGGTTTGGCATCAGGCCGCGTGGACCCAGAACCTGGCCCAGCTGGCCAACAACGCGCATTGCATCTGGAGAAGCAATAACAACGTCAAAGTTCATTTCGCCTTTCTTGATCTGATCAGCCAGATCTTCCATACCTACCAGTTCAGCGCCAGCAGCTTTAGCAGCTTCAGCGTTTGCACCCTGAGCAAATACAGCTACGCGTACGGAACGGCCAGTACCGTGTGGCAGTACAGTTGCGCCACGAACGTTCTGATCGGATTTACGAGCGTCGATGCCCAGGTTAACGGCAACGTCAACGCTTTCAACGAACTTAGCAGTTGCCAGTTCTTTCAGCAGAGCGATAGCTTCGTTGATGTCGTACTGTTTGGTCGCATCAACTTTGTCACGGATCACGGACATGCGCTTGGTCAGTTTAGCCATTTCTTAGTCCTCCACTACCAGGCCCATGGAACGTGCAGTACCTTCGATGGAGCGAGTCATCGCTTCAATGTCGGAACCAGTCATGTCGGCAGCTTTGGTCTGCGCGATTTCCTGCAACTGAGCGCGGGAAATTTTACCCACTTTGTCTTTGTTCGGCTTACCGGAACCAGACTTGATGCCCGCTGCTTTCTTCAGCAGAACTGCTGCTGGAGGGGTTTTGGTAACGAAAGTGAAAGAACGGTCAGCGTAAACAGTGATTACAACTGGGATTGGCAGACCTTTTTCCATGGATTCAGTTTTGGCGTTGAACGCTTTACAGAATTCCATGATGTTCACACCCTGCTGACCCAGAGCTGGACCAACTGGTGGACTTGGGTTCGCCATACCTGCTGCAACCTGCAGCTTGACGTAGGCTTGTACTTTCTTAGCCATTCTAAAATCCTCTGATTGGGTAATAACGCCTCGGAGAGGCTCCCCGTGAATAAAATTCGTTTTACGGGTCGGGACCCATAAAAACAAAAGGCGCGAAATTGTATTCCAATCTCGCGCCCTGTGCAACGATTAAATCGTCGCTTTTTTGATCGCTGCTTAGGCTTTTTCTACCTGAGCAAAGTCCAGCTCTACCGGGGTCGCACGACCAAAGATAGAAACGGAAACTTTCAGGCGGGACTTCTCGTAGTCCACTTCTTCGACGACGCCATTGAAGTCAGCAAACGGACCGTCGTTAACACGAACCATCTCACCCGGTTCAAACAGCGTTTTCGGACGCGGTTTATCACCAACCTGCTGGAGGCGGTTCATAATCGCATCAACTTCTTTGTCGCTGATTGGCGCCGGACGGTCAGATGTGCCGCCGATAAAGCCCATCACGCGTGGTACGCTGCGCACCAGGTGCCAGCTCGCGTCGTTCATCACCATCTGAACCAGCACGTAACCCGGGAAGAATTTACGCTCGCTTTTGCGACGTTGGCCGCCACGGATCTCAACCACTTCTTCGGTCGGAACCATAACTTCGCCAAATAACTCTTCCATATTGTGTAATTTGATATGCTCACGCAGCGACGTAGCTACGCGGCCTTCAAAACCGGAAAACGCCTGAACGACGTACCAGCGCTTTTTAGGGGCTTCAGACATCTCAGAACCTCAGGCCAGTGATAAAGGATACCAGGCGAACCAGAATACCATCCAGTCCCCACAGGATCAGTGACATTACAGCGGTTACCGCCGCTACAATCAGCGTGGTGTGCAATGTTTCCTGGCGAGTCGGCCAAATGACCTTGCGGACTTCGGTACGCGCTTCGCGGGCAAACGCAACGGTCGCTTTGCCTTTCGTCGTCAACAGCGCGACACCACCCGCCGCAGCAATCAGAATTACCACTGCAAGCGCGCGTAGCGGCAGCATCATGTCACGATAAAGATAGTTGCCGACAATCGCCACAATCAGCAGCACGGCTACAACTACCCATTTCATCGCTTCCAGGCCGCGCCCGCTCCCTTGAGCTTCGGTATTCGCACTCATAAACCAACCTGTCAGAAGTATTCTACAAACATTTTCACCCCGCGAGTGCGAGGCAAACCAATCGAAATGCTATTCGCTTTTCGTATTATACGCTCTCCGCAGAGCCTGTCTCAGCAATGATTATGACAAAATTAATCACTGATGAGCCAGGTTCTGATGTGAAAGCGTGCAAAAAGGGCATCAAATGATGCCCTTTTATTGCGCATTGCGTCAAATGTTATCAGCGATTAGCC
>NZ_JBSKJP010000021.1:0-26140 GCF_053709615.1 Enterobacter sp. UPMP2061
ACGCGCTTCAGCGCTCTGTCGCGAGGTGGCGTATATTACGCTTTCCTCTTTCAGAGTCAACCCGTTATTTCAGGATTTTTTCTCTTCAGCCGACCGGGTTGTCTGTGAAGTGATTCACATCCGCCGTGTCGATGGAGGCGCATTATAGGGATCCCAGTTTTTAGCACAAGTATTTTTTAGATCTTTTTTTCCAACTGATGATTTTCCGTGCTTTTCGCTGAAAACCCATCCGATCCGCTTAAAAATTGACGCATTTTGCCTTGCCTCGATCCAGGAATACGATCAAAGTCTTTTTTAATAGCGCTCATCTGTATCGAGGTAGATATGTTTGCAGTATTACGTCCTTATAAAGATCTGTTCCCCCAAAAAGGCGATCGCGTGATGATCGATGCCAGCAGCGTGGTCATTGGTGATGTTCGCATGGCCGATGATGTCAGCATCTGGCCACTCGTCGCGATCCGGGGCGATGTTAACTACGTTGCAATCGGTGCACGCACCAATATTCAGGACGGCAGCGTGCTGCATGTGACTCATAAGTCATCTTATAACCCTGAGGGCAATCCGCTCATCATTGGAGAAGATGTTACGGTCGGTCATAAAGTGATGCTCCACGGCTGCACAATCGGTAACAGGGTTCTCGTTGGGATGGGATCGATTTTGCTGGATGGCGTCATAGTAGAAGATGACGTAATGATTGGCGCAGGAAGCCTTGTTCCGCAAAACAAACGCCTGGAAAGTGGCTATCTCTATCTAGGCAGTCCGGTTAAACAGATCCGCCCCCTAAAAGAGGCGGAGATCGAAGGATTGAAATACTCAGCGAACAATTACGTTAAATGGAAGAATGACTATCTGGATCAGGATAACCAGACCCAGCCCTGATCGTCTTCCTGCTGATCGCGGATCAAATCGCTGGCTTCCTCTTCCAGATCCCAGCGATTTTCGCAAAAGACCGCTAACGGATCTGAACCACCAAAGCGCTGAAGCAACGTCTCCCCTTTAATCGCACAGGTGAGCTGCATTCCCTGCACCAGCACCGGGAAACAAACCGCTTGCTTATTTTCATCCCAGATTTCTCTGTCGGGAAAATGAATCGCCTGATTCATGCCATCAGTTCCTGTTTCAGCGTTTCGATCACCGGTTCTACAGCAGGTAACACGCCATGCCAGAGTAGCACCGCATGAGCCGCCTGCCCCACCAGCATGCCCAGACCATCAGCCATGTGTTTTGCCCCATGTTGTTCGCACCAGGTCAGAAATGGTGTATTCCCTTTTTGATAAAACATGTCATAGGCGTAGATGTGGGAATGAACCAGGGATGCAGGAATCGCCGGGATCTCTCCATTAATACCGCTTGAGGTGGCATTAATCACAAGATCAAATTCGTGACCCGCGAGATCGTCAAGTGCTACCGCAGTTACGCTGCCTGTGTGTGCGAACAACGCCGCCAGCTCTTCTGCTCTGGAGAAAGTACGGTTGGTGATTGTCACCGCACAATCCAGCGAAAGAAGAGGAAGCAATACGCCGCGCGACGCACCACCCGCGCCGATCAGCAGGATCCGAAATCCTGGTTTAATAAACGACAGTCGCTCCAGATCGCTGAGTAAACCTATGCCATCGGTGTTATCGCCAAGAAGGCGACCATCTTCAAGCCGCTTAAGGGTATTGACGGCACCAGCGAGCGAGGCACGCTCGGTCAGCTCATCCGCGCGCCCGAAAGCCTCTTCTTTAAAAGGCACCGTGACGTTCGCACCTTTACCACCCGCATCAAAAAAGCTATTCAGCGTCGGTATAAATGCATCAACAGGCGCAAGAACCCGACCATACGGGTGATCTATCTGCAACTGCTCTGCAAACAGCTGATGGATCAGAGGCGACTTGCTGTGCGCGATCGGGTTACCAAAAACAGCATAGGTTTCCATAACATTATCCCTGGCGAAAACGTTCGCCGGTCAAGGCATCGCGAATTTCTGATGGGTTAAGACGGCCACCGGTTTCACCGACGGCTACCGGGAAATCACTCCCGAACTGCGCCAGAACTTCTTCAGTTGTCCGACAAGGAGGAAGCCCGGTCAGGTTGGCGCTGGTTGAAACCAGAGGTTTACCAAATGCCTGGCATAACTCCACCACCAGCGGATGGTCGGTAACGCGTACCGCGAGTGAATCGAAACGCCCGGTTAACCAACGCGGCGTTGTCGGTTGTGCAGGGAAAACAAACGTCACGGGACCAGGCCACGCAGAGAAAATGGTTTCCCGCTGTGCAGGCGTCAGCATGGAATCATCAATATAAGGCTTAAGCTGCGCGTAGTTCGCAGCGATTAAAATCAATCCTTTTTCGACAGGCCGCTGTTTTAGCGCCAGCAGACGATTAACGGCGACTTCGCTGTCAGGATCGCACCCGACCCCGAAAACGGCTTCTGTTGGATAGGCGATGACTTCTTCTTTTTTCAGGATGTCCACCGCCTGCGCGATGGAGCCTGATGGCAGGTTATTATTCACTGATTTGATCCGCCGAAACCGGCTTTCCACATTGTTTACTGGCGCAAAAGCGTTTCAAGCCTTGCGCGGTTTTCTTTTCTATAAGTAACGGATAATCGCAATGAGGGCAGACGCCCGCTACTGGTTTGAAATTGATAACGAACTGACATTCAGGATAGCGATCGCACGAATGGAAGGTCTTGCCATAACGAGAGCGGCGCTGCACCAATTGACCACGCTGGCACTGAGGGCAGGCAATTGCCGTTTCATCTGGTTTATCAATTTGTTCCGTATGTTCACATTCCGGATAGCGGCTGCATCCGATAAACATCCCGAACCGCCCCTGCCGCAGCGCCAGTTCGCCGCCACAGAGTGGACAAAGCTGTCCCTCCAGAATTTTGACGATATGTCCGTCCGCCTGGCTTTTCAGGGGACGGACATAATCACATTCCGGATAGTGTGAACAACCGAGAAACGGACCGTGTTTCCCGGACCGAATAACAAGTTCAGCCCCACACTGTGGGCAGGGCTCGTTTTTATGCACCGTGAAGAGTGCTGATTTGGCCATAACAACTCTTGTTGCTGCACATAGAATTAATGCAGCATACCTTCATTCACTTCAAAGAGTAATTCTTCCATTTGCTGATAGGCATTTTCACAGCCTGGGATGTTGAACAGAACCATCAGGATCACCCATTTGAGATCTTCCAGTTCAAACTCAGCAGTATCCAGCGCCATGACGCGCTCTATCACCATCTCTCTCGTTTCGAGGTTTAGCACCTGAATCTGCTCGAGGAATAAAATGAATCCCCGGCAGCTGGCATCCAGCCTTTCACACTCTTCAGCTGTATAGATGCGCACAGACAATGGGTCAGAAGCAAGCTGCATCGGTTCGGCGAGGCCGTCCTGATAATCAGCCAACTTATCCAGCCACATCAACGCATTATAAATATCTTCCCGCTCAAAACCTGCGTCGGTCAGATCCCGTGTTAATTTGTCCTGATCCACCTGCATTTCTGCTTCGTTGTGGATGTAAGTCTCAAACAAATACATCAGTACGTCGAACATGGCATGCCCTCCTTAATCGGACATAGCCGCCGGGTACAGCTGCGATCCACCCTGCTAACTCCAGTTCGAGTAGCTGTGCTACCGTTACTGGCACAGGTTGGCCGGCACGTTCAGCGACAACGTCAACAGGTGTTACCTCATCTCCTACGTTAGCCAGGAGCTTGGGAAATGGCAATGCTACTGCCTCCTGATCCGATGAAATATGTCGCTTTTGGAGATCATCCTGCAACCAATGCAATCCATACTGCAAATTTTCCAGGATATCCTCTTTACAGGTCACCAGCGTCGCCCCCTGTTTTATCAGCCAGTGAGGGCCTTCGCAGCCAGGGTTCCCCAACGGGCCGGGTAGCGCAAAAACTTCACGCCCCTGCTCCAGTGCGCACCTTGCGGTAACCAGCGATCCACTCCGAATCGCAGCTTCGACCACCAGCACGCCCTGGCTTAACCCACTGATGATCCGGTTACGCCGTGGAAAGTTACCCGGTCTGGGCGATGTCGAAAGTGAAAACTCAGACACTATCGCCCCCTCTGAAGCGATAAGTTGCTCAGCCAGAATGTGATGACGACGCGGATAGAGACTAAAAAGACCATTGCCAAGCACAGCGACACTTCGCCCTTTTGCTGACAACGCCGCATGATGTGCCACACCATCGATGCCGCAAGCCAGGCCACTGGTGATCGTAAAGCCACATTGGGACAGCTGTTCACTCAGCATTTTCCCCCACCGCTCGCCATACCACGAGGGCGCACGGCTGCCCACAACCGCAAGCTGCATGCTATTAAGCACGTCAACGCGGCCTCGCACAAATAGCGCCCCGGGAAAATCAGGTATAGAACGTAACAATGGCGGAAAGCGAGGATCATCCGCTGTGAGAAGGTGGTTGTCGGTGTGTTCCAGCCATTCCAGACTACGTTCAAGCTCACTCTCACTGAACGAAAAAAACTTTACGGCATGTTTGGGCGAAAGCCCTGACGCGTTGACAGCTTCAGCATCGACGGTTGCCTGGCGAAGCAGCCTCTGCGCAATCTCCAGCATCGCGTCACCGTATAACGACCCGATGTTTATAAGCCGTAACCATATCTCTGTGGACGTCATCCTTTTCTCTGCCATAAGCAGCCTCAGCAATCTTTGCGATTGGTCACTGATGCTGTCAATCGACCGGGGATTTGTCTAGAATAGAAGTAATATTCTTATCAACTCCTGAACACGACTCTGGAAATTTATGGCAGTTTTGCAAGTGTTACATATTCCTGACGAGCGCCTTCGCATCGTCGCGGAACCGGTTAAAGAAGTGAATGCAGAAATTCAGCGTATCGTCGATGATATGTTCGATACCATGTACGCTGAAGAAGGCATTGGCCTTGCCGCGACCCAGGTAGACATTCACAAACGTATTATTGTGATCGACGTTTCTGAAAATCGCGATGAGCGCCTGGTGCTGATCAACCCTGAGCTGCTGGAAAAAAGCGGCGAAACAGGTATTGAGGAAGGCTGTCTGTCTATCCCTGAACAGCGCGCTTTGGTGCCACGTGCCGAAAAAGTTAAAATCCGCGCACTGGATCGTGACGGCAATCCGTTTGAGCTGGAAGCCGACGATCTGCTGGCGATTTGCATTCAGCATGAGATGGATCACCTGGTCGGTAAACTGTTTATCGATTACCTCTCACCACTGAAGCAACAGCGTATTCGTCAGAAAGTTGAGAAACTGGATCGTTTGCGTTCTCGCGCTTAACGCCCCCCGGATACAAGGAATAACGTGTCTACATCACTACGTATAATCTTCGCGGGTACCCCTGATTTTGCAGCGCGTCATCTCGACGCGCTGCTATCGTCTGGTCATCAGATTGTTGGCGTATTTACTCAGCCGGACCGTCCGGCTGGCCGCGGTAAAAAACTGATGCCTGGCCCGGTTAAAGTGCTGGCAGAAACGCATGGTTTACCGGTATTCCAGCCTGCGTCATTACGACCTCAGGAAAACCAGCAGTTAGTGGCAGATCTGAACGCTGACGTGATGGTAGTTGTGGCTTACGGCCTCATTCTGCCGAAAGCGGTACTCGATATGCCCCGCCTGGGCTGTGTTAACGTTCATGGTTCTTTGCTCCCACGCTGGCGTGGTGCAGCCCCTATTCAGCGCGCTCTGTGGGCAGGCGATGCTGAAACTGGCGTGACAATCATGAAGATGGACGTAGGTTTAGACACGGGCGACATGCTGTATAAACTGGCGTGTCCCATCACCGCAGGAGATACCAGCGCCACGCTGTATGACAAGCTGGCGGATCTCGGCCCACAGGGGCTGATTGAGACGCTGCAACAGCTTGCTGACAATACAGCGACACCTGAAGTGCAGGATGAGGCACAGGTGACCTATGCTGAAAAACTGAGTAAAGAAGAAGCCCGGATCGACTGGTCCCTGTCAGCAGCTCAACTCGAACGCTGCATCCGCGCCTTTAATCCGTGGCCGATGAGCTGGTTGATGATTGATGAGCAGCCAGTGAAAGTCTGGAAAGCTTCAGTAATTAACGGCAATACTTCGGCAGAGCCCGGTACGATTATCGACGCCAGCAAAAACGGTATCCAGGTTGCGACCGGAGAAGGGATCCTGAATCTTGAATCGCTGCAACCGGCCGGTAAAAAGGCAATGAGCGCGCAGGATCTATTAAATTCTCGTCGTGAATGGTTCATCCCTGGCAATCGCCTTGCCTGAACAAATTTACTCTTAAGGCCCGGTGTTTCCGGGCATTTTTATTTTTACGGTTATGAAAAGACAAAATCTACGCACTATGGCGGCTCAGGCCGTTGAGCAGGTTATCGAGCAGGGCCAGTCACTGAGTAATGTCCTGCCTCCACTGCAACAAAAGGTTTCCGATAAAGACAAAGCCCTGCTTCAGGAGCTGTGCTTTGGCGTGCTGCGCACCCTCTCTCAGCTTGAGTGGTTAATTAATAAGCTGATGTCACGCCCGATGAGCGGCAAGCAGCGTACCGTGCATTATTTGATCATGGTCGGTTTTTACCAGCTTCTTCATACCCGCATTCCACCTCATGCTGCGCTGGCTGAGACAGTGGAGGGTGCCGTTGCGATTAAACGTCCCCAGCTGAAAGGATTGATTAACGGCGTGCTGCGTCAGTTCCAGCGTCAGCAGGACGAACTGCTGGCAGAATTTGCGCAAAGCGAAGCGCGCTTCCTGCATCCTGAATGGCTGCTGAATCGCCTTAAAAAAGCCTACCCTCAGCAATGGCAAGACATTGTGGATGCCAATAACCAACGTCCGCCGATGTGGTTACGCGTCAATCGTAACCATCATACCCGCGACGCATGGCTGGCCCTGCTGGAAGAGGCCGGAATGAGCGGCTTCACACACGCTGCTTATCCTGATGCGGTACGTTTAGCCTCCCCTGCACCGGTACATGCATTACCCGGTTTTGAAGAGGGCTGGGTAACGGTACAGGACGCATCCGCTCAGGGCTGCATGACCTGGCTTGAACCGAAAGACGGGGAGCAGATCCTTGATCTCTGTGCAGCGCCAGGGGGGAAAACAACGCACATTCTGGAAGTGGCGCCGCAGGCCAGCGTGATGGCCGTGGATGTTGATGAGCAGCGTCTTTCACGCGTCTATGACAACCTCAAGCGTCTGGGTATGAAAGCTCAGGTTAAGCAAGGCGATGGACGTAAACCCGCAGACTGGTGTGGTGATACCAGGTTCGATCGTATTTTGCTGGACGCCCCTTGCTCAGCAACTGGCGTGATTCGTCGTCATCCCGATATCAAATGGCTGCGTCGCGATCGTGATATCAAGGAGCTTGCCCAGTTGCAATCCGAAATTCTGGATGCCATCTGGCCGCATCTCAAACCCGGCGGAACCCTGGTATATGCAACCTGCTCTGTTCTTCCGGAAGAGAACAGTCAGCAAATTGCGGCTTTCCTGAAACGCACCCCGGACGCGACGCTGCATGATACGGGGACGCCTGAGCACCCGGGTCTGCAAAACCTGCCGGGCGCAGAAGAGGGTGATGGCTTCTTTTACGCTAAGCTAATCAAAGAGTGATGTTGAGAACAGGTCACGAAAGATGAAAATTATCATTCTGGGCGCAGGGCAAGTTGGCGGAACGCTGGCGGAAAATCTCGTGGGCGAAAACAACGATATCACCATTGTGGATACCAATGGCGATCGCCTGCGCGTTTTGCAGGACAAGTTTGATCTTCGTGTTGTACAGGGGCACGGCTCGCATCCACGCGTGCTTCGGGAGGCGGGCGCGGACGATGCCGACATGCTGGTTGCAGTAACCAGTTCTGATGAAACCAACATGGTTGCATGTCAGGTGGCCTACTCGCTTTTCAACACACCGAACCGCATCGCCCGTATTCGCTCCCCGGACTATGTCCGGGATGCGGAAAAGCTGTTTAATTCCGAAGCAGTACCTATCGACCATCTTATTGCGCCTGAACAGCTGGTTATCGACAGTATTTATCGTCTGATTGAGTACCCGGGCGCGTTGCAGGTTGTGAACTTTGCTGAAGGAAAAGTAAGCCTGGCGGTTGTGAAGGCTTATTACGGCGGCCCGCTGATTGGTAATGCCCTGTCGACAATGCGCGAGCATATGCCACATATCGATACGCGTGTTGCGGCGATTTTCCGTCACGACAGACCTATTCGTCCGCAAGGTTCCACTATTGTCGAAGCCGGGGATGAAGTCTTCTTTATTGCGGCTTCTCAGCATATCCGTGCGGTGATGAGTGAACTTCAGCGTCTCGAAAAACCGTATAAACGTATTATGCTGGTTGGCGGCGGTAATATTGGCGCAGGTCTGGCGAGACGGCTGGAAAAAGACTACAGCGTGAAGCTGATCGAACGAGATCAACAGCGCGCGTCGGAGCTGGCTGAAAAGCTTCAGAATACTATCGTGTTTTATGGCGATGCTTCGGATCAGGAATTGCTGGCCGAAGAGCATATCGATCAGGTTGATCTTTTTATTGCCGTCACCAACGACGACGAAGCGAATATTATGTCCGCCATGCTCGCTAAACGTATGGGGGCGAAAAAAGTAATGGTGCTTATCCAGCGTAAGGCTTATGTCGACCTGGTGCAGGGTAGCGTAATTGATATTGCTATTTCACCTCAGCAAGCCACCATTTCTGCCCTGCTAAGCCATGTGCGTAAAGCGGATATTGTCGGCGTGTCGTCTCTTCGTCGTGGTGTTGCTGAAGCCATTGAAGCCGTCGCTCACGGGGATGAAACGACGTCGCGCGTTGTTGGTCGTGCGATAGATGAAATTAAACTTCCACCAGGCACCATTATCGGCGCCGTAGTGCGAGGTAACGATGTGATGATCGCCAATGATAATTTACGTATCGAGCAGGGTGACCACGTTATTATGTTCCTGACCGATAAAAAATTTATTACCGACGTCGAGCGTTTATTCCAGCCAAGCCCGTTCTTCCTGTAATGATTTGGGTGCTCAGACAAGAGCACCCAAATATTAACCTTCTAATTTTCATGCCTTTTATTTTTCATAACGATTATTTATCCCCAATGGCAATTAGCTAATCATTTGTTAAACTTATAGGCGTCAGCTGGCACAAGGAGAACATAATGAGTTTTATTAAAGAGTTTCGCGAATTTGCGATGCGCGGGAATGTGGTGGATTTGGCTGTGGGTGTCATTATTGGTGCGGCGTTCGGTAAGATCGTTTCATCATTAGTCGCCGACATTATTATGCCGCCGTTAGGACTGTTGATTGGAGGCATTGATTTCAAACAATTCGCCTTCACCCTACGGGAAGCTCAGGGCGATATCCCTGCGGTTGTAATGCACTATGGCGTATTCATTCAGAACGTATTTGATTTCGTGATCGTGGCATTTGCCATTTTCATGGCGATCAAACTTATCAACAGACTTAACCGTAAAAAAGAAGAACCGGCTGCTGCCCCGCCAGCACCCACTAAAGAAGAAGTCTTACTGACTGAAATTCGCGATCTGTTAAAAGAGCAGAATAACCGCGTTTAATCAGGCGACAGAAACAAAAAGGCCAGTGGTAAAAAAGCGATTAGCTTGCTTGCCACTGGCCTCCCAGTTACCCCGTTGTGCATGTTTACCTTTACGTAAATAACTCCCTTTTCCTTTCTTGTTCTTCTCAACTCGCTGTCTGAAAAGCGGGTCGTGAAGCAATGCCTCAATGGCGTTATCCTTAATTTGTCCCTTAGTATGCTGATAGCGGCTCATCATTTCTCCTGAGCATAGTTAATGTCGGCGGGAGTCTAGTCCCTGGCTGATAAAAAATCAACAACCCTGAGTTTCACTACTGGCACCCTGTTCAAGTGCTTCCAGTATTGAGCAATAAACACTGCTGTGAGCAGTACCGCAGCACGCGTCATTTAACCTTTGCAGAGATCGCTGCATGGCTTGCAGCTCCTGAATGCGTCCTTCAACTTCATCCAGCCGGGCCTGAACGATGCTTTTAGATTCCTGACACGTATGATGTTCAGGATCGATACGGATCGACAGCAGTTCACGGATCGACTCCAGCGTGAAGCCGAGTTGCCGTGCATAGCGGATAAAACGAAGGCGTTGCAGGTCGTTATCCGTATAAAGGCGAAATCCACCTTCCGTTCTGACCTCATGATCGATCATCTGCTGTTTTTCGTAGTAGCGGATAGTATCCGGCGTTACGTTAGCAAGCTTCGCAAGTTCACCTATGCGGTACATGGCTACTCCTCGTTTATTTTTTGCATTAACCTTTCACTGTACTCACCATGTAAAAAGTCAGTACTCATTCCCGTCTGGCGCAGTTTTAGCTCGATGAGCGCCAACCGACGACTGATTTCGGAGTACCGTGGGTCATTCTTATGAATGCCTTTAAGCAGATCGGCAAGCTCGACGGCTTCATTGCGTTGCTGAAGTTCAGGCGGTAAACAACCTGCGTTTTTCAGTAAGCGATAACCGGCGCGTAATTCAGGTGGAATATGTGAATCATCGTCCAGAATCAGCGGCTCACCGCTGCCGGGAAGATTTTCGAACTCGCCTTTGTTTTGGGCATCGCAAATATGGCGTTCAGCCCACTGATCGAGCAACCACATAATGAACTCCAGGGGATGAGCAGAAAAGATACAGACATTGTAGATAAGTGGAGATTCTGCGGATATAAAAAAACCCGCCGAGGCGGGTTTTTTTACGTTACTACAGATTACTCTGCAGCAGCTTCTGCTTTCTCTGAACGATCAACCAGCTCGATGTAAGCCATCGGCGCGTTGTCGCCTGCACGGAAGCCACACTTCAGAATGCGAGTGTAACCACCGGCACGGCTCGCGAAACGCGGGCCCAGTTCGTTAAACAGTTTTGCCACGATCTCGTTATCACGAGTACGGGCGAATGCCAGACGACGATTAGCAACGCTGTCAGTCTTGGCAAGAGTAATCAGCGGCTCAACTACGCGACGCAGCTCTTTCGCTTTAGGCAGGGTCGTCTTGATGATTTCATGACGAACCAGTGAACCTGCCATGTTGCGGAACATAGCCTGGCGATGGCTGCTGTTGCGGTTCAGTTGACGACCACTCTTACGATGGCGCATGACCTTATCCTTCTCAGTAAAACCTTAACCTGTGATCCGGTTACTCGTCAGCAATGCTTGCCGGTGGCCAGTTTTCCAGGCGCATGCCCAGAGACAGACCACGTGAAGCCAGCACGTCTTTAATCTCGGTAAGAGATTTTTTACCCAGGTTCGGCGTTTTCAGCAACTCAACCTCGGTACGCTGTACCAGATCACCGATATAGTGGATAGCTTCTGCCTTGAGGCAGTTAGCAGAGCGGACAGTCAATTCCAGATCGTCAACAGGGCGCAGCAGGATCGGATCGAATTCTGGTTTCTCTTCTTTCACTTCCGGCTGACGTACATCACGTAAGTCAACGAAAGCTTCCAGTTGTTCTGCCAGGATGGTTGCCGCACGACGAATCGCCTCTTCAGGATCGATTGTGCCATTGGTTTCCATTTCGATGACCAGCTTGTCCAGGTCGGTACGCTGTTCTACACGCGCTGCTTCAACATTGTAGGCAATACGCTCTACAGGGCTGTAACATGCGTCGACCAGCAGACGGCCGATTGGGCGCTCATCTTCTTCCGAATGAATTCGGGCAGAAGCCGGCACATAACCACGACCGCGCTGAACTTTGATACGCATGCTAATAGCTGCGTTCTCATCGGTCAGGTGGCAGATCACGTGCTGCGGCTTGACGATTTCAACATCACCGTCGTGGGTGATGTCGGCTGCAGTCACAGGGCCAATGCCAGATTTATTCAGAGTAAGAATAACTTCATCTTTACCCTGAACTCTCACCGCCAGCCCTTTCAGGTTGAGCAGGATTTCAAGGATATCTTCCTGAACGCCTTCTTTGGTGCTGTACTCATGAAGTACACCATCAATCTCAACCTCGGTCACCGCGCAACCCGGCATCGATGAGAGCAGAATACGGCGCAGTGCGTTACCCAGAGTATGGCCAAAGCCACGCTCTAAAGGCTCAAGGGTCACCTTGGCGTGCGTCGAACTCACTTGCTCGATATCTACCAGGCGCGGTTTTAGAAACTCTGTCACAGAACCCTGCATTGTGTCCTCTCTTTGGTACTAAGCTTTACTTGGAGTAAAGCTCGACGATCAGGTGTTCGTTAATGTCCGCAGACAGATCAGAACGTTCTGGCTGACGCTTGAACGTACCTTCCATCTTGCCAGCATCAACTTCCAGCCAGGTTGGCTTTTCACGCTGCTCAGCCAGCTCCAGAGCGGCTTTCACGCGAGATTGCTTTTTCGCTTTCTCACGAATGCTAACAACGTCATTCGCTTTAACCTGATAAGAAGCGATGTTAACAACACGACCGTTTACCATGATTGCTTTATGGCTAACCAGCTGGCGTGATTCAGCACGAGTCGCGCCGAAGCCCATACGGTATACAACGTTGTCCAGACGACCTTCCAGCAGAGCCAGCAGGTTTTCACCTGTGTTGCCTTTCAGACGTGCTGCTTCTTTATAGTAGTTACGGAACTGACGCTCCAGCACACCGTAGATACGGCGAACTTTTTGCTTTTCACGCAACTGCACACCATAGTCAGACAGACGCGGTTTACGCGCACCGTGCTGGCCAGGAGCTTGTTCAATTTTACACTTGGTATCGATCGCGCGAACGCCAGACTTAAGGAATAAGTCGGTGCCCTCACGACGGCTCAGCTTGAGCTTAGGACCCAAATATCTTGCCATTTTCTATCTCCAACTAACCTAAAAAACGAGCGTTATACGCGACGTTTTTTCGGCGGACGACAACCGTTATGAGGGATCGGAGTCACATCAGTAATATTCGTGATGCGGAAACCAGCGGCGTTCAGAGCGCGAACAGTAGATTCACGACCCGGACCCGGACCTTTAACCATAACTTCCAGATTCTTGATGCCGTATTCTTTTACGGCTTCAGCGCAACGCTCTGCTGCAACCTGAGCTGCGAACGGAGTGGATTTGCGAGAACCACGGAAACCGGAACCACCGGCTGTTGCCCAACCCAATGCGTTACCCTGACGATCAGTAATAGTAACGATGGTGTTGTTGAAAGAAGCATGGATATGAGCCACGCCGTCAGAGACTTGTTTTCTTACACGTTTACGTGCACGAACTGGTGCCTTTGCCATTATTCAATCACCCCGATTATTTCTTGATCGGTTTGCGCGGACCCTTACGGGTACGTGCGTTGGTCTTAGTACGCTGACCGCGCACTGGCAGACCACGACGATGACGCAAACCGCGATAGCAACCAAGATCCATCAGGCGCTTGATGCTCATGCTGATTTCACGGCGCAGATCACCTTCAACGACAAATTTGGCAACTTCGTCACGCAGCGTGTCGATTTGTTCTTCAGACAGCTCACTGATCTTAACATCTTCAGCGATACCCGCTGCAGCCAGAATGGCTTTAGAACGGGTCTTGCCGACGCCATAGATCGAAGTTAATGCGATCACAGCATGTTTCTGATCAGGAATGTTAATGCCTGCTATACGGGCCACTATGCACTCCTACTATTTAATATGTACGCACCATGCTGAAAAGCCCGTTTTCAGGATACTCAAATGGAAACGTACAGACATACAAAAGATTGGCTGGCTAATCTAGCCAGCTCAACCCAACTTTGCAAGAAAAATATGCGAAATAATCAGCCTTGGCGCTGTTTATGCTTCGGCTCGGCACTGCAAATCACACGGATGACACCATCACGCTTAACGATTTTGCAGTTACGGCATAATTTCTTGACGGAAGCACGAACTTTCATTTTTACTCTCCGTAACTTCTCAGGCGACCAGTTAGCGGCCGTAGCCTTTCAGGTTCGCCTTCTTCAATGCAGACTCATACTGACTGGACATCATCAGAGTTTGCACTTGAGCCATAAAGTCCATAATCACGACCACAACGATAAGCAGTGAGGTCCCACCGAAGTAGAACGGTACTTTCATTGCATCACGCATGAACTCCGGGATCAGGCAGATAAAAGTAATATAAAGCGCACCAACCAAAGTCAGGCGAGTCATTACTTTATCGATATACTTCGCCGTTTGCTCTCCCGGACGAATTCCTGGTACAAATGCACCGGACTTCTTCAGGTTATCTGCTGTTTCACGCGGGTTGAAGACCAACGCCGTGTAGAAGAAACAGAAGAAGATGATCGCAGACGCATAGAGTAACACATAAAGTGGTTGCCCAGGCTGCAAATACAGCGAAATTGTTGTCAGCCAGTTCCAACCAGTACCGCCCCCGAACCATGACGCGATGGTTGCCGGGAACAGAATAATACTGGAAGCGAAGATAGCCGGGATAACCCCCGCCATATTCACTTTCAGCGGTAAATGTGTGCTCTGTGCAGCATAGACACGACGACCCTGCTGACGTTTAGCGTAGTTCACCACAATGCGGCGTTGACCACGTTCAACGAAGACAACAAAGAACGTCACTGCAAATACTAATACTGCAACCAACAGCAACAGGAGGAAGTGCAGGTCGCCTTGACGCGCTTGCTCGATAGTATGGGCGATGGCCGGCGGGAGACCCGCAACGATACCGGCGAAGATAATGATTGAGATACCGTTACCGATACCTCGTTCAGTAATCTGTTCGCCGAGCCACATCAGGAACATGGTCCCTGTGACCAGACTTACAACAGCGGTGAAATAGAATGCAAAGCCTGGGTTTAATACCAGGCCCTGCATACCAGGCATATTCGGAAGACCGGTAGCAATACCGATCGACTGGAATATTGCCAGCACCAGAGTGCCGTAACGGGTGTACTGGCTAATCTTACGACGTCCAGACTCCCCTTCTTTCTTCAACTCTGCCAGGGCCGGATGAACGACCGTCAGCAGCTGGATAATAATCGATGCCGAAATGTACGGCATAATACCCAGTGCGAAAATAGAAGCACGGCTGAGAGCACCACCAGAGAACATGTTGAACATTTCAATGATGGTGCCTCGCTGTTGCTCAAGCAGTTTGGCAAGTACAGCGGCATCAATACCAGGGATCGGAATAAAAGAGCCAATACGGAACACAATCAGCGCGCCGATTACAAACAGCAGTCTGCGTTTCAGCTCGCCAAATCCACCTTTGGCACTTTGAAAATCTAATCCCGGTTGCTTAGCCATCTGCTACTTATTCCTCAATTTTACCGCCAGCAGCTTCGATAGCAGCACGAGCACCTTTAGTAACACGCAGGCCACGAACAGTTACCGGAGTAGAAACTTCACCAGCCAAGATCACTTTCGCGAACTCGATCTGGATACCGATAATGTTAGCCGCTTTCAGCGTGTTCAGGTCTACAACGCCGCCTTCAACTTTCGCCAGGTCAGACAGACGGATTTCCGCTGTGATCGCTGCTTTGCGAGAGGTGAAGCCGAACTTCGGCAGACGACGGTACAGTGGCATCTGGCCACCCTCGAAACCGCGACGTACGCCACCGCCAGAACGAGAATTCTGACCTTTGTGACCACGACCACCGGTTTTGCCGAGGCCAGAACCGATACCACGACCCAGGCGTTTACCCGCCTTTTTAGAGCCTTCGGCCGGAGACAGAGTATTTAAACGCATCTCTTACTCCTCAACTTTAACCATGAAGTAAACCGCGTTGACCATACCACGAACAGCAGGAGTATCCTCGCGCTCAACGGTATGACCAATACGACGCAGACCCAGGCCAAGCAGCGTTGCCTTGTGTTTCGGCAGACGACCGATTGCACTGCGGGTTTGAGTGATTTTAATAGTCTTTGCCATGGTCAATTACCCCAGAATTTCTTCAACGGATTTACCACGCTTGGCAGCGACCATTTCTGGAGAATTCATATTTTCCAGGCCATCAATAGTTGCACGAACCACGTTGATCGGGTTGGTGGAACCATATGCTTTAGCCAGAACGTTATGAACTCCAGCAACTTCCAGAACGGCGCGCATTGCACCACCGGCGATGATACCGGTACCTTCGGAAGCTGGCTGCATGAATACACGAGAACCCGTGTGAACACCTTTAACTGGGTGTTGCAGGGTACCGTTGTTCAGCGCGACGTTAATCATATTGCGACGGGCTTTTTCCATCGCTTTCTGGATCGCTGCTGGAACTTCACGCGCTTTACCGTAACCAAAACCAACGCGACCGTTACCATCACCCACTACAGTCAGAGCTGTGAAGGAGAAAATACGACCACCTTTAACGGTTTTAGATACGCGGTTTACCGCGATCAGCTTTTCCTGCAGTTCGCCAGCCTGTTTTTCGATGTGAGCCATCTTACACCTCTACCTTAGAACTGAAGGCCAGCTTCACGGGCAGCATCTGCCAGTGCCTGGACACGACCATGATATTGGAACCCGGAACGGTCAAAGGAAACATTGCTGATGCCTTTTTCCAGAGCGCGTTCAGCGACAGCTTTACCTACAGCTGCTGCGGCGTCTTTGTTACCGGTATACTTCAATTGTTCTGAGATAGCTTTTTCTACAGTAGAAGCAGCTACCAGAACTTCAGAACCGTTCGGTGCAATTACCTGTGCGTAAATATGACGCGGGGTACGATGTACCACCAGGCGAGTTGCACCCAGCTCTTTGAGCTTGCGGCGTGCGCGGGTCGCACGACGGATACGAGCAGATTTCTTATCCATAGTGTTACCTTACTTCTTCTTAGCCTCTTTGGTACGCACGACTTCGTCGGCGTAACGAACACCCTTGCCTTTATAAGGCTCAGGACGACGGTAGGCGCGCAGATCTGCTGCAACCTGACCGATCAGCTGTTTATCAGCGCCTTTCAGCACGATTTCAGTCTGAGTCGGGCATTCTGCAGTGATACCGGCCGGCAGCGGATGCTCAACAGGGTGTGAGAAGCCCAGAGACAGGCCTACTGCATTCCCTTTGATAGCTGCACGATAACCTACACCAACCAGCTGAAGCTTTTTAGTGAAGCCTTCGGTAACACCAACAACCATTGAGTTCAGCAGGGCACGCGCGGTACCAGCCTGAGCCCATCCATCCACGAAACCATCACGTGGACCGAAGGTCAGAGCGTTATCTGCATGTTTAACTTCAACAGCATTGTTGAGGGTACGAGTCAGCTCGCCGTTTTTACCTTTGATCGTAATAACCTGACCGTCGATTTTTACATCAACGCCGGCAGGAATAACGACCGGTGCTTTAGCAACACGAGACATTCTTTCCTCCGATTAGGCTACGTAGCAGATAATTTCGCCACCAAGACCAGCCTGGCGCGCTGCACGATCAGTCATAACACCTTTAGAGGTAGAAACAACTGCGATACCAAGACCAGCCATTACTTTTGGCAGCTCATCTTTTTTCTTATAGATGCGCAGGCCTGGGCGGCTGACACGCTGAATGCTTTCTACAACAGCTTTACCCTGGAAATACTTGAGAGTAAGTTCCAGTTCCGGCTTGGTGTCGCCTTCAACTTTAAAATCTTCGATAAAACCTTCTTCCTTCAGCACGTTGGCAATTGCCACTTTCAGCTTGGCGGAAGGCATGGTGACCGCAACTTTGTTCGCGGCCTGACCGTTACGGATACGGGTCAGCATATCCGCGATCGGATCTTGCATGCTCATCTGTCTTTACTCCCGTGATTCAATTGGTAATTACCAGCTAGCCTTTTTCAAGCCTGGCACTTCACCGCGCATGGCGGCTTCACGCAGTTTGATACGGCTCAACCCAAACTTGCCCACATAACCATGTGGACGACCTGTTTGACGACAGCGGTTACGCTGACGAGACGGGCTGGAATCACGCGGCAGAGACTGCAGCTTGAGAACCGCATTCCAACGATCTTCGTCGGAAGCGTTCACATCAGAAATGATCGCTTTCAGTTCAGCGCGTTTAGCGAAGAATTTATCAGCTAAAGCTACGCGCTTTACTTCGCGTGCTTTCATTGATTGCTTAGCCATTCAGTAACCCTACCTTACTTGCGGAACGGGAAGTCAAAGGCAGCCAGCAGAGCACGGCCTTCTTCATCAGATTTCGCAGTAGTGGTAATGGTAATATCCAAACCACGCACGCGGTCGACTTTATCGTAGTCGATTTCTGGGAAGATGATCTGCTCACGGACACCCATGCTGTAGTTACCACGACCGTCGAAAGACTTAGCGGACAAGCCACGGAAGTCACGGATACGTGGAACAGCAATAGTGATCAGGCGCTCAAGGAACTCCCACATGCGTTCGCCACGCAGAGTTACTTTACAGCCGATCGGATAGCCCTGACGGATTTTGAAGCCTGCAACAGATTTGCGTGCTTTGGTGATCAGCGGTTTTTGACCGGAGATTGCTGTCAGGTCAGCTGCTGCGTTATCCAGCAGTTTCTTGTCAGCGATCGCTTCACCAACACCCATGTTCAGGGTGATCTTCTCGACCCGAGGGACTTGCATGACAGAATTGTAGTTAAACTCAGTCATGAGTTTGTTAACTACTTCGTCTTTGTAGTAATCATGCAGTTTCGCCATCGTACTACTCCAAATTACTTGATAGTTTCGCTGTTAGATTTGAAGAAACGGACTTTTTTACCGTCTTCGAATCTAAAGCCTACACGGTCAGCCTTGCCGGTAGCCGCATTGAAGATTGCAACGTTAGAAACCTGAATAGCAGCTTCTTTTTCAACGATGCCGCCTGGTTGGTTCAGGGCCGGAACCGGCTTCTGATGTTTCTTAACCAGGTTGATACCTTCAACGACAAGTTTGCCGGAAGACAGAACATTTTTTACTTTACCGCGTTTACCTTTATCTTTACCGGTTAACACGATAACTTCGTCATCACGACGGATTTTCGCTGCCATGATTCGCTCCTTAGAGTACTTCTGGTGCCAGAGAGATAATTTTCATGAACTTCTCAGTACGAAGTTCACGAGTTACCGGCCCAAAGATACGCGTGCCGATAGGCTGCTCGCTGTTATTGTTTAAAATAACGCATGCATTACCATCGAAGCGAATGACAGAACCGTCAGGGCGACGAACACCCTTCTTGGTGCGCACCACTACCGCCTTCAGCACATCACCTTTTTTGACCTTACCACGTGGAATTGCTTCCTTGATGGTGATCTTGATGATGTCGCCTACGCCTGCGTAGCGACGGTGCGAGCCACCCAGAACCTTGATACACATTACGCGACGTGCACCGGAGTTGTCGGCGACGTTCAGCATAGTCTGTTCTTGGATCATTTTAGTGCTCCGCTAATGTCAACTACTACCTGAGACTCTAAAATCAGAGCCGTTAAAAAGCCCCATATCGAGGGCGCGGCATTATAACACCGCTTCTGCAATATGGGTAGAAAAAATAAACGGCTCATCGCTGAGCCGTTTATTCGTATTGAGAATGCGTACTCTATTACAGAACCGCTTTCTCTACAACGCGAACCAGCGTCCAGGACTTAGTCTTGGACAGTGGACGGCATTCACGGATTTCAACCTTGTCGCCGATACCACATTCGTTGTTCTCGTCATGTACGTGCAGTTTGGTCGTACGCTTGATGAATTTACCGTAGATCGGGTGTTTCACAAAACGTTCGATAGCTACAACAATGGATTTCTCCATTTTATCGCTAACAACACGACCTTGCAGAGTACGGATTTTATCGGTCATTACGCACCCGCCTTCTGAGTCAGTAAAGTCTTAACGCGCGCAACATTGCGACGCACTTGCTTCAGCAGGTGAGTCTGTTGCAGCTGGCCACTTGCAGCCTGCATACGCAGGTTGAACTGCTCACGCAGCAGGTTCAGCAGCTCAGCGTTCAGCTCTTCAACGCTTTTTTCACGCAGCTCTTTTGCTTTCATTACATCACCGTCTTAGTTACAAAGGTGGTTTTGATAGGCAGTTTCGCTGCTGCCAGGCCGAAGGCTTCACGGGCCAGCTCTTCCGGAACACCGTCCATTTCATAAAGGACTTTGCCCGGTTGGATCAAGGCAACCCAGTACTCCACGTTACCTTTACCTTTACCCATACGAACTTCCAGTGGCTTCTCGGTGATCGGTTTGTCCGGGAATACACGGATCCAGATCTTACCTTGACGCTTAACTGCACGGGTCATTGCACGACGTGCTGCTTCGATCTGACGTGCAGTCAGACGACCACGGCCAACAGCTTTCAGACCGAAAGTGCCGAAGCTAACATCCGTACCCTGCGCCAGACCACGGTTGCGGCCTTTGTGCACTTTACGGAATTTTGTACGCTTTGGTTGTAACATCAGCGACGCTCCTTATTTACGGCCTTTACGCTGCTGCTTTTTAGGTTGAGCAGCCGGTTTTTCCGGTTGTTCAACAGCAGCCATACCACCCAGGATCTCACCTTTGAAGATCCATACCTTAACGCCGATTACACCGTAAGTGGTGTGCGCTTCAGAGGTGTTGTAGTCGATGTCAGCACGCAGAGTGTGCAGCGGTACGCGACCTTCGCGGTACCATTCGGTACGTGCGATTTCCGCGCCGCCCAGACGGCCGCTAACTTCAACTTTGATACCTTTAGCGCCCAGACGCATTGCGTTCTGTACAGCACGCTTCATAGCACGACGGAACATAACACGACGTTCCAGCTGAGAAGTGATGCTGTCAGCAACCAATTTAGCGTCCAGTTCAGGCTTACGAACTTCAGCGATATTGATCTGTGCAGGAACGCCAGCGATATCCGCTACGACCTTGCGCAGTTTTTCTACGTCTTCGCCTTTCTTACCGATAACGATGCCAGGGCGAGCAGTGTGAATAGTCACACGGATGCTCTTAGCTGGACGCTCGATAACGATACGAGATACAGACGCTTTAGCCAGTTCCTTAGTCAGGTACTGACGTACTTTAAAATCGCTGTCCAGGTTGTCAGCGAATTCTTTGGTGTTCGCAAACCAGGTAGAGTTCCATGGTTTTACAATACCCAGGCGAATACCATTAGGATGTACTTTCTGACCCATTGCTAGTCTCCAGAGTCTCAGCGATCGGACACAACCACAGTAATGTGGCTGGTGCGCTTCAGGATGCGATCTGCACGACCTTTCGCACGCGGCATAATGCGCTTCATGCTTGGGCCTTCATCTACGAAAATTTTCGCGACTTTCAGATCGTCGATGTCAGCGCCATCGTTGTGTTCAGCGTTAGCAATGGCAGATTCCAGTACTTTCTTGACCAATACCGCAGCTTTCTTGTTGGTATAGGTCAGGATGTCCAGGGCCTGCGACACTTTCTTACCGCGAATCAGGTCAGCAACAAGGCGAACCTTCTGTGCAGAAGAACGAGCATGGCGATGTTGAGCTAAAGTTTCCATCTCTTCCTCCTACCTTATTTCTTCTTCGCTTTTTTATCAGCAGCGTGGCCGCGATAAGTACGAGTCGGTGCGAATTCACCCAGTTTGTGACCAACCATTTCGTCGGTAACAAAGACTGGAACGTGCTGACGACCATTATGGACAGCGATGGTCAAACCGATCATGTTAGGAAAGATCGTTGAACGACGGGACCAAGTGCGCAGGGGCTTCTTGTCTCCGCTTTCCACCGCTTTCTCTACCTTCTTCAGCAAGTGCAGGTCAATAAAAGGACCTTTCTTGAGAGAACGTGGCATGGCTTATCCTCTAAAATTATTTGCTACGGCGACGTACGATAAATTTATCAGTACGCTTGTTGCTGCGGGTCTTCTTACCTTTGGTCTGAACGCCCCACGGAGTTACCGGGTGCTTACCAAAGTTACGACCTTCACCACCACCATGTGGGTGGTCGACTGGGTTCATCGCAGTACCGCGAACGGTAGGACGAACACCACGCCAGCGTGCAGCACCAGCTTTACCCAGAACGCGCAGCATATGCTCAGCATTGCCAACTTCGCCCAGAGTAGCGCGGCAGTCTGCTTCGACTTTACGCATTTCACCAGAACGCAGACGCAGGGTGACATAAGCACCGTCACGCGCAACGATCTGAACGTAAGTACCCGCGGAACGCGCCAGCTGACCGCCTTTACCTGGTTTCATTTCTACGTTATGAACGGTAGAACCAACCGGGATATTGCGCATCGGCAGGGTGTTGCCTGCTTTGATTGCAGCATCAACGCCAGACTGAATCTGGTCGCCAGCTTTCAGGCCTTTAGGGGCCAGGATGTAACGGCGTTCGCCATCTTTGTACAGAACCAGCGCGATGTTCGCGGAACGGTTCGGATCGTACTCAAGACGCTCAACAACTGCTGGGATACCGTCTTTGTTGCGTTTGAAGTCAACAATACGATAAGCCTGCTTGTGGCCACCACCGATGTGACGAGTGGTGATACGGCCATTGTTGTTACGACCACCGGATTTGCTGTTTTTTTCCAGCAACGGAGCAAAAGGTTTGCCCTTGTGCAGCTCAGGGTTAACCACTTTAACTACGTGGCGACGACCCGGAGATGTCGGTTTACATTTAACAACTGCCATTGTATTACTCCTCCGACTTACTCAGCGCCGCCAACGAAGTCCAGGTTCTGGCCTTCTTTCAGGGTGACGTAAGCTTTTTTCCAGTCGCTACGACGACCGATACGCTGTCCGTGACGTTTAACTTTCCCTTTAACTACCAGGGTGTTAACGACTTCGACTTCGACTTCAAACAGTTTCTGCACAGCAGCTTTGATCTCTGCTTTGGTCGCGTCTTTAGCAACTTTGAGAACGATGGTGTTTGTTTTTTCCATCGCAGTAGACGCTTTTTCAGAAACGTGCGGTGCGCGCAGCACCTTCAGCAGACGTTCTTCACGAATCATGCCAGCATCTCCTCAACTTGCTTAACAGCATCAGCAGTCATTACGACTTTGTCGAAGGCGATCAGGCTAACCGGGTCGATACCAGTCGCGTCGCGTACGTCAACCTTGTGCAGGTTACGCGCGGCCAGGAACAGGTTCTCGTCCAGCTCACCGGTGATGATCAGCACATCTTCCAGAGCCATGTCTTTCAGTTTCTGTGCCAGCAGCTTAGTTTTAGGCGCTTCAACAGAGAACTTCTCGACAACGATCAGACGATCCTGACGTACCAGTTCGGACAGAATGCTTTTCAGCGCGCCGCGGTACATCTTTTTGTTAACTTTTTGACTGTGGTCCTGTGGACGCGCAGCGAAGGTCACGCCACCTGAACGCCAGATCGGGCTCTTGATAGAACCTGAACGCGCACGGCCGGTACCTTTCTGGCGCCATGGCTTTTTGCCTGAACCAGTTACTTCAGCACGAGTCTTCTGAGCACGAGTACCCTGACGAGCACCAGCTGCATAAGCAACAACAACCTGGTGAACCAGCGCTTCGTTGAAATCACGACCGAAGGTAGTTTCGGAAACAGTCAGCGCGCTCTGCGCGTCTTTCAATACTAATTCCATTGCTATCCCCTTACGCCTTCACAGCTGGTTTAACGATCAGGTCGCTACCGGTTGCACCCGGGACCGCACCTTTAACCAGCAGCAGGTTGCGCTCAGCGTCAACACGTACTACGTCCAGGCTCTGAACGGTTACACGTTCGTTGCCCAGCTGACCTGCCATTTTCTTGCCTTTGAACACTTTGCCCGGAGTCTGGTTCTGACCGATAGAACCCGGAACGCGGTGAGACAAGGAGTTACCGTGAGTAGCGTCCTGGGTACGGAAGTTCCAGCGCTTAACGGTACCAGCAAAACCTTTACCTTTAGAGGTACCGGTTACGTCAACTTTTTTAACGTCAGCAAACAGCTCAACGCTAATGTCCTGACCTACGGTGAACTCTTCGCCTTCAGCAAGACGGAATTCCCACAGACCACGGCCAGCTTCAACGCCAGCTTTAGCGAAGTGACCCGCTTCTGGTTTGGTTACACGGTTAGCTTTTTTAGCACCAGTGGTAACCTGAATAGCGCGGTAGCCATCGTTAGCCAGATCTTTAACCTGAGTAACGCGGTTTGCTTCAACTTCGATTACGGTTACTGGGATAGAAACGCCATCTTCAGTGAAGATGCGGGTCATACCCACTTTTTTACCGACTAAACCAATCATTGTTTCAACCTCTCAATCGCTCGATGACCTGATTAACCCAGGCTGATCTGCACGTCTACACCGGCAGCCAGATCCAGACGCATCAGAGCATCAACGGTTTTCTCAGTTGGCTCAACGATGTCAACCAGACGCTTGTGAGTGCGGATTTCGTACTGATCACGCGCATCTTTGTTAACGTGCGGAGAGATCAGAACGGTAAAGCGCTCTTTGCGGGTCGGCAGCGGGATCGGACCACGGACTTGCGCACCAGTGCGCTTAGCAGTCTCGACGATTTCCGCGGTTGATTGATCGATCAGACGATGATCAAACGCTTTAAGGCGGATACGGATTCTTTGGTTCTGCATGAGACCAGAGCTCCAATTATTTTATAAACGAAAATGATTACTCCTCAAACCCATTACGATTGATGGGAGAGTGTAACCGTTCTTACGTAGCTCCCCAATTGGGAGCATTGTTGAGTAACAAAGTGAGCTACTCTGGTTCAGATTGAACCCGCCGTCAATTACGACAAGCCCGCGCATTATACGTAAATCAGAGAAAGACGCAAGTGCCGTTTAGAAATTAAGCGCCAAAGACGTACTATACGTAAGGCCGCGCAATTTTTTATGCAAAGTATCCCTTCTCAACTCTTTGTATGAAGCCGCTACGCAATTGCTGTTTTTACACATTGCCGGGCATGCAGATTATTACGAGTATGCGCTCAAACCATTTTGAGGCTCTCGCTATGCTACTGTCCCTCCCCTTTCTGTTGATCTATTTTGCGTTATCGGCCTTGCTTGTTCGCACCGATATTCGCACGGGGCTTCTTCCCGATAAATTTCTTTGCCCGCTGCTATGGACGGGCCTGCTCTACCAGCTTTGTCTCCATCCTGATTTTTTGCCGAGCGCGGTAGTGGGTGCGATGGCAGGATACGCCGGATTCGCCATTATCTATTGGGGATACCGTCTCATCTGCCGACGTGAAGGGATGGGATATGGCGACATAAAATATCTGGCGGCGCTGGGGGCATGGCATGGCTGGTGTGTACTACCAATACTGGCATTAGTGGCCGCGTTAATGGCTCTGCTGTATCTGGTTGCTTTCTCGTTGTTTACTCCTGATAAGCAGGCATTAAAAAACCCACTGCCTTTTGGGCCATTTCTGGCGGCAGCGGGTTTATGCGTTGGCTGGGAAAGCCTGATTAACTTTCCACTTTGATCTGAGACTGAAGGTAGTTCTGTAGGCCAATTTTGCTAATGAGATCCAGTTCGGTCTCAAGCCAGTCGATGTGCCCTTCTTCATCGGCCAGGATCTGGATCATCATATCGCGGCTGACGTAGTCATGTACGCTGTCCGCATAGGCAATGGCTTCACGCAGATCTTTTGCACCCTCCAGCTCCAGCCGGAGATCAGAACGCAGCATCTCTTCGACATCTTCTCCGATGCCCAGTTTTCCGAGATCCTGTAGGTTAGGAATGCCTTCGAGGAATAAAATACGCTCAATGTATTTATCGGCGTGTTTCATTTCATCAATGGACTCATGGTATTCAACATCGTTGAGGCGAGTCAGTCCCCAGTTTTTAAACATTCTTGCATGGAGAAAATACTGATTGATTGCGACAAGCTCATTTCCCAATAATTTATTGAGATAACTTATGATTTTAACATCACCTTTCATTATATAGTCCCTCCGCTTCCACTCATTGAAGCGTAGATCGGGCTACGGGGATGTCAAAAAAAAGATAGAGGCTTACGCGATCTCTTTGAATTCCGGGATCTGCATCAGTTCGTCCTGCATGATCTCACGCGCTGCGCGAACGCATTTACCGCATTGATTTCCCACCGGAACAAACTTGCGAAGCTGCTGGAAAGATTGTGGTTGAAACTGGCGAACGGCCTGACGAATTTTTTTGTCGCTTACACCATTACATAAACAAACGTACATAAAGACTCCCGTTCAAAATATGCGCAAAGTGTAAGTGAGAATGGTTATGATTACAATAGCGCGGGCGTCGGAATACGTGGCGGGAGAAAGCAAAAAATGCGAATTTTTATGACAATGCCCCAACGGCAGAAAACAAAAAAGGACGCCGGAGCGTCCTTTTTATTTCAGGGATAATTAATTAGCC
>NZ_JBSKJP010000022.1:0-21528 GCF_053709615.1 Enterobacter sp. UPMP2061
ACTTCGCTCCATACCGAAGCATCCACACCATTAGTCCCGCATTCTCTCCATATCATCACAACGGAGAGACCTTCATGATTGCAGTCCTTTTCGAAGCTAAAGCTGCACCGGCGCATCAGGCGCGCTATCTTCAACTTGCCGCAGAGCTTAAGCCTTTGCTGGCCGATATCGACGGCTTTATTGATATCGAACGGTTCCAGAGCCTGACGACCGACGGCAAAATCCTGTCCCTTTCCTGGTGGCGGTATGAAGAGGCCGTCCGCCGCTGGAAGCAGAATGTCTTCCATCAGGCCGCGCAGGCCGAAGGCCGGGCGTCGATTTTTTCTTTCTACCGTATTCGCGTGGCGCAGCTGATGCGGGAGTACAGCTCCGAAACGGGAGGGCACGCGCATGTATGACGTTCATGTGATTTTCGACAACAGGCCCGGCGAGCAGGGTGAAATTGCGGCGGCGCTGGAACAGGCCATTGCCGCTGTAGCGGCTACAATGGCCGATCCGTCGCGCGTGAAGATGCTCTGTGCTCTGATGGACGGGCGGGCGTGGACGGCTACAGAGCTGAGCGTGGCGGCAGACGTTGCGCCGTCGACCGCCAGTGGGCATCTCGCGCGGCTGGTGGAGGGAAAGCTGATTACCTGCCTGTCTCAGGGGCGGCATCGCTACTATCGCCTGGCGGGACACGACGTGGCGGCGCTTGTCGAGCAGATGATGGGGCTCTCCTGGAGCCGCATCACGTCGCCGGAAACCTCCGCGCCAAAAGCCCTGCGCGAAGCACGAACCTGCTACGACCATCTTGCCGGAACGGTGGCGGTGCATATCTATGAATTCATGCAGGCGGAAGGCTGGCTTGAGGCAGACGGTTCAGCGCTCACGCTACATGGCCGCGAGCAGTTTCTGAAGCTTGGTATTCCGTTAAATCCCAATACCCGTCGCAAGGCGTGCTGCGCCTGCCTGGACTGGAGCGAGAGGCGGTTTCATCTGGGGGGAGAGGCCGGCGCGGCGCTGCTCATCCACATGGAAAGCAAAGGTTGGATCCAGCGGGTGGCGGGGTACAGGGAGGTGGTGGTGACGGCTTCGGGGAAAAGTGCCGTCAGGAAGCATTTTAGCCGCTAAACGCCGTTGCGGGCTGATGCCCTCACCCCGACCCTCTCCCACAGGGAGAGGGAGAACATCGTTTCGCAATTCCTGCGCTTTAACTTCTCGTTTCTTGATACTTACCATGATAACTATTATCGTAATGGCGTACTACGAGAGGATTCCCCATGAGTGAAGAAGATCTGTTTAGCCGCAGGCCGATGGGCATGCGGATGGCGATGATCGTGCGTCAGTGGCGCGCAGTCATCGACGACGCCATTCTCGACACCGGGTTAACCCAGTCGAGCTGGACGGTGATGATGCAGCTTCATCAACTCGGGGATAACGTCTCGGTCAGCGAGCTGGCGGAAGTGCAGGGGATTGAACTGCCTCCGCTAATGCGTACGCTGACACAGCTGGAAAAGCAGGGCTACCTGCTGCGCACCGTCTCGCCGTATGACAAGCGTATCCGGCTGCTGACGCTGACGCCTGAGGGAAAAGCCATTCTTGAAAGGCTCTCTCAGGTGATTGAGACGTATCAGGCGCGCGTATCGCAAAACATCGCGCCGGAACATATCAATATTTTCAGCGCCACACTCAATCAAATCGCCTGCAATTTGCGGACAATCCGCGAAGAAGATAATAAGACCGAAAAATAATGACTCCTGAACAAAAGTTTGCCCGCTGGGTAAGGGTGAGTATTGCCTCTTTCCTGCTGATGTTTGTCTACTTTATCGTCGCGGATATCTGGATCCCGCTGACGCCGGACTCCACCGTGATGCGCGTGGTGACCCCGGTGTCTGCCCGCGTCTCCGGGTATGTGGCGGCGGTACATGTCCACAACAATAGCCAGGTTAAGAGAGGCGATCTGCTGTTTGAGCTCGACGCCACGCCGTTTCGCAATAAGGTCGAAGCGGCGCAGATTGCGCTGGAACAGGCGCGTCTGTCTAACGATCAGCTGGACGCGCAGATTGCCGCGGCGCAGGCCAGCCTGAAAACCGCGGTGCTGACGGCGCGTAATGACAAAGTTACCTTCGACCGCTACCAGAAACTGAGTACCTTGCAGAGCGTGTCGCAGGCGGATCTGGATAAGGTCCGTACCACCTGGCAGAGCAGCGAGCAGTCCGTCAGCTCGATTCAGGCGAATATTCATAACCTGCGCATTCAGCGCGGCGAGCGGGATGAGCACCGCAACGTGACGCTGCAAAAATACCGTAACGCGCTGGATGAAGCGGAGCTGAATCTTGGCTGGACGAAGGTCTACGCCGAGGCGGACGGCACGGTCAGTAACCTGCAATTAAGCCCCGGTTTTTACGCCTCGTCCGGTTCGGCTGCGCTGGCGCTGGTGAACACCCGGATCGATATCGTGGCGGATTTCCGCGAGAAGAGCCTGCGGCATACCCACCAGGGGACCGACGCCGCCGTGGTGTTCGACGCCTTCCCGGGGCAAGTTTTCCGTGCCCACGTCACCAGCAGCGACGCGGGGATCCTCGCCGGACAGGAGGCCGTAAACGGTCAACTTTCTGAACCGGAAACCTCCAACCGCTGGGTGCGTGATGCCCAGCGTATGCGCATTCACGTGGCGCTGGACGAAGCCTTACCGAAGTCGCTGCCGACCGGCGCGCGCGCCACCGTGCAGCTCTACAATAGCGAAGGGCCGTTTGCGCGATTCTTCTCCGGGATGCAAATCCATCTGGTTAGCCTGCTTCACTATGTCTATTAGCACCCTGGCGCGGGTATTTACCCCGCACGGCAACATCGTCTATACGGCAAACGACTTTCGCCAGACCCTGCGTATCGTCTTTGCCGGGATGATTGCGCTCAGTATTTCGAGTTTCTACAACACCAGCTACGGCGTGTTTTTTGTGGTCTATCCGATCATGCTGCTCTCGCTGGTGCCGGTGTTTAACCGCCACGTGGCGAAGCAGTTTATCTTCAGCGCCTCGCTGAACTGCATCGAAATGGTGTTTATCATCGGCTATCTGTCCCAGTGGCCGGTCATTATGACGCTGGTGGTGTTTGCCCTGTACGTGATGCGTTTTCGCTTTATGAGTAAGGGGCCGCTGTTCCTGTTCGGCTCGATGGGCGTGGTTTGCCAGAGCGTGATGCTCAACTTTATGAGCTACCCCACCACCAACTGGCACACGCTTTTATTCTCTAACATCGAAGCGAGCGTAATGGCGGTGTGCCTGAGCGCGCTGATGAACTACCTGCTGCCGGACGTGGAGCCGCGTAAGCCGCCGCCGCTGATCGAGAAAGATGACGCCCGCGTGCGCCACGAGTCTCTGCTCTCGGGCACCGTGGCGACGCTGATTTTCGTGGTGTTCCAGATGAGCGACTTAAGCGATTCGCTTTCGGCGCTGATGGCGGGCATTCTGATCCTGTTCCCGATGCACTATCGCGGCTCGGTTATCAGCTCCATCTGGCGCGTAGTCGGCGTGGTGCTGGGGTGTCTCTATATCCTTGTCGTCCAGCTTATCCTCTACGATCACAGCAGCCATATGCTGCTGATGATGCCGCTGATTGGCCTTGGACTGGCGTTTGGCGCGCGTCTGCACGTAATGGAGAAGGTCGGCGCCGGGGTAGGCTTCGCCAGTATCACCACCATCGGCATTATGTTCGGGCAGAACATGCATCCGGACAGCGACCTGGTGTTCAGCGATCTGTACCGCATCACCTCCGTCACCTTCGCGCTGGTGGTCACGCTGACGATGGTCTTTCTGGTGCACCTGATCCTGAACCGCTTCGAGGCGACGCGCTACGTTATCGCGCCGCCAAAAGCAGATTAATGCCCCAGCACGGCGGGCAACTGCGAGAGCAGAAACAGGATCAGGCCAATTGTTCCGCCCACCAGGGTACCGTTAACGCGAATGAACTGAAGATCTTTACCGATATTGAGTTCTATCTGGCGTGACATGTCTTTGGCATCCCAGCTTTTCACCGTGTCGCTGATATGGCGCGTCAGGAACGCGGCGAAATCCGGCGCCACGCGGTGCGCGGCCTGCTCCAGATGCTCATTCAGCGACGCCCGCAGGCTGGCGTCGTTGGTCAGCGTTTCGCCAAACCACAGCCCGGCGTTGGCGATACGCTGCTTCACGCGGGAATCATCGCTCTGCATGTCATTTTTCAGCCACTGGCGCAGGTCAGCCCACATTTCCCCCAGATAGCGGTTAAAGGCTTCGTCATTCTTCAGGTAGTGTTTGATATTCTCGGCTTTCGCCGTCATCTCCGGATCGTTTTTCAGATTGTCGATGAACTTGATCGTGGCGCGGTCAAACGCCTGACGGATCTGGTGCGTGCGGTCGTGGCTGATATCGTCCAGCAGCGTGTTCACCGCGTTCGACACCATCTCCGCGCTTTGATCGCCCAGCCACTCGGTGGGCAGCACCATCGCCTTGCGCGGATGCTCGGTCTTAAGCCAGTGGACGATCTGGTCGGCAATAAATTCCCGCGTGCTTTCCCGCTGAATCAGGGTAATCAGGCGGTTGATGATGGCGTCCAGCAGCACCTGGTGACGGTTGTTTTTGGTCATGCTTTCCAGCATGACGGCGCTGGTCTCGGTTAGATCGACTTTGTCGATAGCCTTGTGGACGGCGCGTTTGAGCAGGCGCTGAATGCGTCCATCGTCGGTAAGTTCCAGAAAACCGCTCATCACCTGCACCAGATGCTGCCCCACGCGCCGGGCGTTATCGGGCTGGCTGAACCAGGTCCCAATCATCTGTGCGGGCTCGTAGCGACGGATAAGATCGACAAGGGATTGCGTATCGAGAAACTTTTCCTGCACGAACTGGCCGAGATTGTCGCCGATGCGGTCTTTATTGCGCGGGATAATCGCCGTATGGCGCGAGATAAAGGGAATTGGCACCCGGCGGAACAGCGCGACAACGGCAAACCAGTCCGCCAGCGCGCCGACCATCGCCGCTTCGGCAATGGCCTTTACGCCGCGCACCCAGAAGGTTTGCGGCAGGAACAGGGTGGTGATAAACGCTGCGACGGCAATCAGCAGCAGCGACAGCGCGAGAAGCTTGGCGCGTTTGAGTTCGGTATGTTTTTCCATGGGTTAAGGATAGAGGGATACGGGGGAAAAGTGCAAAGCTGCACGAGGCCAGTCATCTCACTTTCTGGAATGCTCCTTCAGAAATCAAATCAAAACATTGTCTTTTTCGTTCAAATACTGCTCTGTTTGTATATGCTTTTTTGTATATACAATCAGGGAAGGGTACACTATGCCTATAGAGTATGAATGGGATAGCAATAAGGCGAAAAGCAATCTGCAAAAACACGCCATTCGTTTTGAAGATGCAGTTCTGGTTTTTGACGATCCCTGCCATTTGTCTGTTCAGGATCGTTATGAAAACGGGGAGTTTCGCTGGCAAACCATTGGTCTTGTACAGGGTGTTATTGTCATTCTGGTCGCGCACACGGTACGTTTTGAAAGCGGGGATGAAATCATACGTATCATCAGTGCGCGTAAAGCGGATCGTAAAGAGAGGAGGCGTTATGAGCATCGTTAAACATAAACGCGGTAGTGCACCGGAAGTGAGTGCCCGCCGGGAGGCTGAACTCAAAGCGCTGGCGGATAAACCCGACAGGGAAATTGATTACAGCGATATACCGGCCACGGAGGATGATCGCTGGGCCGGTGCCGTGCGGGGAAAATTCTATCGACCGCTCAAAACTCAGGCATCAGTACGCATTGACGCCGACGTGATGGAGTGGCTTAAACGGCCAGGGAAAGGTTACCAGACGCGGCTTAATGCCATTTTGCGCGAGGCGATGCTGCGCGATCAGAACAAAAAATAACACAGGCAGCGTCAGGCTGCCTTTTCTCTCAGAGGATTTTTGCCACTACCCGCCACAGCACCCACCCACCAAACCCCATCAACACCACCCCCGCCGTGCGCTCTATCAGCCAGAGCGAACGGCTGAGCTTTCGCTGAACCGCCGGTAACCCCATCAGCGATACCAGCGCCAGATCCCATACCAGCACCACCATCACCATCCAGACGCCGCAGGTCGCCTGCTGAAGCAGTGTGACGTCCGGCCCGAGTAACGCTGTCATTAGCGCCAGGTAGAACAACGCGTTTTTGGGATTTAACAGCGCCGAACCCAGCCCCAGCAGGATTTGCTTACGCAGAGAAGGGCAGCGCTGGCGGGTTTCTTCCAGCGCCAGCGGCTGCGGGCGGCTGCGCACAAGATGCGAGCCAATCCACAGCAGGTACAGCGCGCCGGACAGTTCGATAAGCGTAAACAGCCACCCAAACTGGCGCAGCGCGCTCCAGCCGATAATCACCAGTAAGATATACAACCCGTTACCTGCTGCGATGCCGAGACACAATCCGGCGCTGCCGCGCAGCCGGTAGCGGGCGGCGTAGCCTACCAGCAGGAAGAAATCCGGGCCCGGGCTTAACAGGGCAACAAAATGCGCCAGCGCCAGGGCAAGAAAGGCGGAGGGAAATAACAGTTCCATAGCGACCTCAGTGACAAATCTGAGGTCACCTTACGACGTTACGTATCCTGATTATTGTCTGATATTGATCGGCCCGTGGCGTACTGGCGCGGCGTGGCAGCGGTATAATTCACGAAGGTCTTATGAAAATGACTCTGGTCGGCAAACCCGCTCTGGTAGCCCACGTCGGCGATATCATCCCCCGCGCGCAGCCGCGCTTTGGCGTACTCCACGCGCGAAATGTTGAGGAAACTGCCCGGCGTCAGGCCGGTATCCTGCCTGAAAGTGCGGATCAGCGTCTCCTTGCGCAGTGAGAATCGTTGGGCGAGTTCGTCAAGGGAAGGCGGTGCGGCAAGGTCGGAGAGTAACGCCTGCTGAACCTGCTGGCTGGTTGAGCGAGGTGCATTCATCTCACCCGCGCAACGGGGAAGGGCAGAAAGCAGGGTCTCCACGGATGCGGAGGACATCGTCCCGACAACGGCAAGAAAGTGCTTAAAGAGCGTGGGATCGCGAATAACCTGTAGCGCCAGGGGAAGATCGGTGTCGATATAGAGCATATGGTAACTGCGCGGCTTCCCGACAACGGGGTTGCAGCTGTGCGGGGCATAAGCCGGGATCACGATAAGATCACCGGGATCAAGAACGTACGCATTGCCATGACTTACGCAGCAGGTCTGGCCTTCCACAATCGCGCCGATGGAGAGCTGTGGATGGCAATGACGTTTATATGCCCGGGTGCTTTGCCACGTACTGCGCAGCTCAAGGCCTGCTGCGCGGTTAAAGGTCTGGCGGATATGGCGGGTATCGGTCATAGGAACTCCATTGATGAGCATTTTTTATACCATGTCTGCGCATCGCCTGGCAGCGTCTTGTTAAGAACCCTCCGTATATACCCAACTTTACCTTCAAAGCCAGTCAGATTGACTACCCTTAATACCCTAAGCGGTAAAACAAGGAGATTCGATATGGCTTACCAGACAGTAAATCCTGCCACGAACCAGCTCATCAAAGAATATCCCTCTCACACTGACGCAGACGTTGAAGCGGCGCTGAAGGCAGCCGATGCGCTCTATCACTCCGACTGGGCGAAAGGCGACATAAGCCAGCGCCTGCCGGTGCTGCATAAGCTGGCGGACCTGATCGACGAACGCGTGGAGGATCTGGCGAAAATCGCCAGTCAGGAGATGGGTAAGCTCATCGAACAAAGCCGCGGCGAAGTGAAGCTGTGCGCGCAAATCGCCCGCTACTATGCGGACAACGCGAAGCAGTTCCTGGCCCCGGTGAAGTATGACTCTGAACTCGGGGAAGCATGGGTTGAACATCACCCCATCGGCGTGCTGATGGCCGTCGAGCCATGGAACTTCCCGTACTATCAGCTGATGCGCGTTCTGGCGCCAAACCTGGCAGCGGGCAACCCGGTGATCGCTAAGCACGCCAGCATCGTGCCGCACTGTGCAGAGACCTTTGCACAACTGGTACGTGAAGCGGGCGCGCCGGAAGGGGCGTGGACCAACCTGTTTATCTCGTCCGAACAGGTGGCGAACATTATCGCCGACGATCGCGTACAGGGGGCGGCGCTGACCGGTTCAGAAAAAGCGGGTAGCGTGGTTGCGGCACAGGCTGCGAAGCACCTCAAAAAATCGACCCTGGAACTGGGCGGGAACGATGTCTTCGTGGTGCTGGACGATGCCGACCTGGATAAAGCCGTGAAGATCGGCGTTAACGCGCGGCTGAACAATGCCGGGCAGGTCTGTACCGCGGCGAAGCGCTTTATCCTGCATGAAAAGATTGCAGACGCCTTCCTGAGTAAATTCACCGAGGCGTTTAAGCAGGTGAAAATTGGCGATCCGCTGGACGAAAGCACCACGCTGGGGCCTTTGTCATCCAAAGACGCGCTGGAGACGCTAACTAAACAGGTTAACGAGGCGGTGAAAAATGGCGCGAAGCTGCACCATGGCGGCAAGCCGGTTCAGCGTGACGGAAGCTTCTTTGAGCCGACGATCCTGACACATATCTCGCGCGATAACCCGGCGTACTTCGAGGAGTTCTTCGGTCCGGTAGCGCAGGTTTACGTGGTGAAAAGCGACGACGAAGCGGTCGCACTGGCTAACGATTCCCACTACGGTCTGGGCGGCGCGGTGTTCAGCCAGAACATCGAGCGCGCGAAGAAAATGGCGTCGCGCATTGAGACCGGGATGGTGTACATCAACTGGCTCACCGACACTGCGGCAGAGCTGCCGTTCGGCGGCGTAAAACGTTCGGGTTACGGACGCGAGCTGTCGGACCTGGGGATCAAAGAGTTTGTGAACCAGAAGCTGGTGGTCGTTCGCAAGTAATGCGGTAATAAAAAAACCTGCCATCCGGCAGGTTTTTTTATTAACGGTCGCATCGCCTTTCTTGCCGGGTGGCGCTGCGCTTACCCGGCCTACAATGTGCAATAATTTTAATACATTGCACCCTTCATTGTAGGCCCGTGCAAGCGTAGCGCCGCCGGGCGAAACGCGCAAACAGGCTTAGAAGGACACTCCACCGCCTACATATGCACCATCGATCAGCGTGTGGTTTGGACGACCGTCTTTACCGTCTACGCTCACGTGGCGATAGCCCACTTTCAGCGTGACAGGTTTGACTGGCGTCCAGCTTACGCCGCCGTTAGCTTCAACATAGTTCTTCACGCTGTTGTTCAGGCCGTCTGGCGCCACATAACCTTCACCAAACACGTGAATGCTGTCCGTAAGCGCAACGTTAACGCCGCCGCCAATCGGGAATGCTACGCCGTTATCGCCTTTTTTCGGGCCGATGTAGATGGCTTTCGCGCCAGCGTTCAGCATCACCGGACCCACTTCCAGGTTGTAGCCTGCCCCAACGCCGCCGGTCTGGGTACCGTCATCGGTGTTTTTCAGCCAGTTGCTCTCCGCATACAGGCCGGATGAGGATTTCCCCATTTCCAGATTGAGGTTAGTAAAGTTTTTACCCTGCTCAATGCTGCCACCCATGGCCAGTGCGGAGCCCGATACGGCGGTCAGAGCAGAAAGGATCAGGATGTTAAGTTTTTTCATGAGTGTTTCCTCGTCATTAAATTAATCTGAGGGCACCTTAACAAGCGATGTTTATGACTGCAAATGTGATAGGTCTCGCATTTATATGCTGTTTATGTTGGGTTTTTGAATGGTAAATGTTGATGAATTGTTTATATGGCAAATCGTCAATGTCCAATACATTCGCGTTTAGGGACAGTTTACATTCCTGGCTAAACGTAAAATGAACGAGGCGAAAATAGTCCTTCGCCATGAATTAATTGGGTTTCTAATAATTTCCAAAAGTATTTCAGCTGACACAGATAAAGACAGAGGTTTACATTTCTGGTGATTGATATACGTCCGTACGCGCCGCTTCGTTGCCATTACATGTCATTTTTCTGACACGTTTCTTCATTACGTTGTTGGCTTCACTTACTGGATGCTAACAATATGAAAAGAAAAATTATTCCTGTGCTAATCGGTTGTGCGCTCTCTTTCTCTGGCCTGGCGGCACAGCCAACCGCGGAGCGCTACGTCGTCAGCTTTCCCGAAGGCGCGCATGTCAAATACAGCGGTGCGTTTGCCAGCGCATTCCCGAACGGGCTCCCGGTGGGGATTGGTTCGGGTTTGTTATTCACGGGCAAGCAGGGCGATGCGCTGACGTTTGCGACCGTGACCGATCGCGGTCCTAACGCGGACTCGCCAAAAATGGGGAAAAACGATGCCAAAATCTTTGTTACCCCGGATTTCGCCCCGCTGCTGATGACGATCCGTGTGCTAAACGGCAAAGCGGAGGCCGTGGACGCGCGACCGCTGCATGACGATAAAGGCGAGATCAACGGCCTGCCGCTGCAAAGCGGCGTGATTGGATCTACCAATGAAGTCGCGCTAAGCGACACCTTAAAAGTGCTGAAAGGCGATAACCGCGGGCTGGATACGGAAGGCATCACGCCGGACGGGAAGGGCGGTTACTGGCTGTGCGATGAGTATGGCCCGTTCCTGATTAACGTCGACAGTAAAGGGAAAATCCTCGCGATCCACGGTCCGCAGGCGACGGAAGGGGAGAAATCCATCGCGGGCGGTCTGCCAAACGTTATCAAATGGCGTCAGGCAAACCGGGGCTTTGAAGGGCTGACCCGCATGCCGGACGGACGCATTATCGCCGCCGTGCAAAGCACGCTGGATATCGACGGGAAGAGCAAAAAACAGGCGCTGTTTACGCGTCTGGTGAGCTTCGATCCGGCGACCGGGAAAACCGCGATGTACGGCTACCCCATCGACAGCGCGGCCTACAGCAAAAACAGCGACGCCAAAATCGGTGACATAGTGGCGCTGGATAACCACACCATCCTGCTGATTGAACAGGGCGAGGATAAAAATGACGCAATGCGTAACCTCATCTACAGGGTTGATCTGAGCAAGGCGAGCGATCTGGCGGACTTCGACAAGCCGGGCGAATACCCGGAGTTTGATGATGAGAAAACGCTGGCGCAGCGCGGCATCACGCTTGCGGAAAAAACGCAGGTGGTCGATCTGCGTGCGCTGGGCTGGCAGCAGGAAAAGGCCGAAGGGCTGGCGCTGATTGACAGCAAAACGCTGGCAGTGGCGAACGATAATGACTTTGGCGTGAAGGTGGCGATGCAGAAGCCAGTCGAGGGCAAGAAGCTCAAGGATTATCGGGTGAACGCGCAGGGGGCGCTGACGCTGGATGACAAACCGGTTGAAACCACCCTCAGCGTGAAGCCGCTGAAGAAACCGGAGTCCGACAGCGAACTGTGGATTGTAACGCTGCCTGAGGCGTTGAAATAAGTTTCCCCCTCACCCTAACCCTCTCCCCGCGGGGGAGAGGGGATAATCGGTGCGGTTATTTCTTCAGCCCCGCAAACGCTGCCCGAATTTCTTCTTCCGGCAGCTGTATTCCAATAAACACCATCACGCTGTGCGGCGCTTCATCGTCCCACGGGCGATCCCAGTCGGCGCTGTACAGGCGCTGCACGCCCTGGAACAGCAGGCGGTTCGGCTCGCCGTCGATCCACAGCATCCCTTTATAGCGCAGCAGCTTGTCGGCAAATGACAGCAGCAGGTTCTCCATCACGCGGGAGACCTCGCTGATGTCCACCGGGTAGTCCAGCTCCACCACAATCGACGTCACGTCGTTTTGCTTGTCGGACATAAAGTGGAAGCGCGGTTTCGCGGTGACGTTCTCTTCCAGCATAAAGCCGTTGGTGTTGAACAGCTGAGCGAGATCGATATCGCCGTGCGTCACCGTGTAAATGGGCGCACGCGAGTTGATGCGCATCAGGCGCTCGCGCAGTTTTTCGCTTTCACCCGCCACGTCGGTTTTGGTCAGCAGGATGCGGTCGGCGTAGCCAACCTGGGACTGGGCGATGGTGAACTGGTTCATCTGCTCGTCGGCATGGACCGCATCCACCAGAGCGATGACGCCGTCCAGCAGGTAGCGCTGGCAAATGATCTCATGGGAGAAAAAGGTCTGAATAATCGGGCCGGGGTCGGCCATGCCGGTGCACTCGATCACCAGTCGGTCGAAGTCGATGTCACCGCGATCGCGGCTGTCGAGCAGGTCCAGCAGGGCGTCTTCTAATTCGTTAGAGCGGGTGCAGCAGATGCAGCCGTTGGTCAGGGTTTTGATCTGCGTGGCGCGGTCGCCAATCAGCTGATCGTCAACGGAGACTTCGCCAAATTCGTTTTCGATGACGGCGATTTTGAAGCCGTGCTGCTCGTTCAGAATGTGGCGCAGCAGGGTGGTTTTACCGGCGCCGAGGAAACCGGTCAGCAGGGTAACGGCAATCGGGGTCATGGTTTCTCCTTTAGCAGCAGCGGACGCCGCCTTCTCCACTTCCGCCGTAGCGCGCTTCCTGACGCTCGCGGAAGAATTCAGTGTAGGTCATGTACGGCTTATCCGGATGGTTGGTCTTCATATGCTCAACGTAGTTGTCATAGTCAGGAATGCCAATCAGCATTTTCGCCGCCTGACCAAGGTATTTTTTTGCTTCGCCTAAGTTACCAAACATTGAGGGTTCCAGATAGAAGAAGCCCGGTGGCGCTACGCTTACCGGGCCTACAGTAACATGCTTAATTAATGGTGTGAGGAGGTCTTCACGCCGCCTTCCGGCACCGGTACGTACGGGGTCTCTTTGTCCGTACGGCCCTCAACGTTACGCACTTTCATCCAGGTTTTGATGCCGTAGAAGATAATGCTGTACACCACCACCAGGAACAGAATGCTCAGACCCGCGTTGGTGTAGTTGTTCACCACGATATGGTTCATGTTGGCAATCTGCCGCGCGGTCAGATCCGCGCCGCCTGCGGCAATCTTCTCTTTGTACTGGTTAGCCATGAAGAAGAAGCCTTCCAGCTGCGGGTTGGTGCTGAACAGTTTCAGACCCAGCGCCCAGGTAGTGCAGAGCAGCAGCCACAGCGCAGGCACCACGGTGACCCAGATGTATTTGGTGCGTTTCATCTTCACGAGGACAACGGTACCCAGCACCAGGGCCACAGCCGCCAGCATCTGGTTAGAGATACCGAACAGCGGCCACAGGCTCTTCACGCCGCCCAACGGGTCAACAACGCCCTGATACAGCAGATAACCCCACAGGCCTACGCAGCCCGCAGTGCCCAGAACGCCGGCCACCAGAGAGTCGGTTTTCTTCAGGAATGGCACGAAGTTACCCAGCAGATCCTGCAACATGAAGCGGCCTGCACGCGTACCGGCATCCAGCGCGGTGAGGATGAACAGCGCTTCAAACAGAATACCGAAGTGGTACCAGAAGCCCATGTCCGCCCACGGCAGCACTTTGTGGAACACGTGTGCGATACCCACCGCCAGCGTTGGCGCGCCACCTGCGCGGTTCAGCACGGACGGTTCGCCGATGTCTTTCGCGGTCTGCATGATCTGCTCGGGCGAAATCACGAAGCCCCAGGAGCTGACGGTCGCCGCCGCATGCGCGCTGGCGTCTTTCAGCTGTGCCAGGATCAGCGCGGTATTTTCGCCGCCCATCTCATGCAGGTTTGGCATGGTAATGCCGAGACCCGCCGGCGGGGTGTTCATCGCAAAGTACAGGCCAGGCTCGATAATCGACGCCGCAACCAGCGCCATGATCGCCACGAAGGATTCCATCAGCATCGCGCCGTAACCGATGAAGCGCGCGTCGGTTTCGTTGGCCATCAGCTTCGGCGTGGTGCCGGAGGCGATCAGCGCGTGGAAGCCAGACACGGCACCGCAGGCAATGGTGATAAACAGGAACGGGAACAGGGCGCCTTTCCACAGCGGACCGGTACCGTCAATGTACTGCGTCACCGCCGGCATTTTCAGCTCCGGGTTGATGATCACAATACCAATGGCCAGCCCGACGATAACGCCGATTTTCAGGAAGGTTGCCAGGTAGTCACGCGGAGCCAGAATCAGCCACACCGGCAGCAGCGCTGAGATGAATGCGTAGCCGATCAGCGCGAAGGTGATGGTGGTGTCTTTAAAGGTCAGCGCTGGACCCCAGTACGGGTCGTGTGCAATCACGCCGCCGAAGTAGATGGAGGCGACCAGCAGCACGATACCGATGACCGACACCTCGCCAACGCGGCCAGGGCGCAGGAAGCGCATGTAGATGCCCATGAACAGCGCAATCGGTACGGTAGAGCAGACGGTGAAGACGCCCCACGGACTTTCGGCCAGCGCTTTCACCACGATCAGGGCCAGCACCGCCAGGATGATGATCATGATCAGGAAGCAGCCGAACAGGGCGATCGTGCCTGGCACGCGGCCCATCTCCTCTTTGATCATCTCGCCCAGCGACGAACCGTTACGGCGCGAGGAGATAAACAGCACCATAAAGTCCTGCACCGCCCCCGCCAGCACCACGCCCGCCAGCAGCCAGAGCGTACCCGGCAGGTAGCCCATCTGCGCGGCCAGCACCGGGCCGACCAGCGGGCCTGCACCGGCGATAGCGGCAAAGTGGTGACCAAACAGCACGTAACGGTTGGTTGGCACGTAGTTCAGGCCGTCGTTGTTAATAACCGCCGGGGTGGCGCGCGTCGGGTCGAGCTTCATAACCTTCTGCGCGATGTACAAGCTGTAGTAGCGATAAGCCACAAGGTAGACGGAAACCGACGCGACCACGATCCACAGGGCGCTGACGTGCTCGCCCCGGCGTAATGCGACAACCGCCAGACAGAAAGCACCGATGATCCCGAGGATGGCCCAGGGCACGTGCTTAAGTAGTTTTTTAGTATCCATAATAAGACCTGGTTTTTTATGTAAAGAAAAAAGGGTCAGGGTTCGTTGTGAGGAGGTATTGATTAATGCTGGAGCGATCGTGCCAGATCCTCGCGCGTGTAAAGCACGGTAAATGGGTGAGTGGTTGAAAGCGATGCGTGAGCGGTCAAAAGCGAGGGTGAGTGGTTAAGGCTCACCCCCGGCGGGAGAAAATATGTGATTGAGATCACTGAGAATAATCTAGCCCTGTGGGCTTTTGTCGTTCGCTTCAGGGCAGTGCACGCAGCGGCAGGGCTGATACGCGGGCAGCAGCTGATAGCGCCCTTTGCCGTCGTGTTCAATAATCGGGGAAAGCGCCTGTAAATCGCGGTACACCGTGCGTTCGGTAATGCCAAATTTTTGCATCAGATCGCGGCGATTAACGCTTCCGTTGCGGTGCAGGGCAATAATGATTTCAACCAGACGTTCAGCCGAGCGGCTTCGGGGTGAAGGGGCCATAAGACTTTCCAGCGTTAAGGGGGCGGCTGACGACGTCGCCAGCCGCCCCGGAAAATTTATCTTATGGATAGTTAACGGCGCACCTTTGCGGAAACCTTAGCGTTTTTTTGTGCAACGGGATCAAATCGCGGCTTCCATCTCCATCATCACCGGGTGGAAACGGCGTTTGAAGTAGATCAGGCCGTGCCCCTCGCTGCTGAGGATGATGTTCTTAATCTCCACAAGGTAGACCAGATGGGTGCCGATGGTTTGCACCTGGGTTATCTCACCTTCCAGGCTTGCCAGGGCGCCTTTCAGCACCGGCTGCGCCAGCGGTCCTTTCTGCCAGCAGGAGAGAGCAAAGCGCTCCTCCATTGCCATGCCGGTCATCCCGGCAAAGTGGCGGGCCATGATCTCCTGCTCGTGGTTCAGCACGTTGACGCACAGTTTGCCGTTGCCCTGGAAGACCGGGTTCATGGCGCTGTTGGCGTTGATGCAGACCATGACCGAGGGCGGGGTGTCCGTGACCGAACAGACGGCGGTGGCGGTAATGCCGCAGCGACCCGCATCGCCCTCGGTGGTGACCACATTCACCGCCGCCGACAGGCTGGCCATCGCGTCGCGAAAACGCAGGCGTTCTTCAGATTGCATTGAAACCTCCCGCTGCGTTATTTCAGCAGCTTATCCAGCATGTTGATATCAGTGTTGTTGTGCAGGTGCGGTACGGTCCAGCCGTGCTGGTCGTACTCGGACATGCAGCGGTCAACCATCGCCATCATCTTGTCCATGTTGCCGGAGCTTTGCGCCTGACGCAGGCATTGCAGGCGGATCTCATCCTGGCTACCGGAGTAGTTGATTTCGTACAGCTCGTGACGTCCGCCAAACTCGCTGCCGATGGCATCCCACATCAGTTTCAGAATCTTGATGCGTTCGACATGATCCATCCCGTTGGAGCCGCGCACGTACTTCGCCAGGTACTGGTCGATCTGCGGGTTGTTCAGGTCCCGCGCGCTGGACGGTAGGTAGATCAGCCCGGAGGTCACGTTACGTTCGATGATGTTCTTGATCTTCGCATAGGCCATTGGTGCCATCACGCGGTAGGTCTGTAACGCCGCGTGGTCAGGCAGATACGCGCCGTTAACCCACGGCGTGGCTTCGGAGCACATGGAGTCGCTCAGCGCCCAGAACATGTTGCGCCACGCCACCACTTCGCCGAGATCCGCCTGCACGCCGCGGAACTCGAGGGTGCCGGTACACTCCAGCGACTTCTTCAGCAGAGCGGTGATGAAGTCGAGCTTCACTGCCAGACGCACGCAGGCCTGAAGCGGGTACATGCGGGCGAAGCCACCTTCCATCGTCCAGCGACGGCAGCGGTCGAAATCACGGTAGATCAGCACGTTTTCCCACGGGATCAGCACATGATCCATTACCAGAATGGCGTCGTTCTCGTCAAAGCGGCTGGAGAGCGGGTAGTCGTACGGAGAGCCTGTCGCCCCTGCCACCATCTCGTATGAGGCGCGGGAGATCAGCTTCACCCCTTCGGCATCCATCGGCGCGACGAACATCAGCGCGAAGTCCGGGTTTTCGCCCATCACCTGCGCAGAACCAAAACCGATCATGTTGTAGTGGGTCAATGCCGAGTTGGTGGCCACCACTTTCGCGCCGCTGACGATGATCCCGGCGTCGGTCTCTTTCTCCAGCTTGATGTAAACGTCTTTCACCTCGTCCGCCGGTTTATGGCGATCGATCGGCGGGTTGACGATGGCGTGGTTAAAGTACAGGCCGGTTTCCTGAATACGGGTGTACCAGTTGCGGGCGTTCTGCTCGAACTGACCGTAGAAGGCAGGGTTAGCGCCGAGCGCGCAGCCGAACGCGGCTTTGTAGTCCGGCGTACGCCCCATCCAGCCGTAGCTCAGGCGCGACCACTCGGCGATGGCGTCACGCTGCTGGCGCAGATCGTCGGCACTTTTCGCCACGCGGAAGAATTTATGGGTGTAGCCGCCGCTGCCGGTATCGGTACCCCAGCAGAGGGTATCCTGCATGTCTGGCTTGTGCAGGGCATCGTACATATGGGCGATGGACGCCGCCGCATTGCGAAATGCCGGGTGGGTAGTGACGTCCTTAACGCGCTCGCCGTAGATATAAATCTCACGGCCATCTTGCAGGCTTTTTAAATACTCTTCACCGGTTAACGGACGTTTGGCATCAGCGCGGAAATCTTCAGGCTTCATAGGGACCTCGTATCGGAAGATGGTTGTTAAATTTATGTTTTGTTTTTGTTGTTTAATTGAAGCTTGAGAGGGGCGGAACGTGAAGGGACGATTGGGACAACGGCAGGTACTTTTCGGGTGAGAGGTGGATTTGTGATCTGTGCGGCTTTTCGGCGGGTGGCGCTGCGCTTACCCGCCCTACGAACCGTTATGCGTTCAGGAAACCGGTACTTTCTGCGCCCGGTATGCACTGGGTGAACACCCCGTCAGTCGGTTAAAAAAACGGGCGAAATAGGCCGGATCTTTAAACCCCAGCTGCCAGGCAATTTCGCTCACTGTGCTGTCGGAAAACAGCAGCAAACGCCTGGCTTCCCGCAGCTGGCGGTCGAAGATCAGCCGTTTCGGCGAGCGGTTGGCGAAGCGGCGACAGATATCGGTCAGGCGAGATTCGGTGAGATGCAATTCGCTTGCATACTCCGGCACCGTCCAGTGCTCGTGGTAATGAGCATCTGTCAGCTGGTTAAAGCGCTGAAAAAGCTTCAGCTCACCGCGCATGCCGCCTGACGCGTGGTCGTCGAGCTTCGCGTTGCGCAGCAGCAGGGTAAAAACGGCCTGGGCCAGCAGGACCAGCGTATGCTCGCGACCGGGCAGTTGTTCCGTGGATTCCCGGGCAATCAGCTGCCAGTAGTGCTTCAGCGCCGCCAGCTCGTCAGGCCTGTCGGCAAGCGACAGGCAGATCCCCGGCAGGCCGAACGCTTCCCGCGTACCGGGGTAGAGCACTTCTAACAGCGGCCAGATGAGATCCTCGCGCACCGTCAGCACGTGGCCGTCGCTGTCGGATTCGGTAATAAACGCGTGCGGCACCGACGGTGGCGTTAGCACGAACAGCGGCGCCTGCACCGAGTAACGGTGGTCGTCGAGCTGGAGCTCAATCTGCCCGGTGTCGAGAAAATGCATCTGAAAATACTGGTCGTGGCGGTGCGCCTGCATGTCGCGGCCAAAAAAGGCCGCCATGCGGGCAAACGACTGGTAGTGCACATCGTCGGTGCCCAGACTTTCGTCGTAATCCTTGCTGATATCAATGTTGGCGATGGGGCTCTGGCACATGATCGTTCCTCTGTTGATCCCGCTGCGTCATCGGAATGCGCGTCAGCACCAGCGCGCCCACCACCAGCAGACCCGCCACGAACCACAGTCCCGAGCTGAAGCTGCCGGTCGCGTCGCGCAAAATACCTATCAGCAATGGGCTGACGGCAGACCCGACGTTGCCGATGGCGTTGATCACCGCCAGCGCCACCGCGCGGGATTGCAGGCTAATCACCTGATCCGGCGTGGTCCAGAATATCGCCATGGCGGTAAACGATCCGGTTGAGGCCATGATGATGCCAAGCAGCTGGATCAGGCTGTGATCGGTCGCCGAGGCCAGCATCCATCCCGCCGCTGCAAAAAGATACGGCAGGATGGTGTGCTTTTTTCGCTCTTTCAGCCTGTCGGAGCGGCGGCTCCACCAGATCATCCCGAGGATGGTGCAAAACTGCGGGATCGCCGCCAGCAGGCCAATCACGATATTGCTGCTGCCGGTGTTGAAGCTTTGCAGGATCTGCGGCGTCCAGATGTTGATCGCGCTCAGCGTATTCGTCAGGCAGAAGTAGGCCAGCGTGTAGAGCAGCACGGCGGGCGTCAGCACCTCGCGCAGCGTCGATCGCGGCGTGGCGACGTGCGCAATGGCCAGCTCCTGCTCGCGGGCGATCATCGTTTTGAGTGCCTGCTTTTCGTCATCATCCAGCCAGGTGGCCTGATCCGGCGTGTCGTTAAGGTAGAACCAGGTCACCACGCCGAGCACTACCGACGGCAGCCCCTCCAGCAGGAACAGCCACTGCCAGCCCTTCAGGTTCCACAGCCCGTCCATCGCCAGAATGTACCCGGAGAGGATCGAGCCGAGCATCATGGTCACCGGCATGGCGATCATAAACAGCGCGTTGGCGCGGGCGCGGTGATACGCCGGGAACCACCAGGTGAGATAGACCAGAATGCCCGGCAGGAAACCGGCTTCGGCAATGCCCACCAGCATGCGCAGGACATAAAGCGTTTCGGGGCTGGTGGCGAACATGGTGCAGGTAGAGGCGATGCCCCACACCACCATGATCCCGGCGATCCAGCGGCGGGCGCCGACCTTCGCCAGCATGATGTTGCTGGGGATCCCGCACAGCACGTAGGTCACGTAAAACAGCGTCGCGGCCAGGCCAAACATGGTCGACGTGAGGCCCAGATCTTTGCCCATCGTCAGCCCGGCAAAGCCGATGTTGATGCGATCGAGAAACGAGAAAACAAACAGGATAAAAAGAAACACGATCAAACGACGGAACAGCTTATTAATAACGCGATGTTCAACAGCTTTATTATGCAGGGTTGAGGTCGTCATGTTGCGCTCCACATCGTACGTTTAGTAGACGGATTTATTGTTATCAACTGCTGTGGTGACGTCGGTAAAGCGGGCCGCCAGCGCTTCGGCGCTGCGGGCGAGCAGGGTGGTATCCACGCCGACCGCGACAAACAACGCGCCGAGGCTGAGATAGCGTTTTGCCAGCTGTTCATTCGCCATCAGGATGCCGGGCGCTTTGCCCGCGCTGAGGATCTGCGCGATCGCCTGTTCAATGGCGGCCTGCACCTCCGGGTGCTGCGGATTACCAGCGAAGCCCATGTCGGCGCTCAGATCCGCCGGGCCGATAAACACGCCGTCCACCCCTTCCACGTCCAGGATCTGCGGCAGGTTTTTCAGCGCCTCGCGAGTTTCGATTTGCACCAGCACGCACATGGCGTCGTTAGCCTGATGCAGATACTCCGGGATGCGGTTCCAGCGCGACGCCCGCGCCAGCGCGCTGCCGACGCCGCGAATGCCGGCAGGCGGATAGCGGGTGGCGCTGACCGCCAGACGGGCTTCGTCGGCGTTTTGCACCATCGGCACCAGCAGGGTTTGCGCCCCCACGTCCAGCAGCTGCTTGATCTGCACCGGATCGTTCCACGACGGGCGCACCACCGGCTGGCTGGGATAAGGGGCGATGGCCTGGAGCTGAGTCAGGACGGTCTGCACGCTGTTCGGCGCGTGCTCCCCGTCGATCAGCAACCAGTCAAAACCGGCCCCGGCCAGTAGCTCAGCGCTGTAGCTGCTGGTCAGCCCCAGCCACAGGCCGATTTGCGGCTTTCCGGCTTTCAGCGCGGTCTTAAATGCGTTTTCCATGGTGCACTCCTACACAAAGCGGCAACTGATGGAGCCCATGTTGCCGTAGTCGACGTGGAAGGTGTCGCCTCTGCTGGCGGCAACCGGGCGGGTAAACGAGCCGCCGAGGATGATCTGGCCTGGCTCAAGCTGCACGTCGTATGGCGCGAGTTTGTTCGCCAGCCACGCCACGCCGTTCGCCGGGTGGTTAAGCACGCCTGCGGCGACCCCGGTCTCTTCGATCACGCCGTTGCGGTAGAGCAGGGCGGAGATCCAGCGCAGATCCAGCTCGTCGGGCTTAATCGGACGCCCGCCGAGGATCACCCCCGCGTTGGCGGCGTTATCGGAGATGGTGTCGAACACCTTGCGCGGGCGCTGGGTTTCCGGGTCAACGTTATGGCAGCGGGCGTCGATCAGCTCCAGGGCGGGGATGACGTAATCCGTGGCGTTGTAGACGTCGAAGATCGTGCAGTTCGGGCCGCGCAGCGGTTTTGCCAGCACGAAGGCCAGCTCCACTTCGATGCGCGGGACGATAAAGCGATCCACGGGGATGTCGCTGCCGTCGTGGAAGAACATATCGTCCAGCAGCGCGCCGTAGTCCGGCTCGCTGATCTGCGAGCTGGCCTGCATCGCTTTGGAGGTGAGGCCGATCTTGTGGCCTTTCAGCACGCGGCCTTCGGCGATTTTCAGGCTCACCCATTCGCGCTGGACGGCGTAGGCGTCTTCAATGGTGATCTCCGGGTACTCCAGCGAGATCGCGCGGATCTGCTCCCGGGATTGTTCCGCCTGATGCAGGCGGTGGGCGATCAGGGTATGGGTGTGTTTGTCGAGCATGGCGTATCCTTTGTGCGGCT
>NZ_JBSKJP010000023.1:0-13569 GCF_053709615.1 Enterobacter sp. UPMP2061
TTTGAGTCATTACCCAGTTAGCAATAACCCCCGCTTGCGGGGGCCATACCCACCAGGAGCAAACGCAGAAAGCCCGAGATACTTCTGCTGTACCGGGGGCTGGCGACATTTCAGGCAACACTCATAGTTGACATCCTCCCCGCCCTAAAGGGCGGGGAGGATGTCAATAATAGCAGACCACATCATGATGTCATTCTGACCGACAGATGCCAGAAGCAGAGGATCCATCCCATTTTATACCTACCTTATAACACTTAGAAAAACAACATGTTAAAAATGTTTATTGGAAACAATTTTATTTCCAATTGTAATGATAACCATTCTCATATTAATATGGCTACGTGATAATTAACTTTTGATGCACTCCGCATGTCTGACCGTGCCACTTCCACAGCTTCCTTAACGTTCGAGTCGCTTTATGGCACCCATCACGGCTGGTTGAAAAGTTGGCTGACGCGCAAACTCCAGTCTGCCTTTGATGCAGATGACATTGCCCAGGACACTTTTTTGCGGGTAATGAGCAGCGAAACGCTCTCGACGATCCGCGATCCTCGCTCTTTCCTGTGCACTATCGCCAAACGCGTGATGGTGGACCTGTTTCGCCGAAACGCGCTGGAAAAAGCGTATCTGGAGATGCTGGCGCTTATGCCGGAGGGGGTAGCGCCTTCACCTGAGGAACGCGAAAGCCAGCTCGAGACCCTACAACTCGTCGACAGCATGCTGGACGGGCTAAACGGAAAAACACGTGAAGCGTTTCTGCTTTCGCAACTGGATGGCCTGACATACAGCGAGATTGCGCACAAACTCGGTGTTTCCGTCAGCTCCGTGAAAAAATACGTGGCGAAAGCCGTCGAGCACTGCCTGCTGTTTCGTCTGGAGCATGGGTTATGAATCCTTCGTTAACCGATTCCCGCCGTCAGGCGCTGCGTTCAGCTTCCCACTGGTATGCCGTGCTAAGCGGCGAGCGCGTCAGCCCACAACAGGAAGCGCGCTGGCAACAGTGGTATGAACAGGATCAGGATAACCAGTGGGCCTGGCAGCAGGTTGAAAACCTGCGCAACCAGCTTGGCGGTGTGCCTGGCGACGTTGCCAGCCGGGCGCTGCACGATACCCGCCTCACCCGCCGTCACGTGATGAAAGGATTACTGCTGTTGCTCGGCGCTGGCGGAGGCTGGCAACTCTGGCAGTCGGAAACCGGCGAAGGTCTGCGGGCAGATTACCGCACCGCCAAAGGCGCAGTCAGCCGTCAGCAACTGGAAGATGGCTCCCTGCTCACGCTGAATACCCAAAGCGCGGCGGATGTGCGTTTTGATGCGCATCAGCGCACCGTCCGGCTCTGGTACGGTGAAATCGCCATTACTACCGCGAAAGATGCGCAGCAACGCCCCTTCCGCGTCCTGACCCGTCAGGGCCAACTCACCGCTTTAGGGACAGAATTTACCGTCCGCCAGCAGGATAATTTCACGCAGCTTGACGTGCAGCAGCACGCCGTGGAAGTGCTTCTCGCCAGTGCCCCCGCGCAAAAACGCATCGTGAACGCTGGTGAAAGCCTGCAGTTCAGCGCCTCTGAGTTTGGCGCAGTGAAACCGCTGGATGACGAGAGTACAAGCTGGACGAAGGGCATCCTGAGCTTCAGCGATAAACCGCTGGGTGAGGTGATAGCCACGCTAAGCCGTTACCGCAACGGCGTGCTGCGCTGCGATCCCGCCGTTGCCGGGCTGCGCCTGAGCGGGACGTTCCCGCTGAAAAATACCGATGCGATCCTGAACGTTATCGCTCAAACGCTTCCCGTTAAAATTCAGTCTATTACGCGGTACTGGATAAACATTTCACCGCTGTAAGAAAAATAATTCTCATTTCGATTGTCCTTTTTACCCTTCTCGTTCGACTCATAGCTGAACACAACAAAAATGATGATGGAGAAGGTATGACGCCGTTACGCGTTTTTCGTAAAACAACACCTTTGGTTAACGCCATTCGCCTGAGCCTGCTGCCGCTGGCCGGTCTCTCGTTTTCCGCTTTTGCTGCACAGGTTGATATCGCACCGGGATCGCTCGACAAAGCGCTCAATCAGTATGCCGCACACAGCGGAATTACCCTCTCGGTTGACGCCAGCCTGACGCGCGGCAAGCAGAGCAACGGCCTGCACGGAGATTACGACGTCGAGAGCGGCCTGCAACAACTGCTGGACGGCAGCGGACTGCAGGTAAAACCGCTGAGAAATAACAGCTGGACGCTGGAGACCGCGCCCGCGCCAAAAGAAGATGCCCTGACCGTGGTCGGCGACTGGCTGGGCGATGCGCGTGAAAACGACGTATTTGAACATGCTGGCGCGCGTGACGTGATCCGCCGTGAGGATTTCGCCAAAACCGGCGCAACCACCATGCGTGAGGTGCTTAACCGCATCCCTGGCGTCAGCGCGCCGGAAAACAACGGCACCGGCAGCCACGACCTGGCGATGAACTTTGGCATCCGGGGCCTGAACCCACGCCTCGCCAGCCGCTCGACCGTCCTGATGGACGGCATCCCCGTCCCCTTTGCCCCTTACGGTCAGCCGCAGCTTTCACTGGCTCCCGTTTCGCTCGGCAACATGGATGCCATTGACGTGGTGCGCGGTGGTGGTGCGGTGCGTTACGGACCGCAGAGCGTGGGCGGCGTGGTGAACTTTGTTACCCGCGCCATTCCGCAGGACTTTGGTATCGAGGCGGGGGTGGAAGGTCAGCTCAGCCCAACCTCTTCACAAAACAACCCGAAAGAGACGCACAACCTGATGGTGGGCGGCACAGCGGACAACGGTTTTGGCACCGCGCTGCTCTACTCCGGCACGCGCGGCAGTGACTGGCGCGAGCACAGCGCCACCCGCATCGACGACCTGATGCTGAAAAGCAAATATGCGCCGAATGAGGTGCACACCTTCAACAGCCTGCTGCAATATTACGATGGTGAAGCCGACATGCCCGGCGGCCTGTCCCGCGCGGATTACGACGCCGATCGCTGGCAATCCACCCGCCCGTATGACCGCTTCTGGGGCCGTCGCAAGCTGGCGAGCCTGGGCTACCAGTTCCAGCCGGACAGCCAGCATAAATTCAACATTCAGGGGTTCTACACCCAAACCCTGCGCAGCGGCTACCTGGAGCAAGGCAAACGCATCACCCTCTCGCCGCGTAACTACTGGGTGCGCGGTATTGAGCCACGCTACAGCCAGAGCTTTATGATCGGCCCTTCCGCGCACGAAGTGGGCGTGGGCTATCGCTATGTGAATGAATCAACGCATGAAATGCGTTACTACACCGCCACCAGCAGCGGGCAGTTGCCGTCCGGCTCAAGCCCTTACGACCGCGACACGCGTTCCGGCACCGAGGCGCACGCCTGGTATCTGGATGACAAAATCGACATCGGCAACTGGACCATCACGCCGGGTATGCGTTTCGAACATATCGAGTCATACCAGAACAACGCCATCAAAGGCACGCACGAAGAGGTGAGCTATAACGCACCGCTTCCGGCGTTGAACGTGCTCTATCACCTGACTGATAGCTGGAATCTTTATGCAAACACTGAAGGCTCGTTCGGCACCGTACAGTACAGCCAGATTGGCAAGGCTGTGCAAAGCGGCAATGTGGAACCGGAAAAAGCGCGAACCTGGGAACTCGGTACCCGCTACGATGACGGCGCGCTGACGGCGGAAATGGGGCTGTTCCTGATTAACTTTAACAATCAGTACGACTCCAACCAGACCAACGACACCGTCACTGCACGTGGCAAAACGCGCCATACCGGGCTGGAAACGCAGGCACGTTACGACCTGGGTACGCTAACGCCAACGCTTGATAACGTTTCCGTCTACGCCAGCTATGCGTATGTGAACGCGGAAATCCGCGAGAAAGGCGACACCTATGGCAATCAGGTGCCATTCTCCCCGAAACATAAAGGCACGCTGGGCGTGGACTACAAGCCGGGCAACTGGACGTTCAATCTGAACAGCGATTTCCAGTCCAGCCAGTTTGCGGATAACGCCAATACGGTGAAAGAGAGCGCCGACGGCAGTACCGGCCGCATTCCCGGCTTCATGCTCTGGGGCGCACGCGTGGCGTATGACTTTGGCCCGCAGATGGCAGATCTGAACCTGGCGTTCGGTGTGAAAAACATCTTCGACCAGGACTACTTCATCCGCTCTTATGACGACAACAACAAAGGCATCTACGCAGGCCAGCCGCGCACGCTGTATATGCAGGGGTCGTTGAAGTTCTGATGTGTTAACGCCCGGCTTGCCGGGCTTTTAGCTGGAATGTGACTATGTTGGCATTTATCCGTTTTCTTTTTGCAGGCCTGCTGCTGGTGATCGGCCACGCCTTTGCCGCCACGGTTCAGGACGAACACGGCACGTTTACACTCGATAAAACGCCACAACGGATTGTGGTGCTGGAACTCTCGTTCGCCGATGCGCTGGCCGCCGTGGACGTCAGCCCGATCGGTATTGCCGACGATAACGATGCAAAACGCATCCTGCCCGAAGTGCGTGCGCACCTGAAACCGTGGCAGTCCGTCGGAACGCGCGCGCAGCCGAGCCTGGAAGCCATTGCTGCCCTGAAACCAGACCTGATCATTGCCGACAGCAGTCGCCATGCGGGGATTTACACTGCCTTGCAGCAAATCGCGCCGGTACTGCTGCTTAAGTCCCGCAACGAAACCTACGCTGAAAATTTGCACTCAGCGGCTATCATCGGCGAAGTGGTAGGTAAAAAACGAGAGATGCAGGCGCGTCTGGAACAACATAAAGAGAAGATGGCGCAGTGGTCCAGCCAGCTTCCCACAGGGACACGCGTGGCCTTTGGCACATCACGCGAACAGCTATTCAACCTGCATACCCAGGAGACCTGGACCGGCAGCGTGCTGGCTTCTCTGGGGCTGAACGTTCCCGCTGCGATGGCGGGCGCGTCCATGCCGTCCATCGGCCTGGAGCAACTGCTGGCGGTCAATCCTGCCTGGCTGCTGGTTGCCCACTATCGCGAAGAGAGCATTGTTAAACGCTGGCAACAAGATCCGCTCTGGCAGATATTAACCGCCGCGCAGAAGCAGCAGGTTGCTTCAGTCGACAGTAACGCCTGGGCGCGGATGCGCGGTATTTTTGCCGCAGAGCGTATTGCCGCTGACACGGTAAAAATCTTCCACCATCAGCCGCTTACCGATGTGAAATGACCGCGCTAAAACACCCGGTGCTGCTGTGGGGGCTTCCCGTTGCAGTACTTATTATTATTTTCTGGCTGAGTCTGTTTTGCTACTCGGCCATTCCTGTTTCCGGAGCAGACGCAATCCGCGCCCTGCTGCCTGGACACACGCCAACGCTACCAGAAGCGCTGGTGCAAAACCTTCGTTTGCCGCGAAGCCTGGTCGCCGTTCTGATCGGCGCAAGCCTGGCGCTCGCGGGCACGCTGCTGCAAACCCTGACCCACAACCCAATGGCCTCTCCTTCACTGCTCGGCATTAACAGCGGCGCGGCGCTGGCTATGGCGCTTACCAGCGCGCTGAGTCCGACGCCGGTTGCAGGCTATTCCCTGTCGTTCATCGCGGCATGCGGGGGCGGCGTGAGCTGGCTGCTGGTCATGACCGCAGGAGGCGGGTTTCGTCATACCCAGGACAGAAACAAACTGATCCTCGCGGGTATCGCGCTGTCGGCCTTTTGTATGGCCCTGACCCGCATCACCCTGCTGCTGGCCGAAGATCATGCTTACGGCATCTTTTACTGGCTGGCAGGCGGAGTGTCCCACGCCCACTGGCAGGATGTCTGGCAGCTCTTGCCGGTGGTGGTCACTGCAGTCCCTGTCGTGTTGCTGCTGACGAATCAACTGAACCTGCTCAACGTCAGCGACAGTACCGCCCATACGCTGGGAGTGAACCTGCCGAGACTACGTTTGATCATCAATATGTTAGTGCTGCTTCTGGTTGGCGCGTGCGTCAGTGTGGCAGGTCCGGTGGCGTTTATCGGCCTGCTGGTGCCACATCTGGCGCGCTTCTGGGCAGGCTTCGATCAGCGCAACGTACTGCCGGTGAGCATGCTGCTGGGGGCCACGCTGATGCTGATGGCAGATGTACTCGCACGCGCGCTGGCCTTCCCCGGCGATCTGCCCGCAGGCGCAGTGCTGGCGCTGATTGGCAGTCCTTGCTTTGTCTGGCTGGTGAGGAGGCGAGGATGAAAATTGCGCTGGTCATTTTCATCACCCTTGCCCTGGCAGGTTGTGCGCTGTTATCACTCCATATGGGGGTGATCCCCGTGCCGTGGCGCGCGCTGCTGACCGACTGGCAGGACGGACGCGAGCATTATTATGTATTGATGGAGTACCGACTGCCGCGCTTGCTGCTGGCACTGTTTGTCGGTGCAGCCCTCGCCGTGGCGGGCGTGCTGGTACAGGGGATTGTGCGTAACCCGCTAGCATCACCGGATATTCTCGGCATTAACCATGCCGCCAGCCTTGCCTCTGTGGGAGCACTGCTTCTTATGCCATCACTATCCGTGATGGTGCTGCCGCTGCTGGCCTTTGCGGGCGGTATGGCGGGGTTGATCTTGCTGAAGATGCTGGCAAAGACCCACCAGCCGATGAAGCTGGCGCTCACCGGCGTGGCGCTTTCCGCCTGCTGGGCGAGCCTGACGGATTACCTGATGCTCCTGCACCCGCAGGATGTAAACAGTGCCCTGCTGTGGCTGACGGGTAGCTTATGGGGGCGCGACTGGCACTTTGTGAAGATTGCCGTGCCGTTGCTCATTCTGTTTTTGCCGCTGAGCCTGCGCTTTTGTCGCGATCTCGACCTGCTGGCGCTGGGCGATGCACGAGCAGCCACGCTCGGCGTGTCGGTTCAGCGCACCCGGTTCCAGGGGCTGATGCTGGCTGTCGCGATGACAGCAACCGGCGTGGCCGTCTGTGGCCCGATAAGTTTTATTGGTCTCGTCGTGCCGCACATGGTGCGCAGGATCGCCGGCGGGCGTCACCGCTGGCTGATGCCCGTTTCGGCCCTGACGGGCGCGTTGTTGCTGGTCATTGCCGATCTGCTGGCACGAATCATTCATCCGCCGCTGGAGCTTCCGGCAGGCGTGCTGACCGCCATTATCGGCGCACCGTGGTTTGTCTGGCTGCTTGTGAGAATGCGATAAATGAGATTACGTACTGAAAATCTGACCGTCAGCTATGGCGCACAAACCGTGCTGGATGGACTTTCTCTCGCCCTGCCTGCCGGAAAAATCACGGCCCTGCTCGGCCCTAACGGTTGCGGGAAATCGACGCTGTTGAACTGTTTTTCTCGCCTGTTAACACCAGACTCTGGCGAGATATTGCTTGATGAAAAACCCATAGCCGGTTTTTCCGCCCGCCAGCTGGCTCGCCGCCTGGCTTTACTGCCGCAACACCATTTATCCCCCGAGGGGATCACTGTACGGGAACTGGTTTCCTACGGCCGCAGCCCGTGGCTGTCGTTGTGGGGGCGACTCTCCGCGGAAGACAACGAGCGGGTCAACGTGGCAATGAGTCAGACCCGGACGCGCAATCTGGCTGACCGCAGGTTAACCCAGCTTTCCGGCGGCCAGCGCCAGCGTGCGTTTCTGGCGATGGTGCTGGCACAGGATACCCCACTCATTCTTCTTGATGAGCCTACGACCTACCTCGATATCAATCATCAGGTTGAACTGATGCGCCTGATGGTTGAACTCAAAAGGCAGGGGAAAACCGTAGTGACGGTACTCCACGATCTGAATCAGGCCAGCCGCTATTGCGATCATCTGGTGGTACTGGCAAGCGGTCGCGTGATGGCGCAAGGTGCTCCGGAAGCAGTGATGAAACCAGAGCTTCTAAAGACGGTGTTCAGCGTAGAAGCGGAAATCCATCCCGAACCGGTATCTGGCAGACCCATGTGTGTGGTGAAGTAGTCTGGCGAAGTCATAAGGATCATCACAGGACAGATAAAGGAAGTGATAACCACCTGCCAACAGGCACCAAAATCTGGCTGGTTGCCGGTATCACCGACATGCGCAACGGCTTCAATGGTCTCGCCGCAAAGGTGCAGACGATGCTGAAAGATGACCCGATATCCGGCCATGTCTTCATCTTCCGGGGCCGCAGCGGCAGTAAGGTCAAACTGCTGTGGTCCACCGGCGACGGGCTGTGCCTGCTGACCAAACGGCTGGAACGCGGCCGCTTCGCCTGGCCCTCTGCCCGCGATGGCAAAGTGTTCCTGACCCCGGCGCAGCTGGCAATGCTTCTGGAAGGCATCGACTGGCGGCAGCCTAAAAGACTGCTTACGTCCCTGACCATGTTGTAGGCCTCTTTATCCTGGTTGTCGTTGAATAAGCCTGGTAAAATGCGGGCTTATGAACAACACCTCCCCCTGACGACATCCTTCTGCTGAAACAGCGCCTGTCCGAACAGGAAGCGCTGAACCGCGCCCTGCTGGAAAAGCAGGCCGACCGGGAGCGCGAAATAGACCATCTGCAGGCGCAGCTGGATAAGCTTCGCCGGATGAACTTCGGCAGTCGTTCTGAATAAATCTCCCGCCGCATCGCGCAGATAGAAGCCGACCTGAACCGGCTTCAGACAGAAAGCGATACGCTGACGGGTCGGGTTGCCGATACGGGCCGGGCCCCGTATCGTTTTAACCCTGAATATTCATCGCAGATATTGTTTCGGGTTTTCCGGTATACCAGCCCTGAACTAGGTAACCGGGGCCAAGAGAACGGACGAATTCAAACTGTCCTGGCGTTTCCACCCCTTCAAACACCAGTGGTTTGCCAGTACCACGTAACCCTTTCACCACAGAAACAAGTAGCGCTCGCTTCACCGGGTCATCAATATTGGCAATAAAAATACGGTCTATTTTTATCTCATCGAAATCCAGTACCGTCAGCCATTCAATATGGGGGCCGCTTGGCAAACGGAAAATATCCTACGTTAAGCCTGTTTCTTTAGCTGGCATTACAAAAAGCGAGCGTCTGCATGGTACAGACAGACACCCGAATACGATAAAAATGAGACGAAAAAAACAGGTTACTTAACCCGCTTCCCCGTTTCGTCAATGATCTTTTCGCCGTCCTCTTTGGTAAACGCTCCTTTCTGACCTTCAGGTAGAATATCCAGCACTATTTCTGAAGGGCGGCAAAGACGAGTGCCAAGCGGCGTAACGACTACCGGCCGATTAATCAGGATCGGATGTTGAAGCATAAAATCAATCAACTGCTCATCACTGAATTTCTCTTCATCAAGGCCCAGGTGTTCATAAGGCTCAACATTCTTACGCAGCAATGCACGCACCGTAATTCCCATATCTGAAATAAGTTTAATCAGCTCATCACGGGTCGGTGGCGTATCGAGATAATAAATAATGGTCGGTTCGTTACCGCTGTTACGGATCATCTCCAGCGTGTTGCGTGAAGTGCCGCAGGCCGGGTTGTGATAGATGGTAATGTTGCTCATATCTTTATCTCATTACAAAGTGATGGAAAGCCGCAACGCCAGCGCGGCCAGAGTGACAAACAGCACGGGCAGAGTCATGATAATGCCCGTGCGGAAGTAATAACCCCAGGTGATCGTTATATTTTTCTGGGCAAGCACATGCAGCCAAAGCAGGGTTGCCAGACTGCCAATCGGGGTGATTTTCGGGCCTAAATCGCAGCCAATCACGTTGGCATAAATCATTGCCTCTTTGACGACGCCAGTCGCCGTACTCCCGTCAATCGACAGCGCGCCAATCAGCACCGTCGGCATATTGTTCATCACCGACGACAGGAACGCGGTCAGGAAGCCGGTGCCGAACGTTGCTGCCCATAACCCCTTTTCTGCCAGCAGGTTCAGTACACCAGACAGATACTCCGTGAGCCCGGCATTGCGCAGGCCATAGACCACCAGGTACATGCCCAGCGAAAAAATCACGATCTGCCATGGCGCACTGCGCAGGACTTTCCCTGTGTTGATGCCATGACCTCTTTTCGCCACGATAAACAGTACTGCTGCGCCAGCAGCTGCTATCGCGCTGACAGGGATCCCCAGCGGCTCCAGAACGAAGAAACCGACAAGCAGCAATAACAGGACAATCCAGCCCGCCCTGAACGTTGCCGCATCCTTTATCACACTGGCAGGCGTCTTCAGCAGCGAAACGTCATACGTTGCCGGAATATCCCTGCGGAAGAAGAGATGCAGCATGATCAGCGTGGCCGCAATCGCTGCCGCATCCACGGGGATCATAACGGAGGCGTACTGCGTAAAGCCCAGATCGAAGAAGTCCGCCGAGACGATATTCACCAGGTTAGAAACAATGAGTGGCAGGCTGGCCGTATCTGCAATAAATCCTGCAGCCATGACAAAGGCCAGTGTCGTGCCCTGGCTGAACCCCAGTGCGAGCAGCATCGCAATCACAATCGGCGTCAGGATCAGCGCGGCGCCATCATTGGCGAACAAAGCAGCAACAGCGGCACCGAGCAAGACTATCCAGGTGAACAGCAGGCGGCCACGTCCGTTACCCCAGCGGGAGACGTGCAGTGCGGCCCATTCAAAGAAGCCGGACTCATCGAGCAGCAGGCTGATGATGATGACCGCAATAAATGCCGCTGTCGCGTTCCAGACGATATTCCAGACAACGGGAATATCAGAGATATGGATGACACCGGTTCCCAGCGCCAGCACAGCCCCGATACTCGCGCTCCAGCCAATACTCAGGCCTCTGGGTTGCCAGATCACCAGTACCAGCGTCAGTAAAAATATACTCCCTGCCAAAAGCATCTCAGACCCCATCATATATGATTTTGTAAATATGTTTTCCTGCCTCAGCAGGAGGTGCAGGCTGATTTGTCCAGCCATTCACGTACATCCTCGCGCAGACACTGCCAGGTCGTCGTGATTGTCTCTGCTGCCCACGCCGGAATATGGGGTGACAGACGATAGTGGATCCATTTGCCTTCCCGACGGTCAAGAACCAGATCAGCCTCGCGAAGGATAGCCATATGTCGCGAAATTTTGGGCTGCGATTCGCAGGTGGCAACGCAGATATCGCAGACGCACAATTCTCCGGACTCACGGAGAAGCATGACGATGGCTAGCCGTGTTTCATCCGACAGGATTTTGAAAAGCTGAACAGGTTGTAGCATTTTTCACTCCGTTCCCTTTAGAATACACATATGTTAGATCATATATATTAACTTTAAAATCACCTGTTCTCTCCGGAGGAGAAAAATGGAACAATTTCCAGCCCTGAATACTGACTGTTTTGATCAACATATTGCCGAACGTCTGCACCTGCAGGAGCCCCCACGGATTCTGATCCTGTATGGCTCATTAAGGGAGCGCTCCTACAGTCGCTTTGCCGCGGAGGAAGCAGGTCGCCTGCTGACGGCGATGGGCGCGGAGGTGAAATTCTTTAACCCCTCCGGTTTACCCCTGCCGGATGATGCCCCGGATACGCACCCTAAAGTCTCCGAGCTACGCGGGCTGGTCAGATGGTGTGACGGGATGGTGTGGAGCTCGCCGGAACGGCACGGGGCTATGAGCGCGGTGATGAAGGCGCAGATCGACTGGATACCGTTGAGTGAAGGCGCGGTTCGTCCTTCGCAGGGCAAGACACTTGCAGTGATGCAGGTTTGCGGCGGTTCGCAGTCCTTCAATGCCGTGAACCAGATGCGCATTCTGGGCCGCTGGATGCGGATGTTCACAATTCCCAACCAGTCCTCGGTGGCGAAAGCCTGGCAGGAATTTGATGAGAACGGAAGGATGAAGCCGTCCTCATGGTACGACCGTATCGTAGATGTCGCAGAGGAGTTGTTTAAAATTACGTTGCTGCTCAGGGGACAAACCAGCTACCTTGCAGATCGCTACAGCGAACGAAAAGAGAGTCATCAGGAACTTTCGTACCGCGTCAATCAGGAAAAAATATAACGCCTTCTGATCGTATAAATACACACCATGAGCGTTTTCACAAAGTCTCCTTCTGCCAGGCAGCGGATAATCTTACATGTGTCTGTCGTTTTCAGAAGACGGCAGACCGGACTAAAACCATAGGCATATCATTTGCCTTCAACAAGTTCACCGAACAGCTCTTTCACCCTGTTTCTGGCGTCCGTTAGCGCTATGTGCCCTTGTCCGGTGATTTCATATACTCGCCGACTTCGTCGACCGGCCTGAACATGTCGTGAGGTGAGATACCCCTTCTTTTCCATACCGTGCAGCATCGGATACAGGGTACCCGGGCTGAGTTGATAACCGTGGTGTCGCAATTCCTCAATGATGCCCAGACCAAAGACGGGTTCTTTGGCTGCATGATGCAGGATGTGCAAACGGATCATCCCGCCGTAAAGATCTTTGTCGGTCACGCCCGGAACCTCACAGTGCTAAACTCAACAACCAACCCGCAACACCGCAACTCACTACGACCAGCCACGGCGGCAGTTTCCAGAACATCAGAGCGACCAGTGCCACAAGGGCAAGGCCGAAATCTTGCGGAGCGAGAACTGCGCTCGTCCATACTGGTTGATAGAGAGCTGCCAGCAGAAGGCCAACTACGGCTGCATTAATACCCTGCAACGCTGCTTGTGTACGGATATTGCGGCGCAGACTTTCCCAGAACGGCAATGCTCCCACAATCAGAAGGAAGGACGGTGCGAAAATTGCCAGCAGACAAACCAGACCACCCAGCCAGCCAGAAGGCACCTGGTTCATCGAAGCCCCGAGAAAGGCTGCAAAAGTGAACAACGGTCCAGGAACGGCCTGGGCAGCGCCGTAGCCAGCCAGGAATGTATCAGTGCTGACCCAGCCAGAAGGAACGACTTCAGTCTGCAGTAATGGCAGCACGACATGCCCGCCACCAAAAACCAGTGATCCGGTCCGGTAGAAAGTTTCTACCATTAACAGCGTCGGATTTGGGAATATCGCCGTCAGCAATGGTAACCCTGTCAGTAGCACAAAGAACAGCGTGAGCCAGAACAATCCGACGCGACGCCGTATTGAAACGGGCAGCGGATCATGTACCGTCGTCTGCTGAGGTTTGAACAGTAACATGCCAGTGACAGCCGCAGTGACGATTACTCCCACCTGTCCCCAGGCCGATGGCACAAGAAGCACAAAGCAGGTTGCCACTGCCATGACAGTAATACGCGGTATATCCGGGCAAAGATTTCGGGCCATGCCCCATACAGCTTGCGCGACCACCGCAACGGCTACCACTTTCAGCCCATGCAATACACCAGAGGGCATCACATCCCCGTAACTGGTCATCCCCAGCGCAAACAGGATCAGTGCAACTGCTGACGGTAGCGTGAAGCCGGCCCATGCTGCCAGCGCCCCGGTATAACCGGCCCGGGACAGCCCGAGCGCTATACCAACCTGACTGCTTGCTGGTCCCGGAAGGAACTGGCACAGAGCGACCAAATCTGCATAGCTGCGCTCGGTCAACCACTGCCGTCGCGTCACAAACTCATCGCGGAAGTAACCCAGATGGGCAATTGGGCCGCCGAAGGATGTCAGGCCAAGTCGGAAGAAAATCAGAAAGACAGCCCAGGGGCTGTGATCATTCCTGGCAGTATCGTTCATGGTCAGATCCTGA
>NZ_JBSKJP010000024.1:0-10079 GCF_053709615.1 Enterobacter sp. UPMP2061
TTGGAGTCATTACCCTTTTTTCAACTTCTGATGGATGCGAGTGATTGAACTCATACATTAATGTTTTCCCACGAAGTCTTTTTTCAGGTAAGCCTTCGCACATATCGGTAAATAGCTTGCCTGCTTTTATTTTTTCTGTCATCGACATGTTCATTTTTAACATTCCGTCCTGATAAGTTGGTCGGATAAGGCGCTCGCGCCGTATCCGACATTAATTTCTTAAGCGACTTCATTCACCTGGCGACGCAGCAGAGAAAGTGGGCCGGGGCCGCTAAGCGTGAACACGGAAATTAAGGTGAAGCCCAGCGCCACCAGACCCAGCACCAGGTAAGCGCCCTGGAAACCGATGCTTTCATACATATTGCCCGCCAGAATAGACATAAAAATCATCGCCAGTTGCTTAAAGAAGCAGAAACAGACCAGATAAATCGTCGCTGAAAAACGCACTTCAAACTGGCTGGTAATATATTTAAAGCAGCCCACCAGCAGGAACGGTACTTCAAACATATGCAGCGTTTTCAGAATAACCACTTCCAGTGCTGAGGTAGCGAACGATGAGCCAATAATACGTACTGACATAATAGTGCCAGCCAGCAGCAGGGCGTTTTTCCCACCGATGCGATTAATGATCAGTGGCGCAAAAAACATAATCGAGGCGTTAAGTAATTCGCCCATTGTCGTTACGTAGCCAAATACCCGCGTACCCTGTTCACCGGTAGCAAAGAACGAAGTAAAGAAATTAGCAAACTGTTGGTCAAAAACATCGTAGGTGCAGGAAACGCCAATAACATACAGTGACAAAAACCACAGTTTTGGCTGTCTGAACAGTTCCAGCGCCAGCTTAAGGCTAAATGCCGAATGGTTGGCACCTACCGCATTGGCAACCGTGGCAGAAGAGGGCGCATCCGTTTTGGCGAAAAAGAGTAAAACGGCGAGGATGAATGCACAGCCAGAACCCAGCCAGAAAACAAACTGATTATTGATGGTGAACATGATGCCGACAATCGAGGCACACAGCGCCCAGCCAACACAGCCAAACATCCGCGCGCGACCATATTCGAAATTACTGCGACGGCTGACTTTCTCGATAAATGCCTCTACTGCTGGCGCACCGGCGTTAAAACAAAAGCCTAGATAAATACCACCAACAATCGATCCTACTAAAATGTTGTATTGTAACAGTGGCCCGAAGATAAAAATAAAGAACGGCGCAAACATCACTAACATGCCGGTAATAATCCACAGCAGGTATTTGCGCAGCCCGAGTTTGTCAGAAAGCAGACCAAACAGCGGTTGGAATAATAGCGAGAACAGAGAAATAGCGGCAAAAATAATACCCGTATCACTTTTGCTGATATGGTTGATGTCATGTAGCCAAATCGGGAAAAACGGGAAGTAGGCTCCCATGATAAAAAAGTAAAAGAAAAAGAATAAACCGAACATCCAAAAGTTTGTGTTTTTTAAATAGTACATAATGGATTTCCTTACGCGAAATACGGGCAGACATGGCCTGCCCGGTTATTATTATTTTTGACACCAGAGCAACTGGTAATGGTAGCTACCGGCGCTAAGGTGGAATTCCGCCGACACTGACGGGCTCCAGGAGTCGTCGCCACCAATCCCCATATGGAAACCGTCGATATTCAGCCATGTGCCTTCTTCCGCGTGCAGCAGATGGCGATGGCTGGTTTCCATCAGTTGCTGTTGACTGTAGCGGCTGATGTTGAACTGGAAGTCGCCGCGCCACTGGTGTGGGCCATAATTCAATTCGCGCGTCCCGCAGCGCAGACCGTTTTCGCTCGGGAAGACGTACGGGGTATACATGTCTGACAATGGCAGATCCCAGCGGTCAAAACAGGCCGCAGTAAGGCGGTCGGGATAGTTTTCTTGCGGCCCTAATCCGAGCCAGTTTACCCGCTCTGCTACCTGCGCCAGCTGGCAGGTCAGGCCAATCCGCGCCGGATGTGGCGTATTGCTCGCCACTTCAACATCAACGGTAATCGCCATTTGACCACTTCCATCAATCCGGTAGGTTTTCCGGCTGATAAATAAGGTTTTCCCCTGATGCTGCCACGCGTGGACCGTGGTAATCAGCACCGCGTCGGCAAGCGTATCTGCCGTGCACTGCAACAACGCTGCTTCGGCCTGGTAATGGCCCGCCGCCTTCCAGCGTTCGACCCAGGCGTTAGGGTCAATGCGGGTCGCTTCACTTACGCCAATGTCGTTATCCAGCGGTGCGCGGGTGAACTGATCGCGCAGCGGCGTCAGCAGTTGTTTTTTATCGCCAATCCACATCTGTGAAAGAAAGCCTGACTGGCGGTTAAATTGCCAACGCTTATTATCCAGCTCGATGCAAAAATCCGTTTCGCTGGTGGTCAGTTGCGGGATGGCGTGGGGCGCGGAGGGGAGTGTCACGCTGAGGTTTTCCGCCAGACGCCACTGCTGCCAGGCGCTGATGTGTCCGGCTGCTGACCATGTGGTCGCGTTCGGTTGCACTACGTGAACCGTTAGCCAGAGTTGTCCGGCGCTCTCCGGCTGCGGTAGTTCAGGCAGTTCAATCAACTGTTTACCTTGTGGAGCGACATCCAGAGGCACTTCACCGCTTGCCAGCGGCTTGCCATCCAGCGCCACCATCCAGTGCAGGAGCTCGTTATCGCTATGACGGAACAGGTATTCGCTGGTCACTTCGATGGTTCGCCCGGATAAACTGAACTGGAAAAACTGCTGCTGGTGTTTTGCTTCCGTCAGCGCCGGATGCGGCGTGCGGTCTGCAAAGACCAGACCGTTCATGCAGAACTGGCGATCATTCGGCGTATCGCCAAAATCACCGCCGTAAGCCGACCACGGATTGCCATTTTCATCATATTTAATCAGCGACTGATCCACCCAGTCCCAGACGAAGCCGCCCTGTAAACGGGGGTACTGACGAAACGCCTGCCAGTATTTAGCGAAGCCGCCAAGACTGTTACCCATCGCGTGGGCGTATTCGCAAAGGATCAGCGGGCGCGTCTCTCCAGGCAACGAAAGCCATTTTTTGATGGACCATTTCGGCACAGCCGGGAAGGGCTGGTCTTCATCCACGCGCGCGTACATCGGGCAAATAATATCGGTTGCGAAGGTGTCGGCTCCGCCGCCTTCATACTGTACCGGGCGGGAAGGATCGACAGATTTGATCCAGCGATAGAGTGCGTCGTGATTAGCGCCGTGGCCTGATTCATTCCCCAGCGACCAGATGATCACACTCGGGTGATTACGATCGCGCTGCACCATTCGCGTTACGCGTTCGCTCATCGCGGGTAGCCAGCGCGGATCATCGGTCAGACGATTCATTGGCACCATGCCGTGGGTTTCAATGTTGGCTTCATCCACCACATACAGGCCGTAGTGGTCGCACAGCGTGTACCACAGCGGATGGTTCGGATAATGCGAACAGCGCACGGCGTTAAAGTTGTTCTGCTTCATCAGCAGGATATCCTGCACCATCGTCTGCTCATCCATGACCTGACCATGCAGAGGATGATGCTCGTGACGGTTAACGCCGCGAATCAGCAACGGCTTGCCGTTCAGCAGCAGCAGACCATTTTCAATCCGCACCTCGCGGAAACCGACATCGCAGGCTTCTGCTTCAATCAGCGTGCCGTCGGCGGTGTGCAGTTCAACCACCGCACGATAGAGATTCGGGATTTCGGCGCTCCACAGTTTCGGGTTTTCGACGTTCAGACGTAGGGTGACGTGATCGGCATAACCACCACGCTCATCGATAATTTCACCGCCGAAAGGCGCGGTGCCGCTGGCGACCTGCGTTTCACCCTGCCACAAAGAAACCGTCACCCGCAGCTCATCGCGCAGCTCGCCGTACATCTGAACGTCTGCCTCCAGTACAGCGCGGCTGAAATCATCATTAAAGTGAGTGGCTACATGGAAATCGCTGATTTGCGTGCTCGGTTTATGCAGCAACGAGACGTCACGGAAAATGCCGCTCATCCGCCACATATCCTGATCTTCCAGATAACTGCCGTCACTCCAGCGCAGCACCATCACCGCGAGGCGGTTTTCTCCGGCGTGTAAAAATGCGCTCAGGTCAAATTCAGACGGCAAACGACTGTCCTGTCCGTAACCGACCCAGCGCCCGTTGCACCACAAATGAAACGCCGAGTTAACACCATCAAAAATAATTCGCGTCTGGCCTTCCTGTAGCCAGCTTTCATCAACATTAAATGTGAGCGAGTAACAACCCGTCGGATTCTCCGTGGGAACATACGGCGGATTGACCGCAATGGGATAGGTCACGTTGGTGTAGATAGGCGCATCGTAACCGTGCATCTGCCAGTTTGAGGGGACGATGACAGTATCGGCGTCAGGAAGATCGCGCTCCAGCCAGCTTTCTGGTACCGCTTCTGGTGCCGGAAACCAGGCAAAGCGCCATTCACCATTCAGGCTGCGCGACTCTTGGGAAGGGCGATCGGTGCGAGCCTCTTCGCTATTACGCCAGCTGGCGAAAGGGGGATGTGCCGCAAGGCGATTAAGTTGGGTAACGCCAGGGTTTTCCCAGTCACGACGTTGTAATACGACAGCCAGTGAATCCGTAATCATTGTCATAGTTGTATCCTGCGTGAATTGTTATCCGCTCACATTTTCGCATAACATACGAGCCGGACACATAGAGTGTAAAGCCTGGGGTGCCTAATGAGTGAGCTGACTCACATTAATTGCGTTGCGCTCACTGCCCGCTTTCAAGTCGGGAAACTTGTCGTGCCAGCTGCATTAAGGAATCTGCCAACGTGCGGGGAGAGGTGGTTTGCGTATTGGGCGCCAGGGTGGTTTTTCTTTTCACCAGTGAGACGGGCAACAGCTGATTGCTCTTCACCGCCTGGCCCTGAGAGAGTTTCAGCAAGCGGTCCACGCTGGTTTGCCCCAGCAGGCGAAAATCCTGTTTGATGGTGGTTAACGGCGGGATATAACACGAGCTGTCTTCGGTATCGTCGTATCCCACTACCGAGATATCCGCACCAACGCGCAACCCGGACTCGGTAATGGCGCGCATTGCGCCCAGCGCCATCTGATCGTTGGCAACCAGCATCGCAGTGGGAACGATGCCCTCATTTAGCATTTGCATGGTTTGTTGAAAACCGGACATGGCACTCCAGTCGCCTTCCCGTTCCGCTATCGGATGAATTTGATTGCGAGTGAGATATTTATGCCAGCCCGCCAGACGCAGACGCGCCGAGACAGAACTTAATGGGCCCGCTAACAGCGCGATTTGCTGGTGACCCAATGCGACCAGATGCTCCACGCCCAGTCGCGTACCGTCTTCATGGGAGAAAATAATACTGTTGATGGGAGTCTGGTCAGAGACATCAAGAAATAACGCCGGAACATTAGCGCAGGCAGCTTCCACAGCAATGGCATCCTGGTCATCCAGCGGATAGTTAATGATCAGCCCACTGACGCGTTGCGCGAGAAGATTGTGCACCGCCGCTTTACAGGCTTCGACGCCGCTTCGTTCTACCATCGACACCACCACGCTGGCACCCAGTTGATCGGCGCGAGATTTAATCGCCGCGACAATTTGCGACGGCGCGTGCAGGGCCAGACTGGAGGTAGCAACGCCAATCAGCAACGACTGTTTCCCCGCCAGTTGTTGTGCCACGCGGTTGGGAATGTAGTTCAGCTGCGCCATCGCCGCTTCCACCTTTTCCCGCGTTTTCGCAGAGACGTGGCTGGCCTGGTTCACCACGCGGGAAACGGTCTGATAAGAGACACCGGCATACTCTGCGACATCGTATAGCGTTACTGGTTTCACATTTACCACCCTGAATTGACTCTCTTCGGGTGCTATCATGCCATACCACGAAATGTTTTGCGCCATTCGGAGGGGGCACGCCGAAGTGAGATTCAAAATGCCGACGTCAGTTCACAGGTGGGTAATGATACCAACGTGTTGATTTCGTATTTTCACTGACACCAGGATCATCCTGATGTTACAAGGATTGAATGACTACAGATTAAAATAGTCATCAACAGGTTGACAGCATTACCCAGCGCCCGCTTTCCGCGTATTTTTCGATTTGCACTGCCGGGGGCACTGGCGGGTATCGCGTTCCGCACACTTTTACATTTATTTATCTGGTGACTGACCTTTTTAAGGAGACAGAATGAAAGCCGTTGGTTTCTGGCAACCCGGGAAAGTACATCCGTTATTGAAGATTTGTCGCTTCCCCACCCATCCATGCCCAAGGGGCGTGATCTTTTGATCAGAGTCAGGGCGGTCGCGGTTAACCCACGGGACCTGAAAAGCCGGCGAAACATCAGTCCCTCTGCAGGCAATCCGGTAGTTATGGGATACGACGCTTCCGGTGTTGTTGAAGCAACCGGACCAGAGGTGACGCTGTTCAGGCCAGGTGACCACGTTTTCTATGCCGGTGTGCTCGATCGCCAGGGAGCCAACGCAGAGTTTCAGCTGGTTGACGAACGCATTACGGGGATAAAGCCGGCAGCACTAAGTTTTGAAGCTGCAGCGTCGGTTCCTCTGACCGGTCTGACAGCCTGGGAAATGTTATTTGATCGTCTGCAGTTGTCAGTGAACGGAGATGCTGATCAGACCCTGTTGATGCTTGGCGGTGCGGGCGGAGTCCCTTGTATGGCTATACAGCTTGCCCGCACTCTGAGTCGGGTGAACATCATCGGGACTGCCTCCCGGCAGGAGAGTGTCAGAGCGGTTCGCGGGTTTGGTGCGCATTATGTCCTGGATCATTCATGTGCGCTTGCGCCACAGGTTGCCAGCCTTGCTGGACTCCCTCCCATTACCCGGATTTTCTCAACGTACACCACGCCATCTGCCTGGGAAAATATGGCCGAAATTATTGCCCCACAAGGCCGTATCGGACTCATCGACGACCCTGAACCACTGGATCTGCGTTTGATCAAATTTAAGAGCGTTTCTGTTCACTGGGAGGCAATGTTTACCCGCCCCATGCATGCTACTGCGGACATGTCTAAACAGCATGATATTCTTAACAAACTCTCATGCATGCTGGATTCCGGTAAGCTCAAACCTCCGTTGCTGGCAGAGTATGGCAGGCTGAATGCTAAAGCACTTCGCCGGGCTCATGAGGACATGGAAAATAAAAATGTGAACGGGAAAATTGTTTTTTCAGGGTTCTGATGAACAGGCCTGTCAGAGTAAAAAAAGATTCGGGTTCAGCACAATGCTGAATTCTGTCTGGCTATAGAGTAAGAATCGTACCGGAATTGAGCATTTACCCTCAGTACCTGCGGATGAAAAAGCAGTCTGCCCTGACATACTGAACAATCCCTTCTCATAAGATGCCTCTCTTTTGCTGTTTAAAGAGCTGAGCAGTCCGGGCGGAGACTGACCTCGTTCCGCTTTCCAAGCGACCCCCTTGTTGAAAGTGCGACAAAAGAGATAGGGCGAATGACTATACTTCGCTCATAGCTGCCCGCCATGCCAGCTCAAAAAACAGGCTTAACGTAGGATATTTTCCGTTTTCCAAGCGGCCCCCTTTTAGGGTGAGGGAGCATGCCATAAACCAGATCGCCAAAAGGGGATGCTGCTGAAGGGACACTGTTATCCAGCGGGGTAATTTTCACGCCTTTATCCGATATATCAACATCGGGTAAATCACCGGCCAGCGCCATCGCGTTAACTTCTTCCAGACGCGATGCAAGAAGCGTCAAACGGCTCTTGATGTATTCATGGCAATCGGCCGGAACAGCAAGGGGTAACTGGTTATCCCGGAGTGATTTTTCAAAATCGTCTGACGGGATCAGATAATCATCGAAATTCCTGTAGCGGCGTGACCCCTTTACCCAGGTGTCACCTGAACGTAAGGCTCCCTTCAGTTCATTCAGCACGCAAAATTCGTAATATTTTCGGTCAATGCCGGTGGGGGTGATCACAACCTTTCTCCAGCTTTCCGGGATGAACCCGATTGGCGCGGAAGGCGGTACTTTTCGGAGTTGTTTTCTATACATATCTCTGACGGTATCCAATGCGTCACTGAGCTGCATTGCGGCGGGTGCAGCCCTGAACTGCAACACGGACAGCATCCGGGGGGCGTATTTACGCAACGTACTGTATTTTTCTGTGATCAGATGCAACGGGTCGAAGTTGTCCTTACGTGACAGGAACCGCGTCTCTTCCACGCTGTTGATGAATTCCTGCCAGGGAAGGACGTCTTCTATTGCGGCCCAGGGATCTTCCCCGGACTCTCTGGCGTTAAGTAATGCCTGTCCGACGGTAACGTATTGCTTCAGTTTACTCTGAATCAGCTTTCCCGTTTGCTGGAGCCGCTCGGCCTGAGTACGTTTTGCCCTGCTGAACAGACTACTCAGAATACGCTCGTGCAGATCAATAACTTCGTCAGTCAGGGTGGATCTGGCCTCCGATATGATACAAACCAGCGAGGCATAACGGCGAACATCCGTGAATCTTGCCAGATCCCGGCTACTCATTTTCCTGCCTTCGCGTGCGAGTTTCAGGAGTCGGTTCTGGTGAACGGAAAGTGCAATGCCGTCAGGGAGTGCCAGCGACTCAATCGCATTTAACCGGTCGATATGTTGCAGGACATTTTTACCATTAATTTTTCCCGGAGGCTGGAGCAGCCAGGCCAGCCGTGAAGGTTGCTCACCCTCAGATACCAACAGACGGTCCAGTGCCGCTTTATGCCCTGGTTCAAGCTGCGCGGTAAGCGCAGAAAAAACCGCCCTGTCGGCAAGTGTTGTTGCTTCGGCCAGGGTTCGTTCGATCACTTCAACAGAGGGGAAAATAACCTTATTATTGTGGAGCCAGGAGAGCATTTCCTCCGCAAGTAAAAAACCTCTGTCTGTCCGCATGGCGTGGGGATAAAGGTGGCGAATACAGGTTTTTTGCAGCGCCCGGTTAAAAGGGGATAATTCCAGGTAGCGGTAGAGTTCAGCCAGATGTTCCCAGCGGGTGACCTCTCTTGATGCATACTCGGCCCACAAATCAGACTGGACTTTCAAATGAGCCGCCAGCCTGAAGACAACACAGTCGTGAGGTGAAATACTTTTGTCGGGAGGAAACCCTAGTCCTCGCAAATAACAGAGTAAAACTGCAAAGCCCAGACGGTTAGCTGGCCTGCGGTGTTAATTAATGAGCGCGAGGTCATGTTCACTCAGAAAGCACATGCGCGTCAGAAATACGTCATCATCTGGCACAATCAACAAGCGTTCTTTTTCTTCACTACTGAGTATTTGTCTCCGTGGCATAAATGCTTCCCCTGCACATAGTTCATTAAAGTTATCATTCGCACTGACCGAAACCGGTCGGTTTCGTACGCCTCGCAAACAATATGTCCGAAAGTCAGCGAAATTTGTTTCGTACATACGTTATAATTCGGACACCCTTTGCGTACGGAAAGTTTCCTATGTCACGAGTTTTTGCCTACTGTCGGGTCTCCACTCTGGAACAGAATACAGAAAATCAGCGCCATGAAATTGAAGCGGCGGGTTTTGCCATCAGACCCCAGCGGCTGATTGAGGAACATATAAGTGGTTCGGTTGCTGCCAGCGAAAGACCAGGGTTCATCCGGTTGCTTGATCGAATGGAAAGCGGTGACGTATTGATTGTCACCAAACTTGACCGACTCGGCCGTAATGCGATGGATATCCGAAAAACAGTTGAACAACTGGCTACTTTAGATATCCGTGTTCATTGTCTCGCTCTCGGAGGTGCGGATTTAACCAGCCCGGCCGGAAAAATGACTATGCAGGTGATTTCAGCTGTGGCTGAGTTTGAGAGGGATCTGCTGATTGAACGCACACATTCAGGGATTTCTCGGGCAAGATCAGCCGGGAAACGCTTCGGTCGTCCGCCCATCTTGAGCGAGGAGCAAAAAAAAATAGTGTCAGAGCGCCTTAATTCCGGGGCCAGTATCAGTGCGGTTGCCAGAGAATTTAATACCACCCGGCAAACCATACTCCGGGTAAAAGCAGGACAGCAATAATACTGAATGTGAATAAAGCCCATAACTGGCCAGGCAGTTGAAACTGTTCTTGAAGTAAACATCTGGAAAGCATGAAACATCATTCTATCC
>NZ_JBSKJP010000026.1:0-1198 GCF_053709615.1 Enterobacter sp. UPMP2061
GTGAGGTTAAGCGACTAAGCGTACACGGTGGATGCCCTGGCAGTCAGAGGCGATGAAGGACGTGCTAATCTGCGAAAAGCGCCGGCGAGGTGATATGAACCCTTGACCCGGCGATGTCCGAATGGGGAAACCCAGTGCAATCCGTTGCACTATCGTTAACTGAATACATAGGTTAACGAGGCGAACCGGGGGAACTGAAACATCTAAGTACCCCGAGGAAAAGAAATCAACCGAGATTCCCCCAGTAGCGGCGAGCGAACGGGGAGCAGCCCGGAGTCTGAATCAGCTTGTGTGTTAGTGGAACGGTCTGGAAAGTCCGACGGTACAGGGTGATAGTCCCGTACACGAAAATGCACATGCTGTGAACTCGAAGAGTAGGGCGGGACACGTGGTATCCTGTCTGAATATGGGGGGACCATCCTCCAAGGCTAAATACTCCTGACTGACCGATAGTGAACCAGTACCGTGAGGGAAAGGCGAAAAGAACCCCGGCGAGGGGAGTGAAAAAGAACCTGAAACCGTGTACGTACAAGCAGTGGGAGCCTCTTTATGGGGTGACTGCGTACCTTTTGTATAATGGGTCAGCGACTTATATTCTGTAGCAAGGTTAACCGTATAGGGGAGCCGAAGGGAAACCGAGTCTTAACTGGGCGTTAAGTTGCAGGGTATAGACCCGAAACCCGGTGATCTAGCCATGGGCAGGTTGAAGGTTGGGTAACACTAACTGGAGGACCGAACCGACTAATGTTGAAAAATTAGCGGATGACCTGTGGCTGGGGGTGAAAGGCCAATCAAACCGGGAGATAGCTGGTTCTCCCCGAAAGCTATTTAGGTAGCGCCTCGTGAACTCATCTTCGGGGGTAGAGCACTGTTTCGGCTAGGGGGCCATCCCGGCTTACCAACCCGATGCAAACTACGAATACCGAAGAATGTTATCACGGGAGACACACGGCGGGTGCTAACGTCCGTCGTGAAGAGGGAAACAACCCAGACCGCCAGCTAAGGTCCCAAAGTCATGGTTAAGTGGGAAACGATGTGGGAAGGCACAGACAGCCAGGATGTTGGCTTAGAAGCAGCCATCATTTAAAGAAAGCGTAATAGCTCACTGGTCGAGTCGGCCTGCGCGGAAGATGTAACGGGGCTAAACCATGCACCGAAGCTGCGGCAGCGACACTATGTGTTGTTGGGTAGGGGAGCG
>NZ_JBSKJP010000028.1:0-661 GCF_053709615.1 Enterobacter sp. UPMP2061
TATCAGCTGTCCCTCCTGTTCAGCTACTGACGGGGTGGTGCGTAACGGCAAAAGCACCGCCGGACATCAGCGCTATCTCTGCTCTCACTGCCGTAAAACATGGCAACTGCAGTTCACTTACACCGCTTCTCAACCCGGTACGCACCAGAAAATCATTGATATGGCCATGAATGGCGTTGGATGCCGGGCAACCGCCCGCATTATGGGCGTTGGCCTCAACACGATTTTACGTCACTTAAAAAACTCAGGCCGCAGTCGGTAACCTCGCGCATACAGCCGGGCAGTGACGTCATCGTCTGCGCGGAAATGGACGAACAGTGGGGATACGTCGGGGCTAAATCGCGCCAGCGCTGGCTGTTTTACGCGTATGACAGGCTCCGGAAGACGGTTTGCGCACGTATTCGGTGAACGCACTATGGCGACGCTGGGGCGTCTTATGAGCCTGCTGTCACCCTTTGACGTGGTGATATGGATGACGGATGGCTGGCCGCTGTATGAATCCCGCCTGAAGGGAAAGCTGCACGTAATCAGCAAGCGATATACGCAGCGAATTGAGCGGCATAACCTGAATCTGAGGCAGCACCTGGCACGGCTGGGACGGAAGTCGCTGTCGCTCACAAAATCGGTGGAGCTGCATGACAAAGTCATCGGGCATTATCTG
>NZ_JBSKJP010000029.1:0-576 GCF_053709615.1 Enterobacter sp. UPMP2061
CTACCTGGATTCTTACATCCCAGAACCAGAGCGTGCGATTGACAAGCCATTCCTGCTGCCAATCGAAGACGTATTCTCCATCTCCGGTCGTGGTACCGTTGTTACCGGTCGTGTAGAGCGCGGTATCATCAAAGTTGGTGAAGAAGTTGAAATCGTTGGTATCAAAGAGACTGCGAAGTCTACCTGTACTGGCGTTGAAATGTTCCGCAAACTGCTGGACGAAGGCCGTGCTGGTGAGAACGTTGGTGTTCTGCTGCGTGGTATCAAACGTGAAGAAATCGAACGTGGTCAGGTTCTGGCGAAGCCAGGCTCAATCAAGCCACACACCAAGTTCGAATCTGAAGTGTACATTCTGTCCAAAGACGAAGGCGGCCGTCATACTCCGTTCTTCAAAGGCTACCGTCCACAGTTCTACTTCCGTACAACTGACGTGACCGGTACCATCGAACTGCCAGAAGGCGTAGAGATGGTAATGCCAGGCGACAACATCAAGATGGTTGTGACGCTGATCCACCCAATCGCGATGGACGACGGTCTGCGTTTCGCAATCCGTGAAGGCGGCCGTACCGTTGGCGC
>NZ_JBSKJP010000030.1:0-443 GCF_053709615.1 Enterobacter sp. UPMP2061
GAATGCTGACATAAGTAACGATAAAGCGGGTGAAAAGCCCGCTCGCCGGAAGACCAAGGGTTCCTGTCCAACGTTAATCGGGGCAGGGTGAGTCGACCCCTAAGGCGAGGCCGAAAGGCGTAGTCGATGGGAAACAGGTTAATATTCCTGTACTTGGTGTTACTGCGAAGGGGGGACGGAGAAGGCTATGTCAGCCGGGCGACGGTTGTCCCGGTTTAAGCATGTAGGCGGAGGTTCCAGGTAAATCCGGTACCTTATTAACGCTGAGGTGTGATGACGAGGCACTACGGTGCTGAAGTGATAAATGCCCTGCTTCCAGGAAAAGCCTCTAAGCATCAGGTAACACGAAATCGTACCCCAAACCGACACAGGTGGTCAGGTAGAGAATACCAAGGCGCTTGAGAGAACTCGGGTGAAGGAACTAGGCAAAATGGTGCCGTAAC